>JBARCL010000001.1:0-2540 GCA_049794055.1 Sulfitobacter sp.
CTTTGGGGCCGACGCGACGGAACACCGCAAAATGATCCCGGCGGGCCAGATGCGCTTGACGGTGGGTCGGGCAACGACATTTTGCGCGGTAGCGGGCTTAACGATTTTCTTGTCGGCGGCACCGGCAGTGATATGATCATCGGCGCAGATACCATTTTTGAAATGGGCACCAACGATACCGCGCGCTTTTTTGGCCTTTATTCCGAGCAGCCGGGTGCCGTGACAGACTACACCGTTCGGGGCGGCGCGGAATTTGCCATTGTTACAGGGCCAGACGGGGAGCGTGACAAGGTGTTTGGTGTCGAAAACCTGTGGTTTGACAATGTGGTGGTCAAACTGTCGCCCGGCAACGCTTATGATCAGGCCGGGGTAGACGGGGCAAGTCCTCTGGACTTTATCACGGCAGAGCGTGTCGCCTTGCTGTATGAGGCTGCGTTGAACCGGAATGGGAGCATCGACTTGCCGGGCCTAAACTTCTACGTCGATGTCACGGTGCGGGACGATTTGACTGACGAATTTCTCGCTCAAAATTTGATGACCAGCCCCGAATTTACAGGGAGTTTTGGCGATGTAAACAATATGAGCAATCTAGAATTCCTTCAGCAGGTCTATGGGAACATTCTAGATCGTACGCCGGACACGGAAGGTTTGCAGTTTTATCTAAATTTGCTCGATTCCAGCGAAATTTCCCGAAGCTTCGCGCTGGCAAACATCTCGCTGAGTAACGAAAACGTAGGCCAATCCCGTGATATCCTCATGGGTCTTTACGAAGCCAGCACGCCAGATATCGATACCGCTACCGGCATCGCGCTGGATTGGAGCTTCGTCTCGTAGCGCGTATTTGGAAAAGCATACACTAGCGAAGCCATCCTAATCGGTACATGCGCAAAATGACTCGTAGGTGAGAAATAAGGAAACCCACTTAATGCTGATTACAGATGCGATAGACTGACCTAAGATTTGGCGGCGCTTTTCCTCATCGCTTTCTCGGCATTAAGTTCTTCCTAGAGCCTCCGACCTTTAACCTGAGACATATCCGGCAGCTTTGAAGTAGTTCCAGCATTCGTCTTGGGAGTAGAGGTCGCAGATTTCCGAGAGAGCGTGGAACATGTCCGTGAATGTGCGCGCACCGATCCTGCGCAGATGTGCTTTGAGTTTGGAGAAAGCCATCTCGATCGGGTTGAGATCGGGGCTGTAAGGCGGGAGGAATAGGAACCAGCATCCGGCGTCTTGCATGGCTTTGGCCGCAGCGGCATTCTTATGCGTGGCGAGGTTGTCCAGGATCACCACGGTTCCGGGGTCCAGTTCTGGGATAAGCACTTGCTCGACGTAGGCAGTGAAGGCCTCGCCATCCATCGCCCCCTTGATGACCCATGGGGCGATCAGTGCATCAGCGGTCAAACCCGCGATGAAGGTCTGCGTGCCCCATGATCCAAAGGGGGCATCCATCACCAGCCGCTCGCCGCGTTGCGACCACCCACGCTGGCGGGTCAGGTTGGTTTTGACGGCGGTTTCGTCAATGAAGACAACACGATCCGGTTGTGTGGAAACCGCTGGCAGACGGTGTTTGATCCAGTCCTCGCGCTGTTTCTTTACCCTCGCACGGCGTCGTTCGGTCGCGACCAACGTCTTTTTTTATACGTGAAGCCCAGCTTGCGTAGGAACCGGCCAATCGCATCGGGGTGCGCCTGAACGCCGGTCGCATCCGCCAGTGCGCCAGCCAGTTCTGGCATGGTCATGTCGCCATCTTGATCAATTAGTTCGATCAAAAATGTGCGATGCGGATCAAGCTTGCCTTTGCCACGCGGGCGACCCTGCGGCGCAGCGCGAGCCTGCCCGGTGCGCCGGATCGCAAGGCCCCAACGCGCTCCGGTGGCAGCAGAAAGCTTCAGACGCAACGCCGCCGCGCGCCCACTTAACCCTTCTTCGATCAATCTGTGAAACCGCGCCGGAAGCGCATCCGGCAAAGGTGCTGACATGTTCCATCCTCCCAAACAGGATGAATCACAGACCAGTCCTCATGGGAATCCCTCGCGATTCAGGTTTTGGGTCGGGCGCTTTAGGGTTTCAAACCGGGGCAAAAACATCCGCTCTAAACAACTCCCGATTTTCCAAAGCAGCCGTTGGAACGGTTGCGACCAAGGTCAGTACAGTCCGCAGTCTGTGAATTCGACCTCTAATCCTTGCTGCACTCTGCACGAATGGCCGGTTTTTCCGCCGCGTGGCAGCACCGAATTTTTCGCTGACGCAGCATTTTCCACGCTGCAAGCGCATGCAGCGAGAAACCCGAATTCACACAATGGGCTCAGAGCGGCCTAATGCGTTTCCAGAAACGCCGCTTGCTGGCGACTTCGCACAACGGCCATTCAACTACATGGTATGATCGCTTTGTCAGCGCTGTGCTGATGTCTGGGCATGGAGGGGGGATTGGAGGGCATATGATGCCAAGAGTCCAACTTCCCGCAGTCACCCCGAAACCAAGAGCCTGGAACAAGGGGCGCATAATAGGTCAGAAACGACCCCTGCTTCCCAAACAGGTT
>JBARCL010000002.1:0-1890 GCA_049794055.1 Sulfitobacter sp.
ACCGCCACAATCAACGGGATCGCCGCCAAAAGCGTGAGCTTTTGGGCGTAGCTGAAAACGAAGGAGGGGAGGAACCTGCGCATGGCTGATTCGATACGCCGAATCGGGGGCGAATCAAAGGGCAGGCGCACCGAAGCGCATTAACTTTCAGTATTCGGCATGGCGTTTTTCATGAAATATCCAAGAAAAACGGGGGGTTCAGCCGAATGATGCCTTCCCCTACGTAGAACTAGGTATTCCCCTTCCTGCATCCGTCGTTAGGGTACCCACACTTGAAACGACCTGCGCGTGCCACAGAGCGCGACGCGGGCATTCTACTCGGGAGGAGTAACCTTATGGATCGTCGTTCATTTCTGAAGACATCTGCCCTCGGTGGTACCGCCGCCGCCGCAACAACACTTGCAGCACCAGTTTACGCGCAAGGCAAAAAGACACTCACAATGGTCACATCATGGCCGCGCGGTTTCGCCGTGCTGGACGATGCGGCAACATACCTGAACAATATGGTCAACGAGATGTCTGACGGCACGCTGACCATCGACAAAAAAGCCCCCGGCGAACTGGTTGGTGCCTTCGAAGTATTTGACGCGGTTTCCTCCGGTCAGGCCGACATGTACCACTCGGCGGATTACTATTTCATCGGCCAGCACCCGGCATATGCCTATTACACAGCCGTACCTTTCGGCGGCACAGCACAAGAGCTGACAAACTGGTACCACCACGGTGGCGGCCACGACCTGCACAACGAGCTGGGCGAGATCTTCAACCTCAAGTCCTTCCTCGCGGGTAACTCCGGTTCACAGTCCGGTGGCTGGTTCCGCAAGGAAATCGGTTCTGCCGCAGACTTTAACGGTTTGAAATTCCGCATGCCGGGCCTTGGTGGCAAGGTTCTGGGTAAACTGGGCGCATCTGTTCAGAACATCCCGGGTGGCGAACTTTATCAGGCGCTGTCTTCCGGTGCTCTGGACGGTCTTGAGTGGGTTGGTCCGTTCGCGGACGAACGCGCCGGCTTCCAGGAAGTTGCCAAAGTTTACTACACAGCGGGCTTCCACGAGCCGGGCTCCGGTCTTGCCGCGGCGGTCAACCTTGATGTCTTCAACGAGCTGTCCCCAGCGCACCAGAAGATCATCGAATACGCAACAATGGCGACCACGCACATCCAGTTGGCCGAAACTCTGGCCAACAACGGTGCGGCGCTCAAGCGTTTGCAGCAGCAGGGCGTGAAAACCATGCAGTTCTCTGACGATGTTTGGGATGCATTCGGTGCAGCCTCTGCCGAAGTCATGGACGAAAACATGGGCGACGATCTGTTCGCACGGACACGCGAAAGCTTTGAAGCCTCGCTGACGTCTTCTGCCGAATGGCTGTCCAAGTCTGACGCATTCTATGTCGAACAGCGTGAGCGCGTGCGCAACAAGGGCTAAGCCTTTCACGTAAAACACTTGAGGGCCGCGCAGATTGCTGCGGCCCTTGATGCAATTCAAACGACGGGCGCAAACGCCCGATACGCATGAAACGGGGTGAACCCCGATGTGCGCTCCGGGGAGGGGACAGAATGGCAGACGACGTGGTATGTTCGGGATTTTTCCGTGCAGCTGAGGGCGCAAAGCTCAGCTGTCTTGATAAATTCCAAGACTCAGGCTTGTTCCAGTTTGTTGTGGGCAACTTCGTAGAGGCCCCCTACAACCTTTTCGCGGCCCTGTTCCAACCGGCGCTTTGGCTGAACTGGACAGACCCGCAGGCGATGATGCGGTTTATCTACTACGGTGCATCCACCGAGCTGTTTTTTGTGCTGGTACTGGCGCTATTGATCCTCACTGCGATTGCCATGCGCCGCCGCGAAATGATGTGGTCGATGGTGCGCGGGCTGGAATGGCTGGGCAACGGCGT
>JBARCL010000003.1:0-3262 GCA_049794055.1 Sulfitobacter sp.
TGTCATCTCGGCGGTTCGCATCTGATTTCCGTTTGCCTAGCAAATGAATTCGAGGGCGAGGTGAACGGCAGCAATGTTGTCCGCAGAGCCGACCTTTGAGCCACCATCAACTTTGCCCCCGATACAACCTGAGGGACGTTCACATAAAACCTGTTAGCAGATGTTCGCTTTTTGTTACAGGCGGAGTAATCAGCGCTGGGTTGTGAAAGCCAATGGCTGCTCCGAGCCCATTGTAACGCCATAGACAGATCAGCTTGTAGGTGTGCCTTGATGAAAGCAAAGCTTCCACCCAGCCGTGTCGCGCCTCCAGATTGACGATCTGTTTCCCTTTTCAATCTGCGAGCCATACTGGACTTCGCTGATATACATCACCTGCACAATTTCCTCGGACAGGGCGCGAACACGAAAATCGCGCAGCGGCAATGTTGCTTTGATTTCGGAGATATCCCCTTGCCCGAACAACATTTCATGACGCTTGTAAATGCTGCCAGATCGCCCAAACTCGCAAAAGTCTTTAGCAAAGATTTCATCCATTAAAGCATCATCAAATCTGGTTTCGGACCGCCAGAGGCTTTCCTCTAGCACCTTCAATTCTTCATAAATATTTTGATCCATGCCGTAAGCCCTTGTCCATGTGGCTTCACTTTAGCTTCAACCGTGAACGGCAGCAAAGTCCGCTCAGCTGACCTTCACGCCCTGTTTTACCAAGGCCACCAGCGGCTGCGTTTTTTTTCTGGTGCTCCTAAAAGTGCGATAGCTTGTTGCTTCCACGCGTCTCTGTCAGTCCGCATTTCTGTCAGAGCTTCTCGTTCTCGCTCCAACATGGCTTCCAGTGCTTCAACCTTCACTTGAAGGGGGGTCTCATCTGGGGGTCGCGAAGTGTCCACTTGAGACGGTTGCGCGACGGTATCAGTGGACACCATAGGGAAGACGCGGTGCAACTCGGAAGGGTCGATGGAATATCGGCCATTCTTCTCTTTATGTGCGGAAATAGTACCTTTTGCGATAGCTCTCTGGATTGTGGTTTTACTTTTTCCAGTGGCTTTTGCAGCCGTTCCAAGGGTGTAACTCATGGGGTCTCACATCGTCTCATTAGGGGTCGCGTGAGACCGTATCAGGGGTATCAAAAGGCGTATCATAATCAGACTCTTTTCTGGCTTTTGCAGAAATTCACAAACACCGTTTCGATGTTCTTTGCGCCCAACTTGATCCCTTTTTGAGAACAGAACGATCGGAACGCATCCGCGATCTTACCGTGATCCCAGTTTGAATTATCACGGGCCAGTTGCTCCCAAGGATCGGTGTATTTGACGCTGCCCGATTCAGGGAAGGACAGCTTCTGTTTGGCCTCAGCGCGTCTGCCCTTACGTGCCGCTGAGTGTGCCTCCTGTTCCTTCTTGGCATCTTCCAGCGCTTCTTTGATTTTCCACGACAGCTCAACTTCGGCGGTCTTGCGGCGTTCTCGTTTGGTGACGCGGTAGCTAACGCTGAAACGGCTCGATTGGTTGACCTCCTCGATGGCAGCGTCGAGCGCCTTTTGTTTGAAGGCGGTCCATGTCGCAAGCTTTCCTGTCTGGACGCCGAGGCGGGCGCGCAGCTCCTCGACAGTAAAGCGCTCCATTTGTTTTTCGCGGGCAGCACGGAATGAAATCATCTCATGCAAGCGATGGGCATAGCGCGACGACATGGCGAGACCGGCACGGTAGTCCAAAACAGCGTAGAGGTTCGACTTCTCGATGATCTTGCGAAACTCATCATCGAACTTATAGCGCAGCTTTCCATTGCCTTCGTCTATGTCCACACGGCCCACTGCGATCAGGCCGTAGATGGCGGTGTGTCCCTCTGCGTTGTTCACATGGCGCATTGTCACGCCGCGCAGCTCCTCAAAGAGCCTCACCACGTCTTCGTGGGTCAGATTGCGGAAGCCCTTTACCTGTTTGAAGGTCGCCAGCGGCAATTCATGCCACTGATCGTTGGCAATTTTACCGCCTGCGTTCTTCATCAGCACGTCTTGCAGCTTGAGCGCCTGCAAGCTCGGCGGGTTGCGCAAAGCGCGATCACTATATCGCCCATCCGCCAACTCGCCCGCTTTACTCAGTTGAGCGGGATCGTGGCTGCTCGTTTCTGCGCTGTTGACTGCATATCCCATGCCAAACCCATAACTAACACTTTTTCAATGGTCAATAAGTGTTAGAAGTCCCCAAAGGTGTGTTTAAGAGTCCCCAAAGGTGTGTTTAAGGTCCCGAAAGGTGTGTTGTAATCGGATTCCGTGTTTATTTTCATCGAGTTACAGCCCTCTGAAATAAGAAACCTATAGAAATAAGGGAACTGCGTTCCTCTTGGATAAAAATATGGATTGGTTTTGGCGCTTGTGGTGATCATAGCCCCTCGTTTTCAATCGATCCGAGCGTGGCAAATGGTGGTGAATGAAAAGCTGTTCTGATGGTCGCAAACGATGCGAACAAAGACCCCCTATTTCCTGCCAATTTCATTCACCCAAACATCAGCTCTGGTTGAGAGGTCGATTGCTGAGAATGTTTGGAGCTTTTTGAAGCCGTCAGAGCCAAATAACCGGCTTGATGCTGTTGACTGCCTAAATGGCCCTTGAGGGCCTCTAAGGCCCGTTTCTGAGCCTACTGACCCACTTGCCGCCCTTTGACCTATCCGGAACTCACAGAGCACCTATGGGGCCTAAGAGGTGTGATTTAACATCAGGCTTCAATAGCTGACGGTTGCCATAGAGTGTTTGGAAATTTTGATTAGCGCTTGATTGGGAACTGTGGTGCGCAAACCCTGAGCTGAGAAAAAGTGAAGGGCGCACTTATGCAAACTCTCCACCTACGGTTCCGAGCTTTGCGTGCGATCTCATTGAGGCTGCGCCCCAGCCGATGGCCAACCCCTTCGATGCCACGGGCATCGACATGGAGGCGAACCCCCATGAATTACCCGATCATATAAGCTCTGGTAATGCTTTTCCTCCATAGGTATTATAAGGTGATACCTATGGAGGAAAAGCCATGCCAACACCCGTTGCAGTCAAGCTGGACGAGGACGTCCACAGCCGCGTGAAAGTTCTCGCCGAAGCGCGAGACAGATCTCCGCATTGGATGATGCGAGAGGCGATTGCCCAATACGTCGAGCGCGAGGAAAAACGCGAAGCCTTCCGCCAGGACGGTATCCGCGCCTGGGACGCCTATCAGGAGACCGGGCTGCACGTGACACATGCCGAGGCGGACGCTTGGCTGGCCCAGCTCGCCGCTGG
>JBARCL010000004.1:0-37500 GCA_049794055.1 Sulfitobacter sp.
GTGATGATGGATTGTTCACCGAAGACACGCCCTATGATCCGCGCTCGCCCTATTCTGCATCCAAAGCCGCCAGTGACCATCTGGTACGGGCGTGGCATGAAACCTACGGATTGCCGGTGGTTTTGACGAATTGTTCTAACAATTACGGCCCATTCCATTTCCCCGAAAAACTGGTGCCGGTGGTGATCCTGAACGCTTTGGCGGGCAAGGATATTCCGGTTTATGGCGAGGGGTTAAACGTGCGCGACTGGCTGTTTGTCGAGGATCACGCAGATGCATTGCTGCTGGTGTTGGAGAAAGGCGCGCTGGGCCGCAGTTACAACATCGGCGGTGAGAACGAGGCGCGAAATATTGATCTGGTGCGCAGTATTTGCGCCATTCTGGATCAGAAGCGACCAAAAAACAGCGGTTATGCGGATCAGATTACCTATGTTCAGGACCGCGCCGGACATGATCTGCGCTATGCGATTGACCCCAAGCGTATCCGCGAGGAGTTGGGCTGGCGGCCATCGGTCACGTTAGAGCAGGGGTTGGAGCGCACAGTTCAGTGGTATCTCGACAACGAGGACTGGTGGCAGGCCCTGCAAGCGCGTGACGGTGTGGGCGAACGTCTGGGGGTCAAGGCATGAGCATTCTGGTGATCGGAAAAACCGGTCAAGTTGCGCGGGAACTGGCGAAACTGCCCGACGTGATTTGCATCGGACGGGAGGAGGCGGATTTGACCGCACCCGAACAGGTTTCACACGCGATCCACGCCTATACGCCAAGCGCGGTGATCAACGCGGCGGCCTATACAGCGGTCGACAAGGCCGAGGATGAAGAGGCGCTGGCGACATTGATCAACGGCGATGCGCCCGGTGTTATGGCCCGCGATTGCGCGGTTCTGGGGATCCCGTTTGTGCATATCTCGACGGATTATGTGTTTGACGGAGGCGGAACGCGGCCGTGGCAACCGGATGATGCGACCGGACCGTTAGGGGCTTACGGGCGATCAAAATTGACAGGTGAAAACAAGGTTCGCGCTGCTGGCGGGGCTAATGCGATTTTGCGGACCTCTTGGGTGGTCTCGGCGCATGGCAGCAATTTCGTCAAAACCATGCTGCGCCTTGGGGCAGAGCGGGACGTGCTGAACATTGTGGCGGATCAAATCGGCGGGCCAACCGCGGCGAAAGACATCGCGCGGGCCTGTCACGGCATGGCGCAGCAGTTGGTCGATGACCCCGCTAAATCCGGCACATATCATTTCGCCGGAACCCCAGACTGCAGTTGGGCCGATTTTGCCCGCGCGATATTCGATCAGGCGGGGCTGGCCTGCGCGGTGACCGACATTCCGACGTCGGCTTATCCAACGCCTGCCGAACGTCCGTTGAATTCACGGATGGATTGCACGGCGACCGAAACGGTTTTTGGCATCAACCGCCCTGACGGGCAGGCCAGTCTGACCGACATTCTCACAGACCTCGGAGCAGTAAAATGACCAATCGCAAAGGCATCATTCTGGCAGGCGGTTCTGGCACGCGGCTGTACCCGATCACCATGGGGATCAGCAAACAATTGCTGCCGATCTATGACAAGCCGATGATCTATTACCCGATTTCGGTGCTCATGCTGGCCGGTATCCGCGAGATTGCAATGATCACCACACCGCAGGATCAGGCACAGTTCCAACGGTCTTTGGGCGATGGCAGCCAATGGGGCATTTCGCTGACCTATATTGTGCAGCCTTCGCCGGACGGTCTGGCCCAGGCCTATATTCTGGCAGAAGGTTTTCTGGACGGGGCGCCTTCGGCAATGGTCTTGGGTGACAATATATTCTTTGGCCATGGGTTGCCTGAAATTCTGGCGGACGCGGACAAACAGACAAGCGGCGGCACCGTGTTCGGGTATCATGTGGCCGACCCGGAGCGGTACGGCGTTGTCGGATTTGACAAGGCAGGTGTGGCGCAGACCATCATCGAAAAACCGACGAAGCCAGCGTCAAACTATGCCGTCACCGGGCTTTACTTTCTTGACGCAAATGCGCCGAGAATGGCGCGGGAGGTCAAACCCTCTCCGCGCGGAGAGCTTGAGATCACCTCGTTGCTCGAGATGTATTTGGCTCAGGGATCCCTACGCGTGAACCGGATGGGTCGGGGATATGCCTGGCTGGATACCGGCACGCATGCCAGCCTGCTGGATGCCGGCAATTTCGTACGAACACTTACCCAACGGCAGGGTTTGCAAACCGGATGCCTTGAAGAAATTGCCCACGATCAGAACTGGATCAGCGATGACGCGTTGTTAGAACGCGCCGAGATGTTCGAGAAGAACGATTATGGTCGTTACCTTAAGGATTTGCTGAAATAACGGTCTACCCTTTGGCCCCCTGGCCACGGGAATAGACGTCTTCGTAGCGCACGATGTCATCCTCGCCCAGATAGCTGCCGGTTTGGACTTCGATTAGTTCCATCGGTATGTCACCTGGGTTTTCCATCCGGTGGATCGCGTGCAACGGGATATAAACGGACTCGTTTTGATGCACCATTTTGACGTCCAGATTGTCGCGGTCCGGGCCAACGGTAACCTTGGCAGTGCCAACCACGACGATCCAATGTTCCGAACGGTGTTCATGGCTTTGCAAACTTAGCGCCGCGCCGGGGTTCACAACGATACGTTTTACTTGAAAACTGTCGGACAGAATGAGCGTTTCGAAAAAGCCCCAAGGGCGATGGTCTTTGGGGAAATTATCGGCTTGTGGCACGGCGGCAGCCCGCATCTGTTTGACCACATCCCCTAACGTTGAAGTGCGGTTGCGGTCGGCAACCAGCACTGCATCCGGCATCGCAACCACGACGATATTCTCAAGCCCGAGACCGACCAATTGCACCGCGCCGGATTCAGAGCGCAAGAGTGTGTCCTTGCACTCTACCGCATGGGCGCGCCCCTGAAGTGCAACACCATCCGCATCCTTGTCGGCATGCAGGTGTACCGCATTCCAGCCTCCCATATCGGACCAGTCCCCATCATGCGTGATGACGCTGAGGTTGTTCACCTTTTCCATTATCGCAAAGTCGACAGAGATGTCTTCGCATTGTGCCCAGGCGGCAGGGTCAAGCCGCAGAAAACCCAGATCGGGTTTGGCGGCCTTAACCGCTGCGTTCACATGGGCCAACATATCAGGCGCGTGGGTTGCAAAAGCGTCGATCATCGTCTGCGCGGAGTACATAAAGATACCCGCGTTCCACAAATAACCGCCAGCGTCCAACATCCGTTGCGCTTCGGCCAGCTGGGGCTTTTCCACAAAGCGCTTCAATGGCATCGCACCTTGCGCTGTACCGTCACCCAATTCCAGATACCCGTAGCCGGTTTCGGGTTTGTCCGGTTTGATGCCGAACGTCACAATTTGACCTGCTTTGGCGGCTTCGACCCCGCGTCGCACATTGTCGCAGAACACTTCGGCCTGCGTTATATAGTGGTCGGATGGCGCGGCCAGCATCAGCTGTTCCGGATCTTTTTGTGCAGCAACCAACGCTGCCGCGAGAAGCGCAGGAGCAGTGTTGCGCGCTTCGGGTTCGATCAACACAGTGTTTGGTGTGATGCCCGTGTCATGCAGCTGCTGCGTCGCAATAAAGCGGAAATCAGAATTGGTAACAACGATCGGTTCTGCAAACCCAGTTCCGGAGAGCCGCTTGCTGGATTGCTGAAAAAGGCTGCCTTCACCAATCAAATCAATGAACTGTTTGGGAAAACTCTTGCGAGAAACCGGCCAAAGACGCGTCCCTGATCCGCCACAGAGGATCACCGGGGTGATGTCATTGGTTGTCATCGCTCGTCCTTTTCGTTGCCGCGGCCGTTAAAGCCTTCTGTTAAAGTGGCGTGCCCCTGAGTTGCAAGAGACAATGCATACGTCCACCAAAAGTATGAGTGGCTTTTTGCCAAGTCACGAATTTTATTGGCTTTTGGTGGGCGAAATACGCCTCATGGTAGTATTTACTGGAAAAGTTACCTCTGGCCGGCTCCATGAGGAGAGGAGCAGCGTTTTTCGGGGGGTACAGGGTGTCTCATGGGTTGACCGCCAGCAATGTCTTTTCCAGATGCATACTGATGGCCCTACAATACCTCTTGACCTTCCAGTCACTGGAAACCCTATCTGTTCCCTGAGAGTAGGAAAAAGAGGACGAAGGCGTTGGAACAATCTTTGATTTTCCCGATCCAGAATATGACCTGTGGCGGCTGCGCTGCACGGGTGAGCCGTGCAATCGAGGCGGTGCCTGGCGTGCAGGATGTTTCGGTTAATCTTGCAAATGAGACGGCACAGTTTCTATCCCCGAACGGTGAAACTGTTCAGCAGACCTTGTCGGCCTTGGATGCGGCAGGGTATCCGGCACGGACCGAAGAGCTTCGTCTGATGATCAGCGGCATGTCTTGTGCTTCTTGTGTAGGGCGCTTGCAGAACGTGCTGGAAGAAGTAAGCGGCGTGGTCAGCGCACAGGTCAATCTGGCAGATGAATCAGCTACATTGCAGTTTGTGCCGACTTTGGTCAGCGGGCAGGAGCTGGCGGATATTTCCACCAAAGCCGGGTATCCGGCGACCTTGAGCGCTGATGGTTTCGCGACGGACCGCGGATTGCAAAAAGAGGCCGAAGCCGATCACCACCGCCGCATGATGTGGATCGCTGCGGCCCTGACATTGCCTGTATTTATTCTCGAGATGGGTGGCCATCTATTTTCGGGCCTGCATCATCTTATCAACCGGACAATCGGGACTGAAACCAGCTGGATGATCCAGTTCGGGTTGACCACTGCCGTATTGATAGGGCCGGGGCGACAATTTTTTACCAATGGCCTGCCCGCGCTTTGGCGTCGCGCGCCGAACATGAACAGCCTTGTCGCGCTGGGCGCAGGCGCGGCCTGGACCTTTTCGACGGTTGCCTTGTTTATCCCGACCGCCTTGCCGCAAGGAACCCGCGCGGTCTATTTCGAGGCGGCTGCCGTGATTGTCACGCTGATCCTTGTTGGCCGCTGGTTTGAGGCGGGTGCAAAGGGGCGCACAGGGGCAGCGATAAAAGGTCTGATTGGTCTGCAGCCCCGTACTGCGCGGGTTGAACGAGGATCAGACTGGATTGAAGTGCCGGTGGCGGAACTACGGGTGGGTGACCGGTTCCTGTTGAAACCAGGTGAACGTGTGCCGACCGATGCCACAGTGATCGATGGCACCAGCAATATCGACGAAAGCATGCTGACCGGCGAACCGATGCAGGTGGCAAAGTCGGCCGGTGACGCGCTGACGGGCGGCACAGTGAACGGGCATGGCAGTCTGACCTGCCAAGTGCTGCGTGTTGGTCACGATACGACATTGGCGCAAATCATTCGCATGGTGCAGCAGGCCCAAGGTGCCCGCCTGCCCATTCAGGCGCTGGTAGATCGGGTGACGCTTTGGTTTGTGCCTGCCGTCATGGGGATTGCGTTGTTGACCGTCGGTGTCTGGCTGTTCTTTGGTCCTGAGCCGGCTTTGCCCTATGCGTTGGTTGCGGGTGTGTCTGTACTGATCATCGCCTGTCCTTGCGCGATGGGGCTGGCGACACCGACGTCGATCATGGTTGGCAGCGGCCGCGCTGCCGAGCTTGGGGTGTTGTTTCGTCAAGGGGACGCATTGCAGTCGCTTTGTGATGTGAAAATTGTCGCTTTCGACAAGACCGGAACATTGACCCAGGGCAAGCCGATGTTGACTGACTTCGTTAGCGCAGAAGCAGATAAGGCGGACAAGATACTTGCACAGGTTGCCGCACTCGAGGCCCGTTCGGAACATCCGCTGGCCCATGCGATCTTGGCGGCCGCGACAGACAAAAACCTGATCTTGCCAGAAGTTTCGGACATGAAGGTTATTTCCGGTCAAGGCATCACTGGCATGATCAACGGTCAGCGTATCGCGGTGGGGAATGCCCAATTGATGCAGGATTGCGGTGCTTCGACACAAGCCTTGGAGCCCCGCGCGGCAGAGTTGAAATCAAAAGGGCATACTGTGTTTTTTGCGGCTGTGGGTGACAAGGTTGCCGCTTTGATCGCGGTCTCTGATCCTTTGCGTCCAACCAGCAAGGCGGCCATCACCGCGCTCAAGGCGCGAGGGGTACAGGTGGCCATGATTTCCGGAGATGGCGAGGGCACAGCGCGTGCGGTCGCGCAAAGTCTGGGTATAGAAACGGTCATTGCCAACGTCATGCCGGAAGGCAAGATCAACGCGCTGAAGTCGCTGCGCCAAACGCACGGCAGGATCGCGTTTGTGGGCGATGGCATCAACGATGCGCCGGTGCTGGCAGAGGCGGATGTGGGGATGGCCATCGGCACCGGAACCGACGTCGCGATTGAAACCGCTGATGTGGTGTTGATGTCAGGTGATGTGCAGGGTGTGGTGCATGCGTTTGATCTGTCCCGCCAGACCCTGCGCAACATCAAACAGAACCTTGTGTGGGCTTTTGGCTATAATGCGGCATTGGTCCCGGTTGCGGCAGGCGTACTGTATCCTGCCTTGGGTGTTCTCTTGTCACCGGGTCTTGCGGCAGGGGCGATGGCCTTCTCGTCGGTATTTGTGCTGGGCAACGCATTACGGTTGCGCCATGTGGGAGGGGTCGCGTGAATATCAAATCTGTAAGTGTTGCGACCGGACTGCCTGCCAAGACCATCCGCTATTACGAAGAAGTTGGCCTTGTCCGCCCTTTGCGTCAGGCCAATGGATACCGTGCTTTCTCAACCAGCGATGTGCACAAGCTGGCGTTTCTGGCGCGATCCCGAACACTGGGTTTTCCTGTAGAAAGCTGCCGCAGCCTCTTGGCGCTTTACGATGATCAGGACCGCGCCAGCGCTGACGTAAAAGCCATCGCAGAGCAACATTTGGCCGAGATTGACAAAAAACTGGCCGAACTGACGGCGATGCGGGACACGTTGAACACTTTGGTGCGCTCTTGTGCGGGTGACAACCGCCCCGAATGCCCGATCCTGTCAGATTTATCGCAAGAGTTCGAGGACAATGGCCAGCCTGACTAAAGCCTGTATTGACGACCCGGCCGCAGGCGTGTTGGGTGAGGTAAGATGCCCAATCTATGAATAGGAAATCGCAGATGTTTGTATTCGCCGCGCCAGAGCAGGCCAGCCTTGCGGTTCAAGGCAGCACCGACCGTTTTCCGATCCGGCGTATCTTTTGTGTGGGTCGCAACTATGAGGCCCACGCCCGCGAGATGGGTAAGGACCCGACCCGCGAGGCGCCGTTCTTTTTCACCAAACCTGCGGATGCTGCGGTCGATACACCCTGTACGATTCCCTATCCAAAGCTGACCGAAGACCTGCACCACGAGATCGAGCTGGTCATTGCGATCCATAAAGGCGGGTCGAGAATTGCCGAAGCCGATGTGATGGATCATGTCTGGGGGGCGGCTGTGGGTCTGGACATGACACGCCGTGATTTGCAGGGCGAGGCCAAGAAGATGGGCCGCCCTTGGGATTGGGGCAAGGCGTTTGATCAATCAGCGCCCATCGGTGCAATCAAACCGATTGCACAGGTCCCCAGTGTCGAAAAAGGACGAATCTGGCTGGCCGTGAACGGTGTGGTGCGGCAGGACGCCGATATCGCTGATCTAATCTGGTCGGTGCGCGAGCATATCTCGATCCTGTCGCATTCCATGGAAATCGCACCCGGTGACATTATCATGACGGGCACGCCTGCTGGCGTGGGCGCGGTGGTGACCGGAGATGTGATTACGGGAGGTGTTGAAGGGATCGGTGAATTGGAAGTCACGATCGGATCGCGCGCTTGAATAATCCGGCGCTGACCGGCACCAGGATTGATGCCGGTGCCGCCGCCCCACGTCGGCTAGATCGGGTTCTCGGACAGAAATTTTATTAGATGCGCGGCGACTTCTTGGGGGGCATCCCAGTGAATCGAATGACCGGCCGCCTCAATTGTTGCTTCTGTCAGCTTCGCAATGGCGCAAAAGCTGGGTTGCGCTGCGGCAGGAGGAATCATGAGGTCCTGACCCGCATAAAGCACCAATGTGGGGCAACTGATCTGTTCCGGTTTCGCCTTTGGCCGGAACGCGCCAAAAGCTGCAATTTGATGCGCCATAGCGTCGGCGGTTTGTGCATAAGGATAGGCGAGACCTGCCTCAACCGCAGTTTCAACCTGTGCCGGATCTTCGAAAAAGGCATGGCCGAATAACCACGGATACAACGCTCGAAGCCACATTTCCTCGCCCTTTGGGGCGCGACGCACGGCAAGCAGGGCATTAAACACGGCTGAGGTGCGCGGTACGCGAACGCGGCCGGAGGCAAGGACCGTGCAGCTGGCAGTACGATCCGGCGCCATATGGGCAATTTCCAGCGATAACAGGCCCCCCAACGAATGACCCCCCACATGAAACCGTTCAAATCCAAGGTGGCCCATCAGCGCCAGCGCGTCCTGCGCCATGAGGCTGCAATCGGCGGGCGCATCCCACGGAACGGTCCGGCCGGTGGTGCGGTTGTCGGGACGTATCACGGTAAATTCTGTCGTAAGCAGGGGCAGAAAACCGGCCCAAGCGGCGCTGTCGCTTAACATGCCTGCCAACAACAGAAGGGGGGGGCCGCTCCCGTTGATCTCGTAATGCAGGGTTACATCGTCAAGGGGCAGATCAGGCATTGAGGGAACTCCAGCAGGGTAGCAGATCATCGGGATTGGGCGTCGCCGCGTAAACCGCGCGGGCAATGGCCCGCGCAAGACAAAGCGATGCAGCGTGTCCGATCAAGGAAAGATCACCGGCCGGTTTGCCGGCGGTGGTCAGCGCAAAAACCAGATCGCCATCCATCGGCGTGTGCGCGGGCACCGTGGCGCGCCCGATACCGTCATGGGCAGCAACGGCGACACGTTGGCATTCTGCCTTTGTCAGGGTCGCATCGGTGGCGATAATCGCGATTGTTGTGTTGGCCCGTTGCGACATCGCGATTGTCTTGCGGCTTTCCAGCGACAGTCCAAGGCCGGAAGCCGGATCAGGACCCATGCCGCCGAATTCCGCGTTCAATTCAAACGGGGCGGCGTAAAAATGCTTGTCGCCGGGTGTTGTAACAGCACCGACGGGATTTGCAGCAACCAGCGCCCCGACGGTGTTGCCGTCCGGCAGAACCAGAGAGGCAGACCCAAGGCCGCCCTTCAACATCGCCGTCATCGCACCGGTACCGGCACCTGCAGTGCCAAGCAAAAACATGTCTGACGCGGCTTCAAAAGCCTGCCGTCCCAAGGCGCGATAAGGGTTCTCGCCCCACGCCTTTTCGCCGCCATTCAACAGATCAAACAAGATCGCACCGGGTACAAGGGGGATGGTTGCGCTGCCAACCCGAAAACCGCGACCTGCCGCGCGCAATCCGTCCACCACACCCGAACAGGCATCAAGCCCATAGGCCGATCCGCCCGACAGTACCAATGCATCGACCGCAGCGACCGATTTATCGGGGGCCAGCAAGTCAGTTTCGCGTGTTCCCGGCGCGCCGCCCATAACGTGCACCGACGCGGTGAAAGGCGCATCCGCCAAAACCACCGTTGTACCGGATTTCAAAGTGTCGTCCTGCGCGTTACCAACCAGCAGACCGGGAACATCGGTGATCAGGTTCTTGGGACCGGAAATCATAGGCGTGGTTTCGCGGCGGCAGTGGCAGGATCGCCTGTGTTGGGCTCTCCCT
The DNA here is from genome assembly GCA_049794055.1 of Sulfitobacter sp. Classification (GTDB taxonomy): domain Bacteria; phylum Pseudomonadota; class Alphaproteobacteria; order Rhodobacterales; family Rhodobacteraceae; genus Sulfitobacter. Next base: position 9,682 of record JBARCL010000004.1, read on the forward strand.
TCGGCTCTATCAAAAGGACTTGGCATTCCTGTTCTGCTCTGGGGCGGTGGGTTATACCTTTGGGGACGACAAAAACCTCGCCCGTCTTGACTATGTGGGATGCCCCCTCAAGATCCATGACCATTTCGCCTTTCAGGACCAGAAAGAAATCATCCGTTTCCTCATGCAGGTGAAACGGAAAAGCGCCCTGAAACTTTACGACCATAATGTCATTGCCATTATAGTCCGCGACGACATGCGGATCCCAATGGGTGCTGATCTGCGCCAGCTTTTCGGCCAGGTTAACGGGCATTGTCATGCGGGTACTCCGATCTCTGGCAGCACAGGGGCGGCTGCAATAAGGGTTTGAGTATAGCTGTGCTGCGGGTTTTCGAACACATCCGCAGTGGGCCCATGTTCAACGATCTTGCCAGACTTCATCACCAGCACGCGGTCAGTGACGGTGCGCACGACCGACAAGTCATGGGATATGAACAGATAGGTCAGATTGTAAGCCTCGCAAAGGTCGGCCAGCAGATCAAGGATCTGGGCGCGTACCGACACATCAAGAGCGCTGACGGCCTCGTCAAACAGGATCAACGCGGGCTTGATGATGAGGGCGCGGGCGATGGCGATGCGCTGGCGCTGACCGCCGGAAAACTCGTGGATGTATTTGGTGGCATCTGACGGGGTCAGGCCGACGGCTGTGAGAGCCTCGTCTATCGCGCGACTGCGATTTGTGCCGGTGGGCGGGTCGGGCAACAGGTGATAGGGTTCGGTGATCAAACGATCCACGCGATGGCGGGGATTGAAGCTGCCGAAAGGGTCCTGGAACACGACCTGCATCTTGCGGCGCACATCAAGGTTCGGCGTATTGCCGGTAAAGACGGGATCGCCATCCAGCGTGATCGTGCCGCCCTGAATCTTTTCCAGGCCGAGCAATGCCCTTGTTAGGGTCGATTTTCCGCATCCGCTTTCGCCCACAAGCCCAAGACGCTCACCGCGTTGCAAGGTAAACGAGACATCGTCGATGGCGCGAAAGGATCCGGGCGCGCCAAACAAGGTTTTACGTGGCAGTCGGTAGTCTCGGACGAGGTTTCTGACCTCAAGCAAAGGTTTTGGCGGTGGCGCAGCGGGCAAGGCGACGCGGTGGTTTGAAGCCGCGAAAAGCATCTTGGTATAGGGGTGCTGCATGTCACGCAGCAGGGTTTGCGTGGCACCTTGTTCGACGATCTGACCCCGGCGCATAACGATGATGCGGTCGGCCATGTCGGCCACCACGGCCAGATCATGGGTGATCATCAACAGACCCATGCCATCTTCGCGGGCCAGTGACTTCAACAGATCAAGGATTTGCGCCTGCGTGGTGACATCCAGTGCGGTAGTCGGCTCATCAGCAATCAGCAGGCGGGGACGCAGGGCGATGGCCATGGCGATAACCACACGTTGGCGTTGGCCCCCCGACAGTTCATGCGGATAGCGTGACAGCGGAAAGCGGTCTTGTGGCAGGCCGACGCGCATCAGGGTCGCGGCGGCTTGCACTTCGGCGTCTGCGCGGCTGACGGCGGTGTTATGGATGCGGATCGTCTCGGCAACCTGTGTGCCGATGGTTTGGACGGGGTTCAGCGCCGTCATCGGTTCCTGAAACACCATACCCATGGCATTGCCGCGCATCGCACAAAGCGCTGGCTCGGGCAGTTGCGTCAGCTCTTGATCGCCCAGCAGGATGTGCCCTTTGGTTTGCGTCCCTTTCGGCAGCAGTCGCATTACGGCAAGGGCGGTCATCGATTTGCCAGAGCCGCTTTCACCGGTCACAGCAACAATCTCGCCCGGATCAATTGATAGGGTTACATCGCGCAGGATGTCCAAGCCATAGATCGACAAGCTTAGGTTGGTGATTTGCAGCAGGCTCATGACCGCGCCACACGCAAGCGCGGATCGAGGTAGTCGCGCAGCCCGTCCCCCATCAGGTTCAACCCCAGCACCGTCAGGATAATCGCGAAACCCGGAACCAGTGCCATATGGGGTGCGATGCTGACAAGCGTTTGCGCATCAGCAAGCATACGACCCCAGGATGGTGTTGGTGGTTGCGCCCCAAGACCAACATAGCTGAGGCCTGCTTCGGCAAGGATGCCGAGGCTAAACTGGATGGTTCCCTGAACAATCAGCAGGTTGGTGACGTTAGGTAGGATGTGTTCGATGGAAATGCGGACAGCGTTCTTGCCTGCCACCCGCGCCGCCATGATAAATTCGCGCTGCCATAGGGACAGGGCGCCACCACGGGTAATGCGGGCGAAGACGGGGATGTTAAAGATGCCGATGGCGATGATGGCGTTAATCGCGCCTGCTCCGAAAATCGCAGTGATCAGGATGGCGATGACCAGACTGGGAAAGGCAAACACCAGATCGTTGCCCCGCATGATCAATTCGTCCACCAGCGTTCCCTGACGGGCGGCAGCCCAAAGCCCCAATGGCACGCCCAGCCCCATGCCGATGCCCACCGCGACCAACGCCACAGCGATAGAGGTGCGGGCGCCCACCATAATCATGCTGAGCAGGTCACGGCCGAAATGGTCTGTGCCCAACAGATGAGTGCCGGAGGGTGTTTGCAGCTTGTCAGGGATACTGAGGGCGGCGTGATCAAACGGTGTCCAGACAAAGCTGACCAGTGCCGCAATCAAGAATACCGCGGACAAAAGACAGCCAAAGATCAGGTTGCGATTCATGATCTGGACCTTAGACGAGGATCGACTGCAGCATAGGCCAGATCCACGAAAAAGTTCACCACGATCACGGAAAACACCAAAAGCATCACGACGGATTCTACAACAATAAGATCGCGGGCCGAGATCGATTGAAACACCAACCGCCCCAGTCCCGGCAGGTAAAATACTTGCTCAATAATGATTGATCCTGCCAGCAGGAACGAGAATTGCAGCCCGATGATCGTCAGGACAGGAATCATCGCGTTGCGCAAACCGTGCCGCCACAGGGCCTGACGTGCTGTCAGCCCCTTGGCCCGCGCAGTACGCATGAAATCTTCGCCCATCACGTCAAGCAACGAAGACCGCATCACACGCGCAAGAATCGCGGCTTGTGGCAGGGCAAGGGCGATTGCAGGCAGGGTCAGCCCATGAAGACCTGCGAATAGCCCTTTGTCCCAACCGACGAACCCGCCTGCCGAAAACCAGCGCAGGTTGATGGCGAAAACCAGTACCAGCATCATGGCAAACCAGAAATTGGGCACCGCGACACCCAGTTGTGTAGCCCCCATCACCCCTATGTCCCCCGCTTGCCCGCGGCGGCTGGCTGCGTAAATTCCGGCTGGAAAAGCTACCAACGTGCTGAGTGTCAGGGCGTATATTGACAGGGGCAGGGAAACCCACAACCGGTCACCGATCATTTGGGACACAGGTGTGCGATAGGTGTAGGACGTGCCAAAATCACCTACGGCCATGCCGGTAACCCAAGAAAAATACCGCTCGATCTTTGATGCATCCAGCCCGAGTTCGGAACGCAATGCCGCAAGTGTCTCAGGCTGCGCATTCATCCCCAACATGAACGACGCAGGATCGCCGGGGGCGACTTCGATGACCATAAAAATCACCACCGACGCGATGGCGAGGCTGATGATCAGAGAGATCAGGCGTTTGAGAGTATAGCGCAGCATTGTTGCAAACGTATGTCTGACAGGTATCGCCGTCCAGCACCCTTTGTGCAGTCGGCAGTTTACTTGTGGTGCGGCACATCGGATTCGAGCAGGAAGAGTCTTGCGCCTTTGTTATCACCAAGAGATGACAAAAAAGTCGGAATAAAATATCTAATAAAATCAATAATTTAATCCAATAAATCTTTGTGACGGGTGTTGAGGTCTAAAATCGGAGCGGAACGATATCGGTTAGCCGGGGTTGTATTTCCAACAACAATGAATTGGAGATCAAGATGACTAACACGTTTAAAACACTCGCCGTTGCCGCCCTGATGAGCACCTTGTCTGTACCTGCTTTCGCCGCAGCGCACCTCGACCTGAACGGCATGACGTGTGAAGAGTACAACTAGTTGGGCGGTGCAGACCGTGATAAGGTTGCGATGATGGCAATCATGGAAATGAACAATGATTCCGTGGCAACAGATGGTACGGCGACCGCGACCGCGTCTTCCGTGGGAGAGGCAGCGACCGAAAGCGAAGGCGCGACGACGATCGCTGCTAACGACGGTACCGCAACCGCAACAAGCACCGCAGGCGCGGGTGATGACATGTCCCGTTTTGCGGAAGAAATGGCGATCCTCAACCGCACTTGTTCGCGCAACTGGGATGCGAAAGTGACCGAAGCTGCTGCCGGGCAGTCTGGCACGCGCTAACAACAACCGATCTTACTTACGGAAAAGGGTGCCCCTCGGGCACCCTTTTTATGTCCAGATGTCGGCTGTCATTAACGGGTTGCAGTGCTAACTAGGATCTATGACGCAGCCTGTTTTCATTGGTCACGAGATTTTCCGCCACTCAACTTATGGCCGCTGGCATCCGTTACGGGTTCCGCGAGTCTCTACGGTGATGGATCTTACGCGCGCCTTGGGTTGGCTGCCGTCGGATCAGTTCATCACCTCGCCCCGTGCAAAACCCTCTGCGCTGAGCCGTTGGCACAGCCCTGCGTATATCGCCGCCTTGCAGCGGATCGAGGCCGAGCAGTTTGTGAGTGATGAAGATCGCCAACGCCATGATATTGGTAGCGTCACAAACCCTGTATTCCCCGAGATATTCCGCCGCCCTGCGACGGCAGCCGGCGGGTCGATCCTTGCCGGCGAACTACTGCGCAACGGGGGCGTTGTCTATAATCCGGCGGGCGGTACCCACCATGGCATGCCTGACCGCGCGAACGGCTTTTGTTATTTGAACGATCCGGTTCTGGCAATGCTCAGCTTGCGCCATCATGGCGTACGGCGCATCGCTTATATCGACATTGACGCCCACCATCCTGACGGGGTCGAGGTGGGGTTTGGCGGTGATCCTGACTGTTTGATGATCTCGGTTCACGAGGCGCGTTTGTGGCCGCGCACGGGTGTGATCGAAAATGATGCAGGTGGGAATGCATTCAACCTTCCGGTACCGCGCGGGTTCAATGACAGCGAAATGGCCTTTGTCAGAGACGAAATGGTCCTGCCCAAAGTTGCGACCTTCCGTCCCGATGCCATTGTTCTGCTCTGCGGCGCGGATGGGTTGGAGGAAGACCCCTTGTCTCACATGGCGCTGAGCAACAACGCTCAATTGGAGATCTTGCGTGGTCTGATGGGCATGGCACCGCGCTTGCTGGTACTGGGCGGCGGCGGGTACAATCCGTGGTCTGTGGGGCGGTTGTGGACGCAGGTTTGGGGGATGCTGAACGGGCTGGACGCGCCAGAGGTTTTGCCCGACGCAGCCGAGGATGTGCTGCGTGATTTGCGATTTGATGGGAACCGGCGAGGGAAAAACCCACCGGAGCATTGGTTCACAACATTGAAGGATGCGCCGCGTGAGGGGGTAGTGCGAGAAGAGGTGAGGGAGGGGGTCGGAGTGCTTGGCGCCAGGACGTTGCCTTGAGACAGGTTTGTGCGCTTTTAGTTTTTTGCCCTAATGCCATCGACATGGCGTATCACTTTCTACAGCAACAGCTGGTAAATGTATGGCCCAACAAATGAATAGCATGAAAATGATTGACGATAAGAGCAAAAAACAAAAATTCACCCGTATCATACTAGCCTACCCAGTCGCATTGGTACTACTCGGCTTGGCCGTAAATTTCTTTGTTTTTGGAATAGACTCCGCAACGATTGCGATGCCTTCTTACGAGATCATTGCCGCGTTGATACTCAGTGCGGTGATGCTTTTGGCTAACCATACCTGGCTGATGACGAGTACGGAACTTACGCGCCTTAAATACAATATGCATGCCACTCCGGAAGAGTGGGAGGCAAGTGAGAATATTAAAGATCAAGTATCCCCAGAAGGGTTACAAGAGCTTGAACGCCGACATAATGCGCACAACAATGCGACCGAGAACATCGTGCATTTTGTTCTGCTGGCGGTTCTTACTAGCGTCGTTTCTCCGGTCGCCATAATGGCACAAGTCTGGTTCTTGGGCTTTGCTGTTGGTCGGCTTGGCCATACATTTTCTTATCTCTCCGGTCGCGACGACCTTCGCGGGATATTCATGAGCGTTAGTCTTATTTCGCTTTATGGACTGTCCAGTTATCTTCTACTCAGCTTGATTGTTTGAACTTGACCCTAGCCCTGTCAGCGGACGTTCCTCGCAAAAAAGGCCCCCGCAACGCAGGGGCCTTCAATCATTAAGACAACACTGTTTTAGTCCGCCCAGCTTACACCCGTCAGGTCATTCGCTTGCGTCGGTGCGTTCTCCCAAAGGCCTTGGACTCCGGCCTGTGCTACCGTCGGCAGAGCCAGTTGGAACAGATAGCCGTTCACATAATCATCCGCGATGATTTGCTGTGCTTCTGCCATCATCTGGGTGCGCATCGCAGGATCGGCCGTGGTGTTGAACTTGGCGATCAGATCCTGAAACCCTTTGTTATCATACTGGAAATAATACTCGGGGTTTGCGTAAATCCCGATGTCCATCGGCTCGGTATGGCTGACGATGGTCAGGCCGAAATCCTTGCCTTTGAACACGGTTTCCAGCCACTGCGCCCATTCCACATTGGTGATCTTGGCGGTAATGCCGACCTCGGCCAATTGGGCTGCGATGATCTCTCCGCCGCGCCGCGCATAGGATGGGGGCGGCAGGTGCAATGTGGTTTCAAACCCGTCGGCAAAACCAGCTTCGGCTAGCAGCGCCTTGGCTTTGGCGGGGTCATAGTTGGACTGCGCGGTCAGGTCGACATAGGCGGGATTATGCGGCGCAAAATGCGTACCGATGGGCGTGCCCAACCCGAACATCGCGCCATCAATAATAGCCTGACGGTCAATTGCATGGGCCATCGCCTCGCGGACCTTCACGTTATCGAACGGCGGCATCTTGTTGTTCGTGGACAGGATTGTCTCGCCTTCGGTTGAACCGACAAGAACCTGAAAACGCGGGTCCGCTTCGAACTGCGGCAGGTTCTCGGGGGCCGGGAAGCCAGCGAACACATCCACATCTTCCGCCATCATCGATGCAAAGGCGGCGGTGGGGTCAGAGATAAACTTGAACGTCGCGGATGCCAGCGCGGGTGCGGTGCCCCAATAGGCATCGTTGCGGGTCAGTTCGACCTTGTCGCCCTGCGTCCAGCTGTCGAACTTGAACGCGCCTGTGCCGATCGGCGTCTGTTTGATACCTTCGATGCTTTCGGGGGCCACAATCACGGCGTCACCCCATGCGAGGTTGAAAATCATATTGCCGTTTGGTTCGGACAGCTTGACCTCAACATTCATTGGATCAATGACGTTAACTTCTGAAATCGCAGCATAAAGTGCCTTTTGCGCGTTGGCACTGTCCTCTGCGCCAATTCGGTCGAGGCTGAATTTCACGTCTTCGGCATCCATTGCGGTGCCGTCATGAAAGGACACGCCAGAACGCAGCTTGAATGTATAGGTCAGCCCGTCCTCTGAAATCTCCCATGATTCCGCGAGGCCCGGCACAACCGATCCGTCGCTCATAAAGCGGGTCAACCCTTCGAAGACGTTGGAATAAAGCACAGAATCAATCGCGCCGGCAGCGGCTGATGTAGGATCCATATGCGGTGGCTCAAGCTGGATCGCGATGGTGATGTCATCTTTGGCTACGGCGGCACCGGCCATCAGGGCGGCGGTGCCAACGCCAAGCAGTAGGCGGGACAGGTGGAACATGGGTGGTCTCCCTTATTGGTTCTGGAGTGAAAGCTAGCCAATACGCGAGGCGGTGGCTAGAGGCCGCAAGCAAGGTTTGCCTTTATCGTCCGTTGCGATTAGAGACGCTGGCTTGCGAAGAGGGGTATCGGATGTCGTCAACACTGGGTATTGATTTCGGAACGTCGAATTCGGCAGCGGGTATTTGCGTTGATGGCAAGCCGCAACTGATTGCCTTGGAGCGGGGCGAACCGACCATGCCAACGGCAGTGTTTTTTGATTTTGAAGCCAAAAAAATGTTGGTTGGGGCTGCTGCGTCCGACGCTTTGCTTGGCGGTGAAGATGGGCGATACATGCGCGGGCTCAAAAGCTTGCTTGGGACAAGGTTGATCCGTGAAAGCCGACTGTTGCTGGGTGAGCGGTTGGATTTCATCGACATCGTAGCGCGGTTCCTGACCGAAGTGAAAACACGCGCGGAGGCGGCCACTGGCCAGACCTTTACGCGTGCCGTATCGGGCCGCCCTGTGCGGTTTCATTCAGAGGACGAGGCCCGAAACACCCAAGCGTTGGAAGACCTGAAGGAATGTTATGCACGGGCAGGGTTTGAAGACGTCCGTTTTTTGAACGAACCCGAAGCGGCGGCGCGGGCCAGCCGTGATGTGCTGAATGCCGGCGATCTGGGGCTGGTTGTGGACATCGGGGGTGGTACGTCGGATTTTACCCTGTTCCGACAAAGCGGGTCGCAGGATATCGATATTCTGGCCAGTTATGGCGTGCGGATTGGCGGCACTGACTTTGACCGCCGCCTGAGCATCAAACGGGTGATGCCGCAACTTGGCATGGGCAGCCCGATCCGTCATGCATTTGGCAGTGACACGCATATTGCGCCCAACGCGATTTTTAACGACCTGGCGACATGGGCAAAAATTCCGTTCCTCTACGGCCCCGACACGCTGCGTGCCGCCAAGGATTTACATAAATACGCGGTGCACGAAGGGCGTCTGGCGCGTCTGGTGAAAGTGTTGGAGGAAGAGTTGGGGCATGATCTGGCTTTTGCTGTCGAGGCCGGCAAGATCATGGCGAACACACCAGGGGTCGAAAACCCGGTGATCAAGGTTGGAATGCTAAAGCGCAAGGCGGTACTGCCGCTGCCTGCCGATATGATGACGGCGAAACTTGCAGGGCTGGCAAACCAGATTGGCGCAGCGGCAGAGGCGACCCTCGCCGCCGCGGATGTGGACGCGCAAGCGGTGAACAAACTGATTTTCGTGGGTGGGTCCAGCCTGATGCAGGTGGTGCAGGATGCATTGACCACGCGATTGCCGCGCGCCCAAGTGCATCGCGGAGCGGCGCTAACGGGGATCGTTGACGGGTTGGCGCTGGCGTCAGGCGACGGGCAGTAAAAGCGTCTCTAACGTGGCCCCCATCACCTTGGCGCTGTCGATCATATCGTCGATGCCGATGTATTCGTCAGGTTTATGGGCAAGGTCCAGAATGCCCGGCCCATAGGCGATACAATTCTTTAGCTTGCCGATCCGGTCGATGTGTTTCTGGTCGTAACTGCCTGGTGACGCGACATATTGCGGGGCCACACCCATCACATCCTCGATGGCTTTGGCGACGGTGCGCACCACGGGCGCTTCTTTGTCGGTCATCGAGGGCAGCACCGAATTGCGCTCTGTTAGCTCATATTCAAAATTCGGGCGGCTCTCGCGCAGTCCCTCAAGCAGGCCCGTGACCTCGTCGCGCACCTGATCCAGTGGTTCCTCGACCAGAAAGCGTCTGTCGATTACGATGCGGCATGAATCAGGGACGCAATGGGCCTGCAAACCGTCAAAATCTTCCGCCGGTTCCGCTTCGCCGCCATGAATGGAATTGATGTTCATCGTAGAATTGCGCGCCCCTTCAGGGACGACCGGCATTTCGGTGTAACGGGCAGCCATAGCAGGAAACAGCTTGTCCTCGAATTCCTGCAAGACCGCGCCCATATGGCGCACCGCGCAATCGCCAAGGAAGGGCATCGCGCCATGGGCAATTTCGCCTTTGGTTTCGATTTCTGCCCACCAGCCACCGCGGTGGCCCAGGCAAATCCGGTCTTTATTCAGTGGTTCCGGGATGATGACGTGTTGCACCTTGTCGGGACTGAAGTGGCCATGTTCGGCCAGATAGGCCACCCCGCCATACCCGCCGGTTTCTTCGTCTGCCGTGCCTGAAATCTCGATTGCGCCGACGAAGTCGGGATGGATTTCGATGAAGGTTTCCGCCGCGATGATCGACGCGGCCAGCCCGCCCTTCATGTCGCAGGTACCGCGCCCGTAAATCTTGCCATCGGAAATTTCGGCACCGAAGGGATCGAATGTCCAACCGGCGCCCACCTCAACCACATCCGTGTGGCTGTTGAAATGTACACATTCCCCTGCCTGCGCCCCGTCACGTCGCGCAATGATGTTCCAACGCGGATACTTATCGCTGTCACCGGGGGTCTCGTATGCACGGATCATCTGGGTTTCGAACCCGTGCGCGGACAAACGCTTGTCCAGATATTCACAGATCAACAAATAGTCGCGGCCCGGCGGGTTTAGCGTCGGGATGCGGATCAGGTCTTGGGTCAGCGCGATCAGATCGTCGCGCTTGGCGGCAATGGCTTCTGAGAGAGGTGTGTTCATGGCTTCATCGTTCAACGGTTCCAAGGGATTGGCAAGAGCTAGCCCGCGATATCCTTCATCGCGGCGAGCAAACTGCGTACCTCTTCAAGAGTATTGTGGTGACACAGCGACACGCGCACAGCGGCCTCAAGTCCCAGAGGGTTAAGTATGTTGCCTGAATAATGATCCGCGCGGCGGATATGTGTGCGGATGCCCTGTGCGTTCAATTGATCAACGATATCCGCCGCCGGTACATGGCTAAGCGCAAAACAGACCAGCCCTTCGCGATCCGGGTTATCCCGGCCGCCAATGATTGTAACACCGGGCAGATCGGCCAGTCCGGGCAGGTTGTCGGCGCCGTTAAGCATCGCTTCTGTCAAAGATTTTTCATGCATGTGGATTGCATGTCCTGCGGCTTCGATCCGCGCACGGGGGTCTGTCGCATCTGACGTTTCACCGCCCAGCCAGTCAAAATAGGTCACGACATCGCTGAATGTCGCATAGGCACCGGTGTCGCGGGTGCCCATTTCCCAATTGCCAATAGGGCCGTCCTTAAGGGTCTCAATCGGCAGCGCAGTCAGCCGGTCAGACGCCCAGGCGATACCGTAGCCGTGTCGCGAAAACACCTTGTAGGGCGACACGACATAACCGTCGATGTCATAGCTGGCGATGTCGATGCGCCCGTGGCTGGCATGCTGGATGCCGTCAACGATGATGAACGCCTTTGGTGCAACGGCACGAATGGCAGCCACAATGCCACGCACGTCATTGGCGATTCCAGTGACTGGCGATGTATGCAGGATCGTGGCGACCTGAACGTCAGCAGTCATGGCGGCAGCATAGGCCTGTGCGGTCACCTGACCTGTCGCATCGTCATGCGCAACATTGATGTATGCCTTGCCCGCTACTTTGGCCCAATGTTGAGCGGCACTGCGTGAGGCAGGATGCTCCACCGAAGACCCGATCACCCTGCCGCCCGCCGGCGTGCCCATGATGGCGGTGCGGATCAGACGGAAGGTCAGTTCGGTGCCGGATTCGCCAACAAAGAAACGGCCGTCCTGGGCGTTAAAGAATACCGACATATCCACCTTGGCCTGACTGATGACCGCGGTTAATGCTTTTGAGGCCGGGTTATCGCGCCCTTGATTGTCAGGGATGGCTGCGAATTTTGTTGAGGTTTCGACAACGGAATTCAACGTCAATGCGCCACCCGCGTTCTCGAAAAAGATGCGTGGCCCAGAGAACGGGCAGCTTTCCACATGTGCGAAGCGGTCTCGGATGGCGCGGGTCAGGAAGGGGGTGGCGATGGTCATGGGGCATCCTTTTGATTTGGGGCCATCATCGCGGATGCCAGCCGCGCCGCAAGGGGATTTGATGCGGGGAAGACGCGGCCTGCGTCCGGTTTTTCCTTGCCAGAGGTCGCAAGGCCCTACATTTGTGAGGGGAAACGAGAATGAAAGTGCATATGAAGATCTCCAGACTTGGTTTCCGAGGGTATTGGGATGTTCTCAAATCCAGCTTCGCGCAGATCGGCGACAGCAATCTGGCGCTGGTGTCTGCGGGTGTGGCATTCTTTTCGATGCTGTCGTTGTTCCCTGCTTTGGCAGCACTGATTGCGGTAATGGGTTTGATCGCGGATCCGGCTGTCGTTGTTGCACAAATGGAAGATCTGCGCGAGTTGCTGCCGAGCGATGTGTTCGAGATCATTCATCAGCAGGTTGTCAGCCTTGTATCGGCAAGTAGTGACACCTTGGGCTGGGCCGGGCTGGTATCCCTGCTGCTCGCGCTTTGGTCGGCGCGGGCAGGGGTTGGCGCAATGATCATCGGTTTGAATTCGGTATATGTTCAGCCCAACCGGAACACGGCGTGGCATTACTTGCGGGCACTTGTATTGACGGTGGCTTTGGTCGGTGTCGGGATTGTGGCGCTGATCAGTCTTGTGGTGATCCCTGTGGTGCTGGCGTTCTTTCCCTTGGGGTTTGTTGGAACATTGTTGATCGACGGGTTGCGTTGGATCGTGGCGGCTTTTGTGTTGTTTGCAGGAGTCGGGGTGCTTTACCGGTTTGGCCCCAACCACAAGGTTGCGCGGTTTCGCTGGTTGTCCGCTGGCGCCATCGTCGCGGTTGCACTTTGGGTGGCGCTGTCGCTTGCGTTTTCCTATTACGTGACCAATTTCGGTAACTATAATCAGGTTTACGGGTCGATCGGCGCGGTTGTGGCGATGTTGATCTGGCTATGGATTACCAGTTTTCTGGTCCTTTACGGGGCGGCACTGAATGCACAGATTGATCGGTGGCTTAAGGCCAATTCGCCAAAGCCGCCCCTGTCTTAAGATAATCAAAGCTATTCGATAGGTGCAAAAGTTTCGGCCCGCGCCCGCGCCCACCGGCTTTTGTGGCCGTTAATGTCTTCGGCAGAATCGTCCAGCAGATATCCTGTGGGCAGGTAGCCATAGACATCTTTGGCCTCGACCATGTTTTTGTCGCCTTGGCGTAACATCATGTGGTGGGGCTGAAAGTCACTCGGGTGATGCAGGCCGGCGGCGCCTGTCATCTCGCCCAGTGCTTCCATCGTGTTCCGATGAAACCGGGCGACCCGCTGGCTTTTGTGCCCAACATCAAGTGCGCGCATGCGGGTCTTGTCTTGGGTGGCCACACCGACGGGGCAGTGGTTGGTATGACAGGCTTGGGCCTGAATGCACCCGATGGCAAACATGTAGCCGCGTGCGGAATTGCACCAATCCGCCCCAAGCGCCAGAGCGCGTGCGATGTCAAAGGCCGAAACCACCTTGCCTGCAGCGCCGATCTTGACCTGATCGCGCAGTCCCGCGCCGCGCAGGGTATTATGAACAAAGGTCAGCCCTTCGACCATCGGCATACCAACGTGATTTGAAAACTCAACCGGTGCGGCCCCTGTACCGCCTTCGGTGCCGTCGACCACAATGAAATCAGGGATGATGCCGGTCTTGAGCATCGCCTTTACCATGCACATGAATTCGCGCCGGTGCCCGATGCAAAGTTTGAAACCCACAGGTTTGCCCCCCGACAACTCGCGCAGCTTGCCGATAAACTCCATCATCTCGATCGGGGTCGAAAACGCGGAGTGTGCAGCGGGCGACACACAGTCCTTACCCATGGGAACACCGCGCGCCTCTGCAATCTCGGGGCTGATCTTGGAGGCAGGGAGCATCCCGCCATGGCCGGGCTTGGCCCCCTGGCTGAGTTTCAGTTCGATCATCTTGATCTGGTCAAGCGAAGCGGTTTCGCGGAATTTCTCAGGGTCAAAAGACCCGTCCGGCGCGCGGCTACCGAAATAGCCCGAGGCCAGTTGATAAATCAAATCACCACCGCCCGCCTTGTGATAGCGGCTGACCGACCCTTCACCGGTGTCATGGGCAAAGCCACCCAGTTTGGCACCGGTATTCAGCGCCTGAATGGCGTTGGCCGACAGTGATCCAAAGCTCATCGCGGAAATGTTGTACAGCGAGGCTTCATAGGGTTGGGTGCATTGCGAACTCCCGATTTTGGTGCGGAAATCAAAATCCTCGATGTGCACCGGCGCGACCGAATGGGTGATCCATGAATAACCTGCATCATAGACCCGCATCCGTGTGCCAAAGGGACGTGCGTCTTCCTCGCCTTTGGCGCGTTGGTAAACCAGTGACCGGCTGTCGCGGCTAAAGGGTTCTTCGTCTTGATCGGATTCAATCAAGTATTGCCGGATTTCCGGCCTGATCCCTTCAAAGAAGAACCGCATATGACCCAGCACCGGATAGTTGCGCAGGATCGAATGTTTGGTTTGGGTGATGTCATAAATCCCCATAACTGTCAGGACTGCAAACAGCAGGAAGGGCAAAAGGAACCATCCGCTCCAGGCAAAGATCAAGATGAAGCTGACCAGGGTCAGCACCCCGGCAGCGGCGAAAGTGGTAAATCGTGTCATGGATCCCAAATCTGGCATGTTGTTCCTATCGTGCTGTCGCAGTGCATTAGGGGCAGTGTGACCGGATTAGCAGGTTTCGCAACCTCTTGGTGTTCGGATACATTGGCCCAAGGATGTATCGTAAAGGAATAGATATGAACAAAGGCCCGCTGGCGTCGTTGAAAGTTGTCGAATTCTCGGGCCTTGGGCCTGCACCTCTGGCGGGGCAGCTGCTGGCCGATCTGGGGGCGCAGGTCACAACGGTTGACCGCAAACCTGTTGCTGTAGACCCAAGCGACATCAACCGCCGTGGCAAGCAGTCTGTGGTGCTGGACCTCAAGGCGGATGCCGGGATTGCAGCCGCACGCGACCTGATCGCCCAAAGCGATGTTTTGATCGAAGGATTCCGGCCCGGTGTGATGGAGCGACTGGGATTAGGGCCGGAAACCTGTCCGGATACCTTGATCTTTGGGCGTATGACCGGTTGGGGCCAGACGGGGCCATGGGCGCATGTGGCGGGGCATGACATTAATTATCTGGGGCTGACTGGTGCGTTAAACGCAATGGGGACGGGCGATGCACCGCCGGTACCGCCGCTGAACCTTGTCGCGGATTACGGAGGTGGGACGATGTTTTTGATCTTTGGCATCCTATCTGCGGTGATTGAACGGGGCATCACGGGCAAGGGACAGGTCGTGGATTCTGCGATGGTCGATGGTGTGCCTGCAATGATGGGGCTGATCCACAGCATGCTGGCGCAGGGCCGTTGGACCGAGGATCGCGCGTCAAACTGGCTGGACGGGGCCGCGCCGTTTTACCGGTGTTATACCTGCGCAGATGGCAAATTTGTTGCTGTTGGTGCGCTTGAACCGCAGTTCTTTGCCATTTTGTTGGAAAAGCTGGGGATGCCGGGCGATTATGCGCAGGATCAGAATGACAGATCGAACTGGCAAACCCGCACTGCGGAATTCGCGCGGATTTTCGCCTCACGCAACCGTGATGACTGGGCCGAAGTCTTTGAGGGGAGTGACGCTTGCGTGACGCCGGTCCTCAGCTTTACCGAGGCCGAAAACCATCCCCATATGGCGCAACGCGGGGTTCTGGTCCGCCGTGAGGCGGTGCTGCAATCGGCAATAGCACCCCGTTTCAAACCGTTGAATCCTGCAGCGAATTGAGGTGTCACATGGTGCAGTAATCCTATAGTTTAGCGGGATGAAAGATTTTGCCACCTCTGATCCGACGGCCCTGCTGGATGACGTGATTGTCTGTCCGCAATGCGATGCGGCTTACCGGATGAAAAAGCCCGCAAACGGGGAACGGGCGGTGTGCCAACGGTGCCACAAAGTGCTGATTGCACCGCGTCGGAATGCGGGGCTGCATATCATTGCTGTCGCTTTTGCCGTGTTTTTCCTGATCGTCGGGGCTGCGGTGTTTCCCTTTCTGACGATCGATGCAGCGGGCAACAAGAATGCGGTTTCAATCCTTGATGCGGCTCTTGCGTTTTCAGGCGGGCCGATGATTGCCCTGTCGCTGGCAACAGCGGCGCTGATCATTCTTATTCCACTGATGCGTGTGCTGCTGACGTTATATGTCTTGATCCCTGTCGTGCTGGACCGACCCGCCGCGCGTCATGCGATCCGCGCTTTTCGGATGTCCGAGGCTTTGCGCCCGTGGTCCATGGCCGAAATCTTTGCAATTGGCTGTGCGGTTGCGCTGGTCAAGGTTGCCGATCTGGCGACGGTGGGCTTTGGTCCTGCGTTCTGGATGTTTGGAATTCTTGTTGTGCTTGTGATCGCGCAAGACAGCTTTATGTGTAAATGGTCAGTATGGTATCGTCTGGAACATCCGAAACATTCGTGAGCGCGCGCAGCTTGGGCATTGTCGCCTGTCGCCGCTGCACCAAGGCGTGGCCGATGGAGACGTCTGTCTGCGGGCGGTGCGGTCACAAGTTGCAATCGCGTGATCCGCTTAGCCTGCAACGGGTCTGGGCCTTATGGGTCATGGGGGCGATTTGCTATATTCCGGCCAATGCCTATCCTATGTTGCGCACTCAGACCTTGTTTCAGGTGGATGAAAGTACAATCATTTCAGGCGCAGTCGAACTGGCCCATCACGGCAGTTTCGGCATCGCGGCCATCATCCTGTTCGCTTCTGTTGTGATCCCGCTTGCGAAGTTCTGGGCGGTTGCCTACCTCGCGGTGAGCGTGAAATCACCCGGCAAACTGTCTAACCACCGTCGCCAGATGTTGTACGAGGTCGTCGAATACATCGGCCGCTGGTCGATGATCGATATCTTTGTGGTTGCGATCCTGTCTGCACTGGTGCAACTCAAGACACTGGCATCGATCAACCCTGGCCCGGCTGCTATCTTCTTTGCCTTGTCGGTCATATTCACCATGCTGTCTGCTCAGGCTTTTGATTCTCGTATGATATGGGACGTTCAAGCCAAAAATGAGGACCTGAAAACCGATGAATGACGACTTGCCGGAAGTATCTGTTTCGCCTGCTCGCAAGGCGTTCCTTAGCGGGGCGTCGGTTGTGTGGATCATCCCGGTCGCCGCATTGTTTGTTGCCTTGTTCGTGGCTTGGCAGTCCTACAATGACCGTGGACCGATTATCACAATTGAATTTGAAACCGGGGCCGGCATCAAATCGGGCGAGACCGAGTTGCGGTTTAGGGACGTGACTGTTGGTGTCGTTGAAAAAGTCAGCTTTACCAGCGGATTGACCCATGTGCTGGCGCATATCCGTGTGGATAAGGAAGTTGCGCCTTTCATCGACAACAGCGCGGTCTTCTGGATCGTTCAACCGGAAGTGTCGGCGCAAGGGATTACCGGGCTGAGCACCGTTCTAAGCGGCGTTTATATCGAGGGATCATGGGACGACGAGCAGGGACCGGTTCCGGCCGCCTTTACCGGCGGATCCGAAGCGCCTTTGATCCGGCCTGGTAAAGGGGGGCTTGAGATTGCCTTTCGTACCGTTGCCAACAGCCAGCTGACCGATAACGCACCGATCCTCTATAAGGGCATCGAAGTGGGCCGCATTGGCCGCGCACGGATTTCACCGGGCGGTAATTTTGCAATTGTTGAAGCGCTGATTTTTGAAGATCATCGCACATTGATCAACCAATCCACCCGCTTTTGGGATGCTTCGGGTTTCAGCGTAAGCATCGGGACCTCCGGTGCAGAAATTGACTTTTCCTCGCTCGCGACATTGATCGGTGGCGGCATTACCTTTGATACTTTTGTATCCGGTGGTGGACGGGTGCCGGATGGCACCGTATTCGAAGTATTCCCGGATCGCGAAACGGCGCGAAACTCTGTGTTCAATTCTTCGGAGGTTGAACCGCTGGGTGTCAGCGTGATCTTTGACGAAAATATCTCGGGTTTGACAGTTGGTGCGCCTGTTGAACTGAGCGGTTTAAAAATCGGTGAAGTTGAATCACTTTCGGGTATTGTGAATTACGACCAGTTTGGTGACAGCCGGGTACGTCTTAACGTTGTGCTTTCCATCCAGCCTGCGCGGTTGGGGCTGCCAGAGGAAGTTACCAGCGAAGCAGCCTTGGCATTTCTGCAAAACCGCGTTGTTGCCGGCCTTCGGGCGCGGCTTGCTTCGGCAAGCCTGCTGACAGGCGGATTGAAGGTTGAGCTGGTTATGGTCGAAGACAGCCCGGCAGCGCGGCTGGTCGGCGAGGTTGGTGATTTGCCCGTTTTGCCCACGACAAAGAACGAAACATCTGATGCCTCTGCGACTGTTGAGGGGGTTTTTACCCGCATCAACAATCTGCCGATCGAAGAACTACTGAACTCAGCAATCACATTCATGGATTCCGCCGAAAGTCTGGTGTCGAGCGAAGACATCCGCGCCACACCTGGCGATCTGCGGGCGCTGTTGGGCGAAGTGCAAGGGCTGGTTGGATCCGAAGACGTGCGCAACATTCCTGTCAGCCTGAATGCGACTTTGACACGGGTCGAAGCCCTTGTGGCCGAGTTGGAGAAAGAACGCATTGCAACAAAACTAGCCGAGGTGCTGACCTCGGCTGCCAGTGCGGTCAGCGTGGTAGAGACCTCTGTTGCGGGTGTTCCGGCATTGTTGTCACAAATCGAAGCGGTCGCGGCCAAGGTTGAAACACTTGAGCTGAACGAGCTGGTTACAGAAGTGACCGCCTTGATCCGGACTGCAGAGGCGGTGGTGGACAGCGAAGATGTAAAGGCATTGCCTGGCGCGGTGAAAAGCACATTGGACGAGGTAAACGTGACCCTGAGCGAAGGTCGTTTGCTTTTGGGTGAAGTGCAGGGGTTGATAGCCTCGGATGCCGTACAGAATATACCCGTCACTCTGAACGCGACGCTGTTGCGGGTCGAGGGCCTGGTCACGCAGCTTGAGCAGGAGCGCATCACGACGAAGATTTCCCAGGTGCTGGATTCGGCCTTGGGTGCGGCGCAGACGGTCGAGGAATCGGTTGCGGGCGTCCCGGCACTGATCAAGCAAATTGAAGCCGTTGCAGCGAAAGCGGAATCGCTTGAAGTGAACGAGTTGATAACCGAGCTTACCGGCCTGGCCAAAGCCGCCGAGGCGGTAGTGGGTGCCGAAGATGCCAAGGCCCTTCCCGGTTCTTTGAAACGTGCGCTAGATGAAGTGAACTATACGCTTCAGGAATTGCGTGAAGGCGGGGCGATCGAGAATGTGAATCAAACGCTGGCCTCGGCCCGTAATGCCGCCGACAGCATTGCGGTGTCGTCTAAAGATCTGCCCAAAATAGTTGAGCGTCTGACAGCGCTATTCAATCAGGCTGGTCGTACAATTGAAGGCTTTAACAAGGGTGATCAGCTGAGCCGCGAGGCACAGACCACGATGCGAGACATCCAAAAAGCCGCCGACGCTCTTGCGTCTTTGGCGCGTACCATCGAACGTAACCCCAATTCGCTCTTGCTGGGAAGATAGACATGACCTTTGCCACCCGACTGATCCCGTACTTCTTGCTCATGTTTTTTGCCGCCTGCGGATCGGCCGAACGGTTTGCCGTTAGCCCCCCGGTGATCGGGGAAACCCTGCGCATCGGTTTTTCTTCGGTCGAGGTCAAGGATGTGTCCTTGCCCAGTTACGCTGCGTCGGACGAGATTTCTATCCGCAGCGATGATGGAACTTTAACCAGCTCTTCGGATGTGCTTTGGGCGGATGCGCCGGGCCGCGCCATTGCGCTGGAGTTAAGTCAGAATCTTGCGCGGCTTACAGACCGACGCGTCGCGTCCGAACCTTGGCCATTTGAAGAATTTCCTGACGCGCGTTTGGAAATCCGGTTCTCTGAATTGGTGGCAACAACCGCAGGATTATTCGAAACATCCGGTCAATACTTTGTCGCCGTTACAGACGGTCGGCGCGAGCGATCCGGATTGTTTGAAT
This sequence comes from Sulfitobacter sp., assembly GCA_049794055.1. Lineage (GTDB taxonomy): Bacteria > Pseudomonadota > Alphaproteobacteria > Rhodobacterales > Rhodobacteraceae > Sulfitobacter. The sequence goes on from JBARCL010000004.1 coordinate 29,428, forward strand.
TGAATGTTGCGTTTGATCCCAAGGGAGGCCCCAACGCCATTGCACAGGCACGGGGTCAACTGATCCTTGATCTGGCGCGCTATATTGCGCGTAACGGTTTGAGATAGGGTGTCAAACGGATCAGCCTGCGCGCGGCGCAGGATGTGGAAATGAGTTTACGGGCAAGATGAAGCAGGGGGCTGCGCTTGATTGGGCAACCCCCTGCGTGTTTTCGATGTCTAGAAGTCGAGGTTTTCGACGTTGAGCGCATTTTGTTGGATGAATTCACGGCGCGGTTCGACCACATCACCCATCAGCTTTGTGAACAGGTCGTCGGCTTCTGCCATGTCTTCTACTTTGACCTGCAACAATGTGCGCGCGTCAGGGTCTAGCGTGGTTTCCCACAGTTGATCAGGGTTCATTTCGCCCAAACCCTTGTAGCGCTGCAAAGACAGTCCCTTTTCACCCTCAGCGAGGATCGCGTCCAGCAGATCCATCGGACCGTTGATCACCTGTGTGCGGTCCTTGCGCACCAGTGTTGCGGGCAGTTCATAAACGTCTTGCAAGTGTTCTGTGAAGGTGCCGGATTTGCGCGCCTCGCCGGAGCGCAGCATTTTACCGTCAAGCGTGCGCACCTCTTCGACGCCGCGCAGAATACGGGCCAGTTTGATGCCGTGATCCTGGGTAATGCGACCTTGCCAGCCTTGTTCATATTCCAGCGCGATCAGGTTTAGGCGTTTGGCAACCTTGTCAGCCACGCCCTGCAGATCTGCCTCTACCGCGCCAGGGACAAAGGCACCGGCAATCGCAGCCTGTTCGAGAATGTGACGCGGGTAGTGCGTTGGAAAGGCATCCAGAACGCGGCGCATCTGGCGGGCATTCTCGACCACGCGGGCCAGATCGGCGCCGATGATTTCCTCGCCATTGCCCTGACGCAGCATGGCCCCATCGGTGCCTTGAGCGATCAGGTACTCATCCATCTCGGCTTGATCCTTGAGGTAAACTTCGGATTTGCCGCGCGAAACTTTGTAGAGCGGCGGTTGCGCGATATAGAGGTAGCCGTGTTCGATCAACTGCGGCATTTGCCGGAAGAAGAACGTCAGCAGCAGCGTCCGGATGTGCGCCCCGTCCACGTCCGCATCTGTCATGATGACAATCTTGTGGTAGCGCAGTTTTTCAATGTTGAATTCATCGCGCCCGATACCGGTGCCCAAGGCCATAACAAGGTTGCCGATTTCCTGGCTTCCCAGCATCCGGTCGAAACGCGCGCGTTCGACGTTCAGAATTTTACCTTTCAGCGGCAGGATCGCTTGTGTCTGACGGTCACGACCGGTTTGCGCAGATCCACCGGCCGAGTCACCCTCCACAAGGAAGACTTCGGTCTTCGACGGATCTTTTTCAGAGCAGTCCTTGAGTTTTCCGGCCAGGAAATTCACATCCATCGCCGTCTTGCGCCGCGTCAGATCGCGCGCTTTTCTGGCGGCTTCGCGGGCATGGGCGGCTTCGACGATCTTGCCGACAACGATCCGTGCTTCTGTGGGGTTCTCTTCGAACCATTCAGACAGTTTTTCATTTACCAAACCTTCGACAGCAGGGCGCACTTCGGACGACACCAGTTTGTCCTTGGTCTGCGAGCTGAACTTGGGGTCCGGGACTTTGACCGATAGAACACAAGTCAGCCCCTCGCGAGCATCGTCGCCGGTAAAGTTGATCTTTTCTTTCTTGGCGATGCCCGAGGACTGGGCATAGCTGTTGATTGTCCGTGTCAACGCGCCACGAAAGCCGGCCATATGTGTCCCGCCATCGCGCTGCGGGATGTTGTTGGTGAACGGCAGGACGTTTTCGTGATAGCTATCGTTCCACCACATCGCGACCTCGACTCCGATGTCGTCTTTTTCACCGACAATAAAAATCGGTTCAGGCATGACGGAAGCTTTGTGGCGGTCGAGATATTTAACGAATTCCTTAACCCCACCTTCGTAAAACAGCTCTGAACGCAGGGGCTCGGCAGGGCGTTCATCCGTCAGGATAATCCGCACACCCGAGTTCAGGAATGCGAGTTCGCGCAGGCGTTTTTCCAAAGTTTCGAAAGAATACTCCAGGTTCGAGAATGTATCGGTCGACGCCATGAAGCGTACTTCGGTCCCTTTACGATCTGTTGGGCCTACAACCTTGAGGTGTTCAACGGTGAAGCCACCCTCGAACCGGGCGACATGTTCCTTGCCGTCGCGCCAGATGCGCAGTTCCAGCCAGTCTGAGAGCGCATTTACAACAGAGACACCAACGCCGTGCAGACCACCCGACACCTTATAGGAATTGCTGTCAAATTTTCCGCCTGCATGCAGTTGGGTCATGATGACCTCGGCGGCGGAAACGCCTTCTTCCTCGTGGATACCCACGGGAATGCCACGGCCGTTATCGCTCACGGAAACGGAGTGATCTTCATGTATTGTGACGTTCACCGCATCCGCATGACCGGCCAGCGCCTCGTCAATACCGTTGTCCACGACCTCATACACCATATGGTGCAGGCCAGAGCCATCATCCGTATCCCCGATATACATGCCGGGGCGCTTACGAACAGCCTCCAACCCTTTGAGAACTTTAATAGAATCGGCACCGTACTCTTCTGGTGCTTTCTCTTGTTCGGACATGCGGAAAAACCTTTTTCTTTTGCCCGTTTTATAGTGGTTTTCTGGAGGGTTGTCACGCAGATGACACAAGATTTTGTGGGTGCAGGTGCCTGAGGATCAAACCTGTCTGACAGCCGAGCATCCTGCCTCTTCCGTCACTTCCAACACTTGTGCGCGGTCCCCCAAAACGGCGAACATTTCGGGTCCGGTGCCCGTCATCCATGCCTGCGCACCCAGCGCGACGATCTCGTCATAAAGAGCGGCCTGGCGGGTGGTATCAAGGTGTGCTGCAACCTCGTCCAGCAGCAAGAGCGGGGGGGCACCAATATCAGCAGCCAGTGCACGCGCATTGGCCAGAATCAAGGACACCAGAAGGGCCTTTTGCTCGCCGGTCGAACAATCCTTGGCGGGGACATCCTTGGCCGCATAGACACCATGGAGGTCTGCCCTGTGTGGGCCGATCAAAGTGCGCCCTGCCGCCAGATCGCGCATGCGGTTCGCAGCCAGCGCATCACGCAAATCCTGTGGGGCGGCGGGCATGTCACATTGCAAAGTCAGCGTCGCAGTCGGAAAGGCGGTTTCCGCTTTGGCCTGTGCGGCCCTGATCGCATCGAGCGCCTTTAACCGGCCCGCGTGGATCGCCGTGCCAGCCTCGGCCATACGCAGCTCTAGCGCAGCATACCACGAGGGTTCGCGGACCATATCCTTGAGCAGCCTGTTGCGTTCGCGCATTGCTTTGTCATAGGCGAGAGCATGTTCAGCGTGATCTGGCAAAAAACTGAGCGTCATACGATCGAGAAAACGGCGGCGGCCTTCTGCACCTTCGATCCAAAGACGGTCCATTGCGGGGATCAACCACAACACCCGCCCGATGCGCCCGAGCGAGGTCTGAGGTGCAGCTTTGCCATCTATGCGCGTTTGCCGCGCGGCGCCGGCTTCCGACCAGATTTCAAGTTCGTGGACCTGATGCAGGGAGTGCAGATGGGCAGTAACCTTCCAGCCCAAGGCTTCGGGACGCCGGGTCATATCTTCGGCGCTGGAGCGGCGTAGGCCGCGCCCCGGGGACAGCAGCGACACCGCCTCGAGGATATTGGTTTTGCCCGCTCCGTTGGGGCCATAGATCGCCACCGGACGCGGATCGCAGTTGATCACCGCACGTTTATGCGAGCGAAAATGCGAAAGGGTGAGTTGGGAGAGGGAAAGGCTACCCATCGTTGGTCCCGTATTCCCTCAGGGAAAACGGGCGGAAACTGTGAAAGTTTCCGTCCCCTTCACACACGCATCGGCATAACGACATAAACGGCTGACATGTCGTTGCCTTCACGCATCAGTGTCGGATCACCTGCGGAGTTGAACAGGAACACAGCGTTTTCCCGATCTACCTGACTGGCAATTTCCAACAGGTATTTCGCGTTAAAACCGATTTCAAGGCGCTCGTCGCCATAGGCTACCACCAGCTCTTCCTCGGCGGCACCACTGTCGGGCGCATTTACTGACAGGATCAACCGGTCTTCGTCCAATTGCAGCTTCACGGCCCGCGACCGCTCGGAGCTGACGGTCGCAACGCGGTCCACAGCCTTGGCGAAATCAGAGGCGTCGACTTCCATCTTCCGGGTGTTACCTTGTGGAATAACGCGGGTGTAGTCGGGGAAGGTCCCGTCGATAACCTTGGAAGTCAGGGTAATCTCGGGTGTGGCAAAGCGTACTTTGGTTTCAGATACCGACACTGCAATCTTCATGTCGTCATCTTCCAGAAGCTTGCGCAGTTCGCCCACGGTTTTGCGTGGTACGATTACACCCGGCATCCCGGCCGCGCCCTCGGGAAGTTCTGCATCAATCCGCGCCAGACGGTGACCGTCGGTCGCCACACACCGCAAGACCTTGCCGCCATCGGCGTCAGAGACGTGCAGATAGACGCCGTTCAGATAATACCGTGTCTCTTCAGTGGAGATGGCGAATTTGGACTTGTCGAACAGGCGTCGGAGCACGGGGGCCTTGATGCTGAAGTTCGAGGCATATTCAGAGGTCGCCATTACAGGGAAATCTTCGCGTGGCAATGTGGCGAGCGAAAAGTTGGAACGCCCCGCTTCAACAGTCATCCGGCCTGCCGCCGTGTCAGATGTGAGATTGATCAACGCGCCGTCAGGCAGCTTGCGTACAATTTCGTGCAGCAAGGTAGCAGAGACTGTCGTTGCCCCCGCACGCTCGACCTGTGCGCCAACCTTGTCGACCACCTCGATGTCCAGATCAGTGGCCCGAAACGATACATCGCTGCCTTCAGCTTCGATCAGCACGTTGGCGAGTATAGGAATGGTATTGCGCCGCTCCACAACAGACTGGGCCTGACTTACGGCCTTAAGCAAGGCCGCGCGTTCGATGCTGAATTTCATATGCCGTCTCCCAATGACTGCCGGGAAAGGCAGACTACCCGGTTCCCCGTCTTTCGCAAGACTTTTGGGCTTTTGTGGGTGCAAATGCAAGAGGGGCCGAATGGCCCCCCAGTAAAACGATATAGTCGTCGCAAAGCAGCGCTAGGACTTGAGGGCGCGGCCAAGCAATTCAAGGTCTTCCGCGATCTGGCTGTCCGATTGCTTGAGTTCTTCAATGCGGCGCACACCATGCATGACGGTGGTGTGGTCGCGTCCGCCAAAGCGGCGCCCGATTTCCGGCAAGGACCTGCTGGTTAACTGCTTGGAAAGGTACATCGCCACCTGACGCGGACGAGCATAGCTACGCAACCGCTTAGGGCCAATCATGTCGCTAAGGCGAATGTTGTAATGTTCGCTCACTTTGCGCTGAATTTCTTCAACCGTGATCTTGCGTTCGCTTGAGCGCAGCACGTCAGCCAGGCAATCCTGGGTCAGCTCCAGGTTGATCTCGCGACCGACCAGCGAGGCAAAGGCGAACAACCGCGTCAGCGCGCCTTCCAAAACACGCACGTTTGACGTGATCCGGTGGGCCAAAAATTCAAGCACGCCGTCTTCAACATCCAGACCGGGATAGGTTTTCTGCTGTACTTCGAGTTTGCTTTGTAAAATTCCCAGGCGCAGTTCGTAATCTGTTGGATGTAAATCAACCACCAGACCGCACTGCAGGCGCGACTGTACGCGCTCTTCTAGGTCTTTGATGTCTGTTGGGGCGCGGTCCGCTGAAATGATGATCTGTTTGTTCTGATCGACCAGCGCGTTGAAGGTATGAAAGAACTCTTCCTGTGTGCTGTCCTTTCCGGCGATGAACTGAACATCATCCACCATCAATACGTCGACCGAACGGAACAGTTCTTTAAAATCCATCATCTTGCGATCACGCAGGGCCTGTACAAAACGGTACATAAACTGTTCAGCAGACAGATACAGGACAGACATCTGAGGCTGGCGTTGCTGCAATTCGCGGGCAATCGCATGCATCAGGTGGGTTTTGCCAAGGCCGACACCACCGTAAAGAAACAATGGATTAAAAGTAACCGGTCCCCCTTCGGCAACGCGACGTGCCGCAGCATGGGCCAGCTCGTTGGGTTTACCGACGACAAAATTGTCAAAGCTAAAGCGCGGATCAAGCGGTGCGGTAGAGGTCACGCTGGACGGGGCGGATTTCAATGCGGCGGTTGTGTGGCGTGCTTGTGATGGCGCGGTTTCAGCCTTCGCCGCCGACTTGGCGGCAAGCGCGAAATTCAAACGCGATACAGCGATGCCTTCGGCGTTAATTTCATGCAGGATAAGGTCCGAGAAATTCTGACTGACGTAGTTTCCAAAAAAGTTCGTCGGAACGTTCAGGGTAATAATGCCATCTTTGATTTCGTCCGGGATCATCGGTTCGATCCATGTCGTGAAGTTGTTCTGCCCGACAGTTTTTAACAGGCGTTGCCTGATATTGCTCCACTGGTCCTGCGTCATCTTGTACATTCTGTCCCTGTATTCCAACACCGGAAAACTCCGGCACCCTACCAACTATCTATCCACCGGCACGCAACCGCTGGTTCGGTTCCAACCAAGAAACCGACTTGCGCCCGAAAGACACACCACGGAGGGACCCGTCGACATCCTGGCACCACTTTCGTGCCATTCGTCAGACAAAGCCGTCCGCCTTTATTCTCATGTGACAGGTCAGATACGCGTAAACGTACCCGAAATTTTTCCATCAAGACCTTAGGGTCTTTTTTGTCCTTAGAGCTTTAAGAGTGCGTGGCAACTTACACCCATGATCCAAAGCCTGTCCCCCTGCGAAGTGAATCGCCTTATTGTGGTAGCAATTGTTTTGGGGTTGCTTCAACACATCTTCAAACTTGACTCGCGAATTGTCGAAAAGAATCTGTTGCGCCTTTTTGTAACCATTGTTGCATAAAAATGGCGCCGGAAACCGACGCCTTTTTTATCAATCAATTAGCTGATTCTCATCGTCCGAAGACGATGGCGTCAAGCGATCGCTTTTACACGGGCAGCCAAACGGGACATTTTCCGAGAAGCGGTGTTCTTATGATACACACCTTTAGTAACGCCGCGCATCAGCTCCGGCTGGGCTGCTTTCAGTGCCGCAATTGCGTCATCTTTGACACCAGATTCGATGGCTTCTTCGACCTTACGCAGATACGTACGGATGCGCGAACGGCGCGCTTTGTTGATCTGGAAGCGCTTCTCGTTCTGACGTGCGCGTTTTTTGGCTTGTGGTGTATTGGCCATGCGGATCTACCTTTGGGTCATATTCAAAATTTCGACGCGTGACGCCAAACCCTGACCGCTTTGAAACGGTTCCCCATCGGGGAAGGTGATTCTAGCCTGAGCGGGCTGCACGCGCATGTATCGGGCGGCTATAGCGGGGTTGGGGCTGGTTTGTAAAGGTGTGCTAGCAGGATCGCGGCTCGAGGATGTCGTAACCTCCGGCAATCAACAAAAGTAGGTGTGCCGCCTGCCCAGCCTTACCCGTCCCGCCCGGGTTCGTCCGGATTGCTGGAAAACAGCGCAATCTTGTTGCCTTGCGGGTCGCGAAGATAGCTCACATAAAAGTTCGGGCCATAGTTCGCCCGAAACCCCGGCTGGCCCTCGTCAAACCCGCCTGCGGCAAGTGCGGCGGCGTGCAGATCACGTACTTGGCTTTGACTGCGCGCTTCAAAGGCAACCATCGTCCCGTTGCCGGATGATGCCGGACGCCCGTCAAAGGTAGGCTTTACATAGAAGTCCGGCGAAACGGGGGGATGACCAGGATCTACCGGCAGCGCATAGCTCAGCCCCTCAACGCCTTCCTCAAACCCGTAATCAAGAGCTGGCAGGAAAGCCGAGTAAAACCGGCGCGCACGCCTGATATCATCAGCACCGACTGTGACGTAAGCAATCATACCTTACTTATCCCGAAACTGCGCCTCGCGCTTTTCAAGAAACGCAGACATGCCTTCTTTCTGGTCTTCGGTTGCAAACAGCGAATGGAACATCCGGCGCTCAAATAACAAACCTTCGCGCAGCGGCACCTC
>JBARCL010000005.1:0-110234 GCA_049794055.1 Sulfitobacter sp.
GTGCCAGATCGTCCGATGCGCCAACGCGACTGAACAACTGGCTGACAATTCCAATATGCGCGGCGGTCGCGGGAACAAAGCTGCCCATTTGTGCCATCAAGGCGATCAGGGCATTCTGGCGCAAGAAGGTCGACTTACCGGCCATGTTGGGACCGGTTAGCAACCAGATGTTGGCACCGCTCTCCGCACTCAGATCGCAGTGGTTCGCGATGAAAGGATCACCATTTTGCTGCGCCAAGGCGCGTTCAACAACAGGATGTCGGCCGCCTTCGATATTGAAGGCACGGCTTTCATCAACCTTGGGCCGCACCCAGTTCTCGGTCGTTGCCAGCTCCGCAAGGGCAAAGGCCAGATCAACCTCGGCAATACCGGTTGAAGTTTGGCCAATCTCGGCGGCACAGGCAAGAATGCTGCTTCTTAAGCTTTCATAGAGCCGCTTTTCTATTTCATGCGCATGATTACCTGCATTGAGGATCTTGGTCTCTAATTCGGACAGTTCTACCGTAGTGAAGCGCACCTGATTGGCGGTCGTTTGCCGATGAATGAACATTTCAGACAGGGGCGCTGACAGCATTTTTTCCGCATGTGTCGCTGTTGTTTCGATGAAATAGCCCAGCACATTATTGTGCTTGATCTTGAGCGAAGAGATGCCCGTTTCGGTGGCGAATTGCACCTGCATTGCTGCGATCACGCTGCGGCCTTCGTCCCGCAGCTTGCGGGATTCATCCAGTTCGCTGTCATAGCCCGCGGCGATGAACCCTCCGTCTCGCGTCATCAGCGGTGGCTCCGCAATCAGCGCATCATCAAGGAGGGTGATCAAGTTTTCATGTCCCACAAGCCCGCGTAGCGCGTCTCGCAGTAGATCGGGCAGATCGAGGTTGCCGAGTTGTTGTGCCAGACGTTCGGCTTCGCTTAACCCGTTGCGAATTGCTGCCAGGTCGCGTGGACCCCCACGCTCAAGTGCCAGTCGCGAAAGTGCGCGATCAAGATCCGGTGTTTTCCGCAATGTCTCACGAACGTCTTGGCGCAAGCGGCTGTTTTCGAAGGCGACGCCGATAGCATCCAACCGCCGTTTGATCGTATTCGACCTGCGCGAAGGGCTGGAAATGCGGCGTTCCAGTAATCGTGCCCCCGCTGCCGTTTGCGTACGATCCATCAAGGCCAGCAACGATCCGGCCCTGCCGCCATTCAGCCCATGGGTCAATTCCAGATTGCGCCGTGTTGCCGCGTCGATCTGAACAGTGCGGTCTTCGCTTTCTTTCAGAGGTGGACGTAGCAAAGGAAGTTTACCTTTTTGCGTAATCTCAAGGTAACTGATCAAGGCACCCATCGCGGACACTTCGGCACGGGAAAAGCTGCCGAAGGCATCAAGTGCCGCGATCGAAAACAGCTCGCAAATACGTTTCTCGGCACTTGTGCTGTCAAAAGAAGACCGGGCGAGTCCGGTCAGCGCAATGTCAAAATCAGAGACTAACCCGCGTAATTCTTCTTCTTTTGCTACTGAAACGATCAGTTCAGAAGGCGACAATCTTGCCAGTTCGGGACCAAGGCGCACGATCGCCAAGGGCATCACATGAAAGGCACCGGTCGAAATATCAACCCAGGCCAACGCGTGAGCATCCCGAACTTCGGCATAAGCGCAAAGATAGTTGTGACGCCGCGCTTCCAGAAGTGAATCTTCGGTCAATGTGCCAGGTGTAACCAGCCGCACGACCTCGCGATGAACCACCGATTTATGGCCGCGTTTCTTGGCTTCTGCAGGGCTTTCCATCTGTTCACAAACCGCAACGCGAAACCCCTTGCGGATCAATGTCAGGAAATACCCTTCGGCAGCGTGATGGGGTACACCACACATCGGTATATCTTGGCCATCATGTTTACCACGTTTGGTCAGTGCAATATCAAGCGCTTCGGCCGCCGCGATGGCGTCATCAAAAAACATCTCATAGAAATCACCCATCCGATAGAACAACAACGCATCCCCATGCGCCGCCTTGATCTCTAGATATTGTGTCATCATTGGCGTTGTTTTTGCGTCGCTCACCTGTTTCCCCTTCAGGGTCTGACTTTCTGAACTCCCTGTCTGTACAAAACCATCTCGGGCGAGGAAAGAGGCGCTGGGCGGCCTTCAAGCTAGACGGGTCGTGCATTCATGATAAAATGTTGAAAAGTCGAGCAAGAAAGCATGCAAGAACCATGCACAACAAAATTGATTTAACGCTCTCTCCGGATGTGTTGTTTCTGAATCCCTGGCGGGATCCGGGGTTTCGGCTTTTGCTTGAGCCGGAGTATAACTGGCGCCCGATAAAAGGTGGGCATATTGCGGGCTTTGCGGCCAGCGCATACCCTGAGATCAACAAGAAGATAGAACAGTTTTTGAGGAGGACGAAAAAGCACCGCACGCTTGCGACGCCGGTGGAGTTCAACTCCGTGCCGGTCATGCTTGAGCAGGCTAGTTTTCGGAAATCCTTTGTTCTGGCACAGGATCGCATGTTGTTGAGCGGGGCGGCTGCAACGCGGGCCCTCACCCGCTATCGCCGGGACAACTACACAGCTGGCATAGACGCGGAACTCCGGTTGACTGAGTTCTTTGCATCCTGTCGCGAGCATAACAAAGATAAAGATATTCCAGTCTATTCAGGTTTGTTAGAGTCACATATCCCTTTTGCTATCGAATGCCGGAATACCTTTAACTATTTTCACTTTATTACCGAGTCCCTGGCCCAGCTGACAGTGCTTGACGGCTTGGATTTTCAGGGTGACATCTATTTCCACTTTCCCAACAGCGAGGACAAACAGCGCCCTTTTGCAAAAGCATTCGCCGAGGCCTTGTTCCCGGAGTTCAAAGAGCGGATTTTTTTTGAACGCGTGCCAAAGGATTATTCCCAAGTAGTAACAGCCTACGAGGTGAATGGCGGGTATCGGATGGCACCTTTTGCTGACTTTGACGGGCTAGCGAAACATATGCCGGACAGTAAGGTTTGGCATGACGGTGTCGTCTCGTCTCAAGCGCATGAGCCGCTGGCGATGAATGTGGTGAATACAAATCTGATTTCTTTGCGTGCCCGCGCGTTACGTGCGATTGACGGTCTTGATTTTGGTCATTTGCCTAAACGGTTTTTCGTGGGTCGTGACACTCGCGTAAGTAGGGCACGGCACCTGGAAGGAGAAGACCTGCTCTTTGAGCATCTGCAGATGTTTGGTTTTGAGTATGTCGTTTTTGAAAGCCTAAGTCCGCTTGAACAGATCGCATTGATGGCGCGGGCAGAAATGATGGTATCCTATCATGGAGCTGGCTTTACCAACATGCTATTTGCGTCACCTGAAACCTATGTGGTTGAAATTGGTACGTTGCAAACTGCCCAAATCCGTTGGGGTGATTTTTGGCCGCTTGCGAATGCATCCACCTGCAAATACGCAAGCTTTTACGGAGACTTCAAATCAAATAACCCTTTATTAGAGCCTGTTTTTGGTGAAGACGGGATTGTGCCTGCCTCGTTGTCCGAACAAGCAATTGGTCAGGTAATGGCTTTTATCGTCACGGTTCTTGGCTACTTCCCTGATCTAAAAGAATCGGGGATTCTTGCCCAGCTTGCACGTGAAGTCCTCCAGAGTGGCGCGGCACAGCGGGCAGTTGCACTGTTGGAGCTGCACGAGGATTTGGTGCGCGAAAACGGGAGCTTGTGTTTGATCAAGGCAGATTGTCACAAAGAGTTGGGCGAACCAAAGTCCGAACTGGTTGCACTGGATCTGGCGTACAAGGCAGACCCCGCGCGGTGGCAAACGCTGGTACGGATGATCTGGTGTGCGAACCATTGTGAGCGACCGCAAGTCGTCCGCTGGGCATTGTCGCGTCTTAAGACAGATTTCCCGGATAGACATGATGCCTTTGTCTCAAAACATAGTTGGGTCCGCTATGTTGCCTAGTGGACGGCGCTGATTGAACGTTTTGGCGATCAAAGATATGACTGGTAAAACAAATGAGAGTGCCCCCGTGACCAGAAACAGAATTACCGACGAAGAGGCGCTTGCCTTTCATCTTGAACCAACACCCGGCAAGTTCGAAATTTCCGCAACGGTGCCCATGACAACGCAGCGCGATCTGTCGCTGGCGTATTCGCCCGGTGTGGCGGTGCCGTGCGAGGCCATCGCGCAAAACCCCGAACTAGCCTATGATTACACGAACAAGGGTAACCTTGTGGCGGTGATTTCGAACGGAACGGCGGTGTTGGGCCTTGGCAATTTGGGCGCGCTGGCGTCCAAACCGGTGATGGAAGGCAAGTCTGTTCTGTTCAAACGGTTCGCCGATGTGAATTCGATCGATATTGAACTGGACACCGAAGACACCGATGCTTTCATCAATGCGGTAAAATTGATGGGGCCGACTTTCGGTGGTATCAACCTTGAGGACATCAAGGCGCCCGAGTGTTTCATCATTGAGCAGCGGCTCAAGGAAGAAATGGACATTCCGGTGTTCCATGACGATCAGCATGGTACCGCGGTGATCTGTGCTGCTGGTTTGATCAACGCCTTGCATATTTCCGGCAAGAAGATCGAGGATGTGCGCATCGTGTTGAACGGTGCTGGTGCGGCGGGCATTGCCTGTCTTGAATTGCTCAAGGCCATGGGGGCCCAACACAACAATTGCATCATGTGCGACACCAAGGGTGTGATCTATCAGGGCCGCACGGAAGGCATGAACCAGTGGAAATCTGCCCACGCGGCAACCACCGAGTTGCGCAGCCTTGAAGAGGCGATGAAGGGTGCGGATGTGTTCCTCGGGGTGTCTGTCAAAGGCGCAGTGACGCCGGATATGGTTGCCAGCATGGCGGATAATCCGGTGATTTTTGCGATGGCGAATCCCGACCCCGAGATTACGCCCGAAGAGGCCCATGCCGTGCGTATGGATGCGATCGTTGCAACAGGACGTTCGGATTACCCCAACCAAGTGAACAACGTGTTGGGTTTCCCATACTTGTTCCGTGGGGCGCTCGACATTAACGCCCGCGCCATCAACGACGAGATGAAGATTGCCTGCGCACATGCCCTTGCCAACCTTGCCCGCGAGGATGTGCCAGATGAGGTTGCAGTGGCCTATGGAAAAACGCTGACCTTTGGTCGCGATTATATCATTCCGACGCCTTTTGATCCGCGTTTGATATGGCGTATTCCCCCGGCAGTAGCGCGGGCGGGCATGGATACGGGCGCGGCGCGGCGCCCGATCATCGACATGGACGCTTACGAGCTGAACCTTAAATCGCGGATGGATCCAACAGCGAACATCCTGCGCGGGATCAACGCACGGGCGCGGACCGCACAAGCGCGGATGATCTTTGCAGAAGGTGATGATCCGCGGGTGCTGCGCGCTGCGGTGACCTATCAACGCTCCGGTCTTGGCAAAGCGTTGGTTGTGGGGCGCCCTGATGACGTAAAGCACAAGCTGGAAGAAGCGGGCATGAGCGACGCTGTGCGCGAGCTTGAGGTCGTGAACGCCGCCAATACCAAGCATTTGGATACCTACAAGAATTTCCTCTATGGCAGGCTCCAGCGCAGGGGCCATGACAGCAAGGACATCCACCGTCTGGCAGCACGTGACCGCCATGTATTTGGCGCACTCATGCTAGCACATGGACATGGGGACGGGTTGGTCACGGGTGCAACACGAAAATCGGCGCATGTGCTTGAGCGGTTGAATCACGTGTTTGACGCAAATGCTGAGCATGGGGCGGCAGGGATCACGGCATTGATGCACAAAGGCCGGATTGTGTTTATCGCGGATACCCTGGTGCATGAGTGGCCCGACGAGAATGATCTGGCAAACATTGCGGAAAGTGGTGCAGCAGTTGCGCGCCATATGGGGCTGGAGCCGCGTGTGGCCTTTGTCAGTTTCTCGACCTTCGGCTATCCGGTGTCGGAACGTGCAGAAAAAATGCACCTGGCGCCCAAGGTGCTGGATGGACGGGGTGTCAATTTTGAATACGAAGGTGAGATGACCGTCGATGTCGCGCTGAATGCATCGACACAAAGCCAATACCCGTTTTCGCGGTTGACGGGCCCTGCGAATATTCTGGTCGTGCCAGCGCGCCATTCAGCCAGCATTTCGGTCAAACTGATGCAGGAAATGGCAGGTGCCACAGTCATCGGTCCGATCCTGACCGGCCTGGACAAAAGCATTCAGCTTTGCTCAACCGCAGCGACGGCGAACGACATCTTGAACATGGCAATCCTGTCTGCCTGTAAGGTTGGCGGATGATCTGGAACCTCGGCTCGATCAATTCGGATAATTTCTATTATCTTAGTCATTTGCCCGAGCCGGGAGAGACACTTGCGGCCAAACAGTATCAGCAAGGGCTAGGCGGCAAGGGGGCGAATATGTCTGTTGCCGCTGCGCGCGCGGCGGCACGTGTTGTCCATATCGGTGCTGTTGGGCGTGATGGAAAATGGGCTGTGGACCGCTTGTTGGAGTATGGCGTCGACACGCAGCATATTGCTGTTGTTGATGCGCCAACGGGGCACGCAAACATCAACGTCGATGCGAACGGCGAAAATAACATTGTGCTCTATGCCGGTGCAAACCATGCGGTCACCGAACAGATGATCGGTGCGGCGCTCGCCGAAGCGACCCCAAACGATTTTCTGGTGATGCAGAATGAAACCAGCGGTCAGGATTTTGCCGCTCAAGCCGCCAAAACACTTGGCTTGCAGGTGGTCTATGCCGCGGCACCCTTTTCGGCCGAGGCCGTACAAAAGGTGATCGCGCATGTCGACCTGCTGGTGCTGAACGCGGTCGAAGCAGACCAATTGCAAGCGTCGACGGGGCGCGAACTAACGGCGCTGCCGGTTGATGATATTGTTGTCACCTTGGGTGGGGATGGCTGTAAATGGGTCTCTAACAAGGGAAATACCGTCCGTAGTTTTCCTTCGTTTGCGGTTGAAGTTGTTGATACAACCGGTGCCGGCGATACTTTTACCGGTTATTTGGTTGCAGGTCTGGACCGGGGGTTTGATATGGCTAAAGCGCTTGATCTAGCGTTGCGTGCAGGTGCGCTGATGGTGGGGCGCAGTGGAACAGCGGATGTGATCCCGGACCTCAAAGAGGTGCAGGATCACAGGTTTTCCTAGTTCACAAAAGGTGCTTCACCGCCCCAAAGCTTTTTGACTCGTGCGTCGCGCCCGCAGCCTTTGCGATAGCGTTTATATGCCACTGATTTTTTCACGCCCAAGCCGACGGACGTCACCGCCAAACGGTCGCTGCTTTTATAATAATCCTGATGGAAAGCATCGGCCGGATAAAACGGGCTGGCGGGCAGCACTGGCGTCACGATTTTTTGCCTCAGTGCCGCCGCGGCTTTTGACTTTGCCGCTTGGGCTGCCGCTTTCTGGGTGCTGTTGGCTGCAAAGACGGCGCTACGATAACTTTCGCCACGATCACAAAACTGTCCGCCCGCATCGGTTGGATCAATCGAGCGGAAAAACAGATCCAACAGGGTGTCGCGGCTTACCACATTCGGGTCAAACTGGATTTGCACGGCTTCGTAGTGACCTGTTCCACCTTTAGTCACCTGTTTATACGTCGGGTTCGCTGTTTTGCCGCCCGTAAAACCCGAGACGGCCTCTTTCACGCCATTCACGGATTCAAAGTCGGATTCCACACACCAGAAACAACCACCGGCAACGGTGAGTGTTTCGGTTTCTGCTGCGCGTGCTGTAGTGGATTGCGCGAAAAGACCCATTGCGATGAACCCAGCCAACGCCAGTGCCTTGAGTGTAGAGGTATGGACCATTGCTTTCTCCTTTTTGGGCAGGCTGCGCTTGTCGTAGGACCAGAGCAAGCCTGAACGTTGCTACCTCACGTGGTGGTGATCGCACTTTACCGCTTGGCAAGAACCAGTAACGTTTCTAGCGTCTTGTTAAAAAGGGGAAAGAACATGCGTATCGCCATGTGGTCCGGTCCGCGCAATCTAAGCACGGCGATGATGTACAGCTTTGGCGCACGGGCGGATTTCGCAGTGATGGACGAGCCGTTTTATGCGGCTTATCTCAAACATACAAACGCCGACCATCCGATGCAAAAAGAGATACTTGCCGTCCATGAAACGGACCCGGAAAAGGTTAGTCTGGCGTGTAAACGTGAAGGAACTCCGCACCTCTACATGAAACATATGCCCCATCATATGATGGAGGGGTTTGCGATGGATTGGGCTGTGGGTTGTGTTCACGTCCATCTGATCCGCCATCCCGCAAGGGTGATCGCCAGCTATGCCGCTAAGCGGCAGCAACCGACATTGGAAGATATCGGATTTGCCCAACAGTTCCGTCTGTTCAAAGAGCTTGGCGGTGTTGTTATTGACAGCACAGATATTCGTGCCGATCCCAAGGGCATGCTGACGAAACTCTGCGATGCCATTGATTTGCCATTTGATCCGGCAATGTTGCACTGGCCGTCCGGTCCGCGTCCGGAAGACGGGGTTTGGGCGCAGCATTGGTATCACGCCGTGCATCAAAGCAGCGGGTTCGCCGGTGCAGAGGGGGCCTTGCCTGTGCTGCAAACCCCGTTGGAAAAACTGCTGGATCAGGCGATGCCGTATTATTCCGAGATGCGGAAAATCTGCCTGACCTGAGAAACATGTGAAACTATCCGTTTGTTCTCTCCGTGGCTCCTGTCATCCAAGGAGGAGAGAAACAGTGAAATATCTATTAAGCTCAGCAATTGCCCTGACATGTGCGGCCGGTGTGGCTTTTGCCGCCGCGCACGCGACACCCATGGTCGAGGCTGGGGATCAGGATGTGTCCAATGGTGTTGTAAGTGCGGACAAAGTGGTTGCCGGTGAAAACGGATGGCTGGTTGTGCACCGTACGGACGCCAATATGAAGCCCGGTCCCGTTGTGGGCTATGCCCCGCTGCGCGGAGGTGAAAACACCGATGTCGCGGCCATCCTGCAAGAAGAAGTGAAACCTGGCGAAATGCTGATGCTGATGGTGCACGCCGAACAGGGCGGCATGAAAACCGGTGTTTTCGAATATACTCTGGGGGCCAAAGAAGACGGCCCAATTAAACCGGCCGGTAACCTGGTTATGAAAGTTGTAACGGCGAAGTAAGTTTCGCCGAAACTTTCTGACGCGTAACGAGTATGAGGCCCGGACCGCCAGGTTCGGGCCTGTTTTTTTTACTTGAGCCGTTTGTCGCGTGCCGCAAGCAGCTTGAGGCGCAATGCATTCAGCTGGATGAAACCGGCAGCGTCTTTCTGATCGTAAGCGCCGGCATCATCTTCAAAGGTCACATGCGCTTCGGAATAAAGCGAATGATCCGACCAGCGGCCAACGGTACGTACATGACCTTTGTACAGCTTCAGGCGCACGGTGCCTGTCACATGGGCTTGGCTCGCATCAATTGCGGCTTGCAGCATGGTGCGCTCGGGGCTGTACCAGAAACCGTTATAAATCAGTTCGGCATATTTTGGCATCAGTTCGTCTTTGAGGTGCATCGCACCACGATCCAGCGTGATTGATTCGATCGCGCGGTGCGCTTCAAGCAGCAGCGTGCCGCCCGGAGTCTCGTAGATGCCGCGTGATTTCATACCGACAAAGCGGCCTTCAACCAGATCCAGACGGCCGCAGCCGTGTTTGCCGCCCAACGCGTTCAGCTTGGTCAGGAACGTCGCCGGCGACATCGCTTCGCCATTGATCGAAACGGCATCACCACGTTCGAAACCGATCTCTACATATTCAGGCGTGTCGGGGGCGTCTTCTGGGTTAACGGTGCGCTGATAAACGTAATCAGGTGCATCGACAGCAGGGTCTTCCAGCACTTTTCCCTCTGATGAGGTATGCAGAAGGTTGGCATCAACACTAAACGGGGCTTCGCCACGCTTGTCTTTCGCGACAGGGATCTGGTTCTTTTCCGCAAACTCCAACAGTTTGGTGCGGCTGGATAAATCCCATTCCCGCCAAGGTGCAATGACCTTGATATCTGGATTCAACGCATAGGCGGCCAGTTCGAAACGCACCTGATCGTTGCCCTTGCCGGTGGCGCCATGTGCCACGGCATCAGCACCGGTTTCCGCTGCAATTTCGACCAGCCTTTTGGAGATCAAGGGGCGCGCGATCGAGGTACCAAGCAGATAAAGGCCCTCGTAAACCGCATTGGCGCGGAACATCGGGAAGACGAAATCGCGCACGAATTCTTCGCGCACGTCTTCGATGTATATCTCGGAAGCGCCCATCATTTCTGCCTTGGCGCGGGCGGGCTCCAGTTCTTCACCCTGACCCAGATCGGCTGTAAAGGTCACAACCTCGCAGCCGTATTCCGTTTGCAACCACTTGAGAATGATCGAGGTATCAAGACCGCCGGAATAGGCGAGAACAACTTTTTTAGGGACAAACATGGGCGGCTCCTTTGGCAATTCATCGCGGGGTATCGGGTTTTGTGGATGCGGGCAAGATGCTGACCTCGCGTTGACCTGTCCAGCTTGCAGGCCTAACGATAGATCAACATTGAAAGGCGGACCCGTGACAGAGAATTTTCAGGCAATGGCGACCCTGGCAGCGGCCAAAATGCGGCCCGTGTTCGCCGAAACACCGCTGATGCGCAACGAGATGCTGTCGGAGCGGTTCGGAGCAGATATCTACCTCAAACGCGAGGATCTAAGTCCGGTTCGTTCGTACAAGCTGCGCGGTGCGTTCAACGCGATGCGCAAGGTGATCCCTGAACAGTCGCTATTTGTCTGTGCCTCTGCCGGAAACCATGCGCAGGGGGTTGCATTTATGTGCCGCCACTTTGGGGTGAAGGGTGTGATTTTTATGCCAGTCACCACGCCGGAGCAGAAGATTTTGAAGACCCGAATGTTTGGCGGTGATCAGGTCGAAATCCAGCTTGTAGGAGATTATTTTGACGCCTCACTCCGGGCCGCGCAGACATTTTGTGAAAGCGAAGGCGCACATTTCCTGTCCCCGTTTGACGATGAGGATGTGATTGAAGGGCAAGCATCGGTCGCTGTCGAGATAGAACAACAATTAGGGCGTGTGCCCGATCACATCATTTTGCCAGTGGGAGGCGGTGGCCTTTCGGCGGGTATTTTCAGCTATTTTGGTCCGGAGTGTCGCTATACCTTTGTTGAACCCGAAGGTGCCAAAAGCCTTGCAGCGGCGCTGAGTGAAGGACAGCCGGTGGATGTATCGCCGGTCAATACATTCGTTGATGGTGCTTCGGTGGCCAAGGTCGGGACGCGTACATTTGCACGGCTTAAATCAGTGGCTACCAGTGACGTTATTGCGCTGGAAGAAGATCGGATCTGTTGCACAATCGTTGAAATGCTGAATGTCGAAGGGATTGTGTTGGAACCTGCCGGCGCAATGGCCCTTGAGGCGCTGGGCGAGGTTGCCGACCAGATCAAAGGCAAAACAGTGGTTTGCATCGCTTCGGGGGGAAATTTCGATTTCGAGCGGTTACCGGAAGTCAAAGAGCGCGCACAGCGGTATGCAGGGTTGAAGAAATACTTTATTCTGCGCTTGCCGCAACGCCCCGGCGCATTGCGCGACTTTCTGGATACGCTTGGCCCAAGGGATAACATCACACGTTTCGAGTATATGAAGAAATCAGCCCGCAACTTCGGATCTGTCCTGATCGGAATCGAGACCGACGTGCCAGAGAATTTTCCGGCCATGTTCCAACGCATTGATACGGCAGGTTTTGCCTATACGGATATCACCAATGACGAAATGCTCGCGCAGTTCGTGATTTAGGGTCAGGGCGTTTTGATGATGATGTGTTGGTTTAACACCGTTGGATTCCGACCCTGAGGAGAGGCACATGAATTTCAAAGACAGTTCGGTTGTTGTTACCGGCGCAGGCAGCGGGATTGGTGCGGCGATTGCCCGCCTCGCGGCTGTCAAAGGTGCCCGGGTTTGTGTTTCCGATCTGAATGGGGCCAAGGCGCAAGCCGTTGCGAATGAAATCGGGGGTATCGCTATTGCCTGCGATGTGCGCGACGAAGCACAGATCAAATCATTGATTGCCAAAGCGTCGCAAGCGCAGGGTGACATTGACATCTATGTCTCGAATGCGGGGCGGGGAAAAGCTGATCCAAGCCATGCCGCGTCACAAACCGACGCCCATTGGCAACTGAACTGGCAAGTTCACGTTATGAGTCATGTTTACGCCGCGCGGGCGTTGTTGCCCAATATGATCGAACGAAAATCGGGCCATTTGGTCAATGTCGCCTCTGCTGCCGGATTGTTGAACCAGATCGGCGATGCGGCCTATTCAGCGACAAAACACGCGGCTGTCAGTTTTGCTGAATCTTTGGCCATTACGCATGGCCGCGACGGGATTGGCGTTTCGGTTGTCTGTCCGCAGTATGTAGCGACGCCATTATTAGGCCTGACTGACTCGGATGCGGCGCAGCAGGCGTCGTTGTTGACAGCGGATGATGTCGCCGTGGCGGTGGTTGATGGTGTCGAAGCCGGGCGGTTCTTGATCCTGTCGCACCCCGAGGTTCAGACATACGCGCTTCACCGTGCCAAAGATCACGATCGTTGGGTGGCGGGTATGCAGATGTTGCGTGCCAAAGCCGTTGAAACCTTTGGCGGTATTCATGTGGAGAACTTCTATAAACTGATGTAGGATCAGGCGGTCAGCTTCAGGCGATAATTGGCGACAAATTCCTTCCTTGAGGCGGCATAGCTTTGAAAAATTGCAGAGAGGTCAACCTTGTCAGCATCGCCTTGCACTGCGGCTTTTTCCCCATCGTGACAAAGTTGAGACATCTTGTAGAAGCCAAGACTTAGTGCGCTTCCCTTCAAGAAATGCATGTCTTCCGCTAAATCTGATGTGTCGGTCGAACTTTCAAGTCTGGCAATCACATCTGAGACTTCCTCGAAAAACAGATCCACAACCTCTTCGAAGCTTTCTGAACCTACCTCTTGATACAGTTGCGCCAGATGCGACCAATCAATCACTTTTCTAACCCCTTTCAGGGCCGGTGTTTAGAGGGCCTTGTTTAATATCCGGCAAGGGTTCGGCAGCTGTTTGCATCAAGTTTGAGCTTTTACGAGCTCTTAAGCCTGTTCTGCCAAAGAGCGGCGGCGAGAGCTTTGGATCAGGAACAAGATGGAACACCGGCAAACCAGCCTGAATGTGGCAGGTGATCATTCCCAACAGGCAAAACGACAACGCATTTTGATCGTTGATGACAGCCGCCTACAACGGCGTATCTTGTCAAAAATGCTGGGAAAATGGGGGTTTGATGTTGCCGAGGCCGCAAGTGGTATAGAGGCACTGGAAATCTGCGCCGCGCAAATGCCGGACCTGATCGTCAGTGACTGGATCATGCCCGGCATGTCGGGAATTGAATTTTGCCGGGCGTTTCGCAAAATGCCACATGACGGGTATGCTTATTTTATCTTGCTGACCTCAAAGAGCGAAAAGATCGAAGTTGCGCAGGGCCTTGATTCCGGTGCCGACGACTTCCTGACAAAACCTGTGAATTCAGATGAATTGCGGGCACGTATCACCGCAGGCGAACGTATTTTGCATATGCAACGGGAATTGTCGGACAAGAACCGTTTGGTCAGTGAAACCCTTGGCGAACTGCAGCGGGTTTATGACCTGCTGGATCAGGATCTTCTTGAGGCAAAGAAACTGCAACAGTCCTTGTTGCGAGAAAGACAGCGCAATTTTGATGAGGGGCACCTGTCATTGATGCTCCGCTCGTCAGGGCATGTTGGCGGGGATCTTGTCGGGTTTTTCCCAACAGATGACGGGCAGCTTGGGCTTTTTGCCATCGACGTGTCCGGACACGGTATTAGCTCTGCGTTGATGACTGCGCGGCTGGCCGGATACCTATCTGCGACGGCACCTGATCAGAATATCGCATTGGCGCTGCAACCAAACGGAAAATACTTTGCCAAACCACCCAAAAAAGTCATCGAAAAACTGAACGACCTGGTGCTTAACGAGATGGAGACAGAGCACTATTTCACCCTTTTGCTGGCCTTTGTGGACATGGCGACAGGGTGCATCACGATTGCACAGGCCGGCCACCCGCACCCTCTGGTGCAACGCGCCGACGGATCGGTCGAACAGTCGGGCTCGGGCGGTTTCCCCGTCGGTCTGATCGAAGGTGTTACCTTTTCCCAGTTCGAGGTGATGCTGTCACCCGGCGACCGGCTGCTCTTGTTGTCAGACGGGGTTACCGAATGCCCTGATGCAAGCGGTGAGATGCTTGGCGAAGAAGGACTGACAGAAATGATCGTGCAATTGGCGAATATACGTCAGAACGCCCTGCTAGAGGCGCTGATGTGGGAATTGTCGAGTTATGCAGGTACCGAAGAATTCCCCGATGACGTTTCGGCAATCCTGTTTGAATACACTGGTCCGCCTAGCGGATAAACCTGCGCATAAACATGCTGTCACCGTCATTTCCCAATGCCTCTGCCGCGTCATCGCCGGACAGGATCAAAGTAATATGATCCGCCTCGATTGGCTCTGCTATCTGCCTGACAGGGTGGGCGACATAGACATGACACAGCTTTTCGGCCCAAAGGTCGTATTCCGGCATATAGACGAACCGGCGAAAGGCACCCAACCGGCGCGGGTTTGCGATGCGCCAACCGATTTCCTCTAACACTTCACGGTGTAGTGCCTGCAAGGGGGATTCACCGGCATCAATGCCGCCACCGGGCAGTTGAACGTCAACCTTGCAGTCGACCTGCGCGGTCAGCAGAAAACGCCGTTTCAGGGGTAGAATTGCGTAAACACCGGGGCGCAAGGTGTAGCGTTGCTGCGGTAAGGGTGGCTCGCCCATCCGTCTGATCATTCCTGTTCCCCTTTTTACTAGGCTTGCTGCGCCTATATAGACGCGGTATGCCAAGCGGCCCAAGATAAGGAAACCCTTCATGACAGCGCCCAATCAGCACGGAAACCAGATCGCATGGGATGACAGCGTTCTACCGTTTCAGTTGGATAAAAGCGATATCCGCGGCCGCGTTGGACGGCTTGACGGGGTTCTTGAGGGAATTCTGAGCCAACACGACTACCCGCCGCAAGTCGAGGCATTGGTTGCCGAAATGGCATTGCTGGCGGCTTTGATCGGTCAGACGATGAAGCTGCGTTGGAAGTTGCAATTGCAGGTGCAGTCCAAGGGGCCGGTGCGGATGATCGCCACCGATTATTACTGCCCTGAAAAGGAAGGTGGTTCAGCGCGGATCAGAGCCTATGCTAGTTATGATGCGGATCGTTTGACGGACGGCGCGCCGTTTGATCAGGTGGGCGAAGGATACTTTGCCATCATGATCGACCAGGGCGAGGGGATGACGCCCTATCAAGGGATCACGCCTTTGGAGGGGGGGTCGCTTTCGTCCTGTGCCGAAGCCTACTTTGCCCAGTCTGAGCAGCTGCCAACCCGATTCTCGCTTAGTTTCGGGCGGTCCTCTGGTCCGAACGAGCCTGAACACTGGCGTGCAGGTGGGGTGATGCTGCAACATATGCCCAAAGCCTCGCCATTTGTCGCCAAATCCGAAGGGACCGGCGCGCTGCTGTCTGCCGACGACCTTGTTGATGGTGAAGAGGCGGAAAATTGGAATCGGGTGAACATTCTGCTCGATACTGTTGAAGATCTGGAATTGATTGGCCCAATGGTGGCGCCTGCCGATTTGCTGCTGCGTCTGTTTCATGAAGAACAGCCTCGGGTTTTTGATGCCCAAGCTGTGCGGTTCGGCTGTTCCTGTTCGGCCGATCGCGTACGTCAAAGCCTGTCGATCTACTCTGCCAAGGACATCGCCCATATGACAACGGATGAAGGGCGCGTGACGGCTGATTGTCAGTTCTGTGGTGCCCATTACGATCTAGACCCGAAAACCGTTGGGTTCGAAGCAGAAACACCCGCAGGTGACTGACCGGATTTCACGCATCAGGGCCGCATTGGCGCCGTCGGGGACTCAATCTTCCGACTTTGATCTGAACTCGGATGTGGTTTTGCCGAAAGATCGCGTGCTGCGCCCTGCGGGTGTGCTGGCTCCGATTGTTGAGCGGGACGGTGGGTTTCATCTGCTGCTGACCAAGCGGTCTTCGGCGCTTAAGCACCATCCGGGACAAATCGCTTTTCCGGGTGGCAAGCAGGACAAGACCGACGCAGATGTGATTGATGCCGCCTTGCGCGAGGCACGTGAAGAAATCGGTTTGCCCGAAGATATCGTCGATGTTCTGGGCACGCTTCCTATCCATGAAACAGTAACCGGGTTCAGCGTTACCCCTGTAATTGCGCATGTTAGAGCCGATTTTGATACGAGACCCGAACCGGGTGAAGTCGACGAAATTTTTTCTGTTCCGTTGGATCATGTATTGAATCCGCTCAATTTTGTGATCCAGTCACGGCGCTGGCGCGGCGCACGGCGGCATTATTTTACGGTTCCCTATGGGCCCTATTACATCTGGGGCGCAACCGCGCGTATGCTGCGGGCATGGGCCGACCGAATGACACCGTGATACCAGTCGAAACAAGCTGGCTGAAGAGCCCCGCCGCGCAGCAGATATGTGCGGTGATTTCGGCTGCGGGATACGATGTGTTCTTTGTCGGAGGCTGCGTCCGTAATGCGTTACTGGGGCTGGCGGATAGTGACATAGATATATCCACCAATGCCCGTCCCGAAAAGGTGATGGAGTTGGCGAAGTCGGCAGGGCTTAGGGCGATACCTACAGGAATTGAACACGGTACTGTTACGGTAGTTGTCGAGGGTACACCGTTTGAAATTACGACGTTTCGTCGGGATGTCGAAACAGACGGCCGCCGCGCGGTGGTCGCCTTTTCCGATGATATCAAGGATGATGCCAGCCGCCGGGACTTTACGATGAACGCGCTTTATGCCACGCCGGCAGGACAGATCATTGACCCGTTGGGAGGCATGGATGATCTGCTGGGGCGGCGGATCAGGTTCATCAAAGACCCTGATGCAAGGATCAAGGAAGACTATCTTCGCATTCTACGGTTTTTTCGGTTTTCTGCGTGGTACGGTGATGCGGCAGAAGGATTTGATGTTGATGCTTTGGCCGCAATTTCGACGAATACCGATGGGTTAGAGGCGCTTTCTGCGGAACGGGTCGGACAAGAGATGGTCAAACTGTTGAGGGCACCAGATCCGTCACCTGCGCTTGCGGTGATGCGGCAGACGGGTGTTCTGGCTGCGGTTCTGCCCGGTTCTGATGACCGTATGCTCGCCATTTTGGTGCATATGGAAGCCGCGCTGGGGCTTGCGCCGGATTGGAAACGCAGGCTTGCCGTGTTGGGCGGCATTGACCCTGCAGAACGGTTCAGACTTAGCAAATCCGATGCGCGAGAGCTGTCGGTCACCCGTGAGGTCGGATTTGCCGGACCATCAATCGGGGAAATCGCTTATCGCTATGGAAAGAAGCTAGGGCAAAACGCGGTTTTGATCCGCGCTGCCCTGGCCGAACAAGTGCCGGATCAGACTGCGTTAGAGACTGTTTCGCGTGGCGCTTCCGCCGTTTTTCCGATCACAGCAGGTGATTTGATGCCTGACTATCAAGGCCTCGAATTGGGCAAGATGCTCAAACTACTTGAGCAGCGCTGGATCAATTCCGGCTTTGCATTAACCGCCGAAGAGTTGCTGCGCGACGTCTAGCCCTCGACAAAACGCGACATCACGGGTAAGCAAGCGTCAGAATATGGAGGATTGCAAAATGATTGTCGGGATTTGGTTCAGCTAAAGCTGTCTTAACCAAGAGTCCTATCGGGCTGCGCATAGGCGCTGACCGGTCATTTTGCTTATTTTTTTCAAGGCATTTATCCATGTTCCGTTTCTTTGAAAATCTCGTCGACCCCTATTTACCCTATATTGAAAAAGACGCTCCGCCACGTAGCCTTTGGCCGTTCTTGCGGGATTACTGTGTGCCCTTCAAAGGCGTATTTGTTCTGACTGCATTGATGTCCATTGTTGTTGCTTCGATAGAAATCGGACTGATTTACTATATGGGTCGGATTGTTGATCTGTTGGGCACAGACCCCGCACAGATGTGGGGGACATACGGGACCGAGCTGTTGTTTCTCGCCATCTTCGTCTTGACCATCCGCCCTTTGATGCAAGGCTTGGATGTAGCATTGCTGAATAATGCGATCCTGCCAAATTTCGGCACCCTGATCCGGTGGCGTGCACATCGCCAGGTGTTGCGCCAATCGGTGGGTTGGTTTGAAAACGACTTTGCCGGCCGTATCGCGAACCGGATCATGCAAACGCCCCCCGCCGCGGGCGAGGTTGTTTTCCAGACCTTCGATGCGATCTCCTATGCGTTGGCCTATATGATCGGTGCAGCGATCCTTTTGTTGGCCTCTGACTGGCGGTTGATGCTGCCGCTGCTGGGCTGGATGGCGCTTTATGGCGGTTTGATCCGCTGGACGGTACGCAGCGTCGGCCCGGCGTCTAAAGCGGCATCGGATGCGCGCAGTCAGGTTACGGGGCGTGTCGTGGATGCTTATACGAATATCCATTCAGTCAAGATGTTTGCCCATCACGATCTTGAGGTCGATTTCGCCAAGGAGGCGATTGAGAATGCACGGGAAACTTTCCAGAAAGAGATGCGCATTTTCACAGTGATGGACGTCACGCTGGTGCTGTTGAACGGGTTGCTGATCGTCGGGGTTGTTGGTTGGGCGCTTGCACTGTGGACATGGGGCGAGGCGAGTGTGGGTGTGGTTGCCGCCGCTGCAGCGTTGACCTTGCGGCTTAATTCCATGACGGGTTGGATCATGTGGGCGCTCTCCTCGTTCTTTCGCGAACTGGGTGTGGTGGCGGAAGGGATGGAGACGATTGCCCAACCGATCGCGTTGATCGACAAGCCCAATGCGCAGCCGCTTGTTTTGTCACAGGGGCAGATCGAACTGCGCGGCTTAACCCATCATTACGGGCGTTCGCAGGGCGGTTTGCAGGCGCTGGACCTGGTGGTGAAACCGGGAGAGCGGATCGGTCTTGTTGGCAGGTCGGGCGCTGGAAAATCGACCCTCGTGAAGCTTCTTTTGCGGTTTTACGACGCAGAAGGGGGGCAGGTCTTGATTGACGGCCAAGACATCACAACGATCACCCAAGACAGCCTGCGCCAAAATATCGGCATGGTGCAACAGGACAGCTCGCTGCTGCACCGCTCAGTGCGCGACAACATCCTCTATGGGCGCCCGGATGCATCCGAGTCGGAAATGATTGCGGCAGCGCAACAGGCGCAAGCGCATGATTTTATTCTTGATTTATCAGATCCCGAGGGGCGCCGCGGCTATGATGCGCGGGTGGGCGAGCGTGGCGTGAAACTGTCTGGCGGGCAGCGTCAGCGGATCACTCTGGCACGTGTCATTCTCAAGAATGCGCCGATTCTGTTGCTGGACGAGGCGACAAGTGCGCTTGACAGTGAAGTCGAGGCTGTCATTCAGGAAACGCTCTACGGGATGATGGCAGGCAAGACGGTGATTGCGATTGCGCACCGGCTGTCGACGATTGCTGAAATGGACAGGATTGTCGTGCTTGATGAGGGGCGGATTGTCGAAGAGGGCACGCATGACGTGCTTTTGCGGCAAGGCGGACTATATTCAGACTTCTGGAGCCGTCAGTCTGGCGGATTTCTCAAGCTGGATGACGCGACGGATGACTGATCGCCTGAAGATATCTGACTGGATCAACCCGTTTGCCAAAGCGGACGGCCCGCCTCCGCAAAGCTTGGGGGCCTTTATAAGGTGGGCCTTGTCTGGAGCATGGGCCGTTCTGTTTCTTGCCGCGTTCCTGTCCGCATTGGCTGGCGTGATGGAGGCGGGGACGGCTTGGATATTGGGGCGGGTGATAGACGCCAGCGTCACTGCCGGGCCGGCAGCCTTCTTTGACGGGCGCAATATCGGGCTGATCATGGGGACGATCGCGTTTTTTCTGGTTGCGCGGCCGGTTTTGTTTGGCCTGTCGTCTGGTGCAAACGCGATCATGGTGGCGCCAAACGTGAACCCGCTGGTCCTGTCGCGGCTGCACCGTTGGACTTTGGGCCAGAACGTCGGCTTCTTTGACGATGATTTTGCAGGGCGTATCGCGCAAAAACAAATGCAGACTTCGCGGGCGGTGACGGATGTTGCGGTCGAAATGATCAATGTGGTTGCATTTGCATTGGCGTCACTGGTGGGGTCGGTCGCTTTGCTAATCGCGATCGACTGGCGGGTTGCGGTTGGCTTTGCCTTTTGGCTGATCGGATATTTTGCGCTGATCAACTGGTTCTTGCCCCGTGTGCGCATGCGGTCTGCCGCGCGTGCTGGGGCCAAAGCGATGGTGTCGGGGCAAGTTGTGGACACGATTACCAATATCAAAACGGTCAAGCTGTTTGCCCATGCGGATCACGAGGACCGCGCGGCGCTGGGCGCGATGCAGGCGTTTCGGCAGCGCGCGTTGGAGTTTGGCTATCTCGCTGCCGGATTCCGCTTTGCGTTGATGAGCCTTGCCGGCGTTTTGCCGGTCTTGTTGATCGGCGGAACGATACTGTTATGGCAGCGTGGCATTGCATCCGAAGGGGACATCGTTGCGTCCGGCGCGGTTGCGATCCGCATTGCCCAGATGACCGGTTGGGTCAGTTTTACGTTGATGGCGATTTATTCGAACGTGGGCGAGATCGAAGACGGCATGAGGACATTGACACCACGAAACAGGGTCGAAGATTTGCGGGATGCGCCTGCTTTGAGTGTTGCGAACGGACAGATTGACTTGCGCAACCTCAGTTTTGCCTACGGGCGTCAGACAGGTGGGATTGAAGATATAAACCTGACCGTCAAACCGGGTGAAAAGCTGGGCATTGTCGGTGCATCTGGTGCGGGGAAGTCCACGCTCGTTGCGCTGCTTATGCGGCTCTATGAAGGGGAAAATGGCGATGTTTTAATTGACGGCGTCGATATTCGGACCGTGACGCAGGAAAGTTTGCGGCGCAATATCGGCATGGTCACGCAGGAAACCGCGATGTTCAACCGGTCGGCGCGGGACAACATATTATATGGCCGCCCGGACGCTACCACGGATGAGGTGATAGCATCCGCCAAGCGGGCAGAGGCGCATGTATTTATCCAAGACCTCGAAGATCACAAAGGTCGACAAGGTTATGATGCGGATCTGGGCGAGCGGGGTGTCAAACTGTCAGGGGGCCAACGACAGCGGATTGCGCTGGCGCGTGCGATCCTCAAGGATGCACCGATCCTTGTTCTGGACGAGGCAACAAGTGCGCTGGACAGCGAGGTCGAGGCCTCGATCCAGTCCGCACTGACCCGTGTGATGGAGGGCAAGACCGTGCTGGCCATCGCGCACCGGCTATCCACGCTTACCGAAATGGACCGGATCATTGTTATGGATGCGGGGCGGATCGTCGAAAGCGGGACACATTCGGCGCTTCTGGCCCAGGATGGATTGTACGCGCGATACTGGCACCGGCAATCAGGTGGCTTTTTGAACATGAAGGCTGCCGAATAGGCTTGGGAAGTGTGACGTTGCAGGCTAGAGCAGGCGTATGACGGAATATAACATCATCAGACTGGGTCAACACGGCGACGGGATCGCCCAAGGACCGATCTTTGCACCGATCACCCTGCCGGGTGAAGTGGTAACAGGCACGCTTGAGGGTCAGAACCTGAAGGACGTGCGTATTGTCACGCCCTCTTCTGATCGGGTCGCCCCGCCGTGTCGACATTTCAAATCCTGTGGCGGTTGTGCATTGCAGCATGCCGCGGACGATTTTGTCGCAGACTGGAAAGTTTCGATTGTCAGGGCTGCACTGGATGCGCATGGGATTGAAACAGAGTTTCGCCCCATCCAAACCTCCCCCCCCAAGTCACGCAGGCGGGCAACTTTTGCTGCTAAACGGACGAAAAAGGGCGCAATGGCGGGGTTTTACAGCCGCGGCTCCGATACGGTGATCGAAATTCCCGATTGCCAGCTGATCCACCCGGATCTGATGGCAGGTTTGGATGTAGCGCAAGAACTTGCGATGGTCGGGACCAGCCGTAAGGCGGCGCTGGCGGTGACAGTCACCCTCACGGCAAATGGTTTGGATGTGTCCGTTGCGCAGGGCAAACCTCTGGACGGGCCATTGCGGCAGGTTTTGGCGGAACTATGTGACCGGCTCAAGCTGGCCCGTTTGAGCTGGGACGGGGATGTGATCGGAACGCGTTTGCCGCCCTTGCAACGGTTTGGCAAAGCGGACGTGGTGACGCCGCCCGGTGCATTTTTGCAAGCAACAAAACATGGTGAGGCGTCATTGCTGGCGGCTGTCAAAGAAGCTGTTGGTGATGCTGGCTATGTCGCTGATTTGTTTGCCGGTTGCGGAACATTCGCATTGCCACTGTCGCAAAATGCACGTGTGCTTGCGGTTGAAGGCGACGCAGCGATGACAAACGCGCTGGATCAGGGCTGGCGCAGGACAAAGGGGCTTAAGCCGTTGAAGGCTGAAGCCCGGGATTTGTACCGGCGCCCGATTTTGCCAGATGAAATGCGCAAACTCGATGCTGTTGTCCTCGATCCACCGCGGGCTGGTGCGGAACGGCAAGTGGCCGAAATTTGCATATCGCAGGTGCCGCGGGTTGCGTATGTTTCATGTAATCCGGTCAGCTTTGCACGGGATGCGCAGATGTTGGTGCAAGCGGGCTACAGCCTTGATTGGGTGCAGGTTGTTGACCAGTTCCGCTGGGCCGCCCATGTCGAATTGGCCGCATGTTTCAGCATTTCGGGTGAACGCCCGCCGGAGTTGAAGCTCACGGCTTTTTGAACACGCATTTTCTTGGTATATGATAGCGCCGTAAGAAACGCCGGTAACATTCGGCACCAAAGGCAATCGGGTATGAAACGCAGAAATCTAATTCTAGGCGGTACAGCGCTGGTCGCGCTGGGCGCGTGTGGTGGCAACAGCAAGTTCAAACGGTACTACGGGCCTAAAGTTACCTATGTGGTGGTGAATAAGGGCGCGCGGAACATGTATCTTTTGCACCACGACAAGGTGTTGGAAAGCTATCCCATCAAGCTTGGCTTTGCGCCGACCGGCCACAAAGAGATTGAGGGCGACGGCAAAACGCCCGAAGGCATCTATTGGATTGACCGGCGCAATCCCAACAGCCGGTTTCATCTTTCAGTCGGTATTTCCTATCCGAATTCACGTGACCGCCAGCGGGCAGAAGCGATGGGGAAATCCCCAGGGGGCGAAATCTTCATTCACGGTCAACGGGTTCCTTCCAGGAAGGACAAGGATGATTGGACTTGGGGCTGCATTTCAGTAACCAACAAGCAGATAGAGCAAATTTACGCGATGGTTGGCGACGGGACGCCCATCCAGATCAATCCCTAGGTTGGTCTGGGGCAGGTGCTGCGCCGGCGACTGCTGATGTTCGCTTTTGTGGTAATTGAAAATGGGCCTTAGTTGCCCATGACCAATGTCCACCAGATTTTTCCGCCGGATTCCTGGTACCACGCAAAGCCCATGTTCCGGGCTTCGTCAGACATGATCACACGCCGTGTGTCCGGCTGGTCCATCCAGGCGGCCAATGTCTCGAGCTCTGACTCGTATGTTTCCGAAATCGTCTCGCCGACCAGCCTGCCAGTATAGCCGACACGGTTGATCCGGTCGATCGGGGATGATCCATCCGAACCAAAGTGCCAAGGCCGGTTTTGAACCGACATATCGCGTGAATGGGTTGCGGCGGCAGCGTTTAATTGTGGGCTCAACTCTACAGCGGCACGGCCGCTTGCCTGACGCAAGGCATTTACCGAATCAAGCATGCGAAATTGGATTTTCCCAGTGTCAGAGCGACTGATTCGATAGGCTTTGGGCAACGGTTTGCCATCTGAGCCAATTTGAGGCGTTGACGAAGTGCAGGCCGAAAGAATGACAGCAACCGCTAACAAGACAGACAATATACGCAACATAAGATCGCTCCAACGACATTCGTGTGAACCTGCCTTACCCTGCAGGGCGTTGCAGTTCAAACGCACATCGGCGTTACCACGCCTGATGACGCTTGTTTGATTTGATACTGCGTCTTTCGGGCCATATGTTATGAAAAATTCCTTCACAGCGATGGAGACTCATATGTCTGACATGCGATTTAATTTAAAAAGCCGCCGCAACTTTCTTGCCGGTGGTGTGGCAATGCTTGCAACGCCTGCTTTGGCCCAATCCACCTCGACAGTGAACTCTGCTGCGACAACCGAAACAGAGCGTGACATTACGGAAGTCGTCCGTCGCAATATTTCCAGTTTCCGGACCCTGGATTGGCGGCCTTACTTTGACAATACTAACGGGGGTGCGATTCTGGTCGATCTCGACAGCCGTGCCGTTCATTATTGGTCTGAAGACCAGAGTACCTACAAACTTTACCCTTCAAGCGTGCCGCTGACCGATGATCTGACCCGTCGTGGCCGCACAAAGGTCGTTTTGAAAGACCCCGAACCGTCCTGGCGTCCGACCCCGTCCATGCTCAAGCGAAACCCTGAATGGCCCTCTTTCATCGGACCCGGTCCTGACAATCCGCTTGGAACGCGGTCTTTGCACCTTAGCTGGACCTATTATCGCATTCACGGAACCCATGACACGCGCAAGATTGGGCGAAAATCATCTAACGGCTGTATCGGGTTGTATAACGAGCACATCGAAGAGCTGTACGAGATGGCCAATGTGGGTACACAAGTGTTGCTTATTTGACGACATCGTGTTGCTTGTAAGGCTAAGCGGCTGAATCCGGGTTTGCAATCTCCTGCTGATGCTGTTTAGAAAGTCTTACGAGGTAAGTCTTGGGCGCGTGCGCACAATTGTGCTGTACGCCTTTTATCGGAGGTTATAACTATGAAAAAACTCGTTCTCGCCGCTGCTCTGACAGCTGCTGCATCGACTGCAAATGCCGGTTCTTTGGCAGATCCAATCATCGAAGCACCAGTAATCGTTGAAGAAGCATCCGGTTCTTCCGGTGGCATGGCCATCCCATTGATCCTTTTGGCTCTGGTTGTTGCGGCCGTTGCTTCCAACTAATTGGAATCAACGAACCAAACGGAAAAGGCGGTACTTCGGTGCCGCCTTTTTTGCATTCCAGGGCTAGAATCAGCGGGTTGTCAGTAAGGCGATGATCACAACAGCCAGCATTGCGCCCGCCATGGCTATATTTATCGCGCGCTGCATTCCCTGGCTGAGGTCGAGGCTGCCCAGTTTTGCACCTGCGGCAAGCCAGACCAGATGCACAGGCACCCAAATTGCGTTAAATACGATCAGTTTGATCACGACCTCCCAAACCGGTGATTGCGGCAGGAAGGCAAAGCCGGAAAACAATGTCGTGGCTACGACATAGGCTTTGGGGTTGATAAATTGCAGCAGAAACCCGTTGCGGAAGCCCAAGGGCTTGCTTGCTGCAGTAAACCCGATCCGCGCGCCCACACTGGCGATACGCCATGCCAGATATGTCAGATAGCTGACGGAGGCCAGGAGCAGGACGAGCCGCAGCCAGGGCACGGCCAGGACAACCGCCGCCAGACCCGAGATGACCAACAACATCGTGACCCCGCCACCCAACATCAACCCACCGACATAGCCAAGGCCGGCGCGATACCCATAAGCCGCCCCGATTCCGGCCGTCGACAGCACGCCCGGCCCAGGCGTGATCAGCAAAAAGAAAACAGCCAGTGCGAATTCAATCATGGATGTACTGGCGGGGAGTCATAGATGCGCACATTCGGGCACGGCGCTGATCACGGTGCCATCCCTTAGGTGCTGTAGCAGGTTATCCACGGTCAGCGCCATCATGGCGGCACGTGTTTCAACAGTGGCGCTGCCCACATGGGGCAATAGAATGGTGTTCGGCAGATCGCGCAGCGCTTGGGGTACATGCGGTTCCCCCTCGAACACATCCAGACCTGCCCAACCAAGGGCGCCATTCTGCAGGGCTTGAATCATCGCAGCTTCATCAACGACAGATCCGCGACTTACGTTGATCAGTGTGCCTCGGGGACCAAGTGCGGCCAATACATCGGCATTGACGATCTTGTTTGTCGAAGGCCCGCCAGGTGTGATGCAGATCAGCACGTCCGCATCCCGCGCCATGTCAGTCAGAGAATCGTAGTAGGTGTAGGGCACATCCTTTTTGGTGCGGGTATGATAGATGATATTGGCATTCCATGGGGACAGCTTGTCTGCAATCGCCTGACCAATTCGTCCCAAACCAAAGATTCCTATGGTTTGATTATCAGCTGAGCGGGTTAGTGGCGCGCTGCCTACGGTTTCCCAGTCGCCCGCCCGAACAAAGGCGTCATCGCGCAGCATCTCGCGGTAACACGCCAGAAAGAGCAGCACTGCGGTGGTTGCGACCTCTTGGTTCAGTACGTTTGGCGTGTGGGTGACGATAACGCCACGCCGGGCTGCTTCTTCCGCGTCAATCGAGTCATACCCCACACCGTTGCTGCTGATGACCTTGAGGTTCGGCAGCGATGCCATCAGCTTAGGGCTCACCCCGTTTTGCCCATTGGTTACAACATGGGTAATCTTATCGGCGTCGAAACAATCCAGCTGATGGATGGTAAACGCTTCCGAAAGCCGATCGCGCGTCAGGTCGGCGATGCTGCCGATTTGTAACAGTTCAGGCATCCACGCCCACTTTCTGTCGCTGATGGCCCAATCCCTGAATTGTCAGCTCTATCACGTCGCCTTTTTTCAGAAAGACCGGTTCGGGTTTCATGCCCAAGGCAACGCCCGGCGGGGTGCCAGTGCTGATCACATCGCCCGGATGCAGGGTAAAAAGCTGGCTCAGGTGCTCGATGATTTCAGCCACGGTAAAGATCATTGTGGCGGTATTGCCGGTCTGCATCCGCTTGCTGTTTACATCCAGCGCCATATCGAGGTTCTGAGGGTCTTCGATTTCATCTCGCGTCACCAACCAAGGACCGGTCGGGCCAAATGTGTCGCAGGATTTGCCTTTGGTCCATTGACCCGTGAGGTTGCTTTGAAAATGCCGTTCCGACACGTCATTGACGATGCAATAGCCTGCGACATGGTCCAACGCCTCTGCTTTGGAGACATATTTTGCGGTTTTGCCGATCACAACGCCCAGTTCAATCTCCCAATCCGTATTGGTAGACCCACGTGGCATAACGACATCGTCATAGGCGCCGACAATGGCCGAGTTCGCTTTGAAAAACAGAATCGGATGTTTGGGAATGGCCGCACCGGTTTCGGCCGCATGGTCTGAATAGTTCAGCCCGATACACAGGAACTTGCCGATCTTGCCGACACAGGGCGCGATGCGTTGTTCTCCCTCAACGACGGGCAAGTCGGCAGGATCAAGAGCGCGGAGTTTATCAAGTGCTGCGTCACCCAGTGTGTCGCCAGTGATGTCGGCGATATGCCCGCTCAGATCGCGCAGGAGGCCGGCATTATCGAGCATTCCCGGTTTTTCGGCGCCTTCGGCACCGTAACGTATAAGTTTCATGAATCTACCTTCTTTAGCTTAATGGTTATCGCGTGGTGTAAACTTGCGGGCAATATCTTGGTATTGTTCAGCGCCCCGCAAAGTCATTCCCTGATCCAACCGGCCAACTTTCTCGCGGAAAAGTTCTTGCCACGGGGTTTGGCTGACAGGGATTTCATAGCCGCCCTTGGCAACCAGTTCCCGTGCACGATCGTTCAGTTCTTCCAGCGGTACCAGCATATCAGCGGTACCTTTGCCCAGATCAATCCGCACGGTATCGCCGGTTTGCAACAAGGCGAGCCCGCCGCCATCCGCTGCCTCGGGAGAGGCGTTCAGGATCGAGGGGCTGCCCGAGGTGCCGGATTGACGCCCATCCCCGATACAGGGCAGGGCCTCGACACCCTGTTTGATCAGGTACGAGGGGGGCCGCATGTTCACCACTTCTGCCGCGCCGGGATAGCCTTTGGGGCCAGTGCCGCGCATGAACAGGATGCAGTTTTCATTGATGTTTTCCGCAGGGTCGTCAATGCGGTGGTGAAAATCTTCGGGCCCGTCAAAAACCACGGCGCGCCCTTCAAAAGCGTCAGGATCATCAGGATTCGACAGATAGGTTTTGCGAAAGGCGGGCGAGATCACCGAGGTTTTCATGATCGCGCTTTCAAACAGGTTGCCGGTAAAGTTCACAAAACCGGCATGTTCTTTCATCGGCTTGCTGGTGGGTTTGATCACATCGTGATCCTTAGAACGTTGCGTTTCGCAATTCGTGCCCATCGTCTGGCCATTTACGGTCAAGGCATCCGGGTGGGGTAACATTCCACCAGCCATCAATTCTCCTACCACCGCCGGGACGCCTCCGGCATGTTGATAATCCTCACCCAGATATTTGCCCGCTGGCTGCATATTCACCAGCAGCGGGATGTGGTGCCCGTGTTTCTGCCAGTCGCCATTGTCGAGCGGCACACTCAAATGCCGCGCAATGGCATTCAGGTGGATCGGCGCATTGGTTGATCCGCCGATGGCCGAATTGATGACGATGGCATTTTCAAACGCCTCTCGTGTCATAACATCTGTGGGTCGCATATCTTCCCAAACCATGTCGACGATCCGCTTGCCGGTCTCATAACTGATCTGCCCGCGTTCGCGATAGGGGGCGGGTATTGCGGCGGAGCCGGGCAGTTGCATGCCCAGCGCTTCGGCCAGTGAATTCATTGTCGTCGCGGTGCCCATGGTATTGCAGTACCCCACGGACGGGGCAGATGCGGCGGCGATTTCCATGAACTCGTCCGTGTCGATATCGCCCGCAGCAAGCTGCTCACGCGCCTTCCAGATCACGGTGCCTGACCCCGCCCGTTCTCCCTTCCACCACCCGTTCAGCATCGGACCCACGGACAAGGCAATGGCCGGAATGTTCACCGTTGCAGCGGCCATCAGAAGGGCAGGCGTGGTTTTATCACAGCCAATGTTCAACACCACGCCGTCAAGCGGATAACCGAAAAGCGTCTCTACCAAGGACAAATAGGCAAGGTTTCGGTCCAACGACGCCGTGGGCCGCTTGCCGGTTTCCTGAATCGGATGCACGGGAATTTCGATACAGGTGCCGCCTGCAGCGATGATGCCATCGCGCACCCGTTTGGTCAGTTCGATATGGTGACGGTTACAAGGCGAAAGGTCGCTGCCGGTCTGTGCGATGCCAATGATCGGTTTGCCCGACTGTAATTCCGCGCGGGTCAGGCCGTAGTTTAGGTATCTTTCCAGATACAGCGCAGTCATCTCGAGGTTGTCGGGATTCATAAACCATTTGCGCGAGCGTAGATCGTCCTTGGTGATGCGATTTTTCATTGGCCTGACCAACCTCCGTCAATGATGTGGGTATGTCCGGTGGTAAAGGCGCTTTCATCTGCCGCTAGGTAGACCACAAGCGCCGCAATTTCTTCGGCTGAGGCGACACGCCCCATCGGTTGGCGGGCAACGAATTGCGCCATCGCCGCATCATAACTGCCCAGCTGTTCGCCAAGGGCCGTCACACGGTCATGCCAGCTGGGTGATTCCACGGTGCCGGGGCAGATACAGTTACAACGGATGCCCTGTTTGACATAGTCGACGGCCACCGATTTGGTGAGCCCGACAACCGCCGCCTTGGTGGTGCCATAGATGAACCGGTTGGGCGCCCCGATAATCGACCCTGCCGCCGAGGACATGTTGATGATAGACCCACCACCGCGTTCCAGCATGCCGGGTAAAGCGGCGCGAATACTGCGCACCATGGCGCGGACATTAAGGTCGAATGCGAAATCAAGCGCGTCATCCGTCGCGTCGAGAATCGTGCCGTGATGGACGAAGCCCGCGCAGTTGAACAAAACGTCAGGATTGGCGCGTGCGACGCCGTCTTTCACACTGTTGTTGTTGCGTACATCAAGTTCGAAAATATGGATGTTGTCCAAACCGTTGTCGCGAAGTGTCGAAAGCGCGTCCATGTTAATGTCGGTGGCAAATACCTCAGCGCCCTCTTTAGCCATTGCAATCGCGCTTGCGCGTCCAATTCCCTGGCCTGCGGCAGTCACCAGCGCACGCTTCCCCTCAAGTCTCTGACCTGTCATGGTGATGCTTCTCTCCCCCTGCTGTGGAAAGGGATCCGTTGATGCGGAATTGGCCCTCCCTAGCGGTAATATTTCCGGTTCAATCGCCTGTGTCCTCTGGCCCTTCTGATCTTTGACGTTAGCGTATGACAGAGATTTCGATTTGACCATAACCCGCCTGACCCTTCTGCTGAAAAGGACTTGTTCATGAGCCAGCCCCGCAAAATTACCCTGATCGGAACCGGCCTGATGGGCGCACCGATGTCGCGCAATCTGATGAAGGCCGGGTATGATCTTACTGTGTGGAACCGCAGCGCTGAACGGGCGGCACCCCTGGTTGCGCAAGGGGCCAAGACCGCAGCAACAGCAGCTGAGGCAATTGCGGGGGCCGAGGTGATTATCACCATGCTCAGCGACGGCTTTGCCACTGGCGCTTTGCTGGCGGATGATGGTTTCTGTGGGGCACTTGCCGCGGGGATGATCTGGATCGACATGTCCAGTGCCAAACCAGAACAGGCCCGCGCCCAATCGGCGCAGCTGGCAAAGCTGGGTGTGCACCATCTGGATGCACCGGTTTCCGGCGGGACCAAAGGCGCCGAAGCGGGTGGTCTAGCGATTATGGTTGGCGGCGAAGTGCCTGTATTTGACGCCATGCAAGATGTGTTTCGTGCAATGGGCCGCCCTGTGCATGTCGGACCTACTGGCGCGGGGCAACTGTGCAAACTGGCGAACCAGACCATTGTCGGCGTCACGATCGCGGCGGTGGCCGAGGCGACATTGCTGGCGCAAAAAGGCGGCGCGGATCCAGTTGCATTGCGGGCAGCACTGAAGGGCGGGTTCGCGGACAGTGTCATTTTACAACAGCACGGCGCACGGATGTCGGAAGGGAATTTCGTACCCGGAGGCATGTCGAAAATTCAACGCAAGGACCTCGACAACACTTTGGCCGAAGCTGCTGCGTTAGGCTTGGAGCTGCCCGCGACCCAGGCGGTGCGGGACCGGTTCGATTACCTTGTCGAAGAAATGGACGGAGGTGATCTTGATCACGCGGGCCTGTATCTTGAACTCAAGGAACGGAACAATCTGAAATGACCAACATCCTGATCTTTGGCGGCGGTGGAATGATCGGTCAGAAACTTGCGGGCCGGATTGTTGATCGTGACGTTTTTCCCGATGCAAGTCTCACGTTGTTCGACCGCGCTTTTCCGCCAGATGGCGTCGCCGTGAAAACGGTTCGGGGGGATGTTTCTGATCCGGCGATGGTCAAGAAATTGGCAGCGGGGCGACCGGACGTGATCTTTGCCCTTGCGGCCGTGGTATCGGGACAGGCCGAGGCGGAGTTTGCGCTGGGTTGGGATGTGAACATGATGGCGATGTGGCATCTGTTGGACGCGCTCAAGTCCGAGCATGACGCGTCAGGCGGCACCTATCGCCCGCGTATGGTCTTTACTTCGTCAATAGCGGTCTTTGGCGGCCCCTATCCAGACAAAATCGGCGATGATTTCCTGTCCGCCCCCCAGACCAGCTATGGGGCGCAGAAAGCGGTCTGCGAATTGATGTTGTCCGACTATAGTCGCAAGGGGTTCATTGACGGGCTGTCCTTACGGTTGCCGACAATATGCGTGCGACCGGGCAAGGCGAATGCGGCGGCGTCCTCGTTTTTCTCGGGCATCATTCGCGAACCTTTAAATGGTATCGAGGCGGTACTGCCAGTCGCTGATACGGTGCGTCACTGGCACGCCAGTCCCCGCGCAGCGGCCGGCTTTCTGACCCATGCTGCCGGTCTGGATACTGATTTGTTGCAGGGCCGTCGTGCGCTTAACCTTCCGGGGTTCAGCTGTACGGTGGCCGAACAGATCGAAGCCTTACGGCGGGCCGCAGGGCAAAAAGTGGTCGATTTGATCAAGCCTGTGCCAGATGAAACGATTATGGCTATGGTCAACGGCTGGCCGCGCGATTTCGATCCCGAGCGGGCGATTGAACTGGGGTTCCAAGCCGAGAGCAGTTTTGACGAGATTATCAGCGTCTATCTGGAAGACGATCTAACCGGCTAGCGTTGTTCCGGTAGAGTAACGGGCGGCACAGCGTAATAAACAACAAAGTCCCGTTCGCCCAAGAAGGGGCGGCGGCGCTGCGCCGGATTGTGGATTGAAGCTATGCCTGACGTCTGGACGATTGAAGGCGGGGTGATGATGATTATGCGTGCCGGTCTGATTTTTGGAAAGGAGAGCAGGGATAATGCGGATCGCGTGCATTGGTGAGGCGATGATTGAATTGTCTTTGGTCGGAGACGTTCCGCAATTGGGTGTCGCCGGTGACACGTTGAATACCGCGATTTATCTGCACCGGGCCGCTCCGGCCCTTCAGGTTGAATATGTGACCTGTCTTGGGCACGATCCGTTTTCCCAGCGCATTGCAAGTTTTATTTCCTCACAAGGTGTCGGTACCGATGGGATCCGCCGGATCAGTGGGATGTCACCCGGTTTATACGCCATTTCGACCACGCAAGAGGGCGAACGCAGCTTTACCTATTGGCGCAATACGTCCGCGGCACGGCAGTTGTTTGCGGATAAAGATTTCAGCTGTCTTGCCAATCACGACGCGGTTTACCTGTCGGGCGTTTCGATGGCGATCCTGCCACATACTGTCAGGGTCGCTCTGATCGAGTGGATTGATTCAGCCCCCGTCAAAGTGATCTATGACAGCAATTATCGCCGTGGTTTGTGGGAGGATGAATCGCTTGCACGACAGGTTACAACCGCGATGTGGGCCCGTGCCGATGTGACCTTGCCGTCGGTTGACGACGAAATGGCGCTTTTCGGTGAAACCGCCCAGCAGGTTGAAGACCGCTTCGTCGCGTATGATCGGCAGGGGGCGCTTAAACGGGGTGCAAGCGGGCCTGTGTCTTTGGGATTACCTGTCACGCAATCCTATCCGCCTGCTGCCATCGTTGTTGATACAACTGCCGCCGGGGACAGTTTTAACGGCGGATACCTTGGGGCGCTGTTGTCGGGCAAACCGCAAGCTGCAGCGCTGATGGCAGGGCATCGGCTTGCCGCTCGGGTTGTTCAGCACCCTGGCGCGATTATTCCTGAATAGGCTTTACGCCCCGGCCTGTGTCTAACTTTTTCCAGCGTTACGGCTCAGTCGATGATTGCGGGCATTTTTGTTAGATGGCTGAAGGTCGATGTTCGTGAAATTGCGTCAGGCCAGTGGAGGGGGCAATCCTAGTCCAGCCACCCTTTCAGGTTCTCTTCAATGGTTGCGGACAACGCCTTGATGTGCAGATCATCGTCGTTGAGGCAGGGGATATAGGTGAAATGCTCACCGCCGGCCTCTTCAAAGCTCTCTTTGATTTCTTCGTTGATCTCTTCCAGTGTTTCGATGCAGTCGGCGGAAAACGCGGGGGCGCAGACGGCGATGTTCTTGTTCCCCGCCTCGGCCTGCCGCGCGACTTCTTCGACGGTATAGGGCTGCAACCATTCTTCGGGGCCGAACTTTGACTGAAAGGTGGTCATGATTTCGGTGTCTTGCCACCCTAGACGCTCTTTCAGCAGTCGTGTGGTTTTCTGGCATTGGCAGTGATAGGGGTCGCCCTCCATCAGATACCGGATGGGCACACCGTGATACGAACAGATCAGGATGTCAGGACGTTTTTCAGCGGCGGCATAGGCGGTTTCTATCGACGTGGCGAGGGCCTCGATATAATCGGGACGATCGAAATAGGGTTCGACCACGCGGGCAATCGGTTGCCATTTCTCGTGGCCCAATGCGGCGAAAAATGCATCACAAGCAGTGGCGGAAGTGGCCCCGGCATATTGCGGGTACAGCGGGAAGAACAGAATCTTGCTACACCCGGCGGCTGTCATGGCCGCAACCTTGGATTTGGTCGAGGGATTGCCGTAGCGCATGCAGTAATCGACCATCACGTCGTCGCCATATCGCGCTTTCATCGTCTCTGCGATCTTGGTCGTTTGCGATTTGGTAATCGTCAGCAGAGGGCTTTCGCCGGCTTCGTGATTCCAGATGGATTTATACGCGGCACCTGACGTGAAAGGCCGTTTTGTCAGGATGACCAGTTGCAAAAGAGGCTGCCAAAGCCACGGGCTGTAGTCAATCACCCGGCGGTCTGACAGGAACTCGCCCAGATAGCGGCGCATCGACCAATAATCATAGTTGTCCGGCGTCCCGAGATTGGCAAGCAATACGCCAACGCGCTGTTTTGGTATCTTTGGGTGATCGGTATTGGCGTGTGTCGGGCGGGCGGCTGGCATGGCGTGTCCTTAGATGGCTTGCTCGGGTTCACATAGGGGCATTGAAGCTGCGGTCAATTGGATAACTTTGTTTCATCGGTGCCCAGTGCATCGGCAAGTCGCTGTTGGGCAGAGCCGGGGCGCAGAGGTTTGGGCTGGCTGTCTGCCGGTGCCCAGCCAGTCAGAAAGACCAGATCAAACGTGGCGGTGATCCTGCCCTTCGTTGTGGCAAAGTTGTCTTGGTATAGTTGCGCGGCGGTGGTCAGCACG
Organism: Sulfitobacter sp.; assembly: GCA_049794055.1. Classification (GTDB taxonomy): domain Bacteria; phylum Pseudomonadota; class Alphaproteobacteria; order Rhodobacterales; family Rhodobacteraceae; genus Sulfitobacter. The sequence goes on from JBARCL010000005.1 coordinate 34,549, forward strand.
GCACGGCGGGTTGTGCGGCGCAGGCGCGCGAACAGCGCGTTTGTTTCGCCCATTGCCCGCAGATCACGCATCAGCGACCATATATCGCTATATTCAACCTTGAAAGTTTGACTGTCTGCGACCGGCAAGGCAAACCCAGCGCGTTGCAACAGCCCGCCCATATCGCGCAGATCCGCCATCGGGGCAACGCGCGGGGACATGCCGCCGGTTACATCTGCCTCGGCCTGTCCCAAACAGGCCCGGAGTTCGTGCAGGGTTTGCCCGCCATAGGACACGCAGAAGAACAGACCGTCAGGCATGAGCGCGCGTCTGCTTTGGATCAGCTGGCCAACCGGATCATTGGCCCAATGCAGCGCCATGGCGTGGACCACCAGATCGTACGCGCCAACCTCAAGCGCCAATGTTTCGCTGTCAGGGGTCAGGGTGGCCTGCGGAAAATATGTGGCCCAAAGCGGGGCCTGTCCGGTCACGATCGCTGCCGAGTTAAACGACTTGTTAACCATCCGCATACGATCCTGCACCTCGTCGGCGGCGGCGTGGTGCAAAAACATGGCGTCTGCGGTTGCACGGCGGCGATGCAGTGCGAGGGCCCCCGCGTCGGTCATGAGAGTTTGTTGGGTCATTGGAAACTAATATGTCGTTGTTACGCGGACTTCAAATAGGGTTAGACGCAATTTATCCTGCGCGTTGTCTGACCTGTGGTTCTGTTGTGGACGGGGACTTTGGGCTGTGTGGGGCCTGCTGGCGCGACACGGCATTTATCGGGGGCACGATTTGCGATTCTTGCGGTGTGCCTTTGCCTGGTGCAGATGAGGGCGATAACGCACATTGCGACGGTTGCATGGAAAACCCGCCACCCTGGTCGAAAGGTCGCGCGGCAATGCTGTATCGGGATACCGGACGCAAGCTGGTATTGGCGTTGAAACACGGCGACCGACAGGAAATCGCTCGTCCGGCGGGGCTTTGGTTGTCGCATGCAGTTGCAGATATCGTAACCCAGAACACATTGATCGCGCCGGTTCCCTTGCATTGGCTGCGGATGATCAAGCGCCGTTTCAACCAATCGGCACTGTTGGCCAGGGCATTGTCACACAGGGTGGAACGGCCATGGTCCCCTGATTTGCTGCAACGCTTCAGGCGCACAATGACGTTGGACGGTCTGGGTCGTGATGACCGGATCGCCGCGGTTGAGAACGCCATTCGTGTTCATCCCCGGCGTCGGCATCGGTTGATTGGCCGACCGGTGTTGTTGGTGGATGATGTGATGACGTCGGGCGCGACTTTGGCAGCTTGTACACGTGCTTGCCTCGCCGCAGGGTCGGGGCCTGTCAACGTGGTGACACTGGCGCGCGTGGCCAAAGATGCTTAAATCAACTTTCAACAAAGCGTTTCGCCAGAAATTTGGGGTATGAGACATTGCCAGTCACCAGCAAATCAGTGATTTGAGGTCCGGGAGCGATGCAAATTCCAGCCGAAGCGCCATAGTCATGTTGAAAGGAACCGGTTTATGAAACCTGTCGAAATTTATACGTCTCCGCTCTGTGGTTTTTGTCACGCGGCCAAGCGGTTGCTATCGTCCAAAGGCGTCAGCTTTGCTGAGGTTGATGTTTTGGCCCAGCCAGAACGCAAGGCAGAGATGGTACAACGTGCCAACGGCGGGCGCACGGTGCCGCAGATATTCATTGGTGACATTCATGTAGGTGGTTGTGATGACCTGCATGCGCTGGAACGCGCGGGCAAACTTGATGCCTTGCTGGCGGCGTAATGCAGGGCGCCATTCTTCAGCTGAACGTAAGCGATGATCCCGTTGCAAACTTGGCAGGTACGATTGACATGTTTCGCGCGGCTGTGGCGGACGGGGCGCAATTTGTTCTGACCCCTGAAGTCACGAACTGCATTTCGACCAGCCGCAAGCATCAGCATGCGGTGCTGCAATTCGAGGATGAGGATATCACCCTTGCCGCCTTGCGAGCCGAAGCAAAGGCGGCAGGTGTCTGGTTGTTGATCGGGTCATTGGGGCTCAAGACCGGTGATGCGGACCAGCGGTTTGCCAACCGTTCCTTTCTGATCGGGCCGGATGGCGAGATTGTTGCGAAATACGACAAGATTCACATGTTTGACGTCCAGATCAGCGAAACCGAGACATGGCGCGAAAGCGAAGGGTATCGTCCCGGCGATCGCGCTGTTCTGGCGAAAACCGACTTCGCCAAGATCGGGATGAGCGTTTGTTACGATGTCCGGTTTTCGCACCTGTATCGGGCGCTGGCCAATGCCGGTGCGCAGATTCTTACTGTGCCGGCCGCGTTCTCTCCGGTTACGGGGGCCGCTCATTGGCATGCGCTGTTACGCGCGCGGGCAATTGAATCGGGTTGTTTTGTGATTGCGCCCGCCCAGACGGGGACACATTCAAGCGCTTTGCATAAGACACGTGATACCTATGGGCATTCACTGGTTGTGGATCCTTGGGGCGAGGTCATTCTGGACGCCGGAAAGGCCGTTGGCGTTTACAAATTCGACCTTGATATGGAAAAAGGAGAGGCAGCGCGACGTAAGGTTCCCAGTCTTGCGAATGCTCGCAACTTTTCCGGCCCCTAAAGGGATGATAAACAGGTCGACGCATGAGCGATGATAAAAATACCTTGGCAATTATGCTGTTCAGCGAAATTCTGGCAGCAGAGCATTCAATGCGCGGGCGTCTGACCCGTGTGTTGCCCAAAGGCATGGAAATCTCGCATTTCTCGGTTCTTAACCATCTTGCCCGAAAAGATGATGAATCCACACCTGCGCAGTTGGCCGAACGGTTTGGCGTAACACGAGGTGCCATGACCAACACGCTGAACAAACTGGAATGGTCCGGATATGTGCACATCCGCCCCGACTGGGACGATGCGCGACGCAAAATGGTGGGCATCAGTCCAGCGGGGCGCAATGCACGTGATACGGCCGTGGCCGCGATTACCCCGATGATCAATCAGGTGGTCGAGGATCTGGGCGAGGAGCAGGCCCGCGCGGCCCTGCCCATCTTGCGTGAGATCAGGCTGAAGCTGGCCTGACGCTGGCAGTGACATAGTTTACACTCAGGTCTCTGTCCGACAGGCTCCAGCTCCAGGCAATCGGGTTAAAGACGAACCCCTTGCGATCGACCGGTTCCAGCCCTGCGGCGTTGATCAAGGTAAACAATTCGTCCGGCGTTATGAATTTGGACCATTCATGGGTGCCTTTGGGCAGCCAGCGCATGATATGTTCAGCACCGACAATCGCCATCATGAATGACTTGGGATTGCGGTTGATCGTGGAGCAAATATGCAGCCCGCCCGGTTTCAACAGATCATGACAGGCGCGCAGGTAATCGGGTGGCGAGGCCACGTGTTCGATTACCTCCATGTTCAGAACCACGTCGAATTGTTCGCCGTCCGTGGCCATCGCTTCGGCAGTTGTGTGGCGGTAATCAATCACCAGACCGGATTGCGCAGCGTGAACGCGAGCGACAGGGATATTGCCCGCTGCGGCATCGGCCCCCACAACCTCTGCGCCCAATCGGGCCATGGGTTCGGACAACAGTCCACCGCCGCAGCCGATATCGAGGATTCGCAGACCTTTAAACGGGGTCTCTGATGTCAGATCGCGGTCAAATTCACCGGCGATTTGCGACGTAATATAATCTAACCGGCAGGGGTTCAGCATGTGCAGGGGTTTGAATTTACCGTCTAAATCCCACCACTCAGCGGCCATCGCCTCGAATTTTGCGATTTCCCCAGCGTCTACTGTAGATTGAGCCGTTTGCATTTCGCGCTCCCTATGTTCTTGTATATCCCAGACGTATATAGGGCTGGTATGGACAAGTTTCCCGATCAAAAACGCGCAGTTCAGTATCTTTATCCGCCGATCGACCCGTTTGATCAGCGAATGTTGGCTGTTGGGCAGGGACATACCGTCTATGTTGAGCAATGTGGCAACCCTGACGGTATTCCTGTTGTGGTACTACATGGTGGGCCCGGCGGGGGGTGCAGCCCCTCTATGCGGCGTTATTTCGACCCTGCGAAGTTTCGTGTCATCCTGTTTGACCAGCGGGGATGCGGACGGTCCAAGCCGCATGCATCAGTCACCGATAACACGACGTGGCATCTGGTCGCAGACATTGAAATGATTCGCCGCGAGCTGGAGATCGAGCAGTGGATCGTCTTTGGCGGTTCTTGGGGCGCGACACTGTCATTGATCTATGCCCAGACCCATCCAGAGGCGGTGCGCAACCTTGTGCTGCGGGGTGTATTCTTGATGACGCAATCCGAACTGGATTGGTTCTATGGCGGCGGTGCCGGAAAATTTTGGCCCGAAGTTTGGGCGCGGTTTACATCGCTGATTCCAGAGAATGAGCACGGCGATTTGATCAAGGCCTATCACCGACGGTTGTTTTCCGGTGATCTGTCGATTGAACAACGCTACGGTCGTGCGTGGGCCGCATGGGAAAATGCCTTGGCCTCAATTCATACTTATGGCGGGTCACACGAGGGGCCAGCAGATTATGCCCGCGCTTTTTCGCGGTTGGAGAATCACTATTTCACCAATGCGGGGTTCTTGGAATTTGACGGTCAGATTTTGGCGCATATGCCGCGCATCTCGCATATTCCGGGTGTGATCGTGCAGGGCCGGTATGACATGATTTGCCCGCCCAGCAGCGCATATCGACTGGCAGAAAGCTGGATGCAGGGCGAATTGAAAATGGTACGCAACGCCGGCCACGCCTTGTCCGAACCTGGAATATCGGCAGAGCTGGTGCGAACAATGGACTGGATCGGAGCGGCGGGATGACCCGCTCCTTGCTGGATCGTCGTGCGCTGTTTTCCAGCGCGGCAGCCGCAGCCTTGTTGGCGGCAACAGGTGTATCGGCGGCGGCCCCTACGCGCGGCGGCCGATTGCGGATGGCGCTGTCTGGTGGCGCGCGCGATGACACTTGGTTGCAGGGTGACGGTCTGTTTATGCAGGTTGCGCGGCAAGGCCTTGTCTTTGACACACTCACCGAAGTTGCGGCTGACGGGACGTTGCGGGGCGAATTGGCGACGGGTTGGACATCATCGCCTGATGCGCGTGTTTGGCTGTTTGATCTGCGTCAGGATGTAAAATTTCATGATGGTCAAGCGTTTACAGCCAAGGACGTTGTTGCAAGCGCCGCGGGATTTGCCGATGGCGTGGTGCGGGCGGTTGGTAATTTTCAGGTGTCCTTCACGTTGGATCAGGCGGATCCGCGCCTGCCAATGCGTTTGGCCCAGCCCGCGTATTTTATCCGCTCTGCTCATGCGCCCGAAAGCGGGGTCGGCACGGGCCTCTATCAGATTGCGCATTTCACGCCCGGCCAGCGCCTATTGGCGACACGTGTTGCGGATCATTATAAAGGGGACGCTGCCGGTTGGTTTGACGAAGTCGAACTAACCTCGATCCCTTCCGAACCGGTGCGGGGGCAGGCGCTGGGCGAATACCTGGTTGATGCTGTTGATCTGAATGCTGCGGGCGCTTTGGCGGATCTGTCTGACATCGCTTTTCAACCGGATCGCCGGCATCCGACGCAAGCGGTGTCCTCGGAGGTGATGCAGCCTGCAAACATCAGCCATCTGGGCCCGCTGGATAACCTGCGTGCGGCTGAACGGTGGTGGTTTGCATGAACAGGCCTTGCAGACTCGGTCATCTCTGCGTATATGGCCTTTAACAGCGGCGTGTTCGGGTCCAAACCAAACACTCCACCGATCTTGAACACGGGCCGCGCGCCCGTTTTTTTGTGCCTGAAGGTATCCATGACCAACGACCTAATCGCCAAAGCCGCCATTGACCGTCGCATGGCCGAGATCATTACACCAGTGATTGAGGATATGGGGTATGAACTGGTGCGCGTACGCCTGATGTCGGGCAAGGTTACGACATTGCAGATTATGGCCGACAAGCCCGAAGGCGGGATTGAGGTTGATGATCTGGCCAAGATCAATCAGGCGCTGGGTGCCGTGTTGGACGTCGAAGACCCGATTATCGAAGAATATACGCTTGAAGTATCTTCGCCCGGCATTGACCGTCCGCTGACGCGGCTCAAGGATTTCGACATGTTCGAAGGCTATGAGGCCAAGATCGAAACCGAAGAACTAGTGGGCGGCCGTCGCCGCTTTAAGGGCGAATTGGCTGGCATCGACGGAGACGAGGTGTTGATCAACGTCGAAGAGGGCACTGTCGGTCTGAAGTTTGACTGGTTGTCTGACGCCAAACTCGTGCTGACCGACGAGCTGATCAAAGAAATGCTACGCCAGCGCAAGGCCGCCGGTGTTATCGACGAAACTGATTTCGATGAGATTGAGACCGAAGGGTCTGATGAGGGAGAAGACTAATGGCCATTACATCCGCCAACCAGCTTGAGTTGTTGCAAACCGCCGAGGCTGTTGCCCGCGAGAAGATGATCGATCCTGCATTGGTCATCGAAGCGATGGAAGAATCGCTCGCCAGGGCGGCAAAGTCACGCTACGGCGCCGAGATGGACATTCATGTGTCGATCGACCGCAAGACAGGTCGCGCGACATTCACCCGTGTGCGCACCGTGGTCGCGGAAGACGAGCTTGAAAACTATCAGGCCGAATTTACCGTCGAGCAAGCCAAGCAATATATGGACAACCCCGAAATCGGCCAGCAACTGATCGAGGAAGTTCCTCCGGTCGAGATGGGCCGTATTGCGGCGCAATCTGCCAAGCAGGTAATCTTGCAAAAAATCCGCGAAGCGGAACGGGATCGTCAGTATGAAGAGTTTAAAGACCGCGCCGGCACGATCATCAACGGTCTGGTCAAGCGCGAAGAATACGGCAACGTTATCGTCGATGTAGGCGCCGGCGAAGCGATCCTGCGCCGCAACGAAAAGATTGGCCGCGAATCCTATCGTCCGAACGACCGGATCCGCGTCTATATCAAGGACGTGCGCCGCGAACAGCGCGGGCCGCAGATTTTCCTGAGCCGCACCGCGCCTGAGTTCATGGCAGAGCTGTTCAAGATGGAAGTGCCAGAGATTTATGATGGCATCATCGAGATCAAGGCCGTTGCCCGTGACCCCGGTTCGCGCGCCAAAATTGCTGTGATCAGCTATGATAACTCGATTGATCCAGTGGGTGCCTGTGTGGGTATGCGCGGCTCGCGTGTGCAGGCCGTCGTGAATGAATTGCAGGGCGAAAAGATCGATATCATTCCATGGAATGACGATCAGCCGACCTTCCTTGTGAACGCTTTGCAGCCCGCGGAAGTTTCCAAAGTTGTTCTGGACGAAGAAGCCGGCAAAATTGAAGTTGTCGTGCCTGAAGAACAGCTAAGCCTTGCCATTGGCCGCCGTGGCCAAAACGTGCGCCTGGCGTCACAGCTTACCGGACTCGACATCGACATCATGACAGAAGAGCAGGAAAGCCAGCGCCGTCAGGCCGAGTTTGAACTGCGCACCAAACTGTTCATGGACAACCTTGATCTGGACGAATTCTTTGCCCAGTTGCTGGTGTCCGAAGGGTTCACCAACCTCGAAGAAGTCGCTTATGTTGAGGTTAACGAACTGTTGGTAATTGATGGTGTTGATGAAGACACAGCACAAGAATTGCAGGCCCGTGCGCAGGACGTGCTTGAAGCACAAAACAAGGCCGCGTTGGAATCGGCCCGTGCCCTTGGTGTCGAAGATAGCCTTATTGAATTTGAAGGCCTGACACCCCAAATGATAGAGGCACTGGCAAAGGACGGCGTAAAGACACTGGAAGATTTCGCAACATGCGCAGACTGGGAACTGGCCGGCGGCTGGACAACAGTGAATGGCGAACGTGTGAAGGACGACGGGTCGCTTGAGCCGTTCGAGGTTTCATTGGAAGATGCGCAGGGGATGATCATGACTGCCCGTGTAATGTTGGGTTGGGTTGACCCCGCCGAGCTGGAAGCGGAAGCGGCCGAGGATGACGGAGCAGAAGAACAGGAGGTCGAGGCCTGATTTCAGGCCTCGATTGTACCAGATGAGTCGCGGTGGCGCCTCCAAAGACCGGGAAGACGGTCCTGATCGCAAGTGTATTGCCACAGGCGAAGTGCAGCCTAAATACGGCTTGGTGCGCTTTGTGGTTGGGCCCGACAATCAGGTTTACCCTGATATCTTGGGCAAACTGCCGGGACGTGGTATGTATGTTGCCGCTGACCGTGCCGCGATTAAACAGGCGATCAGCAAGAAACTGTTCACCCGTGCGGCCAAGATGCAGGTCACTGTTCAGGATAACCTACTGGATGAAGTTGAAAAGCAATTGGCGCGGCGGGTGGTCGACCTGATTTCACTGCAACGCAAGGGCGGGCGCGCTGTTGCGGGATACGAAAAAGTCAAAAGCTGGCTTCAAAACGAAGAAGCCCAGGTTCTTATTCAGGCGATGGACGGGTCTGAACGCGGAAAAACGAAACTGAGCACGCCGCATTACGGTCAATACATTGGCTGGCTGACGGCGGATGAATTGGGTTTGGCATTCGGACGTCAAACTGTGATACATGGGGCGCTCGCCTCTGGTGGACTCACTCTGCGTGTTGTAGAGGAAGCCCAACGACTTAAAGGCGTGCGACAAAACGAGGCTGGCAGCGGCCAGCCGGAAGGATGACGAGCTAAATGAGCGATACAGACGGCAGAAAAACATTGGGTCTGGGCGGTTCGCGTCCCAGCAACGTGAAGCAGAGCTTTAGCCACGGGCGGACGAAGAACGTTGTGGTCGAAACCAAGCGCAAACGCGTTGTGGTGCCAAAGCCGGGTGGCCAAAAGCCAACGGGACCGGGCGCTGGTCCTGTGGGCGACCCCTCCAAACGTCCAGCGGGCATTACCGATGCAGAGATGGAGCGCCGGTTGAAGGCGGTTCAGGCTGCCAAGGCTCGTGAGACCGAAGAAGCCGCAGAACGCTTGGCCGAGGAAAAAGCACGCGCAGAAGACCGCGAGCGCCGTCGTGCCGAGATTGACGCAAAAGAAAAAGAAGATCGTGAGCGCGAAGAAAGCCTGAAGGCAAAAGCCGAAGAAGAAGAGCAGGCCAAGCGTGACGCAGAAGCTGCGGCACAAGCTGCTGCTGCGCCGGCGGCACCGGTTGCTGCGCGTCCGACACCTAACAAAGTGGCACCGGGCCCGGCTGTTCGCAAAACCGAACGTGACCGCGAAGAGACCAATAAAAAGAACCGCGCTGACGATAGCCGCCGTTCGGGTAAACTGACAGTTAACCAAGCGTTGACAGGGGGCGAAGGTGGCCGCCAGCGGTCAATGGCCGCGATGAAGCGCAAACAGGAACGCCAACGTCAAAAAGCGATGGGCGGTAATGTCGAGCGCGAAAAGATCATCCGCAACGTGAACCTGCCACCTGCTATTGTCGTGTCCGAACTGGCCGCGCGCATGGCTGAAAAGACAGGCGCCGTTGTTAAGGCGTTGATGAACAACGGGTTGATGGTTACGCAGAATGAAACCATTGATGCCGATACAGCCGAGCTGATCATCGAGGAATTTGGCCACAAGGTTGTGCGCGTTTCCGACGCCGACGTGGAAGATGTGATCAAAGAGATCGAGGATGATCCGAAAGATCTGGTCACACGTCCGCCGGTCATCACGATTATGGGTCACGTTGACCACGGCAAGACCTCGCTGCTGGATGCGATCCGCAACGCCAAGGTTGTTGCTGGCGAAGCGGGGGGTATTACCCAGCACATCGGCGCCTATCAGGTGACAACCGATAGCGGCCAGGTGCTGTCTTTCCTCGATACGCCGGGCCACGCGGCCTTTACCTCCATGCGTTCGCGTGGTGCACAGGTTACTGATATCGTGGTTCTGGTGGTTGCGGCGGATGACGCTGTGATGCCGCAGACGATTGAGGCGATCAACCACGCCAAAGCTGCCAAAGTGCCGATGATTGTGGCGATCAACAAGATCGACAAACCAGCGGCCGATGCCATGAAGGTGCGTACGGACCTGCTGCAGCACGAGGTGATCGTGGAGCAGATGTCAGGTGAAGTGCAAGACGTCGAAGTGTCTGCCACAACCGGTCAGGGCCTTGATCAACTGCTGGAAGCCATCGCGCTTCAGGCGGAACTGCTGGAACTGAAAGCCAACCCGAATCGCGCTGCCGTTGGCGCCGTGATCGAGGCGCAGCTTGACGTGGGCCGTGGCCCTGTGGCGACGGTTCTGGTGCAGAACGGCACGCTGCGTCAGGGTGATATCTTTGTTGTGGGCGAGCAATACGGTAAGGTTCGTGCGCTGATCGACGATCAGGGCAACCGCGTGAAGGAAGCCGGCCCGTCGGTTCCTGTAGAGGTGCTGGGCCTGAATGGCACTCCCGAAGCGGGCGATGTGCTGAACGTGACAGAGACCGAAGCGCAGGCGCGTGAGATCGCGGATTACCGCGCAAGTGCGGCCAAAGACAAGCGCGCTGCTGCTGGTGCGGCGACGACATTGGAGCAGCTGATGGCGAATGCCAAAGCTAACGAAGATGTCAGCGAACTGCCGATCCTGCTGAAAGCGGATGTTCAAGGTTCTGCCGAAGCCATCGTTCAAGCAATGGAGAAAATTGGCAACGACGAGGTACGCGTGCGCGTTCTGCACTCCGGTGTTGGCGCCATCACAGAGACGGACGTCGGTCTGGCCGAAGCATCCGGTGCGCCGATCATGGGCTTTAACGTCCGTGCAAACGCATCCGCACGGAACACCGCAAACCAGAAGGGTGTCGAGATCCGTTATTACTCGGTTATCTACGACCTGGTTGACGATGTGAAAGCGGCGGCATCTGGTTTGCTGAGCAACGAGATCAAAGAGAACTTCATCGGATATGCAAATATCAAAGAGGTCTTCAAGGTCACAGGTGTCGGTAAGGTTGCCGGTTGTCTGGTCACCGAAGGTGTGGCGCGTCGTTCTGCCGGGGTGCGTTTGCTGCGTGACAACGTGGTGATTCACGAGGGCACACTGAAAACGCTCAAGCGCTTCAAGGACGAGGTGCCAGAGGTGCAGTCAGGTCAGGAATGCGGCATGGCCTTTGAGAACTACGATGACATTCGTCCCGATGACGTAATCGAGATTTTCACCCGTGAAGAAGTAACGCGGACACTGAAGTAATCTGGAGGGTCGGGCAGCGATGTCCGGCTTTTCATCAAGACAATAAAAAAGGGGCAGCGAAAGCGGCCCCTTTTTACATTCCGGCAGAGCCGGAAAGATTAGTTCTTGCGGACAGGTGTTCCAGCAAAGACAGTATCATCAACTTTTACAGCTACACGGCCATCGGCCAAATCTTTAACAAAGATACCTTGAACGGATACACATGATCCAAGCGTGATTGTACGCAGCATTTTCTCTCTCCCCAGACAGTGAGGATAACATAATCAACAATTCGTGAAGCTGCTAGCCCATTGTTTCCCGATGCGCGTGAAATCACCTAAACCTACATGCTTTCAAAGCCAATCGCGTAAAATCGGGATCAAAGGGATGTCTGCAGCTGGCATGGGGTAGTTACGCAGGTCTTTGGCATGGACCCATTTGAGTGCCTGATTCTCTTTCGGCATGGGTGTCCCTTCCCATTTGCGGCAGGCAAACAGCGGCATCACGAGATGAAAGTCATCATAGCTGTGGCTGGCAAAGGTCAGCGGGGCCAAACAGGAGGCCCAGGTGTTGATGCCAAGCTCTTCTTCCAACTCGCGAATCAGAGCCATTTCGGGCGTTTCGCCCGTTTCCACTTTGCCGCCGGGAAATTCCCATAGACCAGCCATGGATTTCCCAGCGGGGCGTTGTGCTAGCAAGATGCGGCCGTCCACGTCGATCAGCGCAACGGCAGACACCAGAACAACTTTCACGAGCGGTAATCTGCGTTGATCTCAATGTAACCGTGGGTCAAATCACAGGTCCAAACCGTGGAATGGCCCGTCCCGATTCCGATATCGACGCAGATTTGAATTTCATCACCCTTCATATGGGCTGCCGCGTCGGTTTCGGAATATGCGGGGCTGCGCCAGCCGTCTTTGGCCACTTCGACGTCACCAAACCGGATCGAAAGCCGGTCGCGATCAGCAGCAGCACCTGATTTACCAACAGCCATGACGATGCGGCCCCAGTTCGGATCCTCACCGGCAATCGCTGTTTTCACCAAGGGTGAATTGGCAATGGCCATTGCATGCAGCTTGGCATCGGCGTCATTCGCCGCTCCGGTTACGGCGATTTCTACAAATTTGGTCGCCCCTTCCCCATCACGGACAACCTGAAATGCGAGGTCCTGCATCACGCTATGCAGGGCGTCCTTGAACGTGGTGTCATTTGTGGCATCCACACCTGAGGCCCCTGTCGCCGCGAAAATCAGACTGTCCGAGGTAGAGGTATCGCTATCCACGGTGATGCAGTTAAAAGTCCGATCAACATTTTCTGAGACCATTGCTTGCAGGGCGGCCTGATCGACCAGAGCATCGGTGAAAATATACACCAGCATCGTCGCCATATCCGGTGCAATCATGCCGGACCCTTTGGCGATCCCTGCTATCGAAACTGTTTTCCCACCGATGTGAACTGTTGCAGACGCCCCTTTGGCATAGGTGTCTGTGGTCATGATCGCCCGGGCCGCCTCTGCGATTTTGCCTTTATCCAACGTTGCTTTGGCATCTGCGATCACTGCGGTCACACGTTCAAATGGCAGCGGTTCACCAATAACGCCGGTTGAGGACGTAAAGACACGTGATTGCGGAATGTCGCAAACCTGAGCGACCGAAGCGGTAATCGCATCGACAGCTTCGATGCCACGTCGTCCTGTAAAGGCGTTCGCATTGCCGGAATTCACTAGAATAGCCGCACCTTTATCGTAGGCGCCGCCAATCTTTGTCTGACAATCCAGAACCGGGGCGGCGCGGGTTTGCGAACGGGTGAAAACACCTGCAATTGCAGTGCCAGGCGCAAGCAGTGCCAGCATCACATCGGTGCGGCCTTGATATTTGACGCCAGCGGCCACGGTGGCAAACTGCACGCCTTCTATCACGGGCAATTCAGGAAAGGCGGACGGGGCCAGCGGTGATACTTTTGTAATCTTTCCCAAGTGCGTTACTCCAGCCACTCGATGTTTTTGATCAAAGCGGGATCGATAACCTGTTCGGCCATACGGTCCACATCTGCTTGTTCAGTGATTTCTTCGATACGGGTTTGCACAAGGGTTTGCCGTACCTGAAGCTCAAGCTCTTCGCGCACGTCTTCCAAGGCAGGGGCTTCAGTCTTGCGGGTCTCGTTCAGCTTGATCACATGCCAGCCAAACTGGGTTTCTACGGGAGCAGAAACCGTGCCGGGTTCCATCGCAACAACAGCGGCCTCAAATGAGGGGACCATCATGCCGGTTCCAAACCAACCCAATGAGCCGCCGCCCGGACCGGAAGGACCGGTTGATTTTTCGCGCGCCATCTCGGCAAAATCGGCACCGTTGTCGAGCGCTTCCTTGATGGTGTTCGCTTCTTCCTCGGTCTCTACCAGAATATGGGAGGCATTATATTCCTCGCCTGCATCTTGATCCTTGTATTGAGCATCGTAGGCAGCGGTGATGGCGTCCTCGTCAACGGGGGCTGCCATAACGCCCTCGATCACTTCCCCGGCGGTAAGCGACCGTGTTTCATTTTCCAGCGAAAGGGTCACTCGTTTGGGCAGCTCACCCTCGTAGGTATCGGCAAGTGCAGTCTGTTGTACCAATTGATCCAGAATACCCTTGAACAAGACCTCGTCGGGCAATCCCTGATATTGTTCGGGCAGGGTCGCGCGGGCAATGATCATATGACCCAAGGTGATCTCTGTGCCGTTCACTGTTGCAACCACGGTATCGACCGTTGGCGCGTCTTCGGCCGCGACGGGCAGGGCAAATGAAACGGCCACAGCTAAAGATGCGAGATAAGTGAGGGGTTTTTGCATGGATCGTCCTATCGTTAAGCCCTGTACAGGGCTGCTACATTGACAGCCTTTGGTGCGGCCCTTACATCGCCCTTAAGGGCGCACACGCAGGCCACGTTCCCCATCTATCTATGGGCTGACTGAGGCTTGGGCAAGCACATCGCTGCGCAGAATTAAAACGTCGGCTGGAGAACACATGCTGGGTATCGGAACAATCGCCAAAAAGGTCTTTGGCACGCCAAATGATCGCAAAATCAAAGCGACCCGCCCGCTGGTGGAAAAGGTCAACGCGCTAGAACCTGAATTCGAGAAGCTGAGTGACGAAGGCCTGAAGGACAAAACCGAAGAACTGGCCACACGCGCCATGGGTGGCGAGAGCCTTGATGATTTGCTGCCCGAAGCTTTTGCCAACTGCCGCGAAGCGGCGCGGCGAACCTTGGGTTTGCGCGCGTTTGATACACAGTTGCTGGCGGCGATCTTTTTGCATCAGGGTAATATTTCCGAACAGAAGACTGGCGAAGGTAAGACCCTGACAGCGGCTTTGGCCGCCTATCTGAATGCGCTGCCGGGCAAGGGTGTCCACGTTGTAACCGTAAACGAATATCTGGTTCAGCGTGACGCAGACTGGATGGGGAAGGTGTTTGCCGCCTTGGGGATGACCACTGGCGCAGCGATTTCGGGCATGGGGATGGCAGATAAACGCGCGGCCTATAGCTGTGACATCACCTATGCGACCAACAATGAACTTGGCTTTGATTACCTGCGCGACAATATGAAGTCGAATTTGGACGAGATCCTGCAAAAGCATCACTTCTTTGCGATTGTCGACGAAGTAGACAGCATTCTGATCGACGAGGCCCGTACACCGCTGATCATTTCGGGCCCTGCCCAAGACCGCTCCGACATGTATGTCACCATCAACAAGCTGATTCCCGCGCTGAAGCCCGAGCATTACGAGCTGGACGAGAAAACGCGCAACGTCACCTTTACGGACGATGGTAACGAATTCCTTGAAGACCTGCTGCGGGCCGAGGGACTGCTGGAAGAGGGGCAGTCACTTTATGACCCGGAAAGTACGACGATAGTACACCACGTGAATCAGGGCCTGCGTGCGCATACACTCTTTACCAAGGACAAGGATTACATCGTTCGCGACGGCGAGATCATGCTGATCGACGAATTCACCGGACGGATGATGCAAGGGCGCCGCCTGTCGGATGGCCTGCACCAGGCGATTGAAGCGAAAGAGGGTACCTCGATCATGTCCGAGAACGTCACGCTCGCCTCTGTGACGTTCCAGAACTATTTCCGCCTTTATGATAAACTGGCTGGCATGACCGGCACGGCACTGACCGAAGCCGAAGAGTTCGGTGAGATTTACGGGTTGGGCGTTGTTGAAATTCCCACAAACGTGCCGATTGCGCGGGTGGATGAGGATGACGCGGTTTACCGCACCGTAGGCGAAAAATATCAGGCGATGATCGACAAGGTGAAAGAAGCGAACGCCAAGGGCCAGCCTTGCCTTGTTGGCACCACGTCGATTGAGAAATCCGAACAATTGTCACAGATGCTGACCGCCGCTGGCATCCAGCATAATGTTCTGAACGCACGCCAGCACGAGCAGGAAGCGCAGATCATCGCGGATGCGGGCAAGTTCGGGGCCGTTACCATCGCCACCAACATGGCTGGTCGCGGCACCGATATTCAATTGGGCGGTAACGTCGAACTGAAGGTGCTGGAAGCGCTTGATGCCGACCCTGACGCGGATCCTGTGGAAATCCGGACGCGGATCGAAGCAGAACATGCAGAGGAAAAGAAAAAGGTACTGGAGGCCGGTGGCCTTTACGTTCTTGCCTCCGAACGCCACGAGAGCCGGCGCATTGACAACCAGTTGCGCGGCCGTTCGGGTCGTCAGGGCGATCCGGGGCGGACTTCGTTCTTCCTTTCTCTGGAAGACGACCTGATGCGCATTTTCGGCTCTGAACGGTTGGAAAAGGTGCTGACATCGCTGGGCCTGAAAGAGGGGGAGGCGATTATTCACCCTTGGGTTAACAAATCGTTGGAACGCGCACAGGCCAAGGTTGAAGGCCGAAACTTTGACATCCGCAAACAGCTGCTGAAATTCGACGATGTGATGAACGAGCAACGCAAGGTTATCTTTGGCCAGCGGCGTGACATTATGGAATCGCAGGACTTGTCCGAGATCACGACCGATATGCGTCATCAGGTGATTGATGATTTGATCGACACATATATGCCCCCCAAAACCTACGCGGACCAATGGGATACGCAGGGGTTTGTGAAAGGCGTGGCCGAGCATCTGAACATGAACTTGCCAATGGTCGAATGGTGCGAAGAAGAAGGCGCCGACGACGAGGTGATCCGTGAGCGGATGATCGAGGCTTCCGACAAGATGATGGCGGACAAGGCCGAAGTCTTTGGCGCCGAAAACATGCGTAACATCGAGAAGCAGCTCTTGTTGCAAGCGATTGATACCAAGTGGCAGGAACACCTGATGACACTGGAGCACTTGCGCTCTGTTGTGGGTTTCCGTGGCTATGCGCAGCGCGATCCGTTGAATGAATACAAAAACGAATCCTTCCAGCTGTTTGAAGGCATGCTGGACAGCCTGCGGATGGAAGTGACCCAGAAACTTGGTCAGATTCAACCGATGTCTGAAGAAGAGCGCGCGGCAATGATGGAAGAGCTACGTGCGCAACAGGCCGCTATGCAAACGGCCGCCGCAGCGGCAGCAGGGGGTGTTCCGCAAATTGACCCTGAAAAGGCAGTTGCGGGGTTTGACGAAAACGATCCCGGAACATGGGGTTCGCCGGGGCGAAATGACGATTGCCCTTGCGGGTCTGGCAAAAAATTCAAGCACTGCCACGGTCGACTGGCATAGCCCCCGCCTCTATTTTGACAAGAATTCCTCTCATCAGGGTCATAACGTGGCCCTGATGATGCGCGATCAATGCTTCGAACGATTCCGTTTGAAGGGACAAGATCATGCTGCGAAAAAAGGAAATTCTGACTGCGATTGGTGCTCTCGGGTGTGCGATTGGCATCGGGTTCATCATGCAGAACTCAGAATCTGCTCAGGCATTTTATGGCCCGACAGAAATCAAACAGCCACAGGATATGCCTGAACTGAAAGGCGCATCCGCTGCCAACGCTCTTTTGGATGTGCAAGAGATCACCCTGACATCAGCGGAATTTGACACTGGCATCAACCTGCCGCAGCCAGAAGCCGAAGTCATGACCGTTTCGACACCATCCAGCGCGCTGGTAGAGCCAAAAATGTACGGATCATCCGAGGCAACACCCGCACCGGCTTGTGACATTGCAGCCTCTGCGCGCCCCGTGGCCGCCGCCATGGTCGAGTTGAATATGCAAGCTGCCTGTTTGCCGAACGAACGTGTAACAGTGCACCACAATGGTATGATCTTTACCGTTACCACATCAGACAAGGGCGAAATTTCACTTCGTGTGCCCGCACTGGCCCAAGAAGCGGTGTTCATCCTTGCCTTTACCAATGGCGAAGGCGCTGTGGCACAGACCACTGTTGAAGAGCTGGCTGATTACGACCGGTCTGTTTTGCAATGGAAAGGCAACACAGGCTTTCAAATACACGCCCGCGAGTTTGGTGCTGACTATGGATCGGAAGGACACCTGTGGGACGGCGCACCAGGTGAAATTGCGGATGCGGTTTCCGGTATTGGCGGGGTGTTGACTCGGCATGGCGACATGCAAGCGGCCGACCCTTTGTTGGCCGAAGTTTACAGCTTTCCAAAGGCTTACAATGCCCGCAGCGGTAGTGTTGCGCTGAGTGTCGAAACCGAAGTGACAAAGGCGAATTGTGGCCTTGAAATCGAAGCTCAATCGTTGGAAGTCCAGCCGGACGGCAGTATTAAGACCCAGAACCTGACCTTGCCGGTGCCCGATTGTGATGCCGCAGGTAGTTTTCTTGTGTTGAATAATCTGCTGCAAGACCTGAAAGTCGCTGGCAGATAACAAATGCCATCGAGGTCTCATGATCATTCTGAAACGTGCGGCGGTCTTCGCCGCACTTTTGCTTTTCTCAACCATCGCTGCGATGGCACAAGACGTCACGCTTAGTTCGCGTGATGGCAAGGTCGAATTAAGCGGCACGCTTTTGGGATTTGACGGCGAGTTTTATCGCTTGTCCACCGACTATGGCGAAATGACTGTTGATGGCACAGGGGTGTCTTGCACGGGTCCGGGTTGTCCGAGCTTGCAAGATTTCGTGGCCGAAATCGAGATGTCCGGCTCGGCCACGATGGGGGCGGTACTGATGCCGGCACTTGTTGATGCTTATGCGCAGAGCAGCGGCTATTCTGTGGCGCGAGAAGACGTCGACGGCACCCGTTTTGTTCTATCGCTCACTCACACTGACACAGGCAAATTGGCGGCCCGGTTCGGGTTTCGCGCCAGCAACACAGATGAAGGGTTTGCAGACTTGTTGGCGGACGAAGCGGATATTGTGATGGCCCTGCGTGAAATCCGCCCGGACGAACGCAAACTGGCACGAGAAGCCGGTATGGGCGATCTCACGGGGCCGAATCGCAGTCGGGTGTTGGCGCTGGATGCGGTCGTACCGGTCGTTGCCGCGGGCAATCCGCTGCGCAGAATCTCTCCTTTGACGTTGGCACAGGTTTTTGCGGGTGAGATCACCAACTGGAGCGCCTTGGGCGGGCCGGATGCACCGATTGATTTGCATCTGCCGGATGGGCGTAGCGGTTTATCGCAGGCCATCGAAGATCAGGTCATGATGCCCGCCAAGCTTGATCTTTCAGCAACGGCTATGCGCCACCCTTCACCGGGGCAAATCGCGGAAGCTGTAGCAAAGGATAGCTTGTCTATCGGATTGACCAGTTATGCAGAGCAACGAAATACGCGGGTTCTGACGTTGGGGGGCACCTGCGGTTTTGCGTTGAGCGCCAATCGTCGAACAATAAAAACCGAAGATTATCCGCTGACCGCGCCCATGTTTCTGTATTTTCCTGCACGTCGTCTGCCCTTGGTCGCACGTGAGTTCCTTGCCTTTTCGCGAAGCGCGGCCGCGCAGAATGTCATTCGGCGTGCCGGTTTTGTAGATCAGGCTCCCGAAGAAATTCCAATTGCGGCACAAGGCAACCGTTTCGCAAATGCGATTACGGTGGCAGGACCGGAAATACCGTTGGAAGAAATGCAGCGTATGGTAGCGACCTTGTCGCCGATGGCACGGCTGACAATATCATTCAGATTTGAGGCAGGTTCGATCCGTCTTGATGCCCAGTCCCGTTCAAATGTTCAGCAACTCGCCCGCGCGCTTGAGCAGGGGCGATACGACGCGCGAAAACTCTTGTTTGTCGGTTTTAGTGATGGTCAAGGCGCGGCAAAGCCCAATCGTGATATAGCGTTGCGCCGGGCTGAGGCGGTGTTGCGTGGGGTCAGCGCAGCCGCTGTGACCGCCAATCTGGAGCGTGTGTCACTCGGTGTGGATGCCTTTGGTGAGGCGATGCCGATGGCTTGCGACGACACCGGCTGGGGCCGTCAGGCAAACCGGCGGGTCGAGGTATGGGTGCGTTAAAGATATCCTTCCGAGCGAAAGCTAAGCTCGGTCGATTTGCCGATGATCAGATGGTCATGCAACGTCAGTCCCAGCGCCTCGCAGGCGCGGGAAACCTGTTCGGTCATGTCGATATCAGATCCCGACGGGGTTGGATCACCGGAGGGGTGGTTATGCACAAGGATCAAGGCAGAAGCGTTTAATTCTAGCGCCCGTTTGGCGACCTCGCGTGGGTAAACCGGTACATGATCCACGGTGCCCTGGCCCTGTGCCTCGTCCGCGATCAAGACATTTTTGCTGTCAAGGAAGAGGACGCGAAACTGCTCTGTCTCGCGATGCGCCATCTTTGTGTGACAGTAGGTCAGCAGGTCGTCCCAACTTGAGACAATTTGACGTTTCATGACTTTGGCGCGGGCCAGGCGTTGTGCCGTTGCTTCGATAATCTTTAGTTCAACAACCACGGCTTCACCGACGCCGTCAAATTCCAACAAACGTTTTTCCGGTGCGGAAATGACGCGGTTGAAGTCACCAAAATGTTCAATCAGGGCATTGGCCAGCGGTTTGACGTCCCGTCGGGGAATGGCGCGAAACAGGATCAGTTCAAGCAGCTCGTAATCTGGCATCGCATCCGGTCCGCCTGCCATGAAACGCCCGCGCAGGCGTTGGCGATGATCGCGAATATACGAGGGCTGCGTGACCGCAATCGGACGAATGTTGTCCAATGTGTCCAACAGGAATGGCAGGGCTTGTTCGGCGAAATGTGTCATATGCACAGATTGTGCAGACATGGTTAGGATTCGGTTAAGGCGAGAAGGCAAGACGCCCACCTTGACGGGTGGGCGTCTTGTTGAGTGTTCTTAGCCCTTCATCGAATCCCAGAACGACTTTACGCTGGAGAAAAAGCTGCTGCTTTCGGGATTGTTCTCAGAAGACAGTTCTTGAAATTCTTGAAGAATTTCTTTCTGTCGTCCGGTCAGGTTAACAGGTGTTTCTACTGCAAGCTCTATGATCATATCGCCCACACCACCTCCGCGCAGCGGGGGCATCCCTTTGCCACGCAGACGCATTTGACGGCCAGACTGGCTGCCACTTGGAATTTGCACGCGACCGCGCCCGCCATCAATGGTTGGGACCTCGATGTTGCCGCCCAAAGCGGCGGTACTCATCGAAACGGGCACCCGGCAGAACAGGTTCGGCCCGTCACGTTCGAACAAATCGTGCTCGGCCACTTCGATAAAGATATAGAGGTCACCAGAGGGTCCGCCGCGCATGCCGGCCTCGCCTTCACCCGCAAGACGGATGCGTGTGCCTGTTTCGACACCGGCAGGGATGTTGACGCTCAGCGAGCGCTCCTTCTCTGTCCGGCCTGCGCCGCGGCATGTTTTGCAAGGGTTTTTGACGATTTGGCCCATGCCAGAACACGTCGGGCAGGTGCGTTCGACAGTAAAGAAACCCTGTTGTGCGCGGACCTTGCCCATACCGGAACAGGTCGGGCAAGTTGTCGGCTCGGCACCGCCTTCGGCCCCAGAGCCGGAGCAGCTGTCGCATTGCACCGATGTGGGTACATTGATGGATTTCTGCATGCCCGCAAATGCATCTTCAAGCGTGATGCGCAGGTTATAGCGCAGGTCGGCGCCGCGTGCAGCGCGACGTCCACCGCCACCGCCGCCGCGCTGGCCCATGAAATCGCCGAACAGGTCATCGAAAACATCCGAAAAGGCCGATGAGAAATCACCCTGACCACCGCCGGGACGCCCACCACCACCGCCCATGCCACCTTCAAATGCGGCATGACCGTAACGGTCATAGGCGGCCTTTTTGTCGGGGGCTTTCAGGACGTCATACGCCTCATTCGCCTCTTTGAATTGCGCTTCAGCGTTTGGATTGTCAGAATTTCGGTCCGGATGTAGCTCTTTGGCCTTGGTTCGGAACCCCTTTTTGATCTCATCTGCTGACGCGCCCTTGGCGACGCCAAGCACTTCATAATAGTCACGTTTTGCCATGGATCATGTCCTTTACAAGGAACGTGAAGGGCCGGCCCGTCAAATCGGACCGGCCCAAATCACGTGTTCCGCGTACGATTAAGAAGCGCGCTTGTCGTCGTCGAGGTCTTCGAACTCGGCGTCTACGATGTCGTCATCAACTGGTCCGCCCTGTTCGTCGGCGGCGGCAGCCATGTCGTCTTCGTTTGCGTCGTTCGCAGCCTTATAGATGGCTTCGCCCAGTTTCATCGCCGCTTCTGTAACGTTCTGGATACCGGCTTTGATCTTGCCTGCATCCTCTGTTTCCAGTTCGTCCTTAAGCGCGGCAATTGCCAGTTCGATGGCTTCAACCGTGGTCGGGTCAACCTTGTCGGAATGCTCTTCCACTGACTTTTCAGTTGAGTGGATCAAGCTTTCCGCCTGGTTTTTCGCCTCGATCAGTTCGCGACGGTCCTTGTCGGCTTCAGCATTCTCTTCGGCGTCCTTGACCATTTTTTCGATATCCGCATCGGACAAACCACCAGAAGCCTGGATCGTGATCTTCTGCTCTTTGCCAGTGCCCTTATCCAGTGCACCGACTGCGACGATGCCGTTGGCGTCGATGTCAAACGTGACTTCGATCTGCGGCATGCCACGTGGGGCAGGCGGGATGTTTTCAAGGTTGAAGGCGCCGAGGATCTTGTTGTCGGCTGCCATCTCACGCTCACCCTGGAAGACGCGGATTGTCACGGCGTTCTGGTTGTCTTCGGCGGTTGAGAAGACCTGGGACTTCTTCGTCGGGATCGTGGTGTTGCGGTCGATCAGACGGGTGAACACACCACCAAGGGTTTCGATACCCAAGGACAGTGGTGTCACGTCCAGCAGAACAACGTCTTTCACGTCGCCTTGCAGAACACCGGCCTGAATTGCAGCACCAAGGGCTACTACTTCGTCAGGGTTCACACCTTTGTGTGGCTCTTTACCGAAGAACTTGGTCACTTCCTCTACAACGCGCGGCATGCGGGTCATACCACCAACAAGAACGACTTCGTCGATGTCCGACGCGGACAGGCCTGCATCTTTCAGCGCGTCTTTGCATGGCTTCATCGACGCCTTGATCAGGTCGCCAACAAGGCTTTCCAGTTTGGCGCGGGTCAGCTTCATCACCATGTGCAACGGCGAGCCGTCCTTGCCCATAGAGATAAACGGCTGGTTGATCTCGGTCTGGCTTGCGCTGGACAGTTCGATCTTGGCTTTCTCTGCCGCTTCTTTCAAACGCTGAAGAGCCATCTTGTCTTTGGTCAGATCAACGCCGTTGGTCTTTTTAAACTCGTCCGCAAGATAGTTCACGATGCGCATGTCAAAGTCTTCACCGCCAAGGAACGTATCCCCGTTGGTGGATTTCACTTCGAACAGACCGTCGTCGATCTCAAGGATCGTAACGTCGAATGTACCGCCACCAAGGTCATAGACAGCGATGGTTTGTGTCTGCTCTTTGTCCAGACCATAGGCCAGCGCCGCAGCAGTTGGTTCGTTAATAATGCGCAGTACTTCAAGACCGGCAATTTTACCGGCATCTTTGGTTGCCTGACGCTGAGCATCGTTGAAATACGCAGGAACGGTGATGACCGCTTGCGTGACTTCCTCGCCCAGGTAGGACTCAGCTGTTTCTTTCATCTTACCCAGGATGAAGGCAGAAATTTGCGAAGGCGAATATTTTTCACCACGCGCCTCAACCCATGCGTCGCCGTTACCGCCGTCGATGACATTGAAGGGGAGGTTCTTTTTGTCTTTGGCGAGATCCGGATCGTCGTTGCGACGGCCGATCAGACGTTTCACACCAAAGATGGTGTTGTCAGGGTTTGTGACGGCCTGACGCTTTGCAGGCTGGCCTACCAGACGCTCGTCGTCCGCGAAGGCGACGATCGACGGTGTGGTCCGTGCGCCCTCAGCGTTTTCGATTACCCGAGGCTGGCTGCCGTCCATGATGGCGATACAGCTGTTTGTTGTTCCAAGGTCAATACCAATTACTTTGGCCATGTTTTCGATCCCTTTTCTTCGTTAAGGCGATGACACGAGGCGCAGGCCCGTTATGGCACCCTTGCCCCGATCTGGTGACACTGAAAGCAGTAGGCTCTCAGCGGTTCGGTGGGTATATAAGGAGCGCTGTTCGGGCTCGCAAGCACTGCCAGCCAAGAGAAGTAAGGAATCTGCACTGATTTTTCAGAAATTAGGGTAGAATAAGGAAGTTATGGCACAATTACTGTTGCGCGGTTTTGTGATCCACAAGAGTTTTCTGGATGGGGCTGCACAGCAAGCAGTGGTAAAGGCGGTGCGCGGTGTGGTGAAATCCGCGCCGATGTTCCGACCAGATACACCTTTTGGAAAACAAATGTCGGTTCGGATGACCGCGGCGGGGAAATACGGTTGGTACTCTGACAAGACCGGCTATCGCTATGTTGCATCCCATCCCGATGGGACCGACTGGCCCGCAATCCCGCCCGAGGTTCTGAATATTTGGGATCAAGTCACGGGACTGCGCCGACAGCCGGAATGCTGTTTAGTCAATTATTATGCGCCGGATGCCAGAATGGGGATGCATCAGGACAGGGACGAAGCGGATTTCCAATGGCCCGTTGTATCGGTTTCGCTGGGCGATGATGCGCTGTTTCGGATCGGGAACACGACACGCGGCGGCAAAACAGAATCCATCTGGTTGCAGTCGGGGGATGTCGTTGTGATGGGCGGTGACGCACGACTGACCTATCATGGTGTCGACAGGCTGCGC
The DNA here is from genome assembly GCA_049794055.1 of Sulfitobacter sp. Lineage (GTDB taxonomy): Bacteria > Pseudomonadota > Alphaproteobacteria > Rhodobacterales > Rhodobacteraceae > Sulfitobacter. The sequence goes on from JBARCL010000005.1 coordinate 58,755, forward strand.
GCGGGATCATCGTCGCTGCTGCCCAAGGGCGGGCGGATCAATTTGACATTGCGGGTGGTGAACTAGCGCTATCGCCGCGCATTCCAGCTGAGCGAGGCATGTTTACGGGTGTAAAATTCGCCCATCAGCCCGATCATGATCAGGACAATTGCAACCCAGAAGGCATATTCCCAACTCGAATAGCGCGGATTGTAGTTGATAAAGGCAAAGCCCCTTGCCTGGTCAATGATGTGAAAAAGCGGGTTCCAGTCGAACATTCCCAACATATAAGTTGGCAGGGTGTTCGCGACAAACATCTTGCCGGACGCGATCATATTCGCGCGCTGATAAACCATCGACAACAACGCGACGACGGACGGAAACCAAGGTTTCATCGCAAGCAGCACCAACCCAAGCGCACAGCCGGTGAACCAGGCTAGGACAACCATTCCAAATGCCGCTGCGGGTTGTCCGACTTCTACAGGTGTCCAGGCAACATGGTAGACAAACAGAACGATAACCAGCGACAAAACTTGAATATATAATGCGCCCAGTGCCGAAGAAAGAATTGCAATGATTGTGTTCATCGGGGCGTGCTGCATCATCGGGCTGGCCGGGCCTTCCGCACTCATGACAGCGCCCAACGATTTGATATGACTCAGGTACAGAAAGATTCCTGTCATCAGGTAGACAACAAAATCTCCACGTACGGCGGCGCCGCGCATGCCCAAAATCGAAAACATCAGATAAAAGGCCGCAAGAAACATGACCGTCTGCATGATGTTCATGGCAATCGCGACCAGCGCATTGTTGTGCTGTTTGCGGACGCTGCGCACGATGGAGTGATAGACCAGTTCCGCCATAGACAGAAAAGACGAGAGGCCACCCTTGGGTTTCCGCTTGGATTGAAACATCACTGCTGTCCTTCGACAAAGCCTACCGTTGCACGGAATTCTTGCTGTTCCGTTACGCTGACAGCATAAGGAGGAAGAATGCTTCGATCAACTAAAGCCTAAAGGTATGCCGTAAATGGATTATGAAAACCTAGTGACTGTGATGCGTAAGCTATCATTGCAAGCTGGTGACAAGATTATGGAGATTTATGGTCAGGATGATTTTGACGTGAAATCCAAATCCGACGACAGTCCGGTCACGGCTGCCGATGAAGCGGCGGATGCGATCATCAGTGCTGGTCTGCGCGCGGCCTTTCCCGATGTGATGCTGGTGACCGAGGAACAAGCTGCCACTCACAGTGCGCGGGGCGATACCTTTCTGATCGTCGATCCATTGGACGGGACCAAAGAGTTCATTCACCGGCGGGGTGATTTCACGGTGAATATTGCGTTGGTCGAAGGCGGCAAGCCCACGCGCGGAGTGGTCTACGCCCCCGCAAAGTCGCGGATGTTTTTTACGCAAGCGGATGGGCAATCGGTAGAAGAGACTGGCGCGTTTGCCAAAGACACAATTGGTACAGTGACGCCAATCGCAGTTTCTGATGCTGATAACTCCGCGTTGATGTTTGTGGCCTCAAAGTCGCACCGGGATCAGGCGACAGATGATTACATTGCCAAATATGCCGTTGGTGACATGACCAGCGCCGGATCATCGCTCAAGTTTTGTTTGATTGCGACGGGCGAGGCGGATGTTTATCCCCGTCTTGGTCGCACGATGGAATGGGATACTGCCGCAGGGCATGCTGTCCTGCTGGGGGCGGGCGGTGATGTGGTACGGTTCGATGATCATACTCCGCTGACCTATGGAAAGGCCGGTTTTGCCAATCCGTTCTTTATCGCACATGCGCCGTCTGTCGCGCTAAAGCCCGCCTGATGTCGGTTCTTATCGCCATACCCGCCCGCTTTGCGTCGACCCGTTATCCGGGCAAACCGCTTGCTGAGCTCAAGGGGGCGACAGGCCAGTCGCTATCTCTCATCGAACGGTCCTGGCGGGCAGCCCGTGCCGTAGATGGGGTTGATCGGGTGGTGGTCGCCACCGACGACGATCGTATCAAAGACGTGGCAGAAGCCTTTGGCGCCGAGGTGGTCATGACCTCGTCCGAATGTGCAAACGGGACAGAGCGCTGTGCAGAGGCCCATGCAGCGCTTGGTGGCGGGTTTGACATCGTTGTGAACCTGCAAGGGGATGCGCCGTTGACGCCACATTGGTTTGTCGAAAGCCTTGTACAGGGTCTGCGAAACGCCCCCGAAGCCGAGATTGCAACGCCAGTGCTGCGTTGTGACGGGGCCACGTTGAACGCATTATTGGCAGACCGCAAAGCAGGACGTGTTGGGGGAACAACCGCGGTTTTCTCAACAGATCACAGCGCGATGTATTTCTCGAAAGAGGTCGTTCCCTTTACGTCAAAGATATATTTAGAGACTGATGTGACGCCTGTTTTCCACCATGTCGGGGTCTACGCCTATCGCCCCGAGGCGCTGGCGGCCTATCCCTCATGGCCAACGGGTCCGCTTGAACAGTTAGAGGGCTTGGAGCAGCTACGTTTCATGGAAAATGGACGTTCGGTTCTTTGTGTCGAAGTGGAGGCTAACGGACGAGAGTTCTGGGAGCTTAATAATCCCGAAGATGTGCCCAAAATTGAGTCTATGATGGCGAAAATGGGCCTTGAATGAACAGTCTTTCGGTCAGCGTTGTTATTGTCAGTCGGGGTCGGCCTGATGCATTAAGGCGTTGTCTGTTGGGTGTTGCACAGCTTCAGTTTCCAAGTTTTGAGGTTGTTGTTGTCAGCGATCCGTCTGGCATTCAAGCCGCGCAGAGCCTGCCGTTTGCAACGGATCTGAAACTGGTGCCTTTTGATGAGTCGAACATCGCTGCGGCGCGCAACCTTGGCATTGTCCAAACGGCTGGCGATATCGTTGCCTTTATCGACGATGACGCCGTGCCAGAGCCACAATGGCTGCGTCATTTGGTGGCGCCCGCAGTACAACAGGATGTTGCTGCGATGGGCGGTTTTGTGCGTGGTCGCAACGGAATTTCGTTCCAGTGGAAAGCCCGCAGCCTTGACCGTTTCGGCGAGGCGCATGCGTTGCTCCTTGAGAAAGACCAGCCAACCGTGCTGCATCCGCCCAAGGATCGCGCAATCAAGACTGAAGGCACTAATATGGCTTTTCGTCGCGACGTGCTTATCGAACTTGGCGGGTTTGATCCTGCTTTTCATTACTTTCTTGACGAGACGGATTTGAACATCCGTCTGGCGCGCGCTGGACATGCAACAGCGCTGGTCCCGTTGGCGGAAGTACATCACGGATTTGCCGCTAACCGAATGCGCAGCGCAAACCGCGTGCCGCGCGACCTGTTTGATATCGGTGCCAGCTGGGCAGTTTTTCAGCGCAAACACATCCCTCCTTCGGAACGCGGGGCGCAATGGAAACGGCTGAGGATTGTAGAACGCCAGCGACTTTTACGTCATATGGTTACAGGCGGGTTAGAGCCGCCTTCCGTACTAAGGTTGATGCGTCGGCTGGATCTCGGTTTTGCCGAAGGACTGAAACGCGCCCTGACACCCGCAAAGCTGGCTGCACATCCCGTATCGCCATTCAAAACTTTTCCTGCACGCGCTCGTAAATCGGTTTTACTGTCCTCACGTCTCCTCACGTTTCGCGAGGATTTGCAAACCGCTGCGGAAAGGGTGAAAAATGGCGAAATAGTCACCCTGATGAGGCTGTCATATACGGCTATGTACCATCAACTGTCGTTCAACGATGCCGGAGTTTGGGTACAACGCGGGGGACTTTTCGGTAAATCGGACCGTACAGAGCCATTATGTCGTATGACAACAAGGTCACGCAGGCTTGAAAAGGAACAAAGACGCGTTGCCAGACAGCGTGGTTTCGGCAAAGACTGAGTTGATAGAAGCTGGGACGACCCAGGACACAAAAGATGGCACAAGCCACACGGAAATGTATTGAGGGACGAGATGAGTAAAAAGGTTACAAAAGCAATTTTTCCAGTGGCCGGAATGGGTACGCGGTTTTTGCCCGCGACCAAGTCAGTGCCCAAGGAAATCATGACCCTTGTTGACCGTCCGTTGGTTCAATATGCGATCGACGAGGCCCGTGCGGCGGGGATCAAGGAATTCATATTTGTCACCTCACGTGGCAAGGGCGCTTTGGAAGACTACTTCGATCTGGCCCCGCAACTGGAACAAGAGTTGCGAAAAAAAGGCAAAACAGAGCTGCTTGAGATCCTCAAATCCACGAATATGGACAGCGGTGCAATTGCCTATGTGCGCCAGCACAAGGCCTTGGGCCTTGGTCATGCTGTCTGGTGTGCGCGGCGCCTGATTGGGAATGAACCCTTTGCGGTGATGTTGCCCGACGATGTTATCGCCGCCGAAAAGCCCTGTCTGCAACAGATGGTCGAAGCCTATGCTGAAACCGGTGGCAATATGGTAGCGGCGATGGAAGTGGCCCCAGAACGGGCCTCGTCTTACGGGGTTCTGGATATTTCGGAAGACGACGGTGAGCTGGTCAAGGTCAAAGGGATGGTTGAAAAGCCGCCTGCGGGCGAAGCGCCTTCAAATCTTGCGGTGATCGGACGTTACATTCTGTCGCCCAGCGTCTTGCAGAATCTCAACAAGATGAAATCCGGATCCGGCGGTGAAATCCAACTGACCGATGCGATCGCGCAGGAAATCGAGAAAGAAAATAATGTTTACGGCTACCGCTTTCGGGGACAGCGCTTTGATTGTGGCTCTAAATCAGGGTTCCTGCAGGCAACTGTATCGTTCGGCTTGGCGCGTGAAGAGCTGCGCGATGATCTGCGGAGCTATCTGAGAAGTATCATGTTAGACGGCGACGCCTAAAGTTAGGAACCAGCAGGATGGCGTATGTATTGGTTACGGGCGGCGCGGGTTATATCGGTTCGCATGCCTGTAAAGCGCTGAAAGCTGCGGGTTATACGCCTGTGACCTTCGACAGCCTGGTGACCGGGTGGCGGGATGCCGTCAAATTTGGACCTTTCGAAGAGGGTGATTTGCTCGATAGGGGCAGATTAGACTCTGTTTTTGCCCAGTATGAACCCGTTGCCGTGATGCATTTTGCCGCGCTCAGTCTGGTCGGGGAATGTATGCAGGACCCCGGACTTTACTGGCGCAACAATGTTGTCGGATCGTTGAACCTGATCGAAGCTGCAGTCGCCGCGGGGTGCCAGAACTTTGTGTTTTCGTCGACCTGCGCAACTTATGGAGATCAAGACAATCTCGTTCTGGATGAAGAAAGTCCGCAGAGCCCGATCAATGCCTATGGCGCATCGAAACGTGCGATTGAAGACATGTTGCGCAATTTTGAAACAGCCCATGGGCTGAGGCACGTAATTTTTCGATATTTCAATGTGGCTGGCGCGGACCCTGACGGCGAAGTGGGCGAATTCCATCAGCCTGAGACACATCTGGTGCCCCTGATGTTGGATGCGATTGCGGGCAAACGCGATGCGCTGACAATTTTTGGCACCGATTACGACACACCTGATGGCACCTGTATCAGAGACTATGTGCATGTCTGCGACCTGGTGGATGCACATGTTTTGGGTCTGAGATGGCTCGCCGATGAAAAAGGCAGCAGGGTATTCAACCTTGGTACGGGTACCGGGTTTTCGGTGCGTGAGGTCTTGGACCAGAGTCACGCCGTCACCAACAAGGCCGTGCCTTTTCACGTCGGTCCGCGCCGTGCGGGTGATTGTACAAAGCTGGTTTCCGGATCGACACGGGCTGTCGCGGAATTGGGATGGAACCCACATAGATCAACGATGAAACAGATGATCACCGACGCATGGAGATGGCATCAGTCCGGCCATTACGACGCGTAGGATGCCCGCTGCGCGGCTGCTTGATCTGACAAGGAGCCTGCGCCGTGCTGGACGTATGCCCACTGGTATTGATCGTGCCGAACGGGCCTATCTTGATCACTTTATCAGCGATGATGTGCCTGTGTTCGGGTTGATGCGGACCGCCTTCGGTTATGTCTTGTTGGATCGCGGTGGGATGATCGCGTTTAATGATCGTCTGGTTGGTACTGCCGAATGGGGTCATGCCGGTATCCTATCAAGGTTTTCCAGAAGCCGAAATCAGTCTCTAATGCAGGCTTTGTCGGATGTTCGACGTCATGCGCGAGCCCGTTGCCTGCCCATGCGTTTGACGCAGACATTGAGAAAACATCTTCCGACAGGCTTTGAATATTTCAATACAGGCCACAGCAATCTGACAGAACGGGTGCTTCAAAGCGTTAAATCGGCGTCGGGGTCTGTCGATGTCTTGATTCATGACGTGATCCCGCTTGAGTACCCCGAATACCAGCGACCTGACACAATACGGCCCTTTCGAGACAAGGTCGAACGCGTTCACAGATTGGCGGACCGGGTCATCTACAATTCGCGGGATACGCGTCAACGCACCGAAGCGGTGATGCAGAATTGGGGGCGGCCACCAGTGGGGATTGTTTCTCATTTGGGAACAGTACGACCAACCTGCGATCCGTCCGAATTGCCTGACGGCTTGCCGCCCGCGCAGCCCTATTTTGTCATTACGGGAACAATCGAGCCGCGAAAAAACCATGCCTTTCTGCTGGATTTGTGGGATCAAATGGGCAGTGAAGCGCCGATGTTGCTGATTTGCGGAACCCGCGGCTGGAACAACAAAGCGGTCTTTGGACGTTTGGACCAGTTAACCCCCGAGAGTCCGATCAGAGAGCTGCCAAATCTTGATGATTGCACCGTGTCAGCGCTGGTCGCGCAAAGCGCCGGATTGCTTTTTCCAAGCCATGCGGAAGGGTTCGGACTGCCGCCCGTCGAGGCATTGCAGCTTGGAACGCGTGTTTTATGCAACGAATTGGCCGTATTAAGGGAAGTTATTGGCGATCATGCCACTTTTGCCTCTGTTTTTGATCAAGAATTGTGGCTAAAAACAATACAAAGCTGGAAAAAAACGCCGCCAACTGCAGACAAAGCTCCCGTCTTTGTTGGTCCAAACTGGGCTGATCACTTCAAGACCGTGTTAAGGTTAAGGTGATATTGCACAATCGAGCGGCGGGAGTTCCGATGGTAGAGGGCGGTGATTGGGCATTATTCGGTCATACGGGCTGAGGCTCCAACGGAAGCGATGGCGCATCCGGGCGATTAGAAAACGTCGGGAACTCAAGCGGGTTGCAAACCGGACGGAACAGATCCGTTCGGATGACCTTTTGCTGTTTTGCACCCAGCGCAACGAAGGCATCCGGCTACCTTATTTCCTTGAATACTATCGCAAGATGGGTATCGGTCATTTCTTTTTCGTAGACAATGACAGCGACGATGGTTCGCTTGACTACCTCGCCGATCAACCCGATGTGTCCGTCTGGAGCACCAAGGCGAGCTATAAGCGGGCCCGTTTTGGTGTTGACTGGCTGAACGGACTGCAAATGAAATACGCCCATAGTCATTGGGTGCTGACGGTTGATCCTGATGAGCTTCTGGTGTTTCCCTTCTGTGATACACGGCCGCTTCGGGCACTGACCGACTGGCTGGATGCCTCTTCGATCAAATCGTTTTCCGCGATGCTGCTGGATATGTATCCCAAAGGGCGACTGGACGAACAACCTTATCAATCTGGACAGAACCCGATTGATATCGCCTGCTGGTTTGACAGCGGGAATTATACGATTTCGCGAAATCACAATTTTGGTAACCTGTGGATACAAGGCGGCCCACGCAGTCGCGTTTTCTTTCCCGATGCGCCAGACAAGGCACCGGCCCTGAACAAGGTGCCGCTTGTCAAATGGGACAAGCGATATGCCTACGTCAGCTCGACCCATATGCTGTTGCCGCGCGGTCTGAACCAAGTTTATGATGAATGGGGCGGAGAAAAAGCATCAGGCGTTCTGCTGCACGCCAAGTTTCTGGATACTTTTGGTGACAAGGCCAAAGAAGAGCTGGAACGCAACCAGCACTACGCCGGATCCGTTGAATACAAAGCCTACGCCGAGCGGATCAAAGACGACCCACAGCTTTGGTGCAAGTGGTCAGAGCGTTACATTAACTGGCGTCAGCTGGAAATTCTGGGCCTCATGTCCAAAGGGAACTGGGCGTGAACGTTGGGATTGTCATGCTGGTGCATACCGCGCTTGGCCGGGCCGAACAGGTCGCCCGGCATTGGTCGGCGGCCGGTTGTCCGGTTGTGATCCATGTAGACAAGGTGGTGGAGCGGAAAACCTATGAGAGCTTTGTCACAGCCCTTTCTGATCTGGAACATGTGACGTTCAGCAAGCGATATCGCTGCGAATGGGGAACATGGGGCATTGTTCAGGCAACGCAGGCTGGTGCAGAACAGATGTTGGCGCAATACGCGCAGGTCCGGCATGTGTATCTGGCTTCCGGGTCGTGCCTGCCGTTGCGTCCAGTGCAAGAGCTTCTCGATTATCTCGCGGATCGTCCGCACACGGATTTCATCGAAAGTGCAACAACGTCCGAAGTTCCTTGGACCGTTGGCGGACTGGACGAAGAACGCTTTACCCTGCGGTTCCCCGTCTCTTGGAAGCGCAATCGCTATCTTTTCGATTTTCTTGTAAACACCCAGCGGTCATTGGGTATACGGCGCAAGATGCCGAACGGCATTGTTGCGCATATGGGTTCACAGTGGTGGTGCCTGTCACGCCGCACCTTATCGGCGATCTTGCAAGATCCGGAGCGGTCTGCTTACGATCGGTTTTTCAAACATGTCTGGATTCCGGATGAGAGTTACTTTCAGACCCTCGCGCGTCATTACTCCGGCAAAATCGAAAGTCGCTCGCTGACGCTGTCCAAGTTTGACTTTCAAGGCAAGCCGCACATTTTTTACGATGATCATCTGCAACTGCTACGCCGGTCCGATTGCTTTGTTGCACGTAAAATCTGGCCTTATGCCGACCGCCTCTATGAGGCTTTTTTGACCGACGCTGCCGGCGCGATGAAAAAGACCGAACCGAACCCGGGCAAGATTGACCGGATATTTTCCAAGGCGGTGGAACGCCGGACAAGAGGGCGATCAGGTCTCTATATGCAAAGCCGTTTTCCGAACGAAGATTGGGAGAACGGTGTGACCGCAGCGCCCTATTCCATGTTTCAGGGCTTTGCTGAACTGTTTGAAAATTTTGAACCCTGGCTTGCTTCGGCCACAGGTGCACGGGTGCATGGCCACCTGTTTGCCAAAGACAAGGTACATTATGCGGAGGGCCAAAGCGCGATTAACGGGGCGCTCTCTGATAGCGCTCTGCTGCGCGATTATAACGGCAAGGGGTTTCTGACCAACCTGATCTGGAATACGCGCGGCGAACGCCAGTGTTTCCAATTTGGGCCTGCGGATAATCAGGATATCTGTTGGCGGGTGGCAAAAGATCCGAATGCGCAGGTTTCGGTCATCACGGGCGCATGGGCCGTGCCATTATTCCGATCAAACCGAGATTTTGCAGACATCCGAGCGATTGCGGCAAAACTACAGAAACAGGAAAGCGAGCATATGGATATCCTACGCTCGCCCTATACCAAGGCGCGGGTTCGTATCTGGACAATGGCCGAATTTATCGAAGCCCCGATGGAACCCTTGCAAGGGATAATGGACGAGATTGGGCGCACCAAATTGAGCCGTCTGTCAGAGGCGCCCAAGATGGTCGATCTGGCGGGTTTTGGCCAGTTTTTGCAGAACCTCAAGAATCAGGGCATGCATCCCTATTTGATGGGTGATTTCCCTGTTGAACGTGGGGTCGCGGCAACGCCCAAAGCGCAGCGTAAACCTTATCTGGTGCAATAACTATGTCCCCTAAATTTCAAAGCTTTGTCGTCTTTGCGGAGATGCGGACAGGATCGAATTTTCTTGAGTCGAACCTGAACGCCTTTGAAGGTATCCGTTGCCATGGCGAAGCGTTTAACCCGCATTTTATGGGCTATCCGGACAACGAACCGATTCTTGGTGTCGACCTCAAGGCCCGAGATGCCGATCCTAAGGTTCTGTTGTCCGCGATCCGCAACAACCCGGTACAGCTAAGCGGGTTCCGGTATTTTCACGACCACGATCCGCGGGTTTTTGATGCGATCATGGCCGATAATACCTGTGCCAAGGTGATCCTGACACGCAACCCTGTCGAAAGCTATGTCAGCTGGAAAATAGCGCAGGAAACCGGCCAATGGAAACTGACTGATGTGAAGGCGCATAAGGTCGGGCAGGCGCAATTTGATCCGAAGGAATTTTCCGCCCATCTGGAGGCGCTTCAGGCTTTCCAAATCACCTTGATGAACCGCCTGCAAAGGTCGGGGCAGACGGGGTTCTACGTGGCTTACGAAGACCTGCAAAGTGTTGATGTGATGAACGGGTTGGCCAAATACTTGGGCGTGAACGCGCAGATCGAGGCTTTGGACAACAGCCTCAAGAAACAGAACCCTAGTCCGGTTTCGGCGAAGGTGCGAAACTATGATGATATGTGCAAGGCACTATCACAGCTGGACCGGTTTGACCTCACGCGAACCCCGAATTTTGAACCGCGCCGTGGGCCGGTCGTGCCGTCCTATGTGGCCGCTGCTGACAGTGCGTTGTTGTACCTGCCGTTGCGGTCTGGTCCGCAGGCTTCTGTTTTGCGTTGGCTGGCAGAACTGGATGGCGTAACGCGATCCGACTTACAGACCAAGATGACCCAAAAGGACTTGCGTCAGTGGAAACGGAAACATCCCGGTCACCGCTGTTTTACGGTTTTGCGCCATCCAGTTCAGCGCGCGCATGATGCTTTTTGCCGTCATGTCCTGCCGGTCGACAAGGGCAGTTACGTTCAGCTGCGCAAAACCATGGTGCGACGTTACAAGATGCCCTTGCCTGAGAACGGGCCGGATGAACAGTATGATCTGGCCGCGCATCGCAAAGCCTTTGTTACCTTCCTAAAGTTTCTGAAGGGGAACCTGTCAGGCCAGACTTCGATCCGTGTGGATGCTGCATGGTGTACGCAAGCGCAGGCTATCATGGGATTTGCAGAGTTTTGCCTGCCCGACCGCATTGTTCGTGAGGCTGACTTGGTCACTGAACTGGCCGATCTGGCTGCAGCTGTTGGCCGTCCTGATGCGCCGCCAGTACCCCCAGCCGCACCGGATCAACCTTTCGCGCTGGAACAATTTTACGATGCAGAGATCGAGCAACTGGCCGCAGTTGCCTATCAGCGTGATTACGTAATGTTCGGATTCTCTGCTTGGAAATAGCTTAGGCGGCCTGTGCCGATTTTTCTTCGGACAGGATGGTATAAAGTGTCCCGGCATCCGGGTTTGCCCGCAACTTGTTGCAGATCGAAACGTCCCGCAATGTCCGCGAGACCAGCGCAAGCGCCTTGAGGTGTTCGACACCTGCGTCTTCGGGGGCAAAAAGGGCAAAGGCCAGATCAACGGGCTGGCGATCTACCGACGAAAAATCAATTGGTGTGTCGAGCAAAACAAAAGCGCCGACAACTTCGTGCAATCCTGCGAGTCGGGCATGGGGCAGGGCCACACCATGGCCCACACCCGTTGGCCCCAATGCCTCGCGCGCATTAAGAGCCTCGACAACACGGTCAGGCTCGAGCCGGTGCGCAACATACATCAGGTCACCAAGTTCCTGCATCAACCGCTTTTTGCTGGAGGCGGAGGTCAAAACCTTGACCGCCTCCGGCTTGAGAAGTTTTGAAAAATTCATTCAATCCACTCTGCTATCGTCGTGAGACTCCGCTCACCTGGTTCCTTATGGGTCGATCCAGCCAATATTTCCGTCCTCGCGGCGGTATACGACATTCACCCCATCTTTGCCTTCATTGCGAAACACCAGTACAGGGGCGCCCGAAATTTCCATCTGCATAACCGCTTCGCCGACAGACAAGGTTGCAATCTTGGTCTGCATTTCCGCGATGATCATGGGTTGGAGGGTTTCAGGTTCCTGTGCGTCTGAATCGCTATCTGAAGCGAGGATATATGAGGATGCGCCGAGAAACTCAACAGGCTCCGCACGGTCTTTGTGATGATCTTTCAACCGTCGCTTGTAGCGACGTAGTTGTTTTTCCATCTTTTCGTTACACGAATCAAATGCGCCATAAATTTCGGTGCTATGTGCCTTTGCTGACGCGGTCAGACCGGTCGAAAGATGAACGGTCGCTTCGCAGACAAACTCGTGTCCTGACTTTGAAAAAATCACAACTGCATCGGTGGGGCGTTCGGCGTATTTCTTAACGCCCTCTCCCAATTCCGTTTTGACGTGGGTTTGAAGCGCATCGCCGATGTCGATCTGTTTGCCGCTGATTTGGTATCGCATAAGTTCTCCTTGTTCGTGTCATCTTGCATCAGTCAAAGACACTATTTGCATAGTGTTAAGATGGTGCGAGATGCGGGAAAATGGCGTTGCGTTCAGACTAAAGTGAGCCGAGCCTTGGCAATAAGGCCGATGCAGGAATAGACAGGAACGCAGTGTTGCCATGACACTATCAGGCGCGGAAACGTGGTCAAAGTCAATGGTTCGGAAATCACGCTATAGCAAAAAAAGGCTGATCCATTTTTGTGAAATATTAAGAAATCCGAAAATTGTCGCCCAGATAAACGCGGCGCACATTTTCGTTCTGGACCACTTCATCGGGTGTGCCGGACATTAATACCTTGCCCTCGTGCAAGATATAGGCGCGATCGACAATCTCTAATGTTTCCCGCACGTTATGATCTGTAATCAATACTCCGATGCCGCGGTTCTTGAGGTCCGCAACCAGATGCCGGATATCTCCGACTGAAATCGGATCGACACCTGCAAACGGTTCGTCAAGCAACAGATAATTCGGATTGGCAGCCAGACAGCGGGCAATTTCAACCCGGCGGCGTTCCCCCCCTGACAGGGCCAGTGCAGGGGCGCGACGCAGATGTTCGATAGAGAATTCTGACAGTAGTTCTTCAAGGCGCTCGCGTCGTTGGTGGCGAATGGGTACGGAAATATCAAGGATCGCTGAAATATTGTCCTGCACGGAAAGCCCGCGAAAGATGCTCATTTCCTGCGGCAGATATCCGATACCCAGTTGCGCGCGGCGGTACATCGGCAGTGTTGTAACGTCCTTGCCGTCCACCGTTACGGTGCCACCCTCTGGGGTGACAAGCCCGGCAATCGCGTAAAACGTCGTGGTCTTCCCGGATCCGTTCGGGCCCAGCAAGGCGACGACCTCGCCCCGGTTTAGATGCATTGAAAAATCGCGGATCACTACCTTCTTGCGATAGGATTTGCGCAGGTGATCAATGCGCAAACCGGCGCTGCCTGTCGCAACCTTCAGATCAGGCGGCGTCATCAGTTGTTGCCACCGGATTGGATGATGGTTTTCACACGGCCCGACATCTGTGCCGTGCCATCGGATAATTGCACGGTCATCTTTTCCGAGCTCAGCGCATTTTGCCCCTGATCCAACAGAACGTTTCCGGTCATCACAATTGTGCCTTCGGAAATATTGTAATCGGCACGATCCGCCTCGGCCGCATCAGGACCAGATACAAGCGTGACGCCACCGGTGGCCTCCATCCGCTCGATCCCTTTTTGTTCGGCCAGATATATCACCAGCACGCGTGGGGCGGAAAGGCGCATCTCGCCCTGACCTATCATCACATTTCCTGTAAAAACCGCCTTACCAGTTTCCTGATCAACAGCCAGATTATCGGCCGTCACCTCCACGGGCAGCTTCGTATCCTGCGCCAGTGTGCCAAAGGCAACATTGGCACCCTGTGCCAGAACCGGAGCTGCAAATAGGCCAAGCAGCAGGGGCAGTACCAAATTTCGCAGGTTTTTCACGGGGTCACTCTTTGTCTTGTTGCGGTCTATATATCAGCTTCACACCGTTTGTGAAAACCAAATGGGAGGGCTTGCCTGCCTTCAACGTCATTGCGCCAGCATCAAGCGTGCCAACAGGACCGTCCGCAGCCACCGGACCAGGTGAACTCACCCCGAGAACGGACATCTGTGCGATCAGCAAGTCGCTTTTGATGCGGTATCCTGTTGAGGTATTTATGACGACATTACCTTGCAAAAGGGTGCTGTTTGCAGCGATGTCGAATAAGCCGCGCTGTGCATTCAACACAATGTCCGCGCCTGAAACGAGTTTTATCACAACCTCTACATCTTCCGCCTCGTTGCCACCGGTTTCGCCGTCGGGCGTCGTTACCTTTTCAGCAGCGAAAGAAATTTCGTCGCCATCGGCTGTGACAGCATAATAAATCGGGCCGGTCACCTGTTGATCGCGCAGGCGGTCCTGAATCTCCTTGTCGGCAAAGGGAATCACCGTTTTGGGGTCGATGACACGCGACAGCAGGAACAATGTCGAAAGCAGCGCCAGCGCCATCAATGGCAAGAGCACCTTAAGCCAGCCCACCACTTTGGAATACCGGTCCACCTGCATGGAGCCTACCCCAGTCCGACGCGCAGGCAATCGTGAATGTGCAAGAGTCCCGCAGGCATTTCGGGAGAGGCAGGATCAACCACCAGCAAGCATGTGATCTTGCGCGTGTTCATCAGGCCGACCGCTTTTTCCGCCAGTGCTCCGGGGTCGATTGTCACCGGATTTCGGGTCATGACATCGCGGGCTTTCAGGGCAAACAAGCCCTCCATATGGCGGCCCAGATCACCGGTAGTGATGATGCCGGTCAACTTGCCGTCGACATCCGTCACGCCGGTCACGCCAAAGCCCTTATTGCCAATCTCACTCATTACTTTAGACATTTCGGCGTTCTCGGTAACCAGCGGAATCGCGTCATTCCTGTGCATCAGATCGCGCACAAGGCTCAGCTGGGCACCCAGCTTGCCACCAGGGTGAAAAGCGCGGAAATGTTCGGCGGTGAAATCACGGTGTTCCATTAGTGCCACCGCCAAAGCATCACCCATCGCAAGCGTCATTGTCGTCGAGGTCGTGGGCACAACACCGGTGTTGCAAGCCTCTGCTACTTTCGGCAGCAGCAGGATCACATCGGATTGGCGTGCAAGCGTGCTGTCCTCGCGGCTGGTCAGCCCAATCAGGGGTATCTCGTAGCGGCGTGAATAAGCGATAAGGTTACCCAGCTCGGGCGCTTCGCCGGAATTGGAAATCGCCAGAACCACATCGTCACGGGTAATCATGCCCAGATCACCGTGGCTTGCCTCGGCCGGATGCACGAATTGCGCCGGTGTGCCGGTGCTGGCAAGGGTTGCGGCAATCTTGTTGGCGATATGGCCGGATTTCCCGATGCCGGTGATGATCACCCGGCCTTTGGTTTTGCGCATCATGTCAATGGCCGCGCGAAAACGGTCGTCCAGTGCATCGGCCAGCTGGTTCAGCGCGGCGGCTTCGGCCCGAATGACGCGGGCGGCGGTATCAATGAACGGTGTCTTCATGCGTGGGCAAAAATATCGGTGTCGGGCCAGCCGAGCAGGTCAAGTTTTGCCCGCGTCGGCAGGAAATCATAGCATGCCTGTGCCACTTCCATCCGGCCTTCCCGGATCAGCATTTCGTTCAGCCTGTCGCGCAACTTGTGCAGGTGCAATACATCTGACGCTGCATAGTCCATCTGCGCATTCGTCAGTGTGTCCGCGCCCCAATCGCTGGATTGTTGCTGTTTGGAGATGTCGACGCTTAACAGCTCCTGCAACAGTTTGGCCAAACCGTGGCGGTCCGTATAGGTGCGCACCAGCCGACTGGCGATTTTGGTGCAATAGACGGGGGCTGTTGTTGCACCAAAGGCGTTCAACATTGCGGCAATGTCAAACCGGCCATAATGAAATAGTTTGAGAACGTTGGCGTTTTCCAGCAATCGGCACAGGTTCGGGGCGTCTGACTGGCCCTTGGCAACCTGTACCAGATGGGCGTTCCCGTCGCCACTGGACAACTGCACAACACACAGCCGGTCGCGATGCGGGTGCAACCCCATTGTCTCGCAATCAATGGCAACCACCGTGCCCAGATCAAGGTCATCGGGCAAATCGCCCTGATACAAATAATTTGTCATGAGCTATGCTATAGCCTGCCTATTGCGGTTGGGAAAGCGGCTGTTAAGCGGCGGTGCGGCATGGTTTGATCGCCGAGACCTCGGGACGCGAATAACGCCTCAGTAGATCAGCGACCAGCAGGTGACATTGATGACCAGCCCCATCGGGATCAACCAAAGCAGGGGGCAGTTTCGCGTGTTTCAAGACAAGACGGCGCCAGTTGTGTACAACCAGACAGCGCAACACAGCGACATCAATGGCGGTCATGTCTTTGGGTGCGGGCAACTCCGCGGTCACCTCGATTAACGCCTTAAGCAGGTTTTCATAACCGGGTTGCTGCATCTGGGGCGTGACTTGTCTGCGCAGCCAGTCAGGCGCTTGATCCGCAGGCAGGACCAAAGCATCCTGTGGCGCATCCGCATCCGAGGGGCCGCCAAAAACACGGGGGGCCAGTTGGAGAAAGCCGCGTTGCGCCATCAGCTCGATCTGTTCCGTCGTGGTGTCTTCGGTCAGCACCAAGGTCCAACGGCCTGTTGTTAATGCGGGATCCGCATAGATGCGCGGATTGGCAGCGGCGCATTCAGCACGGCCTGTTTCGGTTAAGGAGTGCCGGCTGATCCGTCCCGCTTTCTCTGACATGATCCAGCCGTCGTTGCGCAAACGATGCAGGGCAACACGTGCTGCTTCGGGTTTGACCCGAAGGCAGCCCATGATCGCAGAAAGCACCGGCCCGTCGATGTGCTGGTCCGGTGCTTGGGCCAAATCGCCAAACAGGCTGATCATCAGGGACCAGACCCGTTGCCCGCCAAGTCCGTGGAGGCCGGCGATCAGGGATTTGAAATTTTCAGTAGGCATTCATCGTCAGCAGTTCATATTCCGCGGCTACATCATCGTATTGGTTATATAAGGTAACATGCCAGCGCACCTCACCATATTCTTCGTTACGTGGCGTCTTATGCTTGACGCTCAACCTTACACGAATGCTGTCACCTGCCGCAACAGGGGCCATAAACCGAAGGTTGTCCAGACCGGTATTGGCCAACACAGGACCCGGGTCAGGCTGTACGAACAACCCCGCTGCAAAGCTGAGCAACAGATAACCATGTGCTACGCGACCGGGGAAGAACGGGTTCGCCTTGGCGGCCTCCTCGTCCATATGGGCATAGAAGGTATCGCCGGTGAAATGGGCAAAAGTCTCGATATCCTCCAGCGTGATCTCGCGGGACGGGGAATTGAAGGTTTCGCCAAGATCAATCTGGTGAAAGCTGCGCGTAAAGGGATGTGGTTGGTCTGTAATCTCTGTCGCGCCTGGCACCCATTGTTGGCCGACCGCAGTCAGGATATCGGGGCTGCCCTGAATGGCGGTACGCTGCATGTAATGCAAAACGCCCCTGATGCCGCCTAATTCCTCGCCACCGCCCGCACGGCCTGGGCCACCATGAACCATATGAGGAAGGGGGGATCCGTGGCCTGTCGCCTCGGACATGGAGGCGCGGTTGTTGAAATAAAGACGACCGTGAAACGCGGCCGAACCCAAAGTGATCTCCCGGGCCACATCGCCGTCATTGGTGATGACAGACGCGACAAGCGATCCTTTGCCCTTGTTCAAAAGCTGGATCGCATGCGGAACGTCGCGGTAAGGCATGACTGTGGACACGGGGCCAAAGGCTTCGGTGTCATGCACGCGCTGGGCGGTGTCGGGCGTTGCGCAGTGAAACAACATCGGTGGCAAAAACGCGCCCCTGTCCCTGTCGGCACCCTCCACGTCAAAATTATCGGGATCACCGAACACCCGCTCCGCCTCTGCCCCTATCAAGGCGGCTTTTTCCAGAACATCACGTTTCTGGCTGGCCGAAACCAGCGCCCCCATTCGGGTGGTTTCCAAGCGCGGATCGCCGATGGCGGTTTTGGCCAATCTCCCGCCAAGTGCCGAAATTACCGCATCAACCTGCGCCTCGGGCACCATGATCCGCCGGATGGCAGTACATTTTTGCCCTGCCTTCGCAGTCATCTCGCGGTGTACTTCCTTGACGAAGAGGTCGAATTCCGGCGTGCCGGTAACCGCGTCTGGCCCCAGAACAGAGGCGTTCAAGCTGTCTTGTTCTGAAGCAAAGCGCACAGAATGCTCCATCAGCTTCGGATTGCGGCGCAGCATCAACGCCGTATCAGCGGAGCCGGTAAAAGCCACTGCATCCTGACATTCCAGATGATCCAGCATATCGCCCAAGCCGCCACTCACCAGTTGCAGCGCCCCTTTCGGCAACAGACCGCTTTCCAGCATCATGCGGACGCAGGCTTCGGTCACATAAGAGGTGGCCGTCGCGGGTTTCACGATGGCAGGCACACCGGCCAACAGCGTCGGCGCAAGTTTTTCCAGCATTCCCCACACCGGGAAATTGAAGGCATTGATATGGACCGCAACGCCCTGCAGGGGCGTGCAGATATGGCGGCCCACAAAAGCCCCTGCGCGTCCTAGTTGTTCGGGAGGGCCATCGAGATAGACATGCCCGTCCGGCATTTCACGCCGCCCCTTGGAGGCAAAGACCAGCATCGTGCCGATGCCACCATCAACGTCGATCTTGTGATCGCCGAGCGTCGCACCGGTGTCATAGCTCAGATCATATAGCGCCTGTTTACGCTCCATCAGATAAAGCGCCACGGCCTTAAGCATTTTTGCACGGTCGTGAAATGTCAGTTTGCGCAAGGCAGGGCCGCCAATATCGCGGGCGTAACCCAACATGGCCTGCACATCCAAAGCATCATTGCCTGCCTGCGCAATAACATCGCCTGTAATTGCGCTGGCGATGGCGCGGTTACCGGCACCAGTAGGAAGCCATTGACCGGCGGCAAAGCTTTGAACGTCCAGCATGGTAGCTCCTTAATGTGTGTCGTAATCGATGATCAATTTATCCGTTACCGGATAGGACTGGCAGGACAGGACATAGCCCTGCTCGACCTCGTAATCTTCAAGCGCGTGGTTGCTGATCATCTCTACCTCGCCCTCGATCACCTTGCACATGCAGGTCGAACACACACCGGCCTTGCAGGCAAAAGGCGCATCCTGTCCGTTGGCAAGCGCAGCTTCGAGAACGGATTGCCCTTTCGGCATCTCGAACGTCCGTTGGGCCCCGTCGATGATAACTGTCAGCTCCGTACCCTTTTGGCCTTCGCTGCGCTTGGCCATTTCCTGTTTGGCAAGTTGGCCCTGCTGGCTTTCGCTAAACAATTCGAATTTAATCTGGTCAGGCTCTAACCTGTGGGATTTCAAGCTTTCGGCAATCGCCAGCATCATCGGCTCCGGGCCGCAAATAAAGGCGGTGTCGATGCTTTTTACGTCAATCCACTGCTTGAACAGCGCTTCGCATTTGTCCTGATCAACGCGGCCTGTAAACAGATCAATATCCTGTCCCGACTCCAGCATGTGGATGATCGTCAGCCGCCCCATATAGCGGTTCTTCAGATCCTCCAGTTCCTCGCGGAACATGATCGTGTTTACGGCGCGGTTGGCATAGACGAGGGTGAATGTGCTGAGCGGTTCGCGTTGTAGAACCGTCTTGAGGATGGACAGCACCGGTGTTACGCCGGAACCGCCTGCGAAACCAAGGTAGTTCTTGGCTTTATCAGGCTCTAATGCAGTGAAAAACTTGCCCTGTGGCGGCATGACATGCAGAGTATCACCAACCTTTAATTCCGTGTTGGCAAAGGTCGAGAACGCGCCGCCGTCGACGCGTTTGATGCCGACCTGCAGTTTGCCGTCGTCGAGACCTGCACAGATTGAATAGTTGCGCCGCAATTCAGTGCCTTTGAAATCCTGCTTGAAGGTCAGGTATTGACCTTGCGTGAACTCAAACACTTCGGGGGTCTCGGGCTTGAGTGTCAGGACAACAGCATCGCGGATGGTGTGATGGATATCAGTCACTTTTACTGGGTGAAACTGGCTCATGTCAGGGCCTCAAATACATTTGAAATAGTCGAAGGGTTCAAGGCAATCGGTGCAGCGCCATTGTGCCTTGCAAGGGGTTGATCCGAACTGGCTTATCTTTTCCACAGCCGCGGATTTACAGCGCGGACAATGCTGCGGCCCGCCTGCGGGCTGTGGTGGCGCGATGCCGTAGTCTTCCAGCTTGGCCTTTCCGGCTTCGGTTAACCAATCCGTGGTCCATGCGGGCGATAACTGTCTTTTTAGAGACAGGTTTTCGATGCCATGCCCGCGCAGCGCGGTTTCAATATCAAGATTGATGATACTGGTCGCAGGGCAGCCGGAATAGGTCGGCGTCACGGTTACTTCAAGCGTGTCACCTTGCCATTGGACATCCCTGATGATCCCCAGATCGGTCAGGGATATCACCGGAATCTCCGGGTCGGGCACGGCAGACAGCCACTGCCAAACCGTTTCTAACGAGGGCTTTTCGATCACCATGATGCGTCCGGGTATGCGCGCTGCAACCATTGCATCTGCGTCAGAATATGACCCAGGTTTTCCGTATGGCGCACGCCCGACTTTCCACCCTTGTGAGTGAAATCATCAGCGGGTTTGGTCAGCGTTGCCTGTGCCAAAATATCAGCGACTTGCGCATCGAACGCTTCACGCAAAGAGGCTGGATCAGGTGCAATGCCCTGTGCCACCATTGCGGCATCCACCTCGTCTGCAAGGAAAAGCTCGCCGACGAAAGGCCAAAGCTTATCAAGCGCTTTTTGCATCCGCGCATGGCTTTCGTCGGTGCCATCGCCCAGCCCGATTACGGTATCGGCAGAGCGTTCAAGATGGTACGTGACTTCTTTCACCGACTTTTCAGCGATGGCGGCGATATCTGCGTTTGTAGAACCGGCAAGCGCCTTCAGCGTAATCAGATGCCACGTGTCAAACAGGCACTGGCGCATCATGGTTTGGCCGAAATCACCATTTGGCTGCTCGCAGAGCAACGCATTGCGAAAATCCCATACGTCGCGGTGAAACGCCAGCTTGTCGGCGTCGCGGCCTTTGCCTTCGACCTCACCCGCCATGCCCAGCCACAACTGTGTCTGGCCGATCAGATCAAGCGCGGTATTAGCCAGCGCAATGTCTTCTTCCAGCACGGGGGCCACGCCGCACCATTCGGATACGCGGTGGCCCAGCACCAGCGTGTTGTCACCCATGCGGCAGAGAAACTCGAAAAGAGGGGCGGTATCTGTAGTATTCACATCGCCCCCACTTCGTCAGGAATGTCAAAAAACGTCGGGTGCCGGTACACCTTGTCGTTGGCCGGTTCGTAAAGCGACCCTTTTTCTTCGGGGGAAGAGGCGGCAATATCAGAGGCTTCGACGGCCCAGATGCTGACACCCTCATTGCGTCGCGTGTAGACATCGCGGGCGTTCTTGATCGCCATCTCGGCATCTGGTGCGTGCAGGCTGCCAACGTGCCGGTGGCTTAACCCGTGTTGCCCGCGGATAAAAATCTCCCACAGAGGCCATTCTGTCTTGCGGGTCTCGCCATGCGGGCTGGCTTCGCTGTCTTGATAGGGGCTGGTTTCAGGGCTGCTCATGATACTTACTCCGCTGCCAGTTTTGCGCTGCGCTTTTTCGCAGCATGGGCCAAAAGACCTTCGCGCACCCAACGCCCGTCGTCCCAAGCTTTGTTGCGCGCCTCAAGGCGTTCCGTGTTGCAGGGGCCGTTTCCGCGCAGCACATCGAAAAATTCGTCCCAATCGGGTTGGGCAAAATCATAGTGACCCGTTTCTGGGTTCATTTTACAGGTCTCGTCGGGGATGGTCAGACCAAGGTATTCGGCCTGCGGTGCGGTCTGATCGACAAACTTCTGACGCAACTCGTCGTTCGAGTTCATCTTGATCTTCCAAGCCATGCTTTGCGCGGAATGGACGGAATCAGCGTCAGATGGTCCGAACATCATCAATGCTGGGCCCCAGAACCGGTTAAGCGAATCCTGCGCCATCTTGCGCTGTGCTTCGGTGCCGTTGGCCATCTTCATCATGATGTCAAAGCCTTGGCGCTGGTGAAAGGATTCCTCTTTGCAGATACGCACCATCGCGCGGGCGTAAGGGCCATAAGAGGTCCGTTGCAGCGGTACCTGGTTCATGATGGCGGCACCATCGACCAGCCAGCCCACTGCGCCCATGTCGGCCCAACTCAGGGTTGGATAGTTGAAGATCGACGAATATTTCATCTTGCCTGACAACAAGTCGCGGGTCAGGTCATCGCGGGTAACACCAAGCGTTTCAGCAGCGCAATAAAGATAGAGACCGTGCCCTGCTTCGTCTTGAACCTTGGCCAGCAGGATCGCCTTGCGCTCGAGCGTTGGCGCACGGGTGATCCAGTTGCCCTCGGGCAGCTGGCCGACAATCTCGGAATGGGCATGCTGGCCAATCTGGCGAATCAGGTTTTTACGGTAACCTTCCGGCATCCAGTCTTTTGGCTCAATCTTGCCGCCCGCGTTGATCCGCTCCTGAAAGGCCCGCTCGTCTGGTTCCATTTCATCAAGGGATTTGACGCCCTCGCCGGTAGACTTGATCATCTGTGCATACATCGTTCAGGTCCTCTCAAGAAAAAGTAGTTGTATTACGTGCGCTCCAGAATAAGCGCGACACCCTGGCCGACGCCCACACACATGGTGCAAAGCGCATAGCGACCGCCGGTACGTTTCAGTTGTAATGCTGCGGTCATCACCAGCCGTGCACCGGACATTCCCAGTGGATGCCCTATGGCGATGGCACCGCCGTTGGCGTTTACATGCGGGGCGTCATCCGGCACGCCCAGCGCCCGCAGGGTTGCAATGCCCTGAGAGGCGAATGCCTCGTTCAATTCGATCACGTCCATCTGTTCAATGTTCAGACCCGCGCGGGCTAGAACCTTTTGACAGGCGGGGATCGGACCAATGCCCATCACACGGGGTTCGACACCCGCCGCAGACATCGCGACAACGCGGGCAATGGGGGTTAGACCATGATCCGACATGCCCTGCTGCGAGGCGATCAGCATTGCAGCTGCGCCATCGTTAACGCCAGAAGCATTACCGGCAGTCACGGTCAGGTCGGGCCCATTGATACCACGCAGCATGCCCAGCTTTTCCAGCGCGGTGTCGGGACGAGGATGTTCATCGCGGTCGACAATAATGGGATCGCCCTTGCGCTGCGGGATCGTCACAGGCGTGATTTCATCGGCAAAGATGCCTGCCTTGTCGGCGGCGGCCCAGCGTTGCTGGCTGCGGTGGGCAAAGGCATCCTGGTCAGCGCGGCTCACGTCATAGTCGGCTGCAACATTGTCTGCCGTCTCTGGCATCGACTCGACGCCATACTGCGCTTTCATCTTTGGATTAACGAAACGCCAGCCTATTGTAGTGTCATACACTGCATTGCCGCGCGAAAATGCTGTTTCGGCTTTTGGCATCACAAACGGCGCACGGGTCATGCTTTCCACACCACCGGCAATTGCAAGGTCCATGTCCCCAGCGCGGATTGCACGTGCGGCGGCCCCTACGGCGTCCATGCCAGAGGCGCAGAGCCGGTTAATTGTAGCGCCCGGGACGTCAACAGGGAGCCCTGCCAGGAGCGAGGCCATACGCGCAACATTGCGGTTGTCTTCACCAGCTTGATTTGCGCAGCCAAAGATCACATCATCGACTCGGGACCAGTCGACGTCCGGGTTGCGTGCCATCAGGGCCGCTATCGGAATCGCTGCAAGATCATCCGCGCGCACGGACGCAAGCGCCCCGCCAAACCTACCAATCGGTGTTCGCTGCGCATCGCAGATAAATGCTGACATAGTTCTCTCCCCGTTATTGGGGTTGAACCTAGGGGATCATCCGGTAGCGGGCAAGAAAAATGTTACGAAAAATATTAATTTTTAGAAATTCGGTAACGCTTTATGGATTTACTTCGTCTTGCTTTGTTTCCCAAGCTTCGGCGAAGGCGCGAACGGTATCCAAATTGTCCAAGCTTTGTAAGGGTTCGAGGTGGTACAAAGGTTTCTGTGTTGGTTGAAGCCGAAGTGCAGCATGTCTCGCTTGGGCGCGTCTAACGATGTCCTGTATATCGGCGACGCTCCGATGTACTGTCCGGCAAACAGTATGCAGTTGCATGATGCGTTCTTCGTCAATGGGGGTTACCCGTGCTTCGGTGGTTGCAGAGCTGAACGCACTGTTCAGGTTTTGAAGCTGCAGGTCGGCGATTGAGGAGAAATATCGAACGTCTTCAAAGGCAAGTCTGTCTAGCATAAGCGGGTGTTCTTGCGGGATTTCGAGTGTGGTCACGATGACCCTGTCAAGTTCGTCTAGACCGCACGCATACTGAAGTGTCGTGTCCCAGCGGACCTCACATCCTTCTCGGAGGAATAAATAGGTAAAATGAACGACCTCTTTCTCTGCGATACATCGCTGAAAGCTCTCTTGGACATTGTCCGGCAATCCGATTAGGCAAATTTCCGAAATAAATCTGCCGTGAATTCTGGATCGAGGCTGCCCCACAAGTTGTTCGAGCGCGGCATTCATCCCAACCAACCGAAAATCATTTGCCGGTTCCTGTCGCTCGATCACAAACATGGGAACACTAAACAGATCCAGCACATGCTCGATTTGTGAAAAAGATAAAGTGTTAAACATTGGGTATCCCTCGCTAGTTGGAAAAGCTTAGGAATGAAAAGTAAACAAAGGTTTGCCGAGTTTGATAAATTTTGGCGCGACTTGAGGGTTTCTTGTAAACCGCTGAATAAAAAAATATTGGCAATTGTTGAGATGTTTGCGACTTCAACCTCCCCTTTTCGCCGACTGAACGGTTAAGAGGTCGAGGCTGTTGCCTAATGTGACGAGTCGCTTGATCTACCGCCTTGGCCCTGTTTTTCGCTCTTTAGGAATCGTAAGGCTTTCGAGGCCCTACTGCGATGCGACGGCTGGCAAAGCGCGTCACGAAAGCCTTAAGGCGGGAAAATGCCTGGCCTGCACATTCTAGGTAATGATGTCCGCGGGAAGAGCGGCTTCGATAGCAGGCCTTGCTCTTGGCAGGTCGCTGCTCTCGGGGCGGTATATCGCTTGATCATGGGTCAACCCCTGCGCCAATCAGCGGTCGATCAGCCTTTCCAACAATGTTGCGATGGGTGTTTCAAGCAGGATCGGAAAATCCCAATGTGGTGTCTGTTCGCGCCATATTGGGGTGCAGGGCGCTTTGGTGTCATACGCTCGTTCTCTGTGATGAAAGACCTGGTTGCGGTCTCAGTATTACGCACATCGCCTTGTTTTGTGGGTCTATGACTACAATCGTGGAATTTTAACCGCCAGAAAGAAGACGTTACGAATACATACACTCTATAATAGAATTTTCCATTTTTTGCCGCAATATGTCCACAATGACCGTCCATATCTAAGACTGTTCAGCAGGGGCAGTTGCGAGATGTTCGTTATGGGTAAGACAAAAATCAACACCGCAAAGCGATTGACGCATTTTGCACGGTATCTGAAACGCAAACAGACCGCAGTTTTTTGCGCCCTCGCGCTCGTGGCGATGACGGTCTTTCTTTCGGCCCTGTCATATAAAATTGAAACACTGACCTATGAGAGCCATATTCAGGATATCAAACTCAAAACAACAATTGAAATGGTTGAGGTCCGTGAACGGATTAAGAACAGTTTGATTTCGCGGGTTTTCGCGCTGAATGAGCTGGCAACAATCGTTAGCCAGAACCCCGATATGAATGCGGCCCAGTTCAATATCAAAGCCGTTGATTTCATACTCGACAATCCGGACGTCAAATTTGTAGCAGCGGCGCCGGATTTGGTGGTCTCGATGGTATTTCCCAAGACTGGAAATGAAAAGACCTTGGGATTGGACTATAACGATAGACCGGAATATCTGCCGATGATTGAAGCAGCGCTGCGTTCCGGTGATAGCGTGATGAACGGCCCGATTGAGCTTCTTGCAGGTGGGCGTGGGCTTATCCTTAGAACGCCTGTTTTAACACTTAACGCTTCGGGACAGCGTGACCCTTGGGGTATTTTGTCGGCTGTTCTGGATTACGACATGTTTTTCAATAACATGGGCATTTCCGAATATGAGGAAAACTATGATATCCTGATCCATAACAAGAGCGTGGAATTTAACCAAAACGGTGAGGTCCTGCTTGGTGATGGGTCAGTTCTGGCGAAAGATCCGGTGTTCTTGAACCTAAATCTGCCTTTCGGAACATGGGAGCTTGCCGCCATAACAGATGGCGGTTGGCCGCCCCACCTGCCAAATCATATCACGCGCATCATCAGCTATAGTCTGGTCATTCTGGCGAGTGTCATTGCTTTTGGCCTTGTTCTGCGGCTGTATACCAAACGCCGTGAGGCCGACCGCATGTTATCTGTCGGTATCGAGGCGCTTGAGCACGGGTTTGTCATGTTTGACGCGGACAGACGGCTTGTCGCATTCAACAAACGATACAAAGAAATTGCAGGCGGATCAGGCATGGTGCGTATCGGTGCGCGATACGAAGATATCGTCAAAGCCAACCTGCGCCTGGGACTTATTCCTGATGCCATTGGCAACGAGGATGAATGGTATGAACAATGGTCTCAAAGGTTGGATATCGAAGTTACTGACAACGAACAAATTCTGGCAGACGGGACATTTATCCGCGCTTATGACCGATCAATGGACTGTGGCGCTGTGGTGGGTCTGCGCATCGACGTGTCGGACCTGAAAATCGCTCAACGCGAAGCAGAAGCGGCAAACCGTGCCAAGACCGAATTTATGGGGGTGCTGAGCCATGAATTACGCACCCCACTTACGATCATTCTGGGGCATGCACGTCTTGCCCAAAACATCGTCAAGATGCCGGTTTATGCCAAGCTTGTCGCCGAGATTGAGAAACATCCCGAGATAAGCGCCGAACTTATGCCGATGCTGGACGATGTCGTGAAGAAATTTTCAACAATGACGCAATCCATCGAGAACTCCGGCAACCAACTCTATACGCTGATTTCTGAAATCCTGGACTTTGCAAAGATCGAATCCGGAACATTGGCTATGGATTTCAACCAGACGACAGTGCCCAAGATTGTCGAATCCGTGGTCGAACAGATGCGCCCGATGGTCGAGAATAAAGGTCTGTCTCTTGAGGTCAGCACAGTGAATTGCGATATCAACGTGGATGCAAAACGGATACAGCAGGTGTTGATTAATCTGATCGGTAATGCCTCGAAATTTACCGAACAAGGGACCATCACGGTCACCACTACCGCTTCAAATGGTGCAGTTTCGTTTCAGGTGAAGGACACCGGTATCGGTATTCCCGAAGATGAGATCGAGAATGTCTTTGAAGCCTTCCACCAAGTTGATTCGACCTCAACTCGAAAACACAACGGCACTGGACTGGGGCTCGCAATTTCACGCGATATTGCGATTGCGCACAAAGGCGAACTGACGGCGCAAAGCGTGATCGGAAAGGGTAGTACTTTTACCATGACACTCCCCCGGCTGGCAGCACCGAAATCAGACGATGACGCGGATGACACATGGCAAGACGATGCCGAACACCAAACTTTGGCAGCGTAATCAAGACGATCTTGTCGTAGGCTTCCGGCAACTGACCTGCTCCTTAAAAGATGCCGTCCGTGCGGAAGGTGCAGGGTGCTGATTTAAACTCCGACATGTATTGCACCACGGTTTGCTTTATAAAAAGCCGCTACAAATCAGTGTATTGTTCCGGAAAAGTGGTGCCCAGGAGAGGACTCGAACCTCCACACCGTTGCCAGTACTAGCACCTGAAGCTAGCGCGTCTACCATTCCGCCACCTGGGCAGGTCACGTGAGGGCTGACTAAGGCCAGCTTTGACAGGTGTCAATCGTAATTTATTCAAAAAACTTGGTTCTTCCGGCGTCATCGCCGCTTGCCGATCCAATTGTTGCTTGTCGCAAGCGGAGCGGGGCGGTACATCACCCATAGCATTGCGCAGACAGGAGCATTACCATGTCCAAGCTGGTTACAATTTACGGCGGGTCCGGTTTCGTCGGGCGTTATATCGCACAGCGTATGGCACGGGCGGGATGGCGCGTGCGTGTGGCTGTGCGCAATCCCAACGAAGCCCTTTTTGTCAAACCCTATGGTGTGGTCGGGCAAGTCGAGCCGATCTTGTGCAATATTCGCGATGATGCCTCTGTACGGGCAGCGCTGAAGGGTGCCGATGCCGTCGTGAATTGCGTGGGTATTCTGGTCGAAAGCGGCAAGAATAAATTCGACGCGGTTCAGTCCGAAGGGGCTGCGCGGGTTGCACGTCTGGCGGCCGAGCAAGGCGTCGGCCGCATGGTTCAGATCTCTGCCATCGGCGCGGATGCGGATTCTGAGAGCGACTATTCCGCCAGCAAAGGTGTCGGCGAGGCGGGCGTGCTGGAGCACATGCCGCAGGCAGTTATCCTGCGTCCATCCGTTGTGTTTGGTCCGGAGGATGGCTTTTTCAATCGGTTTGCGGGCATGACCCGTTTCAGCCCCGTCTTGCCCATTGCGGGCGGGGATGTTCAGATGCAGCCGGTTTATGTCGGTGATGTCGCCAAGGCGGCAGAGATGGGCGTGACAGGTAAGGCCGCTGGCGGGATTTACGAGCTGGGTGGCCCGCAAAAGGATAGCCTGCGCGGGCTGATGCAGCGGATGCTGGATGTGATTCATCGCCGCCGTCTGATTCTTAATCTGCCGACGTGGATTGCGCGCATTATGGCGTGGGGCTTTGATATGGTGCAGGCCGTGACGGGCGGGTTGGTGTCCAACGGGGTGTTGACCCGGGACCAGCTCAAGAATCTGTCCAAAGATAATGTCGTGGCAGA
The DNA here is from genome assembly GCA_049794055.1 of Sulfitobacter sp. Classification (GTDB taxonomy): domain Bacteria; phylum Pseudomonadota; class Alphaproteobacteria; order Rhodobacterales; family Rhodobacteraceae; genus Sulfitobacter. The sequence goes on from JBARCL010000005.1 coordinate 87,455, forward strand.
CGATGCCCAGGGCTTTGCAGAGCTTGGCATCACGCCGGTGGCGATGGAGGCTGTATTGCCTGATTATCTCTGGCGTTTCCGTCCGTCCGGTCAGTACGATGCAATCAAGGATTCGGCTCAAAACCTGCGCAACGGCTGATGGGCGAATCTACCACGCTGGTTGCCGCTTTTCTGGGGTTGCTCGAGGGGCTGACCGAGTTCATTCCGGTGTCCTCGACGGGTCATCTGCTACTTGCCAGTCATTTTCTGGGTTTCGAAAGCGCCGGTCGTACCTTTGAGGTGGTGATCCAGCTTGGCGCCGTGTTGGCGATTCTGACCATTTATGCGACGCGGCTCTGGGCTGTTTTTTCTACTGCTCCGCATGATCCTGCGTCGCGGCGGTTTATCCTGTCGATACTGGTGGCATTTATGCCGGCGGTGGTGATTGGCGTTTTGGCCCATGACTTTATCAAGACGGTCCTGTTTGAAACACCTGTATTGATAGCGGTGATGTTGATCATTGGCGGCGTTATTTTGCTGTTGGTCGAGCGGGTCGCGCCAGAGACCAAGCATGACGATGCGATGGATTTCCCCCTGTCGATGGCGTTGAAAATCGGATTTATTCAATGCCTTGCAATGATTCCCGGCACGTCTCGATCGGGGTCGACGATCGTCGGGGCGCTGATGCTGGGGGCGAGCAAGCGGGCGGCGGCGGAGTTTTCGTTTTTCCTGTCGATGCCGACCATGGCCGGAGCATTTGCCTATGATTTATACAAGAACCGCGATGTGCTTGATGCGAATGCAATGGGTGAAATAGCCGTTGGTTTTGTCTTTGCCTTCATTGCCGCCGTGTTGGTTGTAAAGTGGCTCTTGGGCTATGTCAGCAAACATGGGTATGCGCTTTTCGGGTGGTGGCGGATTATCGTGGGTGGTGTTTCTTTGGTTGCTTTGATGGGCGGCCTTTGATTTAATTCCGGTTCGGACCTAAAATTTAAGAAGCGGCATCAGAAAATATCTCTCTGAGCGGTAAATTTGACATATAGGTCAGCATTGCTGACTTTTATTCCTTTTCGAGCTGTTGTAGTCGGTGTGTCTGGCAGGTGTTACGTAAGGAATAGACCATGGCAAAGCAGCCGATGCTGAAGTTTGTAAGCCTAGAGCGGGATATGCCGGAAAAGCGTCCTCCTGATCTACGCCGGACGGATTTCAACGAGATTTACGCCGAGTACGCGGATGCCAAGGCAAAGGAGCAATCCAGCCGGTGCAGCCAATGCGGCGTGCCCTACTGCCAAAGTCATTGTCCCTTGCACAATAACATCCCTGACTGGCTGCGCATGACGGCCGAGGGGCGCTTGGAGGAAGCCTATGAGCTGTCGCAAGCGACGAACACCTTTCCTGAAATTTGTGGCCGTATCTGCCCGCAGGACCGCCTGTGTGAAGGCAATTGCGTGATCGAATCCTCGGGTCATGGCACCGTGACCATCGGGGCGGTTGAGAAATACATCACCGACACCGCATGGGAAAAGGGCTGGGTTCAGCCGATCAAGCCGCAGGTTGAGCGGAAAGAATCTGTTGGCATTATCGGCGCTGGCCCCGGCGGCCTGGCCGCGGCGGATGTGCTGCGTCGGCAGGGCGTGCAGGTCACGGTTTATGACAGCTATGACCGTGCTGGCGGCTTGCTGACCTATGGTATCCCCGGCTTCAAGCTGGAGAAGGATATTGTCATGCGCCGCAATGCGCAGCTTGAGGCTGGCGGTGTGACGTTCAAGTTGAATTGCACCGTGGGAAAAGACATCAGTTTTGCCGAAATTCGCGCCGCGCATGATGCGGTGATCATTGCCACAGGCGTTTATAAAACAAGGGAAATTCAGGCCCCCGGTGTTGGCGTTCCCGGCCTAGAGAGGGCGATCGATTTTCTGACAGCCAGCAACCGGAAAAGCTTTGGTGATGCGGTTGAGGAATTTGATTCCGGTCGGCTTGATGCGAAAGGGAAACGTGTTGTTGTTATTGGCGGTGGCGATACCGCTATGGACTGTGTTCGGACGTCAATCCGACAGGGTGCGGAGAGCGTCAAGTGTTTGTACCGACGCGACCGCGCCAATATGCCGGGCAGCCAGCGTGAAGTGGCCAACGCCGAAGAAGAGGGCGTGCAGTTCAAATGGCTGACCGCGCCCAAGGGGTTTGTCGGTGATCCGGTCACAGGTGTGATGGTGCAAAAGATGCGTCTAGGCGCACCCGATGCCACGGGCCGTCAGGCGCCAGAGGTGATCGAGGGCGCGGACTATGTCGAGGATGCGGATCTGGTGATCATGGCGCTGGGGTTCGAGCCCGAGGACTTGCCGACGCTTTGGAATGAACCGGACCTGCCGGTCACGCGTTGGGGTACGATCAAAACCGAGTATGTCAGTGGTGCCACCGAGATGGATGGCGTTTACGCGGCGGGGGACATTGTGCGCGGTGCGTCGTTGGTGGTTTGGGCGATCAAGGACGGGCGTGACTGTGCCGAAGCGATCCTGGGCCGGCTGAACAGCACAGCGGTTTTGGCGGCAGAATAGGGGGTCACCCCCCGTGCACCGGGCGTACACCTCCTGTGCACCGCCGCAGCGCAGCAATACGGTTACCAAAAGATGAATAGGTCAGCCTTGCTGGCGTGCAGAAGCGAAAGAATGAACAATGTCTGAAGAAATAAGCGGTCAGTGTTTGTGTGGTGCAGTTCAGATTACTGCGAAGGTAGATAACCCGCGCCTGCGGGCCTGTCATTGTGACATGTGCCGGCAACACACGTCGGGGCCGTTTTTCTCGCTTGAGACTGTGCCCGGCAGCATCGTCGTGACAGGTCCGGCCAAGACATTCAAATCTTCCGAGTGGGGCGGGCGCGGCTTTTGTACGACCTGCGGATCGACGCTTTGGTACAAGCTGAATGAGGTTGAATCGCCCAATCTTTCGGCGGGCCTGTTCCCCAATGCCGGGGGCGGCAGGCTGAAGGTTGAGTTTTTCTCTGATAAATGCCCGCAAGGCTATGCGCTTGCCGGGGATCACAGACGGATGACGACCGAAGAAACAATCGCGCTGTTTGCGCCGTCAGAAGAGCAAGCGCCATGAGCAACGAAGTAAGTGGTGAAGATCTTATCGCGCCGCACCGCCGAAACGGACATCTGTCCGGCCGCTGCCTGTGCGGTGCAGTCACGATTGAGATAGACGGTGATTATGTCGCGGCGGTGGGCGTTTGCCATTGCAAGATGTGCCAGCGCTGGAACGGTACGATGTTTGGTTGCTTTGTCGCCAGCGCCGATGCGGTAACGATGGCCGGCGAGGTGACATGCTATACCTCGTCCACGTTCTCTGAGCGGGGGTTTTGCGTCAAATGCGGCAGTCATATCTTCCTGCGCAATACCGGCCCGGACGAAGCGGAAATCGAGCTGTTTCCGGGGCTATTTGACCAAGCGCGGGAATTTCCGCTGGTGTCAGAAATCTATACAGATCGCGCGCCGCATTACACCCCTCTTGCCGGGGATCACCAACGCAAGACGCGGGCCGAATACGAGAGCCAGGAATTATTTGTCGAAGGAGATAACCCATGACCAAATATGATGCAGAGTGGGTCGCACGTGAAGAAGCCAAGCGTGCGATGATGGCTGAAAAGGGTCTTTATGCCCCCGAAGAAGAGCATTCTTCCTGTGGTGTCGGTCTGGTCGTGAATATCGACGGATCGCGCAGCCGTACGGTTGTTGAAAACGGCATCAAGGCGTTGAAGGCGATCTGGCATCGCGGCGCCGTGGACGCGGATGGCAAGACCGGTGATGGTGCCGGTATCCATCTGCAAATTCCGGTGCCTTTCTTTTATGATCAGGTGCGTCGCACCGGCCACAAGCCGCGTGAAAACGAGCTGATTGCGGTAGGTCAGGTGTTTCTGCCACGCACGAATTTTGCTGCGCAAGAGACCTGCCGGACCATTGTGGAAACCGAAGTTCTGCGGATGGGCTATTATATTTATGGCTGGCGACATGTGCCGGTGCAGGTTTCCTGTCTGGGCGAAAAGGCCAATGCCACACGGCCCGAGATTGAACAGATTCTGATCTCGAACTCCAAAGGTGTGGATGAGGAAGTTTTCGAGCGCGAACTTTACGTGATCCGTCGCCGGATCGAAAAAGCGGCGATCGCCGCGGGCATTGCATCGCTTTATATTGCGTCGATGTCGTGCCGGTCGATCATCTATAAGGGGATGATGCTGGCCGAACAGGTGGCCGAGTTTTATCCCGACCTGATGGACCCGCGCTTTGAAAGTGCCTTTGCGATTTATCACCAACGCTATTCGACAAATACCTTCCCGCAGTGGTGGTTGGCGCAGCCGTTCCGCATGTTGGCGCATAACGGCGAGATCAATACGTTGAAGGGCAACCTCAACTGGATGAAGTCGCATGAAATCCGCATGGCGTCGGGCGCGTTCGGCGATATGGCAGAGGACATCAAACCGATCGTTGCGTCGGGGTCTTCGGATTCTGCCGCATTGGACGCCGTGTTCGAGATTCTGGTCCGTGCCGGACGCTCGGCGCCGATGGCAAAAACCATGTTGGTGCCCGAAAGCTGGTCCAAGCAGGCGGTCGAGCTGCCGCAGGCGTGGCGCGACATGTATTCCTATTGCAACTCTGTGATGGAGCCTTGGGACGGTCCCGCCGCATTGGCGATGACCGATGGCCGGTGGGTGTGTGCCGGACTGGACCGCAACGGTTTGCGGCCGATGCGGTATGTGGTGACAGCGGACGGGATGCTGATTGCAGGTTCCGAAACCGGCATGGTGCCGATGGACGAGGCGGATGTCATCGAAAAGGGCGCGCTTGGCCCCGGGCAGTTGATTTCGGTCGATATGAAGAAAGGCGAGTTGTTTCACGACGCCAAGATCAAGGACAAGCTGTCGCAGGCCCTGCCGTTTGGCGAATGGGTTGGCAAGATTGTCGAGCTGGATGCGCCGATGGCGAAGGTGACAGAGCAACCTGTCTTTACCGGCAATGATCTGCGCCGCCGTCAGGTCGCTGCGGGGTATTCGATCGAGGATCTGGAGCAGATTCTGGCCCCGATGGCCGAAGACGGCAAGGAGACGCTGGCGTCGATGGGCGATGATACCCCATCGGCTGTATTGTCCAAGCAATACCGCCCGTTGAGCCATTTCTTCCGTCAGAACTTTTCGCAGGTGACGAACCCGCCGATCGACAGCTTGCGCGAATTCCGAGTTATGAGCCTGAAGACCCGGTTCGGGAACCTTAAGAACGTGCTGGACGAGGACAGCAGCCAGACCGAGATTTTGGTGCTGGATTCGCCCTTTGTGGGCAATGCGCAGTTTGACGCGCTGTTCAGCCATTTTAACGCTGATGTGGTGACGATCGATTGTACTTTTGAGGCGGGGGGCACCAATCTGAACGCCGGTCTGGCCCGTGTGCGCGCCGAAGCCGAAGACGCCGTGCGTTCCGGCGCCGGTCATCTGGTGTTGACCGACCACCTGAGCGGCGCGGACAGGGTGGCGATGCCGATGATCCTTGCAACCAGTGCCGTGCACAGCCATCTGACGCGCAAAGGGTTACGCACCTTTACCTCTCTGAATGTGCGCTCTGCGGAATGTGTTGATCCGCATTACTTTGCGGTCCTGATTGGTTGTGGTGCAACGGTGGTCAATGCCTACCTTGCAGAAGATTCACTGGCCGACCGGATCGAACGCGGATTACTGGATCAGACCCTGACGCAGGCGGTCCAGCGTTATCGTGAAGCGATTGACCAGGGTCTGCTCAAGATCATGGCGAAGATGGGCATCAGTGTCGTGTCATCCTATCGTGGCGGTCTGAACTTTGAGGCCGTGGGCCTGAGCCGCGCCATGTGCGCGGAGTTCTTCCCCGGTATGACCAGCCGGATTTCCGGCATCGGTGTAACGGGCATCCAGCGCAAGGCGGAAGAGGTCCATGCAAAGGGCTGGCAGGGTGACGGCGTTGTTCTGCCGATTGGCGGTTTCTACAAGGCGCGCCAGTCAGGCGAGACTCATGCGTGGGAAGCGTCCAGCATGCATTTGCTTCAAATGGCCTGTAACAGAGCCTCATATCAGATGTGGCAGCAGTATTCGAAGAAGATGCAAAGCAATCCGCCGATCCATCTGCGCGACCTGTTGGACATCAAACCACTGGGTGAACCGGTTGGGCTGGAAGAAGTGGAAAGCATCACTTCGATCCGCAAGCGGTTTGTGACACCGGGCATGTCCTTGGGTGCGCTGAGCCCTGAAGCGCATAAGACGCTGAACGTGGCGATGAACCGGATCGGGGCGAAGTCTGATTCCGGAGAGGGCGGCGAAGACCCGGCGCATTTTGTGCCAGAGGCGAACGGTGATAACCCGAGCGCCAAGATCAAACAGGTGGCGTCGGGGCGCTTTGGCGTGACAGCGGAATACCTGAACCAGTGCGAAGAGCTGGAGATCAAGGTCGCTCAGGGTGCCAAGCCCGGTGAGGGTGGCCAATTGCCGGGGATGAAGGTGACTGACCTGATTGCGCGTCTGCGGCATTCGACCAAGGGCGTGACGCTGATTTCGCCGCCGCCGCATCACGACATCTATTCCATCGAGGATCTGGCGCAGCTGATCTATGACCTCAAGCAGATCAACCCGCGCTGCAAGGTGACGGTCAAGCTGGTGGCGAGTTCCGGCGTTGGCACGATTGCGGCCGGTGTGGCCAAGGCCAAGGCGGATATTATCCTGATCTCGGGGCACAACGGTGGGACGGGTGCAAGCCCTGCGACCAGCATCAAATATGCGGGTCTGCCATGGGAAATGGGTCTGACCGAGGCGCATCAGGTTCTGTCGATGAACAACCTGCGGGATCGTGTAACATTGCGCACCGACGGTGGTTTGCGCACCGGTCGTGACATTGTCATGGCGGCAATGTTGGGGGCCGAGGAATACGGTATCGGCACGGCGGCTTTGATCGCGATGGGCTGTATCATGGTGCGCCAGTGCCAGAGCAACACCTGCCCTGTTGGTGTCTGTACGCAGGACCAAGCCCTGCGCGACAAGTTCACCGGCAATGCCGACAAGGTGGTGAACCTGATCACGTTCTACGCCACCGAAGTGCGTGAAATTCTGGCAAGCATCGGGGCAAAATCGCTGGATGAGGTGATCGGGCGTGCTGATTTGCTGACGCAGGTTTCACGCGGTTCGGCGCATCTGGATGATCTGGATCTGAACCCGCTGTTGATCACGGTCGATGGGGCGCATGACAACGTTTATGACCGCGACAAGCCACGCAATGTGGTTCCCGATACGCTGGATGCACAGATTGTGCGCGATGCGGCGCGGTTCCTTGAGGATGGCGAAAAGATGCAGCTTTCCTATGCGGTGCAGAACACGCACCGGACGGTGGGCACGCGGACATCGAGCCATATCGTCAAGAAGTTCGGGATGCGTAACACCTTGCAACCGGACCACCTGACGGTGAAGCTGACGGGATCGGCCGGACAATCCTTGGGCGCCTTCCTCGCTCCGGGGTTAAAGCTTGAGGTGTCGGGGGATGCCAATGACTATGTTGGCAAGGGCCTGTCGGGGGGGACGATTGTTGTGCGTCCGCCCATGTCGAGCCGGATCACCGCATCCGAAAACACCATTATCGGCAACACCGTTCTATATGGTGCAACCGAAGGCTATCTGTTTGCGGCCGGCCGTGCCGGCGAGCGGTTTGCGGTGCGCAATTCTGGTGCGAAGGTCGTGATCGAGGGCTGTGGCAGCAACGGGTGTGAATATATGACCGGTGGAGTTGCGGTAATCCTTGGCGCGATCGGTGCAAACTTTGGTGCCGGTATGACCGGCGGGATGGCTTACCTTTATGATCCCGCTGGAGAAGCGACCAAGCTGATGAACCATGAAACGGTGGTGACCTGCCCCGTGACGGTGGATCACTGGATGGGTCAGCTGGAAGAGTTGCTGGAGCGGCATCTGGAAGAGACCGGCAGCCGCAAGGCCGCTGATATCCTGCAGCATTGGGATATGGAAAAGCAGAACTTTCTGCAGATCTGTCCCAAAGAGATGCTGGCACATCTGCCTGCACCGCTGAGTCACGAAATCTCGGCAGTTCCGGCCGAATAAGCGCTGGGCCTGATCCGGATCGGTTCCGGGTCAGGTTTCCCACAGCTTGGCGTCTTGGACATCGGGTGTGTGACCCGAGAAGTGCGTTCACAAACGCAAGCCTGCGCCCTATAGCTGGGTCATGGCCCGCAAAGCGACATCAAAAAAGAAACCGGTCAAGAAGACCGATGGATTGCCATGGCGCAAGCGGCTGCGGCGCTGGGTGTTGCGGGCTGTGGCGATCGTGTTTCTGGTGGTTGTGGCATTGGTGGTTCTGGGCGCTTTGGTTAATCCGCCCACAACCGCCTATATGTTCTCCGAAGGGCGGCGTTTGGGCGGGGTCAAACATACCTGGGTTTCGATTGATCAGGTGGCACCGGTGATGGCGCGCTCTGCCGTGGCGGCGGAGGATGCGAATTTCTGTCAGCACTGGGGTTTTGATCTGGCTGCGATCAAGCTGGCAATTGAACAGGGGTCGTCACGCGGGGCGTCGACGATCAGCCAGCAAACCGTCAAGAATGTCTACCTGTGGCACGGGCGACTATGGGTGCGCAAAGCGGCAGAGGCCCTGATCACGCCCCTGGTCGAGGCGGTCTGGTCCAAGCGGCGCATCATCGAGGTTTACCTTAATATCGCGGAATTTGACGAGGGCGTTTTCGGGGTTGAAGCTGCGGCACGGCATTACTTTGGTGTTGCTGCCGCGGATCTGAGCGCGACACAGGCGGCGCGGCTTGCCGCGATCCTGCCCTCACCCAAGACCCGGTCGGCCTCTGATCCCAGCGGATATGTGCGCAAACGGGCGCGTCAGGTGCGTGACGGAGCGGCGACAATTGGCAGGGACGGCCGTGCCGGTTGTTTCGAGAGTTGAATTGCACCCCGTATGCAGGCATTGAGGAATGATACCAGATCAGCATGAGATGTATTAATGGCGCGCCTGTTCCACGTTCCCCTTTCCCCCTTCTGTCGAAAAGTCCGGCTGAGTCTTGCTGAAAAGAAGATCGAGGTGGAGCTGGTTGAAGAACGCTATTGGGAGCAGGACCCTGATTTCATGCGCCGCAATCCGGCCGGAAAAGTGCCTGTGCTGCGGCTTGACGGGATCATCATGTCCGAAAGCGCTGCAATCTGCGAGTATCTGGAAGAAACACGACCCGATCCGTCCCTTTTGCCCTCTGATCCGGTGGAGCGGTTGGAAGTGCGCCGTTTGGTCAGCTGGTTTGATGACAAGTTTCACAGCGAGGTCACGTCGAAACTGCTCTACGAGCGGGTGAACAAGAAGATGATGAAACAGGGATATCCCGACAGCAAGAACGTCAAGGCCGGTGCCAAGGCGATCAAATATCATCTGGATTACATGACGTGGCTATTGGATCATCGTCGCTGGCTGGCGGGGGACAAGATGACATTGGCCGACTTTGCTGCTGCCGCGCATCTGTCGTCACTGGATTATATATCGGATGTGGATTGGAACCGGTCTGATGTGGTGAAGGACTGGTATGCCAAGATCAAGTCACGCCCTGCATTTCGCGCCTTGTTGGCTGATCAGGTTTCGGGGTTTCCGCCACCGAAGCATTACAACGATCTGGACTTTTAAGCGGTGGCCCACGCAAAAACTTGTGGCCGCCGGGAGTGCGGACAGTATTTAAGGCCAAAAAGAGTATGGATCTGAAGGCGCGCTTGGTTGAACAGGCGCTGGCCGAGGGGTTTGTCGCCTGCCGGATTTGCCGCCCGTGGGACGTACCCGAAGTGCCCGAACGGTTAGACGCCTTTGTAAAAGCCGGTTTTCACGGGCAGATGACGTGGATGGCAGACCGGATGGCATGGCGCGGGAATCCGGCAGCGCTTTGGCCGGAAGCGAAATCGGTGATCATGCTGGCCGAAAGCTATGCGCCCGAGCAGGATCCTTTGGCGGTGCTGGAACATCCGGACAAGGCCGCTGTGTCTGTCTATGCGCAGGGGCGCGATTATCATGACATCGTCAAGAAGCGGCTCAAGCGGGTGGCGCGTTGGCTGATTGCACAGGAGCCCTGCGAGGTTAAGGTGTTTGTCGATACGGCCCCTGTGCCCGAGAAGGCACTGGCGCAGGCGAGCGGTTTGGGTTGGCAGGGCAAGCATACCAATGTTGTAAGCCGTGAGTGGGGCAATTGGGCCTTTTTAGGGTCTGTTTTCACCACATTGGATTTGGAAGCGGATGCTGCCGAGGTAGATCGTTGCGGGTCTTGTACTGCCTGTCAGGATATCTGTCCGACGGATGCGTTTCCTGCGCCTTACCAGTTGGATGCGCGGCGTTGCATTTCCTATCTGACGATTGAGCATAAGGGGCCGGTGGAGACCGGGTTGCGCCCGAAACTGGGCAACCGGATTTACGGTTGTGATGACTGTCTGGCCGTATGCCCCTGGAACAAGTTTGCGGTTCAAGCCAGCGATATACGGTATCATGGAGTTCTGCGGGAAGCGCCTGATCTGGAGGAACTGGCCGGACTGGACGATGCCGCGTTCCGGGTGCGATTTTCCGGTTCACCGGTAAAACGGATCGGGCGGGACCGGTTTGTACGCAATGTGCTTTATGCCATAGGGAACTCTGGTCTGGCGGCGTTGTCAGATACGGCACATGGTCTGGTCGACGATTCTGACCCGGCTGTGGCAGATGCGGCGCGCTGGGCGATGGAGCGGTTGCGCGCAGACTGACGCAAACGGACTGGACCATTCCGCGCCAGTCGGTACATCTGATAGAAACAGGATAAGGGGAGAGCCATGGCGTTGCTATTGGGCGTTGATACTGGCGGCACCTATACGGATGCCGTGCTGATAAGGGATGAACAGGCGGTAATTGCTTCGGCCAAGTCTTTGACGACGCGGCACGATCTGGCGTTGGGCGTGGGGGCGGCCGTGCGGGCGGTTCTGGCGCAGGCGAGTGTGGCCCCGTCCGAGATCGCATTGGCGTCCCTGTCGACAACGCTTGCAACCAACGCGTTGGTTGAAGGACAAGGCGGGCGTGTGGCGCTGATCTATATCGGGTTTCGCGAGAAGGATATGGAGGCGCATGGGCTGGCCGAGGCGCTGAAAGGTGACCCCTTTATTGTGCTGGAAGGCGGGCATAACCATGCGGGCGGCGCAGTGGCTGCGCTGGATGAAGTGGGGCTTATCGCCTTTTTAGAGACACATAAGGATGATGTCAGCGGTTTTGCGGTGGCGAGCCAGTTTGCCACGCGCAATCCGGCGCATGAACTGCGCGCAGCGGAACTGGTGGCGCAGATCACCGGTCGGCCCGTATCCGCATCACATCAGCTGTCGGCCAAGTTGAACGGCCCGAAACGCGCCCTGACCGCGGTATTGAATGCGCGGTTGATCGGGATGATCGACCGGTTGATCGGGCGTGCGGAACAGACGCTGATTGCGCTGGGAATCGAGGCACCGCTGATGGTGGTGCGCGGTGACGGGGCGCTGATTTCAAGCGGTCAGGCGCGGGAACGGCCGATCGAGACGATCTTGAGCGGGCCGGCGGCATCAATTGTCGGGGCGCGTTGGATGACGGGGGTGGATCACGCGCTGGTCAGTGACATTGGTGGAACGACGACAGATGTGGCGTTGCTGCGGGATGGGCGGCCGACAATTGATCCTGCGGGCGCACGGGTGGGGCCGTATCGCACCATGGTTGAGGCAGTGGCGATGCGCACAACGGGGCTTGGTGGGGACAGTGAGGTGCACTTCATCGCCCAAGGTTTGCAGGGCGGTGTAACGTTGGGGCCGAAACGCGTGCTGCCGGTTTCATTGGTTGCCGTTGACGCGCCCGAGGTGGTGCATGATGCGCTGGATGCGCAAATCCGTGCGACGACACCGGGGGAGCATGACGGGCAGTTTGTGCGGACCGTGCAAGGGGTGAGCCGCGAAGGGATCGGACCACGTGAAGAAGCATTGCTGGACCGGATTGGCACAGCGCTTTGTCCCATGGAGAAGGTATTGCGGGCAAGGGTTGAACAGGGTGCGTTGAAGCGGCTGGTCGAACGCGGTTTGGTGCAGGTCGCGGGGGTAACCCCATCTGATGCCAGCCATGTGTTGGGGCGCGTGATGGAGTGGGATGCGGGGGCTGCGCGAAAGGCGTTGCAGTTGTTCGGTCGCCGGCGGACGGGGTCGGGCACGGTGCTTTCCAACAGCGAAGACGCTGTGGCGCAGATGATAATCGACAGGCTGACCTATCAGACATCTTTAGCCCTGTTAGAGACTGCTTTTTCCGAAGAGGATGTGCCGTTTGATGCAGATCCGGCGGTTTTGGCCAGACATATGCTGATGCAGCGCGGGATGACGGGACATCGCGGATTGATCAAGTTAGAGACTGGTTTGAATGTGGCAGTGGTCGGGCTTGGCGCTTCTGCTGCCAGCTATTATCCGGCTGTCGGCAAGATGCTGGGATGCGAAATGATCCTGCCGGAATATGCCGGTGTTGCCAATGCAATTGGCGCGGTGGTGGGTCGTGTAACCATGCGCCAAAGCGGCACAGTAACGTCACCCAGCGAAGGGAAATACCGGGTACATCTGTTGGAGGGGCCACAGGATTTTGCGGATCAAGACAAAGCTATGGAGCTTTTAGAGACTGTTTTGAGGAAGGAAGCTGTGGCGCAGGCCAGAATCGCCGGTGCTGAGGATATTCAGGTCAGCGTCAACCGCGACATTCGTACGGCTGGCGTGGAATCCCGCGAGGTCTTTATCGAGGCGACGATCATGGTTGAGGCGGCGGGGAGGCCGAGGGTGGCGGTGTAGGGCGGGGGAAACCCCGCCCTAAAGGTTATTCCGCTGCGGCGCGTTTGGGCAGCACCCAATCGGCACGCGGGAAGTGGCAGGTATAGCCGTTGGGAATACGTTCAAGGTAGTCCTGATGTTCGGGCTCTGCTTCCCAGAAATCGCTGACGGGTTCCACTTCGGTCACGACTTTGCCGGGCCATAACCCCGAGGCTTCAACGTCTGCAATTGTGTCTAGCGCGACTGCTTTCTGGTCTTCGTTCACGTAATAAATTGCGGAGCGATAGCTCATTCCGCGGTCGTTGCCCTGGCGGTTTTCTGTCGTCGGGTCGTGAATCTGAAAGAAGAACTCCAGCTGTTCACGAAACGATGTCACTGCCGGATCAAAGATCACCTCGATCGCTTCGGCATGGGTGCCGTGGTTGCGATAGGTGGCGTTTGGTACGTCACCGCCAGAGTATCCCACGCGGGTAGAGACCACACCCGGGCGGCGGCGGATCAGATCCTGCATGCCCCAGAAGCATCCACCGGCCAATACTGCGCGTTCAGTTGTCATGTCACGTCCTCCACTTGGTTGATGTAATCGCCATAACCTTCGTCCACCATGTCGTCGCGGTGGACGAAACGGAGCGAGGCAGAGTTGATGCAGTAGCGCAGGCCGCCCCGATCGGGCGGGCCGTCGGGAAACACGTGGCCAAGGTGGCTGTCGCCGTGTTTGCTGCGCACTTCGGTGCGGATCATCCCCAGCGTCGCGTCACGGTGCTCGGTCACGTTTTCGATGGCTTTGGAAAAGCTGGGCCAGCCACAGCCGGATTCGTATTTGTCAGCCGAAGCGAACAGCGGCTCGCCTGTCACGATGTCGACATAGATGCCCGGTTCCTTGTTGGCGAGCAGTTTGCCCGTGCCTGGACGCTCTGTCCCGCGTTCCTGTGTGACGTGATATTCCTCGGGTGACAGGTTTGCGACGACCTCGGCGCGTTTTTCGTATTTTGACATGACGTCCTCCTTGGCGCGTGTATTTGAAGTATTAGATGGGGTGCTATCTAGGAATTCAAAGGGTTTCTGCCGTCTGTGCAACTTCATGTGATCAGAATGCGTGTGTGAGACAGATTATGGTGTTTTAGGGAGAATGGGATGCATTGGATTTTTGGGCTGGTTCTGGCCGTTTTCGGATCTGCCGCCGGGGCGGTGCCCCGCGACATGGCGTTTGCCAATATCGACGGGGGGACGCTGAACCTGAGCCAGTGGGCGGGACAGCCGGTACTGGTGGTAAACACCGCGTCACAATGCGGTTTTACCGGTCAGTATGAAGGGTTGCAGGCGCTGTATGACCGTTACAAGGAACGGGGTTTGGTGGTGCTGGCGGTGCCGTCTGATGACTTTAACCAAGAGTTGGCCAGTGCCGCCGAGGTCAAGGATTTCTGCGAGATTGCTTTTGGTCTTGATCTGCCGATGACAGATATCTCTCATGTGAAGGGCGGTAAGGCGCATGCATTTTACAAGGCGGTTCTGGCCGAGACAGGATTTGTGCCGCGTTGGAATTTCAACAAGGTGCTGATCGGGCCGGAGGGTGCGGTATTGGGCACATGGGGGGCATCGGTCAAGCCACAGTCGCGTGCGATCGTGGGGGCGATTGAACCGTTGTTGAAATGATAGTGCCTTGCTAGGCTCTTTTACAAAGGGAGCCTGTGATGAAAGACCCTGACCTTGATGCGGCTTACGCACTTCAGACGCCGACGGACAACCGGCGGCTTTATGCGGATTGGGCTAATAGCTATGATGACGGTTTTGCCAAGGAAATGGATTACCGGCTGCCGCAAATTGTTGCTGATGTGCTGATCGGGATGTTTGACCGGCAGGGCGTTGTGCTGGATGTCGGCGCGGGCACGGGACTGGTGGCGCAATGTATTTCACGACGTATGGATATGACGATAGATGCCTTGGACCTTTCGCCCGACATGTTGGCGGTGGCGGCGGCAAAGGGCCTTTATAGAGACACAATTGTCGGTGATTTGACCGGAAGGCTGGAACTTGCGACGGACACCTATGACGCGGTTGTCAGTTCGGGGACGTTTACCCATGGGCACGTTGGACCGGACGGGCTGGATGAGGTGTTGAGGGTTGGGAAACAGGGTGCTGTTTTTGTTCTCTCGATTAATGCCGAACATTTTGAGGCACGTGGTTTTTCGCACAAGTTTGCCTTGTTAGAGCCTGAAATAGACGGGCTGGAACATCGCATTGTTGACATTTACGGGCCGCAAGCCGAGCCGGACCACAGACACGACAAGGCGCATATTACCGTGTTTCGGAAACGGTGATCTATCGTTTGTCTGTGCCTGACCAGAGCACCTTGCCGTCAGACGCTTCGGCCCCCGGTGGATTGCCATAGGCCGCGCGATAGCTTTTTGAAAAATGCGACAGCGATCTGAAGCCGCAAGCCACGCAAACATCTGTCACACTGAGGTTTGTCTGACGCAACAGGTTGCGGGCCTTTTCCAGCCGCAGATGCAGGTAATAGCGTTTTGGCGAGGTGGAAAGATAACGCGCGAACAGGCGTTCGAGCTGGCGCGTGGACAGTTTGATCAGCTCGGCGATTTCCTCGGGGCGCAGGGGGTCTTCAAGGTTGTTTTCCATGATTTGGATTGCGAGAAGCAGCTTTGAGTTGCGGACTTCGGGGCGGGATTGCAATGAAATGCGCTGGCCCTGTGACTGGGCGCGCGGCGAAGTATAGACCATTTGATCGGCCACCCAAGTGGCGAGGTCAGGTCCGTAGTCCATACGCACGCGGTGCAACATCAGATCCATTGACGCCGCCCCGCCTGCCGATGTGAAGACACGGCCATCGACGGAAAAGAGCGTGTCTTCCATGATCACTTCGGGCAGCATTTCGGCCAGCGCCGTCTTGTATTCCCAGTGGGTCGTTACGCGTTTGCCACCAATAAGCCCCGCAAGCGCAAGTGTGTAGGTGCCCGATGACAGCGCCCCGTAGTCCATGCCTTTGCGTGTCTCGCGCCGCAGCCAGTTGAGGACAGTTTTGGTGCTGCCCCGCCCCGCGTTTTCACCAGCACAGACGATCAGGGTTTCGTTCCGGTCCAGATCGGTCAGCGCTTCATTCGCCTCGATGCGCACGCCATTATAGGCAGAGACGGGTTTGCCGTCTTCAGACAGCAGTCGCCAGCTGTAGAACTTGCGTCCGGACGGGTGATGGTTGGCCAGTGACAGGCAGTCGAGCGCACAGGAGAACCCCAGGGTTGAGAAGCCGGGGATCAGCAGGAAGGCATAGGACTTGGGCGGGGCGACTGTGTTCATTATCGCAGTCTAAAGCGCAATCGCGCGCGTCGGGGCCGTTAAACTGCGGCATCCTGTGTCGTGTTTACGCCTTGGATTGGCGCGAGACCTGAACCGCAAGGATACCGGCGGTGATGATCGCGACGCCAAGGATGTCGCGGGTGCCCAATGCTTCGGAGAGCAGGAGTGCTGCTACAGCAACTCCGAAGAAGGGAGTGAGGAAATGGAAGGTCGCAGCGCGTGTTGCCCCGATGCGGTTGACCAGCCAGAACCAGATGATCGTTGCCGCCAATCCGGGGAAGAGACAGGTATAGGTGAATGCCAAAGCGAGCGGCCATGTGGGGTTAATACGGGGTGTTTCAAAAACGAGGGTGGCAAGTGAGAGCGCGACGCAGCCCACCAGCATTTGCAGGCCCACGATCATCAGGAAGTTGCCGCCGGAGGTTGCGCCGCGCACCAGAAGTGTTGCGATGGTCAGGGCGATCACACCGATGACACAAAGGCCAACACCCACCATATCCACCCCGCCGCTGAGCCGCGCGCCCATGATGATTGCCACGCCAATGACGCCCGCAATCAGTCCCGCGATGCCCAAAGGTGGTAAGCGTTCACCGAAAAACACCCAGACAGCAAAACCCACGAGCAAAGGCATCGTCGAGGCGATGATGGCGGCCAACGACGCCTCTACGGTCTGCATCGCGATAAAGTTGAGGCCGAGGTAAACGGCGTTTTGCAAGATGCCAAAAATGATCGTGGCCCGCCATTGGGCCGGGGTCAGACGCATGGATTGCCCCAAGGCCAATGCGATGCCAACGCCAAGAAGGCCCGAGATGAGGTAACGGCACGACAGGGCGAAGAGCGGCGACATATCCATCACGATGATCCGCGCGGACGTAAAGGCAGAGGCCCACATCACCGCAAAGATCAGGCCCATCAGTATCGCACGTATGTCCATGTCTTTGCCTCTGGAAAACCTGTTTGGCCGCACAGTTTCTTAGTTTCATAGCGGGGGCAAGGCGATTGAGTGTCCTGACATGAAGTGGCCGCATTTCCCGGTTACGCACGCAGGCGTAAGTATGGAGAGGTAGGATGGCTTGGGACCTGGAAACCCTTATGATGGTGCTGATTTGTGTGGCCGTTTTCAGTGTCTTTGTCGCCAAGGAGTATGCGTATAACTGCTTGCCCAAATCACATTTTTTAAACGGGCTTCTCAATAGGCCTTCGCAGGTGAGTTCACGGGGCGAAGCTTCGAGTTGGCGTAGTGGTGCAAGTAATATCGGCGGCGATTTTGGCATGGATGACATAGGTGGCGATCTTGGGACGAGTGATATCGGCGGGGATTGTGGTGAGTGACTCGTTTTTGCTGCTGAATGGCATCAATGCGGTAATAAAAAAGGGCCGCCAGATGGCGACCCTATGACGTGACTTCAGAGTACTGAAGACTTAACCGTTCACGCTGTCTTTCAGCGCTTTTGCGATGGTCATTTTCACAACCTTGTCCGCGTCTTTCTTGAACTGCTCGCCTGTCGCAGGGTTACGCACCATACGCTCGGGGCGTTCGCGGCAATAGATTTTGCCAACGCCAGGAAGTGTCACAGCACCGCCGCCGGAAACTTCTTTGGTGATCAGGTTGCAGACGGCATCCAGTGCTGCGCCTGCGGATTTCTTGTCAGAGCCCATTTCCTCGGCCAGAGCGGCGACGAGCTGAGTCTTTGTCATTGGTTTGGTTGCCATGTTCTTTTTCTCCTTAGACCGCCCGATGTTGGGCCTCCTGTGCGGAAAGTAACGGTATGTTGTAGGGAAGCACAACGAATAATCTGGCGAAAATCAGTGAAAACAGCAGTTTTTCGTGGTTTTTACGCGGTGACGACGGGTTAGAGGAAGGCAGTTTCGTCGAAAGAGCGCAATTTTCGACTGTGAATCCGTTCCAGCGGCGTTGACCGCAAAAGCTCCATCGCGCGAATTCCGATCATCAAATGGCGTGAAACCTGCGTTTTATAGAAGTCCGACGCCATCCCGGGCAGCTTGAGTTCACCATGCAGCGGTTTGTCCGAAACACACAGGAGCGTGCCATAAGGAACGCGGAACCGGTAACCATTTGCAGCAATCGTCGCGCTTTCCATATCGAGGGCCACGGCCCGCGATTGTGACAGGCGTTGCACGGGGCCGGATTGGTCGCGCAGTTCCCAGTTGCGGTTGTCGATCGTCGCGACGGTGCCGGTCCGCATGATCCGTTTAAGTTCATACCCTTCCAGCTGAGTGACTTGAGCGACGGATTGTTCCAAGGCGATCTGGATTTCGGCCAGCGCGGGAATGGGGATCCAGACGGGCAGGTCATCATCCAGCACGTGGTCCTCGCGCAGGTAGGCGTGGGCCAGTACAAAATCGCCCAGGGCCTGCGTGTTGCGCAGACCGGCGCAGTGGCCCACCATGATCCACGCATGCGGACGCAGCACGGCAATGTGATCGGTTGCGGTTTTTGCATTGGACGGGCCGACACCGATGTTGATCAGCGTGATGCCAGACCCGTCAGCGCGTTTCAAATGGTAGGTCGGCATTTGCGGCGTCTTGACGGTTTCGGGCAGGGGCGTGTCGCCATCCGTGATCTCGACGTTGCCGGTCGAGACGAAAGAGGTGTAGCCGCTGGCCGGATCGTTCAGCTGAGAGCGGGCGTATTCTTCGAACTCGGTGACATAGAACTGGTAGTTGGTGAACATCACATGGCACTGAAAATGTTCGGGGTCGGTGGCGGTGTAATGCGCAAGACGGGCAAGCGAATAATCCACACGTTGTGCGGTGAACGGGGCCAGCGGGCGCAGATCATCAACGGGTTTATAGGTGCCGTTGACGATATCGTCGTTGGTGGTGGACAGGTCCGGCACATCGAAAATATCGCGCAGGGTGAAATCGGCAGCCCCGTCTTGCGGGATGTTGACGGCGTTGTCGCCGGTGACGGCAAAATGCACCGGAATGGGCGTGTCGGACAGGCCGATGGTGACCGGTTGCCCGTGGTTTTCGATCAACAGGCCGATCTGTTGGATCAAGTAGTTGCGAAACAAATCAGGGCGCGTAATCGTCGCTGCGAAACGGCCCGGCGAGGAGACATGGCCAAAGCTGAGGCGGCTGTCGACCTGCGCATAGCTTGAGGTGGTAAAGCGGATTTCGGGATAGAAGGCGCGGATGCGGGTATTGGTAATCGGATTATCCAGGATTTCAGCAAAATTATCCCGTAGAAATCCGGTGGCTTGGGAATAAAGCGCCGTCAGGCAATCGACAGCTTTGGTCGCGTCGGTAAATTCCTGTGGGTGGGGAGTATCGGGTGTTAAGATTTTCATTTTCGGTCTTTCTAGTCTTTTTGGAGCGGTCCTGCCCTTTTGGAAATATGGCGTGTCGATGTTACGACACGATAACGTCGGTAAATTCAAAGGTACGCACATCGACAAGGCCAAGGTCGCTGATCCTGAGTTCGGGAATCACGACGAGGGCGAGCAGTGAATGTTGCATATAGGCGTTGTTCAGGGTGCAGCCGCAATCCCGCATGGCTTGCATCATTTCTTCGGTCTTGGCGGCAATGTCGGCGGCGGGCTGGTCGGACATCAGCCCCGCAATGGGAAGTTCGACCAGCGCCAGTTCCTTGCTGTCCTTGAAGATGGTGATGCCGCCGCCGACCTCGCGCAGACGGTTCGCCGCTCGCGCCATCTGGTCCCGGTCGGTGCCGACGACAATCATATGGTGGCTGTCGTGTGCAACGGTCGAGGCCATGGCCATGGTGCCGGTGTAGCCAAAGCCCGAGACAAAAGCGTTCACCACATTGCCGGTGGCGCGGTGGCGTTCGACCAGCGCGATCTGTGCGACCTCACCCGTGGCCTGGACGCGGCCATCGGTGACGGGCAGTTCGAATTGCAGCGCCTTGGTGGGGGCCTGGTTTTCGACCACACCGATGACGTTGGCAGTGACACCGTTGGCGCCGTGGGGTGCGTGAATGGTAAAGTCGTCGCCTGAGAGGTTGCGGGCCATGTTTACGGTCTGGCGGGCGGTATCGGGCCAGTTGTAATGCGGGCACTCGACAAGGCATTCGCCGTCTTGGGCGACAATCCGACCACGGGCGATAACAGTCTCTATCGGGAGGGTTTTGAGGTCTGATGTCAGGATTACATCGGCGCGTCGGCCCGGTGTGAGTGAACCGATATCGCGCTCCAGACCAAAGTGGGTCGCGGTGTTTATCGTCGCCATTTGCAGGGCGACCAGCGGGTCACAACCGCAGTCGATGGCATGGCGCAAGACGCGATTCATATGGCCGTCATTGACCAGTGTACCGGAATGGCAATCGTCGGTGCACAGGATCATGTTGCGCGGGTCGAGACCCTTTTCGGTGATCGCGGTGATCTGCGTCTTTACATCGTACCAAGCAGAGCCAAGCCGGATCATCGACCGCATTCCCTGACGCATTCGCATGATCGCATCCGCCTCGCAGGTGCCTTCGTGATCGTCCGCAGGACCGCCGGCGACATAGGCGGCAAAGGCGGGGCCAAGATCAGGCGAGGCATAATGACCGCCGACCGTTTTCCCGGCGCGTTGGGTGGCGGCGATTTCGGCCAGCATCTTTGGGTCGGCGTTTGAGACACCGGGGAAATTCATCATCTCGCCCAGACCGATGATGCCGGGCCATTGCATCGCCTCTGCGACATCTTCGGCGCTGATTTCGAAACCCGTGGTTTCCATCCCAGGGGCCGAGGGCGCGCAAGACGGCATTTGTGTGAAGATATTGATCGGCTGCATCAGGGCTTCGTCGTGCATCATGCGCACCCCAGCGAGGCCCAGCACATTGGCGATTTCATGCGGATCGGTGAACATGGATGTGGTGCCATGCGGGATCACGGCACGCGCGAATTCGGCAGGGGTCAGCATGCCGCTTTCGATATGCATGTGACCGTCGCACAAGCCGGGGATCATATAGCGGCCGTTTGCCTCGATAGTCCGGGTGTCTTTACCGCGACAACGCGAGGCATCAGGCCCGACAAAGGCGATGCGACCGGCGGTGATAGCGATATCGTGTTCGGGCAGGGTTTCACGGGTATGGACATTTACCCAGATCCCGCCGTGGATGATCAGATCAGCGGGGCTACGTCCCGCAGCGGTGTTAACGAGTTGCGGGGCGACATCGGGCCATGAAGGGAAAGGTTCTTGCGTCATGTCGCAAGGTGACACAGTGTTTTGGGAGGTTCAAGCGGGAGTGGACGTGATGGAATATGAAACGGTTGGTGCGGAAGAATTTGGCGCATCCTTGCGGGGCATCGGGTTAAACCTGCTGGTGCGGGATGTTGCAGTCGAAATCGCCTTTTTAGAGACTGTTTTTGGTATGAAATCATTTCAACCAACGGCTGATTTTGCAATTATGACCTATGGCGAAGAGGTGTTTCAGTTGCACTCTGACGGGACATATCATTCGAACCCGTTGCTGGGGTTGCTTCCAGAGAATCCTCCGCGGGGCGGGGGAGTTGAGATCAGGCTTTATGATACGGACCCGGAGGAAGCTTGCGCCAAGGCAGAAGCGGCGGGTGGCACTGTTTTACAAGAACCAACGGACAAGCCGCATGGGCTGCGTGAAGCGTATATTCTTTGCGAGAACGGATATGCCTGGGTACCAAGCAGGAAAAAGTAAAAAATACGTCGCTTTTGAGCCGGACGTCTGGGATCACAAGGGTCAGCATCACACCAACGGAGGATTTCCAGATGAACGTCGCACAGATGAAGCCGAACATGGACCACTGGCAGGAGCGCGTCGATCTGGCCGCCGCATTCCGGTGGACGGCGCGGTTGGATATGCATGAAAGCGTGGCGAACCATTTCTCGCTGGCTGTGAATGAGAGTGGCACGCAGTTCTTGATGAACCCCAACCAGATGCATTTTTCGCGGATCAAAGCATCTGATATGTTGTTGATTGATGCGGATGATCCGGAAACCTACCAAGGCCCGAACGCGCCTGATCCCACGGCATGGGGCTTGCATGGCGGCGTGCACAAGGCCTGTCCACATGCGCGCTGTGTGATGCATGTGCATTCGATCTACGCAACCGTGTTGGCCTGCCTGCAAGACAGCCGCCTGCCGCCGATTGATCAGAACGCTTGTACGTTTTTCAACCGTATCGTGATCGACGAAGATTACGGCGGACTGGCCTTTGAAGATGAGGGAGAGCGCTGTGCGAAACTGCTGACCGACCCCAAGCAAAAGGTCATAGTGATGGGGTCGCATGGGGTCATGGTGATTGGCAATACGGTCGCGGATACCTTTAATAGGCTCTATTATTTCGAACGCGCAGCGGAAACTTACATCAAGGCATTGCAGACCGGATTGCCGTTGCGCCGTATCTCGGACGAGATTGCGGAAAAGACGGCGCGGGAGTTGGAGGAATACCCCGAACAAGACCTGCGGCATCTGGCAGAGTTGAAGGCAATACTGGACGATGAAAAGTCAGATTACGCCCATTAGGGACTTTTTTAAAGGGGTTTGAGGATATGGCAGAGTGGAACCACACGCCTGAACTGCCCATCGCGGTTTCGCCGCTGTGGCAATGGCCGCCAAAACCGCTGAGTGTGCTGAAATGGTACGCCGACAGCTGGTTCTGTCTGACCCTCAACATGGGTATCGTGCTGCTGGCTTGGCTGAGTTATTTTTGGGTCAGTCCTACGC
>JBARCL010000006.1:0-54935 GCA_049794055.1 Sulfitobacter sp.
GAACCGGTGCTGCCAAGGCGCCAACAACCGCAAAACAGACCGCCGATGTGACACCCAAAACAACCACCGTGGTCTGCGCAGAGCCTGTAAATTCCCTCAGAAACCTTAACAAATCCGCCTGAAACGCATTGATGGCTTTTTCCGCTTCGGGCAAAGCCGTTTCAATCAGTGCAAGATCTTTTGACGAAATCGCCCGCTCTAGTTTGCCTGCGGCCGAAATTGATTTCAGTGCCAGCTTGTTTTTGGGCATCGACACACCGCCGGTTTCGATGATGATCACCTGCGCCACAGCGTTCAGCAGGCCATCTTTCATCATCGCCGTATCAAGATAGTCCTCATAGGTGCTCATCGCGTTTTTATGATTAGAAATCAGCGACTTCATATAGGGCGTCAGATTTGCGATCACGTCCTTTTTGACGGCTGCGAATTCCTTTTGCGTACATTCGATCACCTTACCCCGAAATTTGACCTGAACGCGCGGTTCCTTTGCGGCGTCCTTAACTGCTTTCACATATTTCGGCTTGAGTGCCAGAATGGTCCGGCCGCCGGGGTCGATCACCTGATCGGGTTTCTTCATCCCGATCTTCTTTTGGTATTTTTCAATTGCTTTCAGCAATCCCGCATCAACCTTTTTGGAGTCACCAAGCGGGCCGATCTTGTTTGCTTCCAGCATCTGGCGGACCAACAGCACGTCCGCAGGTTTGTTTTTAACCGGTTTTCCATCACTCTCGCGCGGGGAAAGCCCCACCGGAGCGGTAAGTTTAACATCTGACATAATGTGTCCCTGATTTAAATAATCATCAAGGTTGCGCAGAACGCCTTATCGATCAAGTATGGATTTCCTTAGCTGAATGTCGACTTTATCAGCTCTTGCTCATAGGCCGCATTAAACCTTCTTGTGCCACACTCGCCACCATTTGCCCGCTCTGACTATAAATCGAGCCCCGGTTAAACCCCCG
Organism: Sulfitobacter sp.; assembly: GCA_049794055.1. Lineage (GTDB taxonomy): Bacteria > Pseudomonadota > Alphaproteobacteria > Rhodobacterales > Rhodobacteraceae > Sulfitobacter. The sequence goes on from JBARCL010000006.1 coordinate 960, forward strand.
TGCACCGCCCGTCCAAGGGGCGTCTAGGTCATACAAATGCCAGTCGGCAAATTCGATCGGGGCGTGAAACCACATCGCGTGGTCCAGGCTGGCCGTCATCACCTTGCCCTGAAACCACGTCAATCCATGCGGCCGAAGCGACGACCCAAGCAAGTTCATGTCCGACGCGTAGGCCAGCAGACAATGTTGCATTTGCGGGTCTTGCCCTTTGGCTGCCTCCATGCGGAACCACACTTGGTTCACATCATCCGCGGCCTCCGGCCTAAAGAAATCGCGCGGCGCAACCTCGCGAAGTTCAATTGGCCGCTGGCGTATGAAATCGGCGTGGTATTTCTCGGGGATCTTGTCCACGAAAGTCGCGCGTAGTTCGTCACGGTTCGGCCAATCCTCGGGGGATCCGACGTCTTTCATCGGATGTTGGTATGCCCAACCCTCTTCAACCACATGAAAAGACGCAGACATATTGAAAATCTGTTTTCCATGCTGGATCGCGACCACCCGCCTGGTGGTGAAACTGCCACCGTCACGGGCGCGGTCCACCTGATAAATCACCGGAATCTTCGGATCACCGGGACGGATGAAGTAGGCGTGCAACGAATGGCACAAGCGGTCGGGCACCGTGCGATAAGCCGCCATCAAAGCCTGCGCAATCACGTGTCCGCCGAAAATACGCGTCGTGGTTTCGCCGCCGCCGCCAATGCCACGAAACAGGTCCACTTCAAGCTGTTCGATATCCAGCAGGTGCAGCAATTCTTCGGCAGGGGTCATGGTTTACTTTCAGGCGCTGGCCCGTGCGTCGGCATAGGCAATAAAGAAATCGAAACTGTCCGGATTGGCCATGCTGTCGCGGTTGACCACCTTTGCAGGATCACCGCCAAGCAACAGCTTTTTTACCGGAACTTCAAGCTTCTTGCCAGACAAGGTGCGGGGCACATCCGCAATCTGGATAATTTCATTGGGAACAAACCGAGCGGACACCTGCGCACGAATGGCTGCGTTGATCTCGTCTTTATTTGTTTGATCCAGCGGCACGCCCTTGGCCGTAACAACAAAAAGCGGCATGAAACTTTCACGGCCCAGATATTCCAGATCGACAACCAGCGAATCCATAACCCAGTCCAGCCCTTCGACAGCCTGATAAATCTCGGCCGAGCCCATGCGCAGACCCTTGCGATTGATTGTGGCGTCAGAGCGTCCGTAAATTACGCTTGCGCCGTTCTCATCAATTGCAATCCAGTCACCGTGTCGCCAGATACCAGGGTAATCCTCGAAGTAGCTTTCGCGCAGGCGGCTGCCATCGGTGTCACCCCAAAAGTAAAGCGGCATTGAAGGCAACGGTTCAGTGCAAACCAGCTCTCCCACTTCGCCGACCAGTTCATTTCCCAAGGCATCAAACGCCCGCGTCGCATTGCCCAAGGCGCGGCACTGCATCTCGCCTGCGCGCACCGGCATCCCCGGATGCCCAAGCACAAACGCCCCGGCAAGGTCGGTCCCACCAGAGATCGGCGCGAGCCATTGATCGGCTTTGACATCACGATAAATCCAGTCGTAGGCATCGCCCGACAAAGGTGAACCGGTTGAACCAAGCGAGCGGACCGCAGACAGGTCGACATCAGTGCGCGGCTTAATCCCCGCTTTCATACAGGCGCCAAAATAGGCGGCCCCCGCACCGAAATAGGTCAGCTTCTCATTCGCAACAAAACGCCAAAGCACCCCGATATCGGGATGGTTCGGCGCGCCATCAAACATCGCGACACATGCCCCCTGCCCCAATGCCATCCATTGCGCATTCCACATGATCCAACCCGAAGACGTCAGCCAGCAAAACCGGTCCTTCGCGCTGATGTCATGATGCAGCGACTGTTTTGCCGCCTCCAGAATGATACCACCATGGCCATGAACAATCGGCTTGGGATTGCCGGTCGTACCTGACGAATAAACGATCCACAGGGGATGCTCGAACGGGACTTGGGCCGGTTCGAACGGTACATTGTCTTGCGTCAGATCATCCCAGTCTACATGGCCTTCGGGCAATGTACCGACCACCGGCAAAGTGACAAATTGCGTAACAGTCGGCAGGCCGGCATTGATCTGTGCCAGCACCTCGCGCCGGTCCACCGGTTTGCCGCCGTGTTCATAACCGTCCTGCGCAATCATCACCTTTGGCGCGATTTGTTTGAACCTATCGAGGATCGCCACATGCCCCATATCAGGGGCGCAAAGTGACCAGACCGCACCAATGCTCACCGTTGCAAGCAGCGCAACCAGCGCTGTTTCGGTATTGGGCAAGATCGCGACAACACGGTCGCCTTCGGTCACCCCCATACCGCGCAGATGTTTCGCAACCGATGCCACCTGCGCACGCAGTTGCCCCCATGTCATCTCGGAACGGCCAAAAGTTTCGGATTGTACGATCAGCGCCAGCTTATCCTCACGCCCCTCGACATGTTTGAGAATATTTTCGGCATAATTCAGACGCCCGCCCGTGCCCCACTCCATATCCGGCATCCGGCGTTTGACCAGCAGTTTTTCAGGCCGCACCGACGCGCGTACATCAAAGAAATCCCATATCGCGGTCCAGAACCCTTCAAGGTCGTCAACGCTCCAGCGCCACATGGCGTTGTAATCCGCAAATGCCAGCCCGCGTGTTTTACCCACGAACCGCTCGAACTGGGCCATGGTTGAGGCATCAAACCGTTCCGGTTTCGGGGTCCACAGAACCTTGGCTGTCATTGCATCGCTCCGTGAACCAATGCCTTGAGCTGCGAACGGGCGGGATAGGAACTGCTGGGGGCGAGTTGGGTAAAGAAGACAACAGATAGGTCATGCACCCGATCAACCCAGAAGAAAGTCGAGGCCATACCGCCCCATGAAAAATCTCCCACCGATCCGGGAACCCTCGCACGGGCAGGATCAAGCACAACGGCCCCGCCAATCCCAAACCCCATGCCCTCCATCGGCTGTTCGGCAAAGCTGGACGGGCCCATCGAGGCGATATCACCCGCCAGATGGTTGCGCATCATGAAGGCCAAAGTATGGGGTGAAACCAGCCCCTTGCCCCCAGAGCGCAGCAATTCAGCAAATTTGAGGTAATCGTCAATCGTACCGACGAGACCTCCACCCCCGGAGTACATTTTAGTGTCCTGATATGGCGAGCCATCGGCATGATCTGTCTTGCGCATACTTTCTCCGCCTACAGATTTCGCATTCAGGTCAAACGCGTCACCGGCGAGCGGCGTATAGAGAGACGCAAACCGGTTACCCGTGCCAGCAGGAACCCTGAACCGGGTTTCATCCATGCCGAGTGGGCCCAGAATCTCTGTTTCAAAGAACACATCAAGGGTATGGCCACTGATCACTTCTATCACGCGGCCGATAATGTCGATGCCGACAGAATATTCCCACCGCGTGCCCGGACGAAATGCCAATGGCAGGCCGGCAATTTCGTCCGCTGTTTGTGCCAAACTCCGCGCTCCCGGGCTGAAGTCAAGTTTGCGATCGCGCATCACCTTTGAGACGATACCGGGGTTAAAGGAATAGCTTAGGCCGGATGTATGGGTCAGCAACTGGTGCAAAGTCGGGGCGGTGCATGGCTCTGTCTGGTCGAGATCAGCGGCATCTGGCACAAGACAGCGTGCGTCCGCGAAACCCGGAATGAAATCGGAAACCGGCGCATCCAAATGCACCAGTCCACGTTCGACCAACATCATCAACCCAAGCGAGGTCATCGGCTTGGTCATCGAATAGATGCGGGCAACCGTATCGCGTTCCCATGTCAAACCTGAAGCCACATCGCGCAAACCGGCCTGTGCATAGAACACTTCTGTCCCGCCTTGAGCTATCAGAACGGAACAACCCGGATATTGTTGCCGGTCAACATATCCCTGCATCCAGTCCGAGATGCGGTCAAGCCGCGACATTTCGAAGTTGCCCATCGCAGCCTTCACTTTCCGGTTGTCTAAACTTCCAGCCATTCCTTGCGTACATCTTCGCGGCTTTTCAATTCAGCTGGCGTGCCCTCAAACACAACCTGCCCATGACCCATGACATACACACGATCTGCTATGTCCATTGCAATCGACAGTTTCTGTTCAACCAGCAAGGTTGATATCCCGCGTTCTGCAATGGCCTTTAGCACCTCGGCAACCTTTTGAACCATTTGCGGGGAAAGCCCTTCGGTCGGTTCGTCGATCATGACAAAATCGGGATCGCCCATCAAGGTCCGGCACATGGTCAACATCTGTTGCTCTCCGCCCGACAGGACCGAAGCCTCTACATCGGCCCGCCGATCAAGATTTTCGAACATATCGAACATTGACTGCATTGACCACCGGCCGGCGCCGTCCTTTTGCCCCGGTTTTAACCCCAAGGTCAGGTTCTGACGCGTGGTAAGTCCCGGAAAAATATCGCGGTTTTCCGGGACATATCCGATCCCCAGGTTTGCAATCTCAAAGGCTTTTTTACCGGCGATTTCCTGTCCTTTGAACTTGACTGAACCCTGTGGTGCAACCTCGCCCATGATCGCCTTGCAGGTGGTTGAACGGCCCACGCCGTTGCGGCCCAACAACGCGACGATCTCGCCTTCCTGCACATTCATGCTGACCCCTTGCAGGATATGCGATTTGCCATAAAAGGCGTGCATGTCTGTGACTTCGATCAATGTTCTTCCTCCAGCGCAGCGCCCAGATAAGCTTCTTGCACCTTGGGGTCCGCACGAACCAGTTCGGGTGTATTCGTTGCAATAATTTCACCGTAGACCAGCACTGAAATGCGATCCGCGAGGCCAAAGACCACTCCCATGTCATGTTCCACCATGATCAGCGTCTTGCCTGTGGTCACCTTCATGATCAGTTCGGTGATATAGTCGGTTTCCGAATGGCTCATCCCCGCTGTGGGTTCGTCCAGCATGATCACATCGGCGCCTCCGGCAATGGTGATCCCGATTTCAAGTGCACGCTGTTCAGCGTATGAAAGCGTGCCCGCAGGCAGATTACGCCGCTCAAGCAAGTTGATCTGGTCAAGGATCGCATCCGCCCCATCGGTCAACTTGCGACTGCTATTCACCAGGTTCCAGAAGGAGTATTTGTAGCCCTGCGCCCACAAAAGTGCGCAGCGGACATTTTCAAACACCGTCATCGCCGGAAAGATATTGGTGATCTGGAACGACCGAGACAGACCCTTGCGATTGATCTGGTAGGGTTCCAGACCCGCAAGATCCTCTCCATGCAGCTTCACCGTCCCGGCAGTTGGCGGAAACCGCGCCGTAATCAAATTGAACAACGTCGATTTACCGGCCCCGTTTGGGCCGATAATGGCATGACGTTCGGCCTTGCCGATTGAAAGGTCGATGCCGCGAATGATCTCAGCCTTGCCAAAGCTTTTTTTCAGCCCGCTGAGTTCAAGTGCCGGAACGCTCATGATGCACCCCCTGCTGTATTCGCTTCATCCCATGCCTGCTTCAGGGCCGGTGCGGTGGATTTGGCGATTCCAATACCCACCCCCGCAACCAACGCTGCAATGATCCACGGCAGCACGGTGTGACTGTCGAAGGTTGTCCAGAACAGCGTCATTTCGACATCACCGGTTGCAGCATGCCGGAAGTGAAAAACCATTTCGATCAGGGCACAGATGCCCAGAATGCCGATTGCAGCAGGGATCAACGTTTTCAAATAAGGTATCAATAGCCCCCCCGCCTTACCTAACCTGATGGCTGGCATATGCATCATAATCAGGCCGGCAAGTCCCCCCGGAAAGAACATCACTGTGGCGAGGAAAAGCGAACCAACGTAGATCGCCCATAGCTCTGTCTGAAGGCTTAGAACGGTTTGCAAGAGCGTGAATACAATTGCCCCGAGGATCGGACCAAAGAAGAACCCGACACCGCCGAGGAAGGTCACAAGAAGGATCACACCGGATGAGGTCGCGTTGAGGTTTTCTTCTGTCAGGATTTCATAACTGATGGCAAAGAGACCGCCCGCAATTCCACAGAAAAAGCCGGAAGCGCAAAAGCTGTAGAATCGCACCCAACGGGCAGAGTAGCCAAGGAACTGCGCACGTTCCGGGTTATCCCGAACAGCGTTGGCCATACGGCCGACAGGCGTTCGCGAAAAAAGGTACATCAACAGTGCCGACAGCATCAACCAGAACGAGATCAGATAATAGACTTCGATCTGCTTTAGAAACTCTACGCCAAAAAACGGCAATCCATAGGTTCGGTCACCCGAAATGCCTTCTTCACCACCAAAAAAGGCCACGATGATGACCGAGCAGGCAGCGATCAGTTCGCCGACACCAAGCGAGATCATGGCAAACCGCGTGCCTGCCCCAGAGGTTGAAAACGATCCGATTATCATGGCGAAACCCATACCGAAAAGGCCGCCAAACAGAGGCAGCAGCGGCAGCGGAAAGGCCAATCCATAGTCTTCGACATAATTCATCAGATGCATGCAGAAGAACCCGCCAAGTCCCATATAGACCGCGTGGCCAAAGGACAGCATGCCGCCTTGCCCCAGCAACATATTATAGGCCAGCGCAAAGATCACCGTGATCCACATCTGGTTCATGATTGTCAGGGCGGAATTTGACGTAAAGATAAACGGCATGACCAGCAAAGCGATGGCGGCCACGACCCAAGGCCCGATCGTCAGGGTCATGGAGCCCGCACGCATCCGTTGGGCTGCTTTGCTTGGATCTGTTGTGATCTGATCGGTCATGTTTCACGCTTTCCGAAAAGGCCGGCCGGGCGGAAGATCAGGATCAGCACCATCAGAATATAGGGCAGGATATCTGCAATCTGCGGGCTGGTGACCGTCCATAAATCGCGCAGCGGGTTTTCACTCATATTTTCGGGCGTCGCGACACCAAGCCCGTTCAGGATATCGGACATCGCGATATTGTAAGACTTGGCAAAGGTAGTGATCCAGCCGATCAACAAGGATGCAACCAAAGCGCCCCAAAGGCTGCCAAGACCGCCAATTACGATGGTCACAAACACGATCGAACCCAACACAAAGGCCATACCCGGGAATGTCCCCAACACCGGCCCCGCAATCACACCGGCCACACCGGCCAATGCGGTGCCCACACCAAACACCCCCATAAAGATCAGCGGCACATTATGCCCCAGCGCCTCGACGGTGCGCGGATAACTCAGCGCCGCCTGGATGATCATGCCGACGCGGGTCTTGGTCAGGATAAACAGCAGCCCGATAAAAATACCGACAGAGATAAAGATCATGAAAATCTTGAACGCGGGAATTGAATTGCCCGCAATGGAAAAGGCTGTGAAATCTAAAACCTCTGGCACCGAATAGGGCATCTGGTTCTTGCCCCAGATGAACTGCACCAGTTCCTCAATGAGCAGCGCCAAACCGAAGGTAAAGATCAGTTCCGGCACGTGGCCATATTGGTGTACTCGCCTCAATCCGTACCGTTCGACACCGGCCCCCATCACGCCGACAATCAGCGGTGCGATTAACAGGCCGACCCAGAATCCCAGCGCAATGCTGATCTGATAGGCGAAATAAGCACCCAGCATGTAAAAGCTGGCGTGGGCGAAGTTCAGAACGCCCATCATAGAGAAAATAAGCGTTAGGCCAGCCGAAAGCATAAACAACAGCAATCCGGTCACAAGCCCGTCGATTATGTTGACGAGGATGAGTTCCATCGGTCCCCCCAAAGGGTAAGCGGTAAAGGATAAGCTCTGGTTCGCCCGACAACTTGTCGGGCGAACCGGTTAGAAAGAAACGCTTACGGGCGCTTCATTTCGCAGGTTGTAGGGCTATCCATTGACGCCATCTCAACTGTCGATTCCGTGTAGACGCCAAAACCTGACTGGTCATAGTCGAAATCGATGTTTTCATCCGTATGCACGCCGACATTCATGTCCTGAATGATCTGGTGATCCTGTGGACGCATAAAGACTTTGCCGCCCCACATGGTCTCGTACTCCATACCCTCAAGCTGCTTGGCAACCGCGACAACGTCATCCGCCGTCCCCGCCGCCTCGATGGCCGTCGACAACATACCGATCACATTAAAGATGCGACTTTGGTCGATGTTGCCTTCAGGGTATTTTTCTTCATACGCAGTATAGGTCGCGCGGGCTTCTTCTGTTGCAATCGGGTTGATACCCCCCTGCGAGATCAGGCGAATACGACCCTTAGCGCTTTCACCAAAGGCTGCCGTGATACCAGAACCCGCCGCGTAGTAGGTGTAAATCGGACCTTCAAAACCGTTTTCGATAACCGACTTACCCAGACCAAGCATGTCTGCGCCCCAGTTGCCGGTGATAATCGCATCAGCTCCGGAGGCAACGATCTTGCGTGAATAGGGGGTAAAGTCTTTAACCTTGCCGATCGGGTGCAATTCGTTGCCAACAATCTCAATGTCGGGACGTTTCGCGCCCAGGTTCGCAACAGCGGCAGCGGCGACAGCTTTACCAAAGGAATAATCCTGCCCGATGATATACACTTTTTTCATGTTCTCATCTGCGGCCATGACGTCTGTCAGCGCATCCATCTTGATGTCGGCGTTAGCGTCGAAACGGAAGTGCCAAAAATTGCATTTCTCGTTGGTTAGCGCCGGATCAACGGCCGCATAGTTCAGAAACAGAACGCGGCTGTCCGGATTACGCTTGTTGTGCTTGTCGACAGCTTCCGTCAGCGCATTTGCAACACCTGATGAATTCCCCTGCGCGATATAGCGGATGCCCTGGTCAATCGCGACCTGAAGCTGGATCAGCGATTCTTTGGGGCTGATCTTGTTGTCGAACGCGACGATTTCAAAGTTCGTACCGCCCAGCACACCGCCCTTGTCGTTGACCATATAGTCAGCGGCAAATTCGAACTGGTGCAGACCATTTGTACCGGTGCTGGCGAACGGCCCAGACAAGGGATCAATGAAGGCGATTTTGATGTTCTCGGCAAAGGCAGCAGACGCGCCGACTACCAGCGAAAGCGCAGAAACCACGCCTAGTTTCGTTAGATTTTTCATGTGTTCCTCCCAAGGATTTGGCACGCCCCAGTTCATTTTTTCGGGGTCTTGTTAGATGTAGAAAGAGTTGCACACCCCCTGACAAAGTCAAGAGTACAGGTGATCTGTTCCCCTGCGTAACTTACACAAGGCGTCGCTGAAAAATTGATCGCTCAGATCACGGCACGAGAATTTTTATTTTTCGGAATTACAGGTAATATGTTGAAAGTAAGTCATATTTTTAAAGTATTATCCGCGTATTTTCGAACCTGCGCCTTCGCGTAAACTTCAGGTGCCCTAAGTTTTTATCCAAAATATACCACCACGGAACCGCCCCAGTGCTCGGGGAATCGGGCCGATTTTACCGCTTCTAATTCCGCTCTGCGAAACTACTGACCGCAGGTTTCATCTCCCGAACGAACACTCAGCGACTTACCGGCCTTGATCAAGCGCGGCGCATATACACTCTCGAGCTGTCTTGGCTTCACATGGAACGATGGACCGCCCACATTCAGACCGTAAACCCGCGCACCACCAAGTGAAAAAACCGGCACGGCAATGCCGTTTACATCAGAGCGCCAAGTGCCATAACCGGTACAAAACCCTTTGACCTCATAAAACGATTTGGCTTCGGCAAACCGTGCCCGCCCATCCGCCTCTCGCTGTTCACTTTCACGAGCTGCAATTTCGAACACTGCCTCGCGGTCATCATCGTGCATTCCTACCAGAATGGCCTGACCAATACCTGACTCAAACAGCGGCAGGCGGGTGCCGACACGGATCGACAAGGCAACCCCCTCATGCGAATTGCAGGTGACCAGATAGATGACCTCAAGCTGATGCTGCTCGCCAAGCGCGACGGTGATATAGCTGTTGGGCCCATCCCGAAGCGCGCGCATTTCGTGCTGTGCCCGCTCGCCAATGTCAATCGCAGACAGCACACTGAACCCCAGATGCAGCACACCGGCACTTAAACGGTAGGTGCCAGCGCGCGTATCAGCCACGAGATAGTCCAAGGCACACAGCGTATGGGTCAACCGGAAGATCGTCGCCTTCGGCAACCCCGTCCGCTCGGATAAATCCGAGTTGCTCAAAGACACTTCACCGTCGCGAAAGCAGCGCAACAATTCCAGCCCCCGCGCCAACGCAGTAACGAAATTGCGGTCCTTCAAGTCATCCGCCCCGATTTGAAGGTCATCCATCACATTTCTATCCCCGTTTCAGCGCATCAAGCCCAAGCTGCGCAAATACCGGTACGAAAGCACCGACTTTTAGTGCGCGTTCCGGATTGGAGGCATTGCCATCCAGCGCCCGTTTCAACACACCTTGAATGATCCCTGCCATACGGAAGAAACAAAACCCAAGGTAATAGCCGAAGTTGTCGATACCCTTGAGACCCCGACGTTTGCAATAGGCTGCGACGAACTCTTGATCTGATGGCAATCCGAGTGCCGCGCGGTCCAGCCCCCCCATTCCGCGCCCTTCGGTCCCTGCGGGCAATTGCCATTGCATTATGACCGCTGCCAGATCCGCGAAAGGGTGGCCAATCGTCGACAGCTCCCAATCCAGCACCGCACGGCAGTCGGTCGTCGTGGCATCAAAAATCATATTATCGAGCCGGTAATCGCCATGCACCAGCGTACGTTGCCCGTCATCCACCGGCTGCGCTTCGACCAGCAGTTCCATCAGTTCATCCATCGCCGGAATACTCTGCGTTTCCGAAGCTTTGTACTGCTTTGTCCAACGCCCTACCTGCCGCTCGAAATAATTTCCCTCTGGGCCATAATCGCCCAGACCGACCGCGTCGATATCAACCTGATGCAAAGCCGCCAACACGCGGTTCATCTCGTCGGTAATTCCCGCGCGGGCCGCAGGCGTCAGACCTGGCATCGCGGGTTCGTTAAAGTTGCGCCCCGGCACATGGTCCATGATATAGAACATGGAGCCGATCACGCCGTCATCCTCGCAAAGCAAATGCATCTTGCTGACCGGCACGTCCGATCCTTCCAATGCCTTCTGCACCCGGAACTCCCGGTCCACCGCATGAGCCGATTTCAACAAGACACCCGGCGGTTTGCGCCGCAGTACATAATTATGCGCCGGCGTTGTCAGCATGAACGTGGGGTTACTTTGCCCACCTTGAAACTTGGAGACTGTCATCGGCCCCGCAAAGCCCGGCAGATGGTCTTTGAGATACTCGGCAACCGCCGCTTCGTCCAATGTCTGTGTATCTGCGCTCATGCTCTTCCCTCAGCTATAGCTTAGCAGGTCCGCGCCCGAAGGCGTCATAAAATGCGGTGTCGCGTTGAATTCGTGCAAACCAAACTTTGGCCCTGAAAACATAAATCGCGTCATCGCGGTGTTCTTGACCTGCAAATTCAGCTCCATCATATATCGTTTATCCGCCCCAAGGGCGCTTGCCGCCATTTGCCCGATCACGCCCCCCGAAGAAATGACCAGAACCCGCTTGGCTTTGGTGTCGCAGGCAAAACATCGCGCTGCTTCGACCCGTGCGGTGAATTCGGCATAGGTTTCCGAGGCACCGTCAAACGCCGCATCCTGCCATTCAAAGACCGTATCGCGCAGCGCGCGGAAATGTGCCCTGCGCTCGCCCTTGACTAAATCCGGCACAGCCCCTTTGAAACGTGCCTTAAGCAAATCGCCAAAGTCGTATTCATTGAAACCGGCGTGTTCTTCGGGCACTTGGGTAAACCCCATTGAAACCATCGTATCACGCTGTCTTTTCAATGTCCCGGTCACCAGCCGGTCCGGCACCCATCCTATGTCACGCAACAATGCGCCGAGGGCCTCTGATTGTTTATGTCCCAGATCGGACAACACATCATAATTGTCTTGCCCAAAGGAAGCTTGACCGTGGCGAATGACCAGTAGTTCGCTCATGAAAACTCTGCAGCCAGTTTTTTTCCTGCTGCAAAATATTCATCCGCCATCCGGTCAACTATCGCAGCTGCAGGCCCGACCGATTTGACAGCGCCAATCCCCTGTCCTGATCCCCAGATCGTCTTCCATGCTTTTGGTTTTTCCCGATCCTGACCAAAGTTCATCGAGGATGCATCCGCTTGCGGCAGGTTATCGGGATCCATCCCTGCCGCCACCACGGACCCTTTCAGGTAGTTCCCCCAGACGCCCGTGAACAGCGAAGAATAGACAATATCTTCGGCACCAGAGCCGACAATCATGTCCTTGTACCCTTGATCAGCGTTCGCCTCGTCCGTGGCGATGAACGGCGATCCAGTATATCCCAAATCAGCGCCCATCGCACGTGCCCCAAGCAGGCTTTCGCCCGTGGCGATCGAACCGGACAGCGCGACTGGCCCGTCAAACCATTCACGAATTTCACGCACCAGCGCAAAGGGCGATTGTTGCCCCGCATGACCACCTGCCCCTGCAGCCACAGCAACCAGACCATCAGCACCTTTTTCAATCGCCTTGTGGGCAAAACGGTTGTTGATGATGTCGTGCATCACAATCCCACCGCAGGAATGCGCCGCTTCGTTGACTTCAACCCTTGCACCCAGTGAGGTGATCCAGATCGGGACCTCGTGTTTTACACAAATTTCCAGATCCCGCTCAAGCCGTTCATTCGAGCGATGCACAATCTGGTTCACCGCGTAGGGCGCCGCGGGAGTGTCAGGGTTCGACTGGTTGTAGCGATCCAGTTCTTCACGGATCTCGATCAACCATGTGTCGAGCAGCGGGTGTTCACCCTTTCCCTCGCGCGCATTCAGCGCCGGAAACGACCCGACAATCCCCGCCTTGCACTGAGCTATCACCAATTTTGGCACCGAAATTATGAACAACGGCGAAGCGATCAATGGGATGCGCAGCCCTTGCAGCGCCTTGGGAAGATGTGAATCGTTACGGGCCATAGAGCCTCCAAATGCATTCATGTTGACCGTTAAGGGCCGGCTGAAACCGCCCCGCTTATTGGCAAATTGCACGTCTTACAGAACCTCAAACAGGCCGACAGCACCCATGCCGCCACAGACACAGATGGTGCAGACAACGCATTTCATACCGCGCCGCTTGCCCCCGATCACCGCATCACGCATTTGTTTTCTCCTTAAATTCCACTTACCAATCCAGTTTCAGTCCACGGGCCTTCGCTGCCTTAAGCGCGTATTTTTTGGTCTGACTGAATGCATCTTGCAGTTCTTCCTGACCTTGTGGGTCGCTCATTTCTGCAAATCCTGCCGCGACGGCTTCTGGTGTGTTTTCGCCGTCTATCAACGTGATGCCTTGGGTTTCATAGATACGCGTCTGGGCAAAACTGCCTGCGCCTGCGCCCATGATAAACCGGCTCGGTGCATCCTCTGATACCAGATACAACAATCCCGGCGTTATGGTCTCGGGCGCCAGAAACGCGGCAGCTTCGGCAGGCAACAATTCCTCGGTCATCCGTGTTGCCGCAGTCGGAGCAAGCGTGTTCACTCGAATATTGTCCCGCGCCCCTTCCATATGTAGCACATTCATCAGCCCCATCATCGCCGCTTTGGCCGCGCCATAGTTGGATTGACCAAAGTTACCATAAAGCCCAGAACCAGAAGCCGTAAAAACGATCCGTCCATACTTTTGTTCACGCATGATGGGCCAACAGGCGTGCGCCACATTGGCAGAGCCGATCAGATGCACATCAACGACCTTGCGGAAATCGGCCATCTCCATCTTGGCAAACGTCTTGTCACGTAAAATGCCCGCATTGTTCACCGCAATGTCAACGCGGCCCCATGTTTTCATCGCCTGCGCAACCATATCGGTCACGCCATCCTCGTCGGACACATCACAATCGTGGGCAAACGCGTCACCACCCAACGCCTTGATTTCAGCCACGACAGTATCTGCAGGCGTTGACGACGATCCGGTTCCATCGCGCGATACACCAAGATCGTTCACAACTACCTTAGCGCCACGCTGTGCAAGACCCAAAGCATGGCTTCGGCCCAAACCTGTGCCCGCGCCGGTGACAATCGCAACGCGTCCTTCAAACGAAATATCAGCCATCAGTGCAGCGCCTGTTGAAAAATATTCGGCCCCGACATCACGTTGATGCCACCTGACACCGGAATAATCGCGCCCGTCACATAGGCGCCACCCCGACCGCAGAGAAACAACATACAGCCCGCTATATCCTCGTCTCGTCCGACCCGGCCAACCGGCACGTCCTTTCCCACTTTTTCGCGCGTGTCCTCGTCGTGCGTGGCAAAAGCGGTCATCTTGGATACAAACGGCCCCGGTGCCAGCGCGTTAACGGTGATATGTTTACCCGCTAATTCCTTGCCCAAGATACGCGTCATATGATGCACCGCCGCTTTGGACATCGAATAGCTGTACGCGCCATCGCCCATTTCCCGCTCGCCCATAACAGAGCCGACGTTGATCACCCGCGCCGGATCATCAACAGAACCGGACGCTGTTAACATCGGTAAGAGTGACTGCGTGAGGTGGAACATGCCCGCAACGTTCACGTTCATCACCTTTTCCCAGGCCATATGCGGGAAATCCCCCAAAGGAGCGCCCCATGTGATGCCCGCGTTATTCATCAGAATATCGAGTTTGCCGGTGTGTGCTTTGACTGAGGCAACCAAGGCATCAACGCCCGCCTCTGAGCCTACATCACCGCCAAAACCGATCGCCTTGCCACTGGCTCCCAAGGCGTTCAGTTCTGCGGCGACCGCCTCGCAAGCCTCCCCCTTGCGGCTCGCCATCAGGACAGTTGCCCCAGCCCGTACCAAAGCCTCGCAGGCCATGCGGCCAATACCCGTCGCACCGCCTGTGACCAAAGCCACTTTGCCCTCCAAGCCGAATAATGTCTGGATATCCATTTAGAACCCTCTCGCTGCTGCGATCTTTTCGGCGTGATAGGAATAATCCCCCAGCCATTCTGCACCCACACGGGCACGTTTCATGTAAAAACCCATATCAAACGCATCGGTCATGCCAATCCCACCGTGCATCTGAACGCCTTCGATCACTGCCAGTTTCGCCGTATCCGTCGCACGTGCCTTGGCCAGCGAAACCGCAAGTTCTGCATTGTCGGGATCGTTATCCAGCATGCGGCCTGCATTGAGGATCGCCGATGCGGTCACCTCGATCTGGCACCACAGATGTGCGGCGCGATGTTGCAACGCCTGAAAGCGGCCAATTTCGACGCCGAACTGCTTTCGCTCTTTCAGGTAATCTACGGTCATCCCGAACGCGCCTGCCGACAGACCTGTCATTTCAGCAGCCAAGGCCGCCTGCCCCGCTTGCAAGGCAGGACGCAGTATATCCATCGCCTGATCGACAGAACCCATAACATCCTCGCCGGTGGCCTCGACATTCTCAAAGGTGATCCTTGCCGCATCCCGCGCGTCGATCATGTTACTCGCAGTCCTCTGCACGCCTGCGCGATCGGCAGGAATATCAAAGAGGGTCAGACCATTTTCGGTTCGGGCCAGTACCAGCAACCGGTCGGCCAAGGCGCCATCGACGACGAACTGCTTTTTGCCATTCAACCGAAAGCCGTTGCCATCGGCCCGTGCCTCCATCTGGCAGGCTTCAGGGTCGAATTTGATTCCTTCATCCACCGCCAACGCATAGGTCGTATCACCGGAGGCGATCCGGCCCAGAGCCTCTGTCGCCCGCGTGTCCGAGACATGCCGCAAAGCCGTCGCCGCGATTACAGCGCTGGACAGGAACGGTGAAACTGCCAACGTCTTACCCATTTCCCGCGCAATCACATTGGCCGCGGCAAATCCCATATCAGAACCACCAGCATCTTCGGGCACAAGCACACCGGCCCAACCCATCTCAGCCATCTCTTTCCACAAGGTGCGGTCAAAGGTCTGGCCGGCATCGCGCATTTCACGAAACTTTGACACAGGTGCCGCGCGATCCAGAAAACCCCGCGCCATATCGGCCAGCATCGTTTCTTCTTCCGTCATTACAAGTTTGTTCATGCCGGCAACCCTAATACCCGTCGTGATATGATCGAAAGCATCACTTCGCTTGTACCCCCTTCGATGGAGTTTGCCTTGGTGCGCAGCCAATCACCCGCGCGGTTCCCCAAGGGCCCGTCCCATTCCAACGCATCCGAGCCGCCCGCTGACATCATCAATTCGTGCCGCTGTTTGTTGAGTTCGGTGCCCATATATTTCAACATCGCGCTTGCATCGCCAGCGCCTTGTCCTGCCTCGGACTGATCCTTGTACCGCTCAAGCGTCAAGCCAATTGCAAGCGCATCAATTTCGCAACGCATCGCATCTGCACGTGTCGTCGCATCCAGCGTCTCCATCGTATCCGACAGAACCGCACCCAGCGCACGCCCCCCGCCAGACAGGCCGGCCCCGCCGCCAGATATCATCTCGCGCTCGTGGGTCAGCAGGTATTTGGCCACATCCCAGCCCTTGTTCACCTCACCGACGATCTGCCCCTTAGGGATCACCGCATCCGTGAAAAATGTTTCGCAAAACGGGGAAATGCCGCTGATCATTTTTATCGGCCTCGTATCAACGCCTGCTTGCTCCATATCGCAGAGCAAGAATGAAATACCTTTGTGTTTCGGCGCGTCTTTGTCGGTGCGGACCAATGCGAAAATCCAGTCCGCCTGATCAGCGTAAGAGGTCCAGATTTTTTGACCGTTGATCAGCCAGTAATTGCCTTTGTCCTCGCCTTTGGTCTGAACATTTGCCAGATCAGAGCCTGCACCCGGTTCTGAATAGCCCTGACACCAACGGATCTCGCCCCGCGCGATCGGCGGCAAATAATGCAGTTTTTGCTCATGTGAGCCGAAGTGCAACAAGGCCGGCCCCAGCATCCAGATTCCAAAGCTCTGCAGGGGACTGCGCGCGCTGATGGCAGCCATTTCTTCATGGAATACTTTTTCCTGTTCCCGTGTCAGACCGGCGCCACCATATTCAACCGGCCAGGTTGGTACAGTGTACCCTTTTGCCGCACAGCGTTCGAGCCAGAGTTTTTGTGCGTCCGAGGTAAAAACCCAGTTTTTACCTCCCCAACAAATACCGCTTTCCGTCATCGCGCCATCGCGCATCTCTTTTGGACAATTCTCATCCAGCCAGACGCGCAACTCGGCGCGAAACGTATCAGTCGGGTTCGCGGTCATTATCATAGTCCTCCCTAAAGACGTCACGTCAATTTGCGGACATCCATTCCGCTGTGCAGAATGACGGCCCGAATTGCGATTGACAAGTCACGACGCCACGTCCCACTTTCAATGCAAAGCCATTGGGGGAGAAAACGATGAAAGCGATGCTCAGTAAAGAGGTCGGCGGCCCGGAAACCTTGGTGCTGGAGGAGATGGCCACACCCGACCCCGGCAAAAATCAGGTGCGCATCAAGGTCCAGGCCGCGGGCGTCAACTTTCCTGACACTCTGATCATTCGCGACATGTACCAGATGAAACCACCGCGCCCATTTGCCCCCGGTGGCGAGATCGCCGGCGAGGTAGAAGCGGTGGGCGTAGGCGTCTCAAACCTTGCTATCGGCGACCGCGTTTTGGGCATGACCGGCTTTGGCGGGTTTGCGACGCATGTGGTGGCCGATGCTGGCCGCGTTGTCAAAATTCCCGACACCATGCCTTTCGACGAGGCCGCTTGTTTCGTGCTGACCTATGGCACCTCGCATCACGCTCTCAAGGATCGCGCCGAAATCAAGAAAGGCGAAACACTGCTAATACTCGGTGCAGCAGGTGGTGTTGGCGTTGCCGCCATTGAACTGGGCAAAGCCGCAGGTGCACGGATTATTGCCGCTGTATCTTCCGAAGAGAAGGCCGAATTCTGTCGTGACCTCGGGGCGGATGAAACAATCATCTATTCCCGTGATATGTCCGACCGCGCAACGCAAAAAGAGTTCTCCGACAAGATCAAGAAACTGTCCGGTGCTGACGGTGTCGATGTAGTTTACGACGCTGTGGGCGGCGATTACGCAGAACCCTCAGTACGTGCGCTTGCTTGGAAAGGCAGGTATCTCGTTGTCGGTTTTCCCGCCGGTATTCCCAAAATTCCGCTGAACCTGACCTTGCTCAAGGGCTGCCAGATTGTTGGCGTTTTCTGGGGTGCGCACACCGTGCGCGAACCTCAGAACCATGCCGAAAACATGGGTGATTTGTTCCGCCTTTACAGCGAAGGCAAGATCAAGCCACGCATTTCAGCCACCTATCCTTTGGCGCAGGCAGGCGATGCTTTGAAGCTGCTGTCAGACCGTAAGGTCTTGGGCAAAGTGGTGGTCACAATGAAATAGCTGTGGAGCCTAGGACCGCAGATGAGACACATCATTAAATCCACGCATGGTCATCTGCTCGCCCTGGATGACCAAGCGGCTGATCGACCCGTTGTCGGCACCGTTGAACGCAAAAGCGGGCGATCCAGTCGCAATGGCCAAAGCAGCCGACACCACGCCACCGTGCACAACGACCGCAACAAGATCGTTCGGGTGCGCCTGCGCGATCCGCAGCAAACCGGACCGCACCCTCGTTTGCAATTGCGCAGTGGTTTCGGCGCCGGGCAACTCGCCCCACTCGTGTCGGGCCCGCGCCCGAAGAATGGCAGGGTCATTCTCTGCGGCCCGGAACCGGAATTCGCCGCCATCCCAGTCGCCCAAAAACACTTCGCGCAAGTCCCGTTCTATCCTGGGCACCAGTCCCAGATGCCGCGCCAAAGGGGCCGCCGTTTGATGGGTGCGCTGCATGGTGGTGACGTAAATTGCCGAAATAGGCTCTATCTTCAATCTTTCACCAACCGCAAGAGCCTGCGCTTCGCCCTCCGGGCGCAAGGCTGGGTCACCTTGTCCATCTATCAACGGAAAGCTCTCGCCGCGCACGGCCGCTTGGGTTTCACCATGCCGGATCAACAACAAATCTGCCGCGCCTTCGGGGGGTGTAAACCTGTGTTGCCGCGCTTCTTTCATGCCAAATCTCTCTCAGTTTCTTTCCAATAGGACACATCCCATGAAAAACCGCCAGATCACTATCGCTGAACTACCCTCCGATGCCCTGACCCACGACCATTTCGCCATGATAGAGACTGAAATGCCTGTGCCAGGCGACGGTGAAGTTTTGTTGCGCGTGATCCTCATGTCTATCGATGCGGCCAACCGGTCGTGGATGAAAGGGGCAACCTACCGCGCGGCCGTCCAAGCGGGCGATGCGATGCCCACCTATGCGATCTGCGAAGTGATGCAATCCAATAGTCCGAAAATCGCGGTTGGTGACATCGTCGCCGCCGAGGCGACCTGGTCTGACTACGTCACGGCTAATGCCCGTAAACTACAGGTTTTGCCCAAGGTAGAGACACTTTCCCATCTTATGTCTGTCTTCGGCATTGCCGGCAAAACCGCTTATCACGGGTTGCTTTCCATCGGTAACCCGATCGCTGGCGAAACCGTCCTGGTCTCAGCGGCGGCAGGATCTGTCGGTGGATATGTCGGTCAGATCGCCAAGGCGCTTGGCTGTCGCGTTGTCGGAATCGCGGGGGGGGCTGATAAATGTAAATGGGTTGAGACCGAACTTGGTTTTGACTCCTGCCTTGATTATCGCGAAGCAGGGTTGAGCAAGAAACTCGCCACGGCCTGCCCTAATGGCGTTGATGTCTATTTCGACAATGTTGGCGGCAAAATTCTTGAATCGTCTCTGAACTTCATGAACGAAAAGGGCCGCGTCGTGTGTTGTGGCGCGATCAGTCAATATGATACCGACGCGCCCACCGGTCCGCGCAACCTGCCCGGTGTGATTGTGGTGAAACGCCTCAAGATGGAAGGTTTCATCGTGATGGATTTCGCCCATAACGATGCAAAATGCATTCGCGCGATGCAGCATTGGGTGGGCAGCGGCCAGATCAAAGTCACGGAAGATATTGTGGACGGGTTGGAGAACGCACCCCTGGCCTTAATTGGCCTGCTGGCAGGCGAAAACAAAGGCAAACGCATGGTCCGTGTTGCCGCAGACCCTTCATAAGGAGATCAAGAATGTCCTCCCTGCAAACCGCCCTCGCCAATGCCGAAAAGGATATTGGCACCGAAGTCGGCGTATCCAACTGGATCACGGTCGATCAACCCATGATTGACCAATTTGCCGAAACCACCCATGACACTCAATGGATACACGTTGACCCGGACCGCGCCGCATCAGAGACGCCTTTTGGCGGCACTATTGCCCACGGGTTCCTGACCTTGTCCCTGGCCAGCCGCTTTGCCTATGACTGCTTTGCCATGTTGCCCGGTCAGGTTATGGGCATCAATTACGGCATGAACAAAATGCGTTTTTTGATGCCGGTTCGCGCAGGAAGCCGGTTACGGGGCCGCTTCACCCTGAAAGACGTCAAGGCCCGCAGCGCGACCGATCTGTTACGAACCAACATCCTGACAATTGAAATAGACGGCGCGGAAACACCGGCAGTGGTGGCCGAATGGCTTGGCCTGGCCGTGTTCAAAGACTGACCGGCAATGTCGGGTCATTCTGGTTCAGGCGTCACAATCTGTGTCGGGTCGAATGCGACCTCAACGCGAGGGATGCACGACATTCTTGGTCTGAATTCCTGTGACGATCAGGAACGACTGTAGCACCCAACGGGCGCGGAATCTGCCGCGCGCTGGATCACCTATTTCCGTGGAAATGTCGTTTCCTTCCGGGGTTTGAACGCCACTGCGCGAGACTTGACGCGGATTGGGTTTCTATCGGCGCAAAACAGTCAGTGTAGCGGTCAGCAGATTGCTTCTCCAGACTCGATTGCCAAGTCGGTCACCCCAACGGCGCTGCTGCTAGAGCACGGTCAAAGCGACGCGGTTTGGGGCTATGGGTATCATTGCTGGCGGCCCAAAGGTGAAGAAGATGATTGTTCATACATCGGTATTTGGGAACAGTTCATTTACGTTGACCCGACAACGGAAACCGAAACTCTCGCCGGGTTAAATTATGAGCCGGCAAAATCTCTGTTAAGGAGCGCGCCCTGAAAGAATGTCATGTATCTTGTAGACATCAAGGGGATCGTCGGAATGCGAAGGGTAAACAAACAACAAATACCCAAACTTGGAATTACCCGTGTCCTGGCGGTTTACAACAACGAAGGGCCCGTTCCGGTCGACATGCAGATACTGACCGCCCCAACCATCAGCCGCAATAATGTCGCGCTCGCTATTGAGCCACCACAAATACCCATAGCCATCATAAGCTCTGCTTCTCAACCCCGAGGTAGGTCGAGTAGTCAGCGAAATCCAGTCCGCAGGGACAATCTGCGTCCCATACCAATCGCCCTTTTGTTGGACAAGACGACCGAGCTTTGCCAAATCACGCGCGCTCATATGAATGCGATAGGTTCTGTATTCAGTGCTGGTCGTGTCTGAATCGTAGACCACATGCGAGGGATGGAAATCTTGCATACCCATCGGACGGGCAAGCCAGTCTTCTATCGCCTGACCAATCGTCAGACCGGTTTGCTGCTCGAAAATGGCGCCTGCAACATTGAAATCCCAATTGTTATAATAATAATTTTCGCCCGGCGCGAATTGTCCACGAAACGGACGCCCGTCTTTCATTTCCTTCGTTTCCGCCCCTGACGCCAGATACACACCCGACCGTGCCTGCAAAAGATGAGCAACAGTTGCGGTTTTTTCCATATCGGTGAGCGGTGTCCTTGCCTCATCTATGCCCAACTTGCCAAGAGTAGACTGAACATTAACCAGCCCTTTCTGCGACGCGATGCCATACAGCAAACTGATGATGCTCTTGCGTCCTGAATGCAGGTTTGAAGGTACATCTGTAGGGCCATACTCAAAGATAATTTTGCCATCTTTGAGAGCAATGAGCGCATCCGTACCCGCGGCCTCGTTTTCGATAAACTCGGTCAAGCGTGCCGTTTGGGCACTTGAAATAGCGGTGTCAGAGACTTGCAAGGGAACTGGGTTCGAACCACGCGCCGAACGATCAATAAAGGGCACGCAAAGCCATAGAAGGGTGGCCCCAAGAGTGGCAAAAAGCAGGATGAAGAGGATCAAAATCTTCTTATTGAAGCGCGACACGGAGTACTCCTATAGATTGCACGGCAATTGTATCATTGACGTTTAGGCACGCGAGATCGGGGTTTTCGGTTTCTTTCAAAGAAGGTGCAGAAGTTTACCGCCGCGAATACATAAGAGACCGAATGCAGACGTTTACAAGCAGATCCATAATGTTAGCTAGACAAGGCCATTGAAATTCCATGAGCGGTTTGCGTGATCAAAGGGGCCAACTCGGCCTCGACGCTTTCCATCGACCACGAGGGTGTCGATACACAAATGTTGATAGCCCCCACTGCCACGCCAGGTCTTTGATAGATCGGTGCGCCAATCGTAAGCTCTCCGGGGATGCATTCCTGATTTGCCAAGCCATAACCGTTGCTACGTACAAATTCGATCCGTTTGTACAGTTCATCCCTTTGGGTGATGGTATGCCGTGTGATTGGGCTCAGATCGGAAGCATCAAAAATACTTTCGATAGCGCTGTCTTCTAGCGTGGACAAATAGGCGCGTCCGCTGGACGTGCAGAACAGGGGTGCCCGCCCCCCGACAATCGGATTGATGATATGTGACTGTCGGCTACGCAAACGCGCGATGTAGATGATATCCTGATCCAACGGTATCCCCAGATTCATCGCCTGATTACAGCTTTCACGCGCTTTCAAAAGATAGGGCGCTGCGATGGCTGTGATCGGATCTGCAGCAAGATATGAATAGGACAGTTCAAGCATCCGTACAGATGGGCGCATCAATCGGGTTTGCGGGTCACGTTCAAGCAAGCCAAGGGAAACCAGAGTGTAGCAGCATCGTTGGGCGGCGCTTTTTCCCAACCCTGTCGCGGCGGTGATATCACTTAGACCCAAAGGTTTTTTCGAACCGGTAAAGGCTTGCAACACAGCAAACGCCTTGCCCACGGATCCGATAAACAGCGGATTTGCCGCTGCTACGGACAAGGCGTCAGGGGTCATTCCCACCTCTGGATCACCCGACCGAACCCGACCGGAAGCATTTGTCATAAGGTTTCCTTTACCTGGGAAAATACACGTAAAACACTATGCGGAACCTGCCCACACCAATAGTCACAAATCCTTTGCGCCATCCTTTCCTTAAGACGACCACCCATTCTTATCCGGCAGGATAGGCGAAAACTCAACCGCGCCGAATTTTCGCAATACTTAGTATTGACATGCGATACCAAAGAGTCAATTCTCACCTTGTCACAAGATCGAAGCAGCCAACAACACGCTGAAATGATCTGGCAATAAAATTGGCGGGTTGCTGAACGGCCTGCCCCTCGGGAGGAACTTCATGAAAACTTCAAGACTGATAATGTCTGTGGCGCTGGCCGCAGCGCTGGCCGGCAATGCAATGGCGGCAGGCACACAGATCAACGGCGAAACCCTCGCTGAAACCCAGAAATTCACATATCGCCTGCTTGACGACATCAAGTCCTTTGATCCGCAGATCAATACCGATGTCGAAGGTTTCGGTGTCATTCGCCAGCTTTTCGAAGGCCTGATGAACGAAGACGCCGATGGCAATATCGTTCCCGGTGCGGCCACAGGTTTTGACGTGAGCGAAGACAAACTGACCTACACGTTCAACCTGCGTGATGCGAAGTGGTCAAACGGTGATCCGGTGACCGCCCATGATTTTGTATACTCATGGCGTCGTCTGGTCGATCCGGCCACAGCTTCCGAATATGCGTGGTACATGGAGCTGATGGGCGTTACCAATGCCAGCGCCGTGGTCAAAGGAGAAATGGCACCTGATCAACTTGGCGTACGGGCCGTAGATGACAAGACCTTTGAAGTCACCATTGCAAACGCCCTGCCCTATTTCCCCGCGATGACAGCATTGTCGGTGGTTTTCCCCGTACCGCAAAAAGCGATCGAAGCGCATGGCACCGATTGGACAAAACCGGGCAATATGGTGGGCAACGGCGCTTATACCCTGTCTGACTACCGGTCCGGCGAAAAAGTCGTATCTGTGCGTAATCCCAACTACTGGGACAATGAAAACACCATCATCGAAACCGTCACTGCGTTGGTGATAAACGATGAAAACCAGGCGCTAACCCGTTACCAAGCGGGTGAACTGGATAAAACAAACATTCCTTCAGGCCAGTACCCACGCTTGGCCAAGGAATACCCGGATCAGGCGATATCAGCCCCTTATAGCTGCTCGTATATCTATTGGTTCAACATGGGCGAAAAAGGTCCAGAGTCACTGAAAGATGTCCGCGTCCGCAAGGCTTTGTCTTACGCTATTAACCGCGAGATTATTACCGATCGTATTTTGCAGGGTGGCCAGTTTCAGTCCTACAACCTGACCCATCAGAAAACTGCCGGTTTCGAACTGCCGGAGATCGATTATGCCGGCTGGACACAGGAAGAGCGTGACACAAAAGCGCGCGATCTGCTGGCCGAAGCAGGCTATGGTCCGGATAACCCTCTCGATCTGACGCTGAGCTATAACTCTTCCGAAACCCACAAGAAAATTGCGATTGGTGTGGCCCAGTTCTGGAAGTCGACGCTTGGCATTGACGTGACAATGCAGAACGCTGAATGGAAGGTGCACACCACAAACATGCAAAACGGTGACTATGAAATCGGCCGTTACGCATGGTGTGGGGACTATAACGAAGCCTCAACCTATCTCGATTTGTTGACCTCGTATTCGGGGCACAATGTTTCGGGCTTCTCAGATGCGGAATACGATGCGCTGATGGCAGAGTCCAAAACCATGGCGGAACCGAACCCGAATTATGCCAAAGCGGAGCAAATTCTGGCACGCGATATGCCCTTTGCTCCGATTTACCAGTATACCAGCGCTATCATGGTGCAGGAGGGTGTGCGCGGCTGGCCTGCGAACAACCTTATGCAAAGCTGGTACGCCCAGGATATGTATATCGTTGAGTAGACCTCCCAGTACTTAACCTTGCGGGTGCCGGCGACCGTCGGCACCCGACCATAGATAAATCCTAGCGGGCGACATTCCCTGATGCTCAAGTTTTTCCTGAAACGCCTGTTGGTCGCCGTGCCGACGATTCTGGTGTTAATCGTGATCTCATTTCTGCTGATGCACGCGGCGCCCGGTGGACCCTTTACATCAGAACGCGCTGTACCCCCCGAAATTCTGGCCAACCTCGAAGCCAAATATGGCCTGGACCGGCCATTGCACGAACAGATGTTCATTTACGTCAAGAACGTGGTGTTCCATTTCGATTTCGGACCGTCCTTCACCTATAAGGACCGGACGGTAAACGAGGTCTTGCAACAAGGTTTCCCGGTGACCCTGACCTATGGCGGTATCGCATTTGTCGTGTCGTTGCTGTCCGGAATGTTGCTCGGTATTCTTGCGGCCATCTATCACAACAGTTGGATTGACTATTTTGCGGTTGGGGTCTCAATTGGCGCGCAGGTACTACCCAACTTTGTCATGGCCCCGATACTGGTTCTGGTGTTCACGCTTTGGCTCGGCTGGCTGCCCGGCGGCGGGTGGAGTTTTACCGATCCAAGCTACATGGTCATGCCGATTATTGCCCTATCAACCAGCTATATGGCCTCGATCGCGCGCATCATGCGATCCTCCATGCTTGAGGTGCTCACCAGCAATCACATCCGCACCGCACGCGCTAAAGGGTTGCCAAAATGGCGTATCATTCTTGGCCATGCCATCAAGCCTGCGATGCTGCCTGTTGTTTCCTATCTCGGGCCAAGCTTTGTTTTGATGATTACCGGCTCTGTAGTAGTGGACATGTATTTTTCCACCGGCGGAATGGGGCTGTTTTTTGTGAATGCCGCACTGAACAGAGATTATTCCGTGATGATGGGCATCACCATTCTGGTTGGTAGTCTGACGATCATTTTCAACCTTCTCGTCGATCTTGTCTATGCATGGATCGACCCCAAGATCAGGTATTAATCCATGCTGGCAGAAAAGGGTAACATCCACGATCCCGCCGAGAACGATGTCGGACAACAAATATCCAGCGACATCCGTGGACGGTCACTTTGGGCCGATGCGCGCAAACGCTTCATGCACAACAAGGCGGCAGTTGCCGGGATGGTTGTATTGATCCTCGTGACGATCTTTGCCTTTGCGGGCGAGTATATCGCGCAATATTCAAACAATGAAATCGACTTTATGGTCATCGGTCAGGCCGCTGAACTTGGCGGGCCATCCATCGCCAACGGCCATTACTTCGGCACCGATGATCTGGGGCGTGACCTGTTCGCCCGTACGGTGCAGGGGACGCAAATTTCACTGATGGTCGGCGTGGTTGGCAGTTTGATCGCGGTCGTTGTCGGCACCCTTTTTGGCGCGACTGCGGGCTATGTCGGGGGTATGACCGACGGTCTGATGATGCGCATCGTCGATATTCTGATGGCCGTACCCTATATGTTTGTGCTGATCCTGTTTCTCGTCATCTTTGACCGGTCGATCGCGATGTTGTTCATCGGCATAGGTCTGATTTCTTGGCTAGAAATGGCAAGAATTGTGCGCGGCCAAACCCTGAGCCTGCGCAAGAAGGAATTTGTCGAAGCAGCCCACGCCATTGGTGTACCCGGGTACAAGATCATCTTTCGTCATATTGTGCCAAACCTGCTGGGCGTTGTCGCGGTATACGCCACGCTGCTTGTGCCCCTGATGATCCTTTACGAAAGCTTTATTTCGTTTCTGGGATTGGGTGTTCAGGAACCCAACACAAGCTGGGGTGCCCTGATCGCCGAAGGCGCGAGCACAATGCAATATGGCACCCTGTGGCAACTGGCGTTTCCGCTGTTCTTCTTCGTGATATCGCTTTTTGCCTTTTACTTTGTCGGCGACGGTCTGCGCGACGCACTGGATCCAAAGGATCGCTAATATGTCATTGCTCCAGGTCTCCAACCTATCCGTTAAGTTCGATACCAATGATGGCATCGTTCATGCCGTGAAAAACGTCAGCTTTGACATTGACGAAGGGCAGACATTGGCCATCGTCGGCGAAAGCGGCTCGGGTAAGAGTCAGACCGCGTTTTCGATCATGGGGCTGATGCCGCGCAACGCATTGCTGGAAGGGTCGGTTCGCTATGGCGGAAAGGAAATCCTGAACTTGCCCGAAGCGCAGATGAACGCCTATCGGGCCAATGAAATCGCGATGATCTTTCAGGATCCGATGACATCTCTCAATCCCTACATGCGCATTTCTGAACAGATGAGCGAAGTGCTGGTACATCACAAGGGGATGTCAAGAACCGATGCCCTCGCCAAATCTGTCGAGATGCTGGACGCGGTCAAGATCAAGGATGCCAGGGACCGCGTCAGCATGTACCCGCATGAATTTTCAGGCGGTATGCGGCAAAGGGTTATGATCGCGATGTCTCTTTTGTGCCGCCCCAAACTGTTAATCGCGGATGAACCGACAACAGCACTGGATGTGACCGTACAGGCCGAAATCATGGATATCCTGCTGGACCTGCGCGACGACTTTGGCATGGCCATTGTGCTGATCACCCATGACTTGGGTATTGTCGCAGGAAGCTGTGATGAAACACTGGTTATGTATGGCGGCAACGTCATGGAACATCGCAAGACAGCCGATCTTTTTGCAGCCCCAGAGCACCCCTACACGGCGGGCTTGCTGGCCGCAGTGCCCCGTCTTGACCGCGATGTCGAAACTCTGTCGACGATCACCGCCGATCCAACCGGCACCCAACCCCAAGGAGGCACCCGATGAATGACGCACCCGTATTGTTGTCCGTACGCAACCTTGCTGTCCATTACCCGATCCGTCGAAAAGACGCAGGGTTTTTCGATCGACCCGAGGTGCTTAAAGCGGTTGATGATGTTTCATTCGACCTGAAAGCCGGCGAAACATTGGGCATCGTAGGGGAAAGCGGATGTGGCAAGTCCACGCTGGCCCGCGCGATTATTCGCATGGTGCCAGCCAAAGACGGACAGGTGCTGTGGATGGGACAGGATCTGCTGAAACTCAACCGCTCGGGTATGCAGGCGCGGCGCAAAGACATTCAAATGATCTTTCAGGATCCGCTTGCCGCGCTTAATCCGCGCATGACGGCGGGCAATATCATTTCGGAACCGCTAAAGACCCACATGCCGCATTTGTCAAAGTCAGACATGCGCGACATGGTTGTGGCGATGCTGGAGAAGGTTGGTATGGGCGGTGAACATATCAATCGCTATCCACATGAATTTTCTGGCGGTCAATGCCAACGCATCGGGATTGCACGTGCACTGATCACAAACCCAAAGCTTATTGTATGTGACGAACCGGTGTCGGCACTGGATGTTTCCGTGCAGGCCCAAGTGGTGAACCTCTTGATGCAACTGCAAAAGGAGCTTGGCCTGTCACTGCTTTTCATCGCCCACGACCTGAGCGTTGTAAAACACATCAGTAACCGCATTATGGTGCTCTATTTCGGCAAGATCGCCGAATTGGGAGAGGCGCGGCAAGTTATCGAAAACCCGCAACACGACTATACCCGCAAACTCATTTCCTCGGTGCCGATCCCCGACCCCACTGTCGAGATTGAGCGTCGCGAAGCCCGTCGGGCACAGCGGCGTTTGGATGCGCGATAGTTCAAACGGCACCCGACAAGACGGGAAAAACCGGCGACCCTATTGCGCGAGAAAATTGAGTGTTCAAGCTCTGGGGCGAAAGTCCCTTGGCACACTCAGCTTTCGGATATCATCTGCATAAGCGTGCGAAATAGCATTCGGGCTGGATCGTTCAGGTCGATAATAATGTCAAAATGATTACGATCACCTACCGGCATTATTCTCGGTGTAAACTCGGCAGCCTGGAGCGTTTTGGCGTATTGCATGCTTTGGCGCTTGAATTCATCCGTTTCAAGTCCGCCCCATGTCAGCAGGATATCAACCTGATGCTTGGGAAGGTGGTGTATCGGGCTATTGCGGGCAACCGCTGACGCATCCAGATTGAGCCATGCATTCGGGGCGCACAAGCTGACTGGTTCCAAATCATAAAGGCCACTGGCCAGCAAGGCGCCCCTGACCGGCTTTTCCGCTATGCCGAACTGCGATGCCCAATCCGTGCTAAGGACCATGGCTGACAGTTGCGCCCCCGCAGAAGAGCCGCCAATAAACAGGCGTGACAGGTCTATCCCAAATTTATCAGCGTTTTCATAGATGTAAGCGGTTGCGCGCCGGGTCTGATCCACAATAATGTCCAAGGTTACCGCAGGTGCCAGCGCATACTCGACGACCGCAACCGAGACCCCATTGGCCACCAAGCTTTCGACCATGAATGCAGATTCCCGACGCCCTAGGGCACGCCAATACCCGCCGTGAAAATAGACAAACACCGGTGCATCAGATGTTGACGCCGGAAAGAAATCTATCCGTTCCTCTTGGCTTGGGCCGTAAGCCAAATCCCTTGTGACGGCACAGGCATTATAACATACCGCGCTCAGGCGGCTGTAAGTATCCATTTCCGCGGGAAAATCAGCGACCGAACCACGCGCATCATATTGCGTTTCCAACATGGCCTGCGACATGCCACGGTACACACCCGCCATGGTTAAACCCCCAAGTATTTTTGTGCGAAATCCGGTTCCTTGCGCATCGCCTGCATGTCGCCATCCCAGACAATCGAGCCTTTGGTGAGGACATAATTGTAGTCCACCACACGCGCCATTTCATCGAGGTTCTTGTCGATCACCAGCGTAGTCTGGCCTTCGGCTTTGAGCGCGGCCAGTACATCCCAGATGTCGCGGCGGATCAGCGGAGCAAGCCCTTCAGTCGCCTCATCAAGGATCAGCAGATAGGGGTTTGTCATGAGCGCGCGCCCAATAGCGAGCATTTGCTGTTCACCTCCCGACAGGGAGCTACCTAACTGATTGGCCCGCTCCTTCAGACGTGGAAAACAAGTGTAAACCCGATCCAAATCCCAATGTTCCGCCCTCTCACCTCGGTTGGCCGCTGTCGCGATCAGATTTTCGCGCACGGTCAGTGTCGGGAAAATTTGGCGCCCCTCGGGGACGATGGCGATCCCGGCCTGACCGATACGGTATGATTTCTCAGCCGTGATATCGCGCCCACGAAAGGTGATGTTTCCAACGCTTGCGCGTGTCAGCCCCGTAATGCTGCGCACGGTTGTGGTTTTGCCCATCCCATTGCGACCCATCAGGGCCACAACGTCACCTTCGGCCAGCTTCATATTGACACCGAACAGCACTTTCGAGCTGCCATAGCTGGTTTCGACATTTTCCAATGTCAGCATGATGCGCCCTCATCGTGCAATGCGTGACCGCCAAGGTAGGCCTGCTGCACCTCGGCGTTCGCTTGGATTTCCTGTGGGGTTCCGGTGGCAATTACCTTGCCATAAACCAGCACGGAAAGTTCGTCGGCCAACGAAAATACAACATCCATATCATGCTCCACCAACAGCATGGTCACTGTCGACCGCAGTTCGTTTAGCAGATCCATCAACGCGCGCGTTTCCTCAACTCCCATGCCGGCCATTGGTTCGTCCAGTAGCAATAGTTTCGGATTAGCGGCCAAAGCCATCGCGATTTCCAGCTGCCGCTTTTGCCCGTGTGACAGATGTTTGGCCAGCGTAGAGGCTTCACGGCCCAAGCCAGTGCGTTCCAAGAGCCCCTGTGCCGTGCCTTGTTCGACCTTGTCAGATGCAGCCGGACGCAAGAGGCGGAACACCTGATGGTGAATGGATTGCAGCACCAGACAGACATTGTCCAACACCGTGCTCTCGGGAAACACGGATGTGACCTGAAAGCTGCGCACCAAACCTGCATGAGGACGCTTGTGGGCAGGCAGAGCCAACAAATCCTTCCCACAAAACTCGATACTACCGCTGGTGGGCAGCAAATAACCGGAAATTTGCGATATCAGCGTGGTTTTTCCAGCACCATTCGGGCCGATCAGGGCATGTATGGTATCTTTCTTGACAGTTAACGAAACGTCATCCGTGGCCTTGAGGGCACCAAAGTTCTTACAGAGGTTACTTATCTTCAGCATGGCCAGCTCCCCCTTGCGTGTCCGTCTGAAAAATCATTCCGTAAAGACCCGTTTTTGCATAGAGGACGATCAAGATCAGGATCGGCCCAAAGACAAACCGCCAATGCTCTTTCATCAGATCCATTCCCAGCATGTCAAAAACAACTGGCAGGAACTCCTCAAGTAACAGGAACACAAAAGTCCCCAAAACCGGACCCAGCAAAGTGCCCATTCCGCCCAGGATGACCACGATCATCAGGTCGCCTGATTTTGTCCAATGCGTCAGGGAAGGGCTGACAAATTCAGTATGATTGGCCATCAGCGCACCGGCCAGACCCGCACCCGCCCCTGCGATGACAAAGATCAGCAGCTTTACGGAGTAGGGTTTAATGCCAATGGATGAGAGGCGCGCTTCGTTCTGGCGGATCGCCTTCAGGGTGCGGCCGAATTTTGAACGGGTCAGAAAATGGCACAAGGCGTAAAAGACGACGAGGCAGGCCAAACAGAAATAATAGAAGGTAAATCGGCCGTTCAAGTCCATCAGAGGAAAAGTATTGCGCCCTTGGAACATCATCATGCCATCGTCGCCCCCATAGGGTTCCAGCGACACAAAAAAGAAGAAGAACATCTGCCCGAAGGACAGCGTGATCATGATGAAGTACACCCCCTTGGTGCGCAGTGATAGCGCACCGATCACCAGCGCAACAAGCGCAGAGAGAGCAACGGCCAGCGGGATCGCCACAAGGCCCGACAAGGTGCCGTTCAAGCCCAGAAAAGTCGTTTCTTCATAGGCGTGAAACGACAGGACGCCAACGACATAGGCGCCGACTCCCAAGAATGCAGCGTGCCCAAAAGACACAAGGCCCGTATACCCGATCAGCAAATCAAGGCTGACCGCTGCAATGGCAAAGATGACAATGCGGGCTGCGGTCGAGATAAGATAGGAAGACCCGGCCAGATCAAGAACCCATGGCAGCAGCAGCAGCCAGAGCAGAACAAGCGCGGTGACTTTTCCAAGGTGGTGTTCGCGGATCATCATTCGCTCCTTGCGACTGGAAACAAGCCGGTTGGGCGAAAGATCAGCACCAGAACCATGAGCAGATAAATCGACATGGAAGACAGTCCTGCCCCGATGCCACTGGCGGTGGCGGGGTCCATTATCTTGCCCAACAGATCAGGTAGAAACGCGCGGCCCATTGTATCAAAAATACCAACCGCCAAGGCGCCAACCAAAGCGCCCCGAATGGACCCAATGCCGCCAATCACGATGCACACAAAGCATAGGATTAACAAGTTGTCACCCATACCAACCTCGACCGAACTAAGCGGCCCTGCCATGGCGCCAGCGAACCCAGCGAATAAAGCACCGACAACAAAGATCGTTGTGTTCAACGCATCAAGGTTCACGCCAAGCGCTTCGACGATTTCGCGGTTTGTGGTGCCTGCGCGGATGCGCATACCTGTGCGGGTACGAATAATCACGAACCATAAAATGAGGGCGACGATGACCCCCATCGCTATGATCATAATGCGGTACAGCGGATAGGAGAAACTGTCGGTAATTGCCACAGAGCCAGACAACAGATCCGGCACGTTCAAGAACAACGGCATTCTTCCGAACAACATTGTGGTGCCTTCGTTGATAAAAAGGATCAGGCCAAAAGTGGCCAACACCTGATCCAGATGATCGCGGTGATAAAGCGGGCGGATGATCAGGTATTCAATGATCAGGGCGCAGAGGGCGACAACCGGCAGACACAGAAGCAAACCCAGAAAGAAAGACCCCGTCAAACCTGCAAACAGCGCCATACCATAGGCGCCAATCATGAAAAGAGATCCGTGGGCAAGGTTAATGACGTCCATGAATCCAAAGACAAGTGTCAAGCCGGCAGCAACAAGGAAGAGGAACATCCCCAGTTGCACGCCATTCAAGAGCTGTTCCAAGACAAGGTGACTCATGCCGAATTCCAGGTATCAAATATTAGGCGCAGTAATGGTGGCGGCCCCGCGCATGAGTCCCGCCACTCTTTGCTTTGTCCCTGAGAGGGCTTACATTTTGCACTCTGATGCGTAGGCATCGGCATGGTCTGGCGCGATTATCCCCACAGTTTTGTTGCGGAATTCACCGTTTTCCTCGACAACGACACGTCCGTACCAGTTCTGGATCGGGTGGTGGTTGTTGTTGAATTTGAACGGTCCGCGCACAGCGTCGAAATCAGCGGCGCGCAATGCGGTACGAAAGCCGTCCATGTCTTGCGTAACCTTGCCGCCGGTTGCGCGCAATGCACTCGCGATCAGGCGGGCAGTGTCATAACCTTGGCTCGCGTAGATCGTTGGCACGCGGTCGTATTCCGCCTCAAAACCCGCAACAAATGCTTTGTTTGCATCGTTGTCCAGATCGTGGTTCCAATGTGCGGAGTTGGCGTTTCCGACCATCGACGCGCCAACAGCCCGAAGAATGTTGATGTCCGTGGAAGGGGCCGCCAAAACCAGCGGAATATCGGCATTTAGGCCGGCCTGGTCATACTGCTTCATAAAATTGATACCCATGCCGCCGGGTAGGAACTGAAACACCATTTCAGGTTTGGCTGCACGGATCTTGGCGATTTCTGCGGCATAATCGGTCTGACCCAACTGGGTATAAACCTCGTCTACGATGTCACCTTTAAAGAACCGCTTAAAGCCAGTCAGCGCATCTTTGCCTGCCTGATAGTTGGGCGCAAGAATGAAGGCGTTTTTGTATCCTAGCTCAGTGGCGTTGATGCCTGCGGATTCATGTAGCGTATCGTTTTGCCAGGACGCGACGAAATAGTTTTCGTTGCAATCTTTACCTGCAAAGTTAGAGGGACCCGAATTTGGCGAGATGTAGAATTTTCCGGCACGCAAGGTCAAAGGGGCAACAACAGGCGCAATATTGGAAAAGATAACGCCGGTAATGATCTCGACTTCATCCCGCTCCAGAAAACGCTCTGCAATGGCGCGACCGTTCTCAGGCTTGAGGCCGTCATCTTCGACCAGAACCTCGACATCGACGCCACCCAATTTGCCGCCTTCTTCTTTCATCGCGAGCATGAAGCCATCGCGCACGTCGGCGCCAAGGTATCCAGCCGGACCAGACAGCGTTGTCACCATCCCGATTTTGACCGCATCCTCGGCAAACACCGGAGAGGCAATGGCCGCAACGGCACATGCTAGTAGTATATTTTTCATTTTCTTCTCCCGTTGGTTTATAATTTATTGGTTCTTAAAGTTGCACCCAGCCTTCAGGTGGCTCTTTTCCAGGATGGACCGTCTTGCAGTTGGGGCAGGTGCGGTCATCTTGCGAGGCATAAAACTGCTGATAAACAGGTGGCAGGTCGTCAACGATTGATTTCAATTGCATCTCGGCCCGGTGCACCAAATGGCTGCATTCAAAACAATACCACTCGACCGCATCAAGCTCGCCAATTTGGCGCTTTGGTTCGATTACCAGCCCGACAGATCCTTCTTGAGGGCGCTGGGGCGAATGCCGGACATGCGGGGGCAAAAGGAAAATTTCGCCTTCGCGGATCGGTACATCGTAAAAGTCGGTTCCATCATACAGTTTGAGAAGCATGTCACCTTCAAGCTGGTAAAAGAACTCCTCTACCGGATCATCGTGATAATCAGTGCGCTTGTTGGGGCCGCCAACAACCGTAACCATCAAATCTGCGTCTTCCCATATCTGTCGATTGCCAACGGGAGGCTTCAGAAGATGGCGGTTCTCGTCAATCCAGGCTTTGAAATTAAAGGCTTTTAGTCGTGACATAGTATCCTCCGATTGGCTGCAGTTTCTACAAAATTTCGGGCTAAAACAAAGAATATCTTAGGATTTGGGTATTTGCTTTGGTTATAGCAAAGCGGTGGATTTCTATCCGATCCTACAACTTCAGGCCGCAACTTTCGAAAGCCGCGCGGGTGGCTTCTTTTTCCGCATCGGTCAGCTCTAGCATGGGATGACGGACAAACCCGCCAGTTTGGCCCAGCAGTTCTTGCCAATATTTTCCATGGGCTGTCGGTTTGCCGCCAGGTTTGGTTCTCTTGATCGCCTCGCGCACAGGGGCAAGACTATCGCGTACTTTGCGAGCCTCATCAAATTTCTTGGCAAAGGCCAGCTGCGTGTATTCAAGCATGCGTTTGTCGTTTTTTGTCTGGAGCTGATAGGGAGGAGAGGAACAGAGGTAGAGCCTCCAGTTCAGCTCCTCAATATTGTCGAGCCATTCATCCTCCGCCGAGGTGGATACATGAATCTTGTCGCCAATCAGGCCGGTCAGCTCAACATACATCTCACGCGGGACCGAGTATTTGATCGCCATAATATTGGGCAATTCTGCAATGCGGGCACATTCAGCAGGTTGCATCAAGTAGCCAGAATCCGGATGGCTCCACATGGCGATCCCAATCTCTAGCCGGTCACAGAGGTATTTGTAATAATTGTAAAGCACCTCACCGCGATCATGGCAAAAGCTCAGGACCGGCGCGTGGACAACAATATAGTCGGCACCGCAGTGCTGCGCATGTAATGCCAATTCCAGCACTGTATTCACGTTCTGATCCGAAACGGACATGATTGTGCCCGCTTTGCCACCACATTCTTCAACAGCGATTTCAAAATTGCGTTTGCGTTCCTCCAGCGACATTGAAAAGAATTCGCCTTGCTTGCCCGCGATGAACAACCCCTGAATATCGAGGTCATCAATCCAGTGGCGCATGTTTGACCGCAACCCGACTTCGTCAAAACTGCCATCCGCATGAAACGGATTAAGCGCAGCGGCCCAGATCCCGCGCATGTTTTCCTGAGCGTATTCCTTTGCGTCGTGTTTTGCGTATTTCATCGTGTTGCGTCCTGGCGATGTGGGGCGCGTGCAGGCCCGTTTCCGGATTTCTTCACGCAGTTACGCATTTTTATGCGCAGGAGCGAACGCCAAACCAAGACTAAAATGGAAATTTGGGTATAATCAAAAAGTATATCAAAACTTCAAATTATTGGTTTAAGCGATGGCAGCAAAGGGAGAAAACTGTGAGACTTGGGATGATTGGTGAAGGCGCGATCGCCACATATGTGCGCCAACAACTAGAAGAGCGCGGACTTGCGCCCAGCGTTGTCTTGCTGCGCCCTGCACGACTTGCGATGGATACCATGCCGCGTGATGCGGTGCTGCGCGTTGGGTCGACCAATGATCTGCCGGATGACATCACACACATGATTGATTGTGCTGGCCATTCGGCCCTGACCGAACATGGGCCGGCGATTTTGCGGCGTGGTATAGACCTGACAACCGTTTCGATTGGGGCGCTGGCGGATGCAACGCTGGCCCAGGAACTTGAGGCCGCAGCGATTGAAGGTGGAGCAAAACTACATCTGGTCAGCGGTGCGGTTGGTGCGCTGGATTGTTTACAGGCCGCCAAAGTCGGGCTAATCGAACAGGTGACATATATCGGGCGCAAACCACCGGCAGGGTGGCGGGGATCAGCAGCGGAACAAACGGTCAACCTTGATCAGTTAGGGGATACACCCACGGTTCATTTTGAAGGCAGCGCACGCCAAGCCGCCCTTGCATACCCCAAGAACGCAAATGTCGCCGCGGCCGTGGCTATTGCTGGTGTAGGAATGGATGCAACGCAGGTACAATTGATCGCTGATCCGACAGTGAACGCCAATATTCATGAAATTCATGCCAACGGTGATTTTGGCAGTTTCTCATTTCGCATCGAAGGGCGCGCTTTGGCACAAAACCCGCGCAGCTCTGCCCTTGCCGCAATGAGCGTCGTTAGTAAGATCGAGCAGCAAATCAAAACAATTCTGATCTGACGGAGCTTATCATGGCGTCAAAGCACTCCCGTATCGTAGAGCGGGCGATGACCCGGTTAAAGCTGCGGCAATTGCGGCTTTTGGTGGCTGTTGGCCAACACGGCAACATCCAAAGCGCCGCAAGGGAACTGGGCATTTCACAGCCCGCAGCGACAAAAATGATTCAGGATCTTGAACTGGATTTTGAGGTCAAGCTTTTCCAGCGTACCAACCGCGGTGTGATCCCTACAATATTTGGTGACGCCCTTATCCGCCATGGGAAATTGATCTTTTCGCAAGTCTCTAATGCCGCTCAGGAAATTGATGATTTGAACGAGGGCAACAGCGGGCGGTTGGTGATCGGAACGTTGCTGGCGGCCTCCTCCCACTTGCTGCCCATGGCGACAGACATCTTGCTCACGGAACGCCCCAAAGTCGCAATAAAAATTGTCGAAGGAACCAACGAAATTCTGATGCCTGCCCTGTTGTCAGGCGAGATTGATATGGTCTTGGGGCGCCTGCCCACACATCGCCACCGCACGAAAATTGTGCAGGAAAAGTTCTACACCGAGGAAATTCTGGCGATCGTCGGGCGGCAGCACCCCCTGGCAGGCAGGCCATCCGTGCAATTTGAACAGACCAAGCCTTTTGGCTGGATTTTATCCCCGATAGAGACAACCTTGCGGCGGCAAATCGATCAGTTTTTCGTACGCGAAGACTATGTTCCGCAGTCGATATTGATCGAGTCGGTCTCTTATCTGACCAATCGCGCCCTCCTGCTCAAGCGCGACCTGATCGGATTCATGCCCGCCCATGTCGCCGCGCTTGATATTCAAAGCGGGCTGCTTGCTCAAATCGACTGGAAGGTGCCGTTTGGCGCCGGGCAAATTGGTGTATCACATCGCGGGGTGCACTCTCTCTCCCCCGCTGGCGTTGCATTTCTAAAGGCGTTGAAACAGGCCGCATCGGTTATTTGATACCTATCGAATGCTCCAGATATTATAAAACCTGATACCAGTATTTGTTCAATTCACTTGAGACGAAAGTTGCGCCGCTGCAACTATAGCTCAAATCACAGCCACCCTGCGAGGAAACCATGAGCATCTATCCTGATCTGAAGCTGTACATTGGCGGGGCTTGGCGCACGACGACAGAGACGCTTTCGGTCATCAATCCGGCAACCGAAGTAGAAATCGGCCGCCTGCCCCATGCAGATGTGAAAGATTTGGATGACGCCCTCGCGGCTGCCGAAGAAGGGTTCAAAGCATGGAGCCGTACAGCGCCACGTGCCCGTGCTGACATCCTCCTCAAGGCAAGTGCGTTGATGCGCGAGCGACAAGAGGAAATCGCGCAGGCGATCACTGCGGAACATGGCAAGCCGCTTGCACAGGCCCGACTTGAAGTTATCCGCGGTTGCGAGTTTTTCGAATGGGACGCAGGCGAAGCCGTGCGCACATATGGACGGGTCATCCCATCGGCTCCGGGCGTGCGTTATGTTGTGCATCACCAGCCGCTTGGCGTAGTGGCTGGTCTGTCCCCCTGGAACTTCCCGATGAGTCAACCCTCGCGCAAAATTGCGGGGGCGCTGGCTTCGGGTTGTTCGATCATCCTGAAAGCCGCCGAAGAAACCCCCGCTGGGGCATTGCATATTGCCCGTGCGTTTCATGATGCTGGCCTGCCTGCTGGTGTTCTCAACCTTGTCTTTGGCACCCCTGCAATGATTTCAGACCACCTGATCCGGCACGATGCAGTGCGGCTTGTGGCCTTTACCGGATCGACAGCTGTGGGTCGGCATCTGACGACCCTGGCCTCTGAACATATGACCCCCGTGTTGATGGAGCTTGGCGGGCATGCACCGGTCATCGTCTGCGAAGACACCGATGTTGAAAAGGCAGCACTAGCAGGTGCGGTGCGCAAGATGCGTAACGCCGGACAGGTCTGCACCTCGCCGACCCGGTTTTTCGTGCACGAAAGCATCTTTGATGAATACGCAGACATCTTTGTGAAACGTGCGGCAGCCACGGTTGTTGGTAACGGGATTGATCCCGGTGTGGAAATGGGGCCGCTGGCCAACGAACGCCGCGTGCCGTTTCTAAGTGCGCTGGTCGAAGATGCCCGCAGCAAGGGTGCCCATGTGGCAACAGGCGGTGCGCGGCATGGTGATCGGGGCTACTTTTTCCAACCGACTGTGTTGCTCAACGTGCCTGACAACGCAAATGTCATGCAACAGGAACCTTTTGGCCCGCTGGCCATCATCAACCCTGTCAGCTCGCTGGACGAAGCGATCGAGAAAGCCAATTCCGTTCCCTTCGGCCTTGCGGCTTACGGTTATACCAACCGTGCCGATTATGTGGACCGCATGATCGACGGGGTCGAGGCGGGCAATCTTTCGATCAATACGCTAGAGGCTTCACTGCCCGAGACACCATTCGGGGGTGTAAAATCCAGCGGCTACGGTCGCGAAGGCGGCACCGAGGGATTGCATCATTACATGTCGATCAAGAATGTGTCTCATAGCATCGAAATCGTCTGATACATATGCGCAGCAGCTCTGTTTGCCTTGTTGACGGTAAATTATTCTTGCTGCGGCTTTTTGAAATTCCATCACAAGTGAATGGCCACCTTCCCGAGTTGGCCTTGCCATCGAAGTAACCGCTACAGTTGGTCCGCCCCATCTATTGCCATAATCACATGTTTCGCATTAGAACATAAGGTGAACATATGTGGGATTCGCTGTGCGTGTATGACATCGAACATTACAAAATTACATCTCAGCCAGACGCCTGCGTCTGCACAGAAAGACACATGCATTTTGTCCGAAGCCTTTTCCACGGCAGTAACAGATGCCGGCGTTTTGGGCTTTATTCTATCGCAGCTTGGAAGAAGTGGCGGCACTCTGCTTTGGGTGCAGGACCGTTTGTCGCGCAAAGAAACCGGGAGCCCATACCTGCCGGGTATGCATCAAAAGGACATCATAAGCGTCGATGTAAATCGTCCCCTCGATGTGCTTTGGACAATGGAAGAAGGGCTGCGTTGCAAGGCCCTGTCCTGCGTCGTTGGCGAGATTTGGGGCGATCCGCCTGCACTGAACTTTACGGCGACCAAACGGTTGGCAATGCGGGCGGAGGCAAACAAGGTGCCATGCTGGTTGATTCGTCGCGCAGCCTCTCCCGATCTGAGTGCGGCGCGGGATCGTTGGCGCATTGCCTCTCTCCCCTCGCTGCCCCATGCGCACGACTGCCATGCCCCCGGCGCACCGCGCTGGCAGGTGGAATTGTTCCGCTCGCGTACGCAGCCCCCTGGCATTTGGGTTGCCGGATATGACCGAGCGGCGGATCGTCTCCATTTCGCTGCCCCATTTCGCGATGGAACGGTGGCAGCGGATAATGGATCGGCAGGGCAACGCGGCGCCAGATGACGTTGCTGTTGTACTGGCAACCGAAGGACAGCACGGCCCGGTGATCCATGCCACCAACCGTACGGCACGGGTTGCGGGCATTACCGAGGGCACTCGCGTGGTCGACGTCAAAGCGATTTGCCCCAATCTGCGTGTGGAATATGCAGATGTCGCAGGGGATCGTGACGCATTGAACCAGCTTATGCTTTGGACGCGGCGCTGGTGCCCGTGGAGCGTGACAGACGGATCGAACGGGTTGATCCTTGACACAACCGGTGCCGATCACCTGTTGGGAGGTGAGGCTGCGATGCTGGTCGAGATGGAAACACGCCTGTCGCTGTTGGGCCTAACAGTACGGCTGGCAGTCGCCCCCACATGGGGTGCGGCATGGGCACTGGCGCGGTTTGGTCCGGTGCGCACCATTTGCAAAGATGATCAAATCGTAGAGAAACTAGCCCCCCTGCCCGTCGCGGGGCTGCGCCTGGACAGCGAAACGCGCCTGCTTTTGCACCGTCTCGGGCTCAAAACAATCGGTGTCTTGGCAGAGGTGCCGCGCCTGTCGCTGACCCGACGGTTTGTCCGTTCGGCGCTACATGCAAACCCCCAAATACGGCTTGATCAAGCAATGGGACATCTGGGCGAACCCGTGGCCAGCCCCGATTCGCGCCCCCGGATCAAGGCACAGGCCCACCTGCCCGAACCGATCCAGGATCCGACCGCCTATCTGCCCGCCCTTTGTGATAATCTGTGTGCGCAACTGGCGTATTACGGCTTTGGCGCCCGCCGTCTGCATTTGACGGTATATCGCACCGATGGCGCGGTCAGCACGCTGGATGCTGCCATCGCGGCCGCCAGCCGCGACCCTGAGCACCTGCGCAATTTATTCAATGAAAAGCTGGAAAAGCTCAATCCGGGCTTTGGCTTTGATCTGATCACGCTTGAGGCGGGCGTGATTGAACCGGTTGAAACCGTGCAAATCGGTTTGGATGGCAAGGAACAAACCAACCTTCAACTGCCTTTGCTGATTGACCGGCTTGTTGCGCGACTGGGCACGCGGGCCGTCAAGCGACCTGCACCGCATAACAGTCATGTCCCTGAACGGGCACAAGCCGATGGCACCGTGTTGACAGCCCCTCCGGTGATAAAAACATCAGCAAGATACGACCGCCCACTGCGTCTCCTGTCTCCTCCTGAAGAAGTGAGCGTGGTCTATGCCGTGCCGGAAGGTCCACCGGCGCAGTTCATCTGGCGGCGTCAAATGTATCGCGTTGCCCGCTATGCCGGCCCTGAACGGATCGCGCCGGAGTGGTGGAAAGACCGCCCCGGCACCCGCCTGCGCGATTACTTCAAGATCGAGGACCAGACAGGCAGACGGCTTTGGCTGTACCGTGAAGGGGTGCACGAAGATGGGCGCGGCGGTGATCCTCGCTGGTTTGTACAAGGGATGTTCAGCTGATGCCCGAGATGGACAACCAGCACCCGCCCCGCACGCTTGAGGAAGAGGGGTTCACCCCCAACGGCCGCGCGGATTATGTCGAACTGGGCATCACGACCTGTTTTTCCTTTTTACACGGGGCGTCAGATGCCGTCGATCTGGCAAGAACAGCCTGGGAACAGGGTTATGACGCTTTGGGTGTGGCTGACCTGAACACAATGGCCGGCGTCGTGCGACTGCATGCGGCGGCCCTAAAAGCCTGCATTCGCCCTGTAATTGGTACCCGCCTGAAACTTGTGACAGGCGAAGAATTCCTGGCCTACCCCCGCAACCGCGACGCATATGGCAGACTGTGCAGGTTGCTGTCCAAGGGCAAGATGCAGGATGCGGAAGGCATTTGGCAAGCCAAAGGTGCCTGTGACATCTCGTTGGAAGATCTCTCGGCACATGCACAGGACGTATATTTGATCGCCTTGCCGAACAAGGAACTGGGCGCTTTTGCATCTGGGCTAAAACGATTGATCCGCGCCTTGCCAACCTTAAGTCACATCGCGGCAAGCTATCTCTATCGTGGCGATGACCGGGCACGGATCAACTTTCTTGATCAATTGGCACAAAATCATGGCCTGTCGATCCTTGCCACCAACGACGTTCATTATCATGCCGCCGAACGGCGCCCCCTTCAGGATGTGATGACCTGTATCCTGCATAAGAAAACGATCACCCAAGCGGGCTTCCTGCTGGATGCAAATGCAGAACGGCACCTGAAATCACCTACGCAGATGGTCCGCCTGTTTATGCAATGGCCCCATGCCATCCGCGCCACGCGCAAAGTGGCGGATGCCTGCACCTTTGATTTGCGCGAGCTATCCTACGAATATCCGCAGGAAACGATCCCCGAAGGGCGTACGCCGCAGGAATATCTGACCGAACTGACGTGGAAAGGTGCGACGGACCGCTACCCGACAGGTGTGCCTGACAAAACCCGTAAGACGCTTGAAAAAGAACTGGCGCTGATCGGCAAACTGGACATCGCGCAGTATTTTCTGACAATCCACGACATCATCCTATTCGCCCGCTACGAGGCAACCCCGCCGATCCTTTGTCAGGGTCGCGGTTCTGCCGCCAATTCGGCTGTTTGCTATGTGTTGGGGATTACCGCTGTTGACCCTGAAAAGAACGATCTGCTGTTTGAGCGGTTCATCTCGGAAGAGCGTATTGAGCCACCCGATATCGACGTCGATTTTGAGCACGAACGGCGCGAGGAAGTCATCCAGCACATATATAACAAATACGGGCGCAATAGGGCGGCTCTTTGCGCCACCGTGATCCATTACCGCCCACGTATGGCGGTCCGCGAGGTTGGCAAAGTCATGGGGCTGTCATCGGATGTAACATCAGCCCTCGCCAAAACAATCTGGGGCAGTTGGGGCCGCGAAATCGGGACCAAGGAAGCCGCCGAAGCCGGCCTTGACCTACGTGACCCCCTGATTGCCCGCACAATCAAAATCGCTGACATGATGATCGGCATGCCACGTCATCTGGGCCAGCATGTAGGCGGTTTCATCCTGACCGAAACGCCGCTCACACAGACTGTACCGATTGGTAACGGCGCGATGCCTGAGCGTACGTTCGTCGAATGGGACAAAGACGATATCAACGAGTTACGCATCCTCAAGGTCGATATACTCGCGCTTGGCATGCTCA
This sequence comes from Sulfitobacter sp., assembly GCA_049794055.1. Classification (GTDB taxonomy): domain Bacteria; phylum Pseudomonadota; class Alphaproteobacteria; order Rhodobacterales; family Rhodobacteraceae; genus Sulfitobacter. The sequence goes on from JBARCL010000006.1 coordinate 44,268, forward strand.
CTTGCATCCGCAAGGCCTTTGATCTCATCGCAGCCCACCATGGCAAACGCCATGACCTCGCCTCCGTCCCGCAGGATGACCCGCGCGTTTATGACATGCTGTGCAAAGGTGACAGTCTTGGCACTTTTCAGGTGGAAAGCCGGGCCCAGATGAACATGTTGCCGCGTCTGAAGCCGCGCGAATTCTATGATCTGGTGATCCAGGTTGCCATCGTCCGCCCCGGCCCTATTCAAGGCGACATGGTACATCCCTATCTGCGCCGACGCAGCGGTAAGGAACCAGAGGATTACCCTTCCCCTGGTCCTGATCATGACCCCGACGAGTTGAGAAAAATTCTTAAACGTACAAAGGGCGTACCCATCTTTCAGGAACAGGCGATGAAGGTCGCGATGGTCGCAGCAGAGTTTTCTCCTGACGAGGCCAATCAGTTGCGCAAAGCGATGGCTACCTTCCGGTCACGCGGTACCATTGGCCTGTTAGAGGAAAAAATGGTCGGACGGATGATCCGGCGCGGCTATGACCCGGAGTTTGCCAACCGCTGTTTCAATCAGATCAAAGGCTTTGGTGATTATGGCTTTCCTGAAAGCCATGCGGCCAGCTTTGCGCTTTTGGTCTACATCTCAAGCTGGATCAAATGCCATTACCCGGATGTTTTCTGCACTGCCTTGCTCAATTCCCAACCAATGGGGTTTTATGCACCTGCACAGATCGTGCGTGATGCGCGCGAACACGGGGTTGCCATACGCGTCACGGATGTGAATTACAGCGATTGGAATAATACACTGGAACCGGATGGCACCGACAGCTTCGCTATGCGCCTTGGTTTCCGGCAGGTGGACGGCGTGAGGCAGGAGATGGCGAACCGGATCGTGCAGGGTCGCGAAACCCCCTATACTGATCTGGAAGATCTCAAAGCCCGCACGCGCATTGACGCAGGCACGATGCGCAAACTCGCGGCCGCAGATACCTTCCGGTCTATGAATCGCGACCGCAGGCAAGCGCTGTGGGATGCGCGGGCATTGCGGGACGCACCCGATTTACCGCTTTTTCGGCAGACCCGTGACGAGGGTCAGGAAAAAATATTCACATTACCGCAAATGCCTGTATGCGAGCATGTCGTGGCCGATTACCAAACGCTGCGCCTGTCCTTGCGGGCGCATCCAATGTCATTCCTGCGTAAAAGCATGGCTGCGCAACACTACCGATCCTTGGCAGATTTAAACCGAATGCGTAACGGGCAATCCATCAAGATTGCCGGAATCGTCCTGATCCGGCAACGCCCTGGCAGCGCCAAGGGTGTGTGTTTCATCACGCTCGAAGACGAAACCGGCGTCGCAAACCTGGTGGTTTGGCCCAAGGTGATGAAGGTCTATCGCAAACCCATCATGCAGGCCCGGCTGATTGATGTGCATGGTGTCGTGCAACGCAGTGATGAGGTGGTTCATGTTGTGGTACATCACCTTATAGATCGCAGCGATGCGCTTGACCGGTTGTCTAATGATAACATGGACGTACCGCTAGCGCGCGCTGATGAAGTGAAAAAACCGATGGCAAAAAGCACGCATAGACATCCGCGCAACCTGCGCATTATTCCTAAATCGCGGGACTTTCACTGATCTGAAGGTAAGCTTAGAAAAATTGAGGCGCTTTAAAAACCCAAGGCCCTTTAAACTTTTCTGTCCGTCGATTTTGCAGGCTGCCGAACGATAGGGATTGACCAAAGTCAAAGTATCAAAATCCGTCGTGCTTTAGCGTAACCAGAGACGTTCCAAGAAGTTGTTATTGCGATATATTCTATTGGCCCCCACATGCCGGAGACTGCGAAGTTCGTCTCGCACCCGATCTAGAATGAGGTTAAACCCATGATCGAACACAAACACTGTTATGGCACGATGTTTCACGACAGCCTGCACTTCGAAGCAAACGACAAGATGCAAGGCAAGGTCTTCAGTTTTGAGTTGGACAACACCGGTTTGGCCCGATCAAAACGCAGCATCCAAACCAATATCGTAGAATGGGATGACTGCATTGCCTGCCCCGAGTTTGCGCATTGCTACAAGCTTTGTATGGCCAAACTGGCTTTGGAGGCAGCAATCGCAGACAAGTGACCGGTTAAACGCCAGAAGTATCCCAATTGGCCGACCGTCGAATGTGACCGCCCAAGTGACCAATAAACCATCTCAAGCCAAGAACAGATCGGCACAGAGACCATTCATCCGGGCCATCAGTTTAGATAGTGATATCTGCAACCGGCCTGCGCAAGGACATTGGCAATGTCGCACCCCGACCGAACCGGACAATCAGGTCAGGTCGGACGTTTGGCATGTTCAACCACCTTGAAAACTCATCACGCACCTGAGGCACCTCAATAGGCTGGTTAACATGAGCGTTGCGAATTCCAAGAACGGTGGCTTGCAGTGCAAAGCGTTGAAAGCTCTGGCCGACCTTGATCCAATGTGACGGGTCTCCTTTGTCGCCTATAAACACCGCAATCCCCGCCGAAGAGCGAATATGGCGCCGATACTTATCGTTCTCGCCAGCCTTCCTAAAGAACTGGGAAAAAAGAGGTGCGCCCATCCAGCCGGGAATGACAGGGTTCCCCGAACACGCAGCAAACAACCCGTCATTGCGAGCCAGCGCTTGGGTTGGTGAAAACCTGATCCAATCCCGCAATTCGGCCACAAAGGCGGGATCGTCCATTTGGCTGCTGTTGGCTTGAACCACAAGATCAAGCACAGCTTCCCGCTCGGACGCCTGCGTGAAGATCAATACGGATACACCTTCCTGTTCGGCCGCGACCGTTAGCAGTTCAAGATCAGCAACAGAAACAGGCGTTGCGTCATATTCGGCGCGAGTCGATTGACGAAATGGGATGGCTTGAAAGAGGTCCGTCTTACGCTCTTGGCTAACAGCCAGATCAATAGCGATCCGCGTATCGCCATTCTTTTCAATGGCTGCATCTGTTCTCCAACCGTTCGCATTGGCGGCAAGTATCAGATTTTCAGCAGCACATCCCAAACTGATGTACAGATGATGGTCATCAGGGTCCACAACCGCCGTTCTGCGCGAAAAATCAGGTAAGATGGACACGTGATTATCGGCCAGTTTGAATTTCCAAGGTTGCGTGTTGTGACTATTGGCAGCCAACGTTGCCATGCGCAGCAACTCGTCCAGCTTAGGATCCTGCGATGGCCATTCCCTTTGGCGTGCCGCTTCTGCGTCATACGCGCCCATCGTCGGCCGCAGCCCAAATCCGGCAGCACCCAGACCGGCGACAGCAAGCCCCGACGCGATCAAATTTCTGCGTGAGAGCATCCTCGTTTCCTTGAGCAAACCAAATCCTGTTTCTTGTTACAGAAATTTCTTGTGCGTAAATTGATGCATGTCATTCAAATCGCTCGCCCCCCCTCTTAACCTTGCCTTACCAAACAGAAAGAACGGTGATGAAAAAGTTTCTTCCCTTAATGGCGGCTCTATTCATGGTCCCGAACGGCGGGTCCGCACAGGATACCGATGCCGGTGCCGCGCTTTATGATAATCATTGTGCCGTCTGTCATGGCTTGGACGCGCGCGGAAATGGTCCCCTTGCACCAGCACTGCTGTTACAGCCGCCAACTTTGGTCGACCTGGCAAAACGGCACGGCCAGTTCCCGACCGCCCGTGTTGTGAGCCGAATTGACGGACGTGATCCGTTGGTCAGCCATGGCTCTCCGATGCCGATTTATGGCCCCTTCTTCGAAGGATCCGACACCGCGTTAAAAGCGGAAACCGGCCAACCAATCATGACAAGTCGGCCGATTGTCGATCTGGTCGCTTATCTTAGGAAAATTCAGGAATAGCCCGTTCTTCGCTTGCCCCATTGATGCCCGGGTTTTGGGCTAAACCTGCCGAATTACCCAGTCGGACATCTCTGGCAAAAGGTCATTCAGCACGGTCTGAAACACCGCTACAATTGTCCCTGGCTCATCGCTGGAAACCCCGCTTGATTGCGAAAACTGTCGGGACGCCATAACGCGTTGATCCCGGTCGTTAATGATTGTGAGGTTAAGAGCGACTTGCACGTCAAATGTGCCATCCTGCAGTACAACGACCTCAAATGCGTCGATACGCACCAATAGGGCTTTGTCCGGTATCGGACCTGCATCAGTGCGACCGACATAAGCGATACGGCCAGTATCGGAAATACTTCGGATCAGCAGGGACTGCACAACTGCGGGCAATTCATCGCTCCAGCGGGCATCGGGAAGGTATGTGATTGACGCAGGATCAGGTTTGACCATGACCCGGTCCGTCGCAAGCGCAGCCGTCGCTTGCGGCTTCGCGACCAGCACGGTACGCGATTTCCGCCCGCCCGTCGTTGCACCCGGTGCGGGACGCAAATCAAAGGTATCCATCGGTTTGGCCGCAGTGTTCAGCAACGAAATTGCGCTGCAACCACCTAAAAAGCAGGTGCCCCCGAAAAGAGCCATACGGCGGGTGAGTCGGGACATAAATCTATCTCCTGTATTCGGGGACACGGCCATCCAGAATGAAACGCGCAGGATCGCGTTCAATCCGGCGGGTCAGATCGCCTAGGGTTTGCACCAATGTACGCGCCTCGGTTGCAAGTCGTGTCAATTCAGACAAACCCTTGTTGGCAAAATTATCAATGCCGGGCGTGGTCCGTACCACAGCGGTTTGAATCTGGCGGGCAACCGCATCGCTGCGCGCAATCAGCGCACGCAGTTCTGATGTGATTGCGGGCATGTCATTGGTTACTTCGGTGACGGCCTTGCTGATCTGGGCCGAGGCCGTTCGGATGTCTGTCATTGTTGGCCCAAGATCAGCATCCAAAACCCCCGTCGCAGCGTCAAAAGTGGTCTGCGCTGATCCAAGGGCACCTTCAGCCGCAGCAAGTGTTGTGTCCAACGAAGCAAGGCTGTTTTGCGCTTTGGCAAAGAGCGCATTCGCCGAGGCGATGGCCTGTTGCGCTTCTTCCGCCATCGGCTCGAAGCGGTCACTCAGCCCCGTCAAATTTGCGGCAACATCCTCGACGGCGATGCTGGCACTCGCGATGCCTGTGCGAATGTTTGTCATAATGACCGGCACGTCGTTCAAGACCACGGCTTTGATCGTTGCGATAGCGGTTTTTGCGTCGGCCAGAACAACGCGCGCTTCGGACACCAGCCGGGTACCGTCCCCATCTACCAGAATATCAAAGCTGTTCGAGGCTTCGGTCACGGCGGTAAAGGCGTTATTGGCTTCTTTCAAGGATCCTTCAAGTTCAGTCAATCGGGCGTTCAACAAGCCCGCTGTTTGTGAAAACCCGTCAAGCGTGGCGCCGGTTCGCGCCTGCAGGTCAGCGATGGCTGCATTGGTCAGGGACGCAGCCTCGGCCGCTTGCGCGAGGATATCAGGCACCTGCTCTCGCAAAATCAACCTCGCCTGATCAAAAGTCTCTTCAGCGCTGCCAATCGCATCAACAGACCCTTCCAGTGCTTTTTCAGCGGTTTCAAAGGCTCCCGTTGCCGCGGCCATCGTGCTGTCCGCCTGCGCAAGCGTGTTGGCGACAGAGGCACCAATCGTGTCCAGTCGATCGGTAAACAAGGTGATCTGAACGGTTGCATCCCGTACCGTGCCTGATATTTCAGAGAAATCGTTCAAAGCCTGATCCAGCCTGCCGGAAGACGCATCGAGATTGCGCAGGATATTTGTGACATAGGTCTGGTTATCCGGCCCCGTCAACACCTGGAACTGCTCCAGCAATTTGGTCGCTTCGGTCAGTAGATCGGGCGCATCCTGAACCAGTGATTGCAAGCTGGAGCGCCGTGAAGGAATAATCCGCCAGCCCTGTGCGTTTTCAACCAGTGGCGCCGCCGACGGCGTACCACCCGACAATGAGATATACGCGACACCGGTCACCCCTTGCGATTGCAACTGTGCGATCGTGTCAGAGCGGATCGGCGTATCCGCCTCAATCTCGATGGTGGTAAATACCTTTGAGGGGTCTTCTTCGGCGATGCGTAGGCCGATGACCCGGCCGACTGAAATGCCGTTGAACGATACCTCCCCCGACGGATCAAGACCTGAGACATCTTCGAATAGGATGCCGTAGCTTTGGTACTGTTTGTTCACCTGAACGCTGGCCAGCCAGATGAAAAATGCCAAGGTGCCAAGAATGGAGATCAGGGTGAAGACGCCGATCAGAATATAGTTTGCGCGGGTTTCCATCAGTACGCCCCTTCCTGGGCGGCAGTCGATAAAGCGGCGCGTGCCCGTGGCCCATGGAAATATTCATGCACCCAAGGGTGATCGATCTTCAACATTTCGTCCATCGTTCCCACGGCCAAAACTTTCTGATCGGCCAGCACCGCAATGCGGTCACAGATTGCGTGCAAACTGTCCAGATCATGTGTCACCAAAAAGACGGTAAGCCCCAGAGAGGCCTGCAATTGTTTGATCAGGATGTCGAAAGCGGCAGCGCCGATGGGATCAAGTCCAGCGGTCGGTTCATCCAGAAAAACAATCTCGGGGTCCATCGCGATGGCCCGAGCGAAGCCAGCGCGTTTGCGCATACCGCCTGACAATTCCGAAGGATACTTGAACATTGCGTTTTCCGGCAGTCCGACCATGCGCACCTTTATCCCTGCCAACGTCTCGCGCAGGTTATCATCCAGATGCAACTGTTCGCGCATCGGCGCTTCGACATTCTGGCGCACTGTGAGCGATGAAAACAAGGCCCCGTCCTGAAACATAACACCCCAGCGGCGGCGTAGCGCGCGGTATTGTGCGTCAGATGTTGCGCGCACGCTTTCACCAAAGACTTCGATCTGCCCTTCATCCGGATCAAGCAGCCCGACGATTGCGCGCAGCAACACCGATTTCCCTGTACCGGAGCCACCTACGACGCCAATAATTTCCCCGCGCTGCACATCCAGATCCAGACCGTCGTGCACAGTATGTGTTCCGAACCGTGTGACCAATCCGCGTACCCGGATGATGGGATCATTTGCCCTATGCATCAGACCCCCACCACCGCGAAAAAGATTGAGAACATTGCATCCACAACGATGACCATAAAAATCGACAGGACAACAGATGCCGAGGTCAAACGACCCAAAGATTCAGCGTTCCCGCCAACTTTCATACCCTGATAGCACCCGATGATACCGATAATCAGCGCAAAGAAAGGCGCTTTGATCATACCCACTCCAAAGTGCCATACGTCTGTGTTGCTGACCAACCGAGTCTGAAATACCGCAGGCGAAACGCCAAGTTCGATCCACGACATCAACGCGCCGCCAATCAGGCCGGATAAGTCCGCGATCAAGCCCAAAGCGGGCAACATCAACATCAGGGCAAGGACACGCGGCACCACGAGAATGGTCACCGGATCAAGGCCAAGGGTGCGCATCGCGTCAATCTCTTCGCGCATTTTCATTGACCCGATTGCCGCTGTAAACGCCGAGCCTGAACGCCCCGCAACAATAATCGAGGTCAGCAGGATACCAAGCTCTCGCAGAATCGAGATGGCGATCAGATCAACAACAAAGACTTCTGCCCCAAACTGGCGCAACTGTGCTGAGCCCTGAAAGGCAAGTACCACGCCGATTAGGAACGCCATCAAGGCCACGATAGGCACCGCACTGATCCCGATTTCCTGACAGTGATGCACCACTGAAGTCAGGCGCAATCGGCTGAGGTGCCGGATGATCCCACCCAGCGTTGCTATCACCTGCCCCAAAAACGATGTGAGTTCTACCGCCATGCGGTACCCGCGCGTGACTTTCTGGCCAAAGGCTTCAAGCCGGTCCGCTATGCTTGGTGATCCTAATGCAGGTTGGTCATCCGATGGCATATTCTGTTCGACCGTCTTGAGCAGTTGCGCCTGAGCCGATGTCGCTCCTTTGATCTCAAGCACGATCCCACGCCGCACTGCACGCGCACGTTTATCCACTAGAAACCATGCACCAGCTGTATCCATCTGGGAAAGTGACGAAATATCGATCGACGATATTTCATCGGGTATCTGGGCCTGCCCGTTGCCTCTGAGCTGCATCAAAGTGTCGATCAGCAAATGGCCCGTTAACGTCAACGTGCCGTCCACCTCTGAGACACTGATCCTTTTGGCTGACCCGGCATCAAATTCGGTCATGCGATATTGCAGTATCGATTGAAGCTGAAACGCTGCATGCGTGCTACTTGCGCAAAGCGATGTGGTATTTGCATGACACCGGGAAACCGGCTGCTGGCAGGTTTAGGCGCTCAACAAATGTCATATGCTTCCCCCAGCTGTGATGTCTCAATCTATAGAGACCGTTTAGACAGCACAATGATTGCTGCATTGATGCAGATCAATCAACTTTGCTGCGCAATGTAAGAGTGTAGCAATGAAGCTTTTGGCCGTCGATACAAGGTGCCAGTTTACGCGCATCATCCTTTGCACCCAACGGAGACTTACACCGCATGCACTTTTCCCCCATCGTATCCGTAAGCATCTGTGCCGTATTGTTGTCCGCCTGCACGCAATCTTCCAGTGCTTCGACCGACACCAGCGCGCGCGGGCAGCTTGTCTATGCCAAAGAATGTTCTCAATGCCACGGCGCAGCAGGCGAAGGCGGCGGCCCTGCATCTCTCGGCTTGGCTGTGGTCGCACCCGATCTGATCGGGCTCAAGCAACGCAACGACGGGTATTTTCCAAGAGAATTTGTTGCGCGTTTTGTAATGGGATTGTTGGAAAAGGACGATCCCACCTCGCCCATGCCCGACTTTGCGTCGGTTGGTTTGCGGCACGTTTATCCGAATGGCGGTGCCGATGGCGAGGTTCTTGAGACAGACTTGGAAGAGCTGCTTGATTATCTGGAAACGATCCAAGAATAACCGCTGTCGGCAAGGACGATAACACAATCATGATTGACCCATACGCACTTCTGACGCTGGGTGTCCTTTTCTCTGTAGGGTTGGTAGCTGATCAAACGGGTCGACGCACCCGGATTCCCCGCGTCACCCTCTTGTTGATTTGCGGGCTTATCGCAGGGGCAATGGGGCTCCTGCCAGAAAGCGTCAATGCGCTTACAGACAACATCACCGTCATGGCGCTGACGCTGGTGGCGCTGCTGCTTGGCGGATCACTCAAGATTGGGACACTCAGGGCGCATGGTATCGAAATTCTGGTAGTCTCGGCTGCGATCGTGTTGCTGACATTGGTTTGCGTCACCGCAGGGTTAACAGCGATGGGAATGGACTTTGCCCTTGCGCTTGTTCTGGCAAGCATAGCCACGGCAACAGCCCCCGCAGCCACAATGGATGTGATTAAGCAAAGCGGCATCGAGAACAGGTTCACGCAGATTATTACAGGTATTGTGGCCATCGATGATGCTTGGGGTCTTTTGACATTCAGTCTTTGCCTCGCTGTCGCGTCGCATTTGACGGGGGGAACCGAACCGGTTGCCATTGCCGCACTGTACGAGATCGGTGGTGCACTATTCCTGGGACTGATCATTGGCCTGCCGGCCGCTTTCTTAACCGGCCGGATCGAACAAGGTGAACCGCTTCAGATAGAAGCGCTGGCCATCGCGTTTTTGACGGCCGGTCTGGCGATCTGGTTCAATGTTTCGTTTTTGATGGCGGGCATGGTTGCGGGCGCACTAGTCGTCAATCTGGCGGGCCATCACACACGCGCGTTTCATGAGATCGAACATATTCAATGGCCGTTCATGATTGTCTTTTTCATTCTGGCAGGCGCCTCACTGGAACTAGGTTCCGTAACAGAGTTGGGTTGGCTGGGGGTTTCATTCATCACGTTGCGCACCGCATCACGACTCTTGGGCGGTTGGATCGGAGCCACTTTCGCGAAGGTGGTTCGCGAGGAAAGACACCTTTACGGAATGGCTTTGCTACCTCAGGCCGGTGTTGCCGTCGGCATGGCCTTGCTCGCCGCGCAGGCGCTGCCCCAATGGGAAGACCAGATTATTGGCATCACCATTGGCGCAACGGTATTTTTTGAACTGGTAGGACCATTTGCAACGCTTTGGGCCGTCAGGCGCAGTATCTAACGTTTTGTTGCGCAACGTTTGCACAAAGGCGCGTAAAGAACCGCGTTCAATCGTTCCTCGGAAATTGGCTCTTCGCATTTCTTGCAGATGCCAAAGCTGCCATCCTTGATCCTCCCCATGGCAAGATTAAGCAGGGCGATTTCCTTTTGCGCAGCCAACCCAAGGCCTTCTAGTACCTCATCATCTTCAAGGTCGATGGACTGGTCATTCATATCCGCAGATTTTGGTTCGCCAAGTTCATGGTCAACCTCGTGAATCCGCGTATCAAGCTCCTGCAGGCGTGCAGAAATCAGCTGTTCATAGTGGGTCAGGTCAGGCATTTTTTGTCCTCGAATGATATATGAGAACAACGTTATCTGAAATCGCGGGACATCCGATTGACACGGATCAAAGAGACCGCACTCAGCGGCGGCGCGCACGGGTTGGAAAGTTGAAAACCTCTACCAGAAAAGCGGTAAACAGACCGAAAGTCAGTAGCCCGTGGGTTGCCGTCATACCTGCGAGTAACCGCCATCCGGGTTCAAGAACGACGTCGCCATAGCCGACGGTTGTAAACGACGCGATGGAAAAATAGAGAGCAGGTTCAAGCCCGTCGAAGAGACCTAGCGCGATATAGACCGCGGCCCAACCCCAA
>JBARCL010000007.1:0-1617 GCA_049794055.1 Sulfitobacter sp.
CACCACTCTCTTGGACACGCCCCCAAGGCAGTAATTGACCACCCACTGCCCCACATCGCTCAAATCGGAGACCTGAATGACTGACTTTCTCAAAACCCGCTGCCTGCTCTTGGTGCTCGCCCTGTCCAGCCTTGTCGCAATAGCGCCGCGACCCGCCCAAGCCTACCAAGTTGATTGTGCGATCTTGTTGTGTTTGTCCGGCGGCTGGCCCGCCTCTGCACCCTGTGCGCATGCGCGCGCCGTATTCATACGCAGGATCACGCCTTGGCCTATTGAGCCGCCTCTTCAAATCTGGCGATGCCCGATGCGCACGGTGCTGAACACGCCGCAGAAATTGTCACCAAGCGAGGCCTTCTTGCGCTATGCTTTTAAAAATGTTCCGGCGCAATCGATCCCGAGCGACACGTTACCGACGTTGATATCCCTTGGTGCAGGGTCCCAAGACAGGTCGGCACCAAATGATGTTGCAGACCAGACAGCCGCAATGCTGTTGCTGGCCCAGAGTATCTCTGACGACAACGGAACAGCCGATATCGATATTTCAGGTGCTGCATTTGATTTTGTAAGGAGCATCAAAGTATGGCGCGTGGATCATTATCAACACCGTGCGCAAGGCAGCGAGGGCGATTGCCAAGAGACCGACCGCACGTTCTTGGGCACCTACGGCCGACAAGGCGACTTCAATTGGGCAAGATCAAGCGCCCATCATGTGCCAGGGTGGATGGCCCTTTCGACAAGTTGTAACAGCGGCATGGGACTATATCGTGCTGTCGGCATTGAATGGCATGATTACGAGGGCCGACACGGCTATGAGTTGGTCCGGTACTAACCTCGCACCTATGATCCAGATGATGCTATGTTTGCGCCATAAAACAGGCGGCGGTCGGAAGCTTGCCGTCGACAAACCCGCTTGTGTCCAGGTGCAACACCGGTGACGCACCTGGCGCAATTTCAAACAGGTGGTCAATCACCGCATCTTCGCCCTTGAAGCTGATCGGGGCTGCCACAATGTCCAATGTGTCGGGATCGACGAGAAGAAAGGTTTCGCCAGCCTTTTCAAACAGTGCGCGGTAAAGCGGACGCCCGGTTATCTCATGCCCGATTAAACCATAGGAAATTGTGAACGGCTCTCCTTGGCTGCGCCACGCATCCACGCCTTCATTGGTGACCAAATTGAGGGGTACACTCGGTATAGGCACATCGTTCATAATACTTCACGGTCTTATGCTTCGGCGTTAAACAAAAGTGTTCATAGACTTTTGCAAAAATGCTGCAAGAACAATCGTAGGGAAGTGCGAGGTGTCACTTTTCAACCACGGGTTTGTAAGACGGGTTGGGTTCGATGCCACTGGTGTTTCGCGCGCATCAGATCGATTGGGTTAACCGCAACCACAACCTTCAAAGGCTCGGGACAAGCCAAAACCGCTACAACGGTCGGCCAGATTCAGGGGCGGCCTCTCTTCTCAAACCACTTGCGACAGAACCCCACAAACGCCCGGTCCGGGTTTTTTGGTGCGTCAAGACCACCATCGCTCATCCAGGCTTTCCATTCGCCTTCGAGATGGTAGATGTCCCACCCCGGTGCCGCGTCGCGCGCCTCTTCATAAGTCGCAGCTT
>JBARCL010000008.1:0-1815 GCA_049794055.1 Sulfitobacter sp.
AATTTGTACTTACCGGCTCCTCCAACGTATTCACAACCACTGATGTGGCTGACTCGCTTGCGGGTAGAATGCGAACACTTAAGCTCTGGCCCCTATCCGTCGCTGAAGTCAAAAAGGCACCCGTCAATCGCATCATGGATTGGGCGATTCAAAACGAACCGAAACTAGGGCAGGTGGGTGATCCAGAGCAGGTTAGTCGACGTGACTACATAGATCTCATCCTAGAAGGTGGTTTTCCAGAAGTGAGAGAGCTACCGATAAGATCCCGCCAGCGGCAATATCGGGATTACATCGACGCAGTGGTGGAGCGCGATGTCGCTGATATCATACCGGTTCGAAAACCGGATGCGTTGCGTATCCTGATAGATCAGATGGCGGCGCGCTCCGCGCAGGAAATCAACACGTCCGAGCTTTCTAAACTGACGAAACTGCAACGGGTTACCGTCGATCAATACCTTAATATCCTGCTACGGCTGTCGATGCTGACGAAACTGGGTGCCTGGACATCAGGCGAGGGCAGGCGGGAGATCAAGAACCCGAAATACCATTTTGCAGATACTGGCATCGCCTGTGCCCTTCGGCGTTTCACCCAAGATACCTTTACTATCGACAACAACCCGCAGGCGCTTGGCGGCCTGCTAGAGAGCTTTGTTCTGAACGAAATCCGGCGTGCCGTCCCAATGCAGGCCGCTGACTACCGGCTCTATCACTGGCGCAGCGCAGACCAGCGGGAAATTGACATCCTGATCGACGGTGGCAGCCACTTGGTCTGCGTTGAGATAAAGGCATCTGCATCAGTTAATGGAGATGATTTCAAACACCTCAAATGGTTCTCAAAAGACGGGCCTGGCCGCAATAAAACATGCACGGGGATCGTGTTCTACCTAGGCCAAGAAAAGCTCACCTTTGGCGACAGGAACTTCGCCCTTCCGGTGAGCGCGCTTTGGAGCACGATCAATTTTTGATTGTGTTTCAATTGCCCTGATCCCCGGCTTGATCTGTTGGCTTCGTGTCATCGAGATTGCAAATGATCACTGGTCTGCCGCAAAAATAGATGATGCGAAGACGCTTACGCAAAGCAAGGAGGGCAGGGGGCTCAATTTTGATGCCAACAGCTTGAGTGAAGCCTTAGTGGCGATGTGGTACGTCGACCATACCGTCGGTTTCCAGTTGCAGACACGCCCGCCACAATGGCGTTTTCCAGTAGGTGCGATCTGTTAGTCTCCCACCGTCGGATGTTTCCTCCAGAAAACCAATCCAGCTGAGTGGTTGCAGGACATGCGTGAAGATGAACCCGGCGTGGTCATAGTATTCCCGATCAATCACATGCGCACGTTTTTCGAGACCATAGAGCGTCTTGACGAGATGCGCTTCTGTGAGGCCTTGTTCTGCCTCGACGTTGATGATGTTGAGGAAGATGTCCCAGTTTCCGGGAGCTGTGAACTCTGATCGGGCATTTCGCGCGTGACTATATTCGAACAGGTAAGTTTCTGAGATCTTCGCGAAGAACGCACCACGCTGGCTGGCAAGGTCTTGCGCCTTTTTTGAAATCTGAAACTTACCCTTAGTATGACGCCCGAACTTGGCGAGGATGATTAGATCATGGACGACCATGGCATGTGGCACGTCCCATTCGTTCAGAACCTTGTTGAGCCTCATTAATTCATCGGTGTGGTATCGCGGCCAAGGTGAATGATCTGCCATCCAATGGGCAAACTTGCGATTGAAGGCTTTGGTCTGCGTGAGCCCGATCCCACCATGAGCAGTGGCATACTCAAATGCGTTTTCCATCGCCTTCAGAAGGCGGGAGTGATC
>JBARCL010000009.1:0-2016 GCA_049794055.1 Sulfitobacter sp.
GAGCTGCCCAAAGTCGTTGGACGCCATTTTCGGCTGCGCGGAAACCTTCGCAAAAGCAGTCAGGACGCCGCCAAGTGGCAACTTCAAAGTGACCGTAGACGCCGACGGCGAGTTGATGCCGCGACCGGCGTGGGCGCGCGCGACATGACAGCCAAGCATGACGCCTTCAATTCCGGCGCGGCGAGAAAGTTGGTCGCAGCCAATACCAAGCTCAAGGCATTCCCCTCGTGTTCTGACTTGGATATTCGTTTCAAAAAGATGGCGAGAATCGCCGCCATGCTGCGTTGCAACTCCTCGCGATAGCTACGTGTCTGACCTAGGAGCGCGACGACGAGTGGCGTTGTTTCCACCCCTTTCGCACTTGGAAAAATAGGGTTAACGGGCCCTAGACATCATGGTCGCCAGTGAGAGATAGGCGGCCGGTCTCCAACATCGTAGGTTGCGTCCAAAGGCGCAGAGCTACATGCTGTGACTTGGCGTCGTCAGCAACTTAAGGAGACCGACCATGGAAGAGCTTAGCAAGATTCATGTGGGCCTGGACGTCCACAAAGACAGCATCAGTGTCGCGGCAGCCGAACCTGGGCGAGCGCCCGGGCGCTTGATCGGCAAGGTCACGCACGATGTCAACAAACTGCTCAAGGTACTGACCAAGGTCGGCAGCATCGAAGAACTCCACATCGTGTACGAAGCGGGCCCGACGGGCTTTGGACTTCAGCGAGCCCTCAAGGCCAGAGGCTACCTCTGCGAGATCATTGCGCCATCGCAGATCCCAAGGCGCGCGGGTGACCGGGTCAAGACCGACACACGCGACAGCGTGCAACTGGCCGAGTGCTCGCGTGCCGGCCAGTTGAGCGCCGTGTGGATTCCCGATCCAGAAGACGAGGCGATTCGCGACCTGTCGCGGGCGCGTGAAGACGCGGTCAACAGTCGCGTTCAAGCCCGCCACCAGCTCAAGGGTTTCCTGTTGCGCCACGACGTACGCTACAACGGCAAGACCTCGTGGTGCGGCGCCTACTACCGCTGGCTGGGGACGTTGAACTTCGGCACCGGTGCCGCACAGACGGCGTTCACCGAATACTGGCAAGCTGTCACGGCAGCGGATGATCGCGTTGATCGGTTGACGAAGGCGCTGCAAGCTTCGATCACTGGCTGGCGATTTGAGCCAGTGGTGGGTGCACTGCAGGCATTGCGTGGTGTGGCCGCGATCACGGCCATTGGTCTGATGGCCGAGATTGGCGATCTCGCACGCTTTGCCCATCCGCGCAAGCTCATGGGCTATCTCGGGCTGACGCCGTCAGAGCATTCCAGCGGCGAGCGCACGAGCCGCGGCAGCATCACCAAGACCGGCAATGCCCATGCGCGTCGGCTACTGACAGAGGCTGCGTGGAACTACCGCTTCAAGGCGCGCATCGGCAAACAGGCGCAGGTTCGACAACAAGCGTTGTCAGAGCCGATACGAAGAATGGCCTGGGCGGCGCAGCTGCGGCTGACCCAGCGGTATGCCGCGTTGAATGCGCGTGGTTTGCAAGCCAACAAGGCGTGCATCGCGGTCGCACGCGAGCTGGCTGGTTTTGTATGGGCCATCGGCATGCAGGCGCAGCGTGAGAAGGACGGGACAGCCTGAAGAAGCGCCACAACCCAAAAACCCAAAAACCAACAAACAAAAATTAACACGGATCGATCTGGCGATGCGATACGAGCAACGACAAGGGCAACCCTCGAGGCTCCTACCAGGGCACCGCAAGGCTGATCCCCGACTCTAGAGCGAGGCAGGCCCGCGACGAATCGATGAAGTGCTGGTAACCAATCCGCGGATATGAGTCTGATTCATCGTCGCTGCAACGCTCGTGTCGCATCACCCGATCGATCCCAACAAACAAACTACCAAAACCATGCGCTAAAGATTGACTGTGGCGACCATATGAGGAGGCTGCGCGGCAGAAGGCATCGAAGCGAAACATGCGAAAACCGAGGATCGGGTGGTGATACCGAGAAGCCCAGGGCATGCCTCTGGGC
>JBARCL010000010.1:0-3640 GCA_049794055.1 Sulfitobacter sp.
ACAGATACCCAAATCTTTGCGCATCCAATCCCCGGCAAAACCGTGCTCGAAATGATCGTCCAGCATTGTTTCATAGCGATTGGCCATCTGCCAGCTGCCGGCCGCCCCCTGTGAGATCACCTCGACCACATCGCGCCCATCAAGACCGGCTTTGGTGGCAAAGTGCAGCGCCTCGGACAGGCCCTGAACAAGACCTGCAATGGCGATCTGGTTGGCCATCTTGGTCAGTTGGCCTGCACCGCTTTCGCCGATCCGCCGACAGAGTTTGGCGTAAACATTCATCACCGGTTCCGCGCGGTCAAAGTCTGCTTGATCACCTCCGCACATGATCGACAACTGTCCGTTTTCGGCCCCTGCCTGACCGCCTGAGACCGGTGCGTCAACAAAGCTGAGGCCGAGTGATTTAGCAAATCCGAAGAGCTCTGCGGTTACTTTAGCCGATACGGTCGTATGATCCACAAAGAGCGCAGCCTGAGCCATGCCTGCAAAAGCACCGTCGTCCCCCAGACAAACCGCCCGCAGATCGTCGTCGTTACCGACGCATGCCAGGACAAGCTCTGCATCTTTCGCAGCTTCACAAGGTGTGGGCGCGGTTTGGCCTCCGTGCTGCTTGGCCCATGCCTCCCCCTTGGCAGCAGTGCGGTTGTAGACGGTGACTTCGTGACCGGCGGCCTGCAAATGGCCTGCCATCGGATAACCCATTACGCCAAGGCCGAGGAATGCAACTTTTGTCATTGTGGTGTCCTTTTGGAATATTACAGCAGGTCGCCGGGCGTCTGGCCGGCAAAGAAGGCGTCCAGATTATCAAGGGCGCGAAACCCCATGGCGTCACGGGTTTGGCGTGTGGCACTGCCGATGTGCGGCAACATGAAGATGTTGTCATGGGCCGCAAAGGCGGGGTTGCCACCAGGTTCTACCTGAAAACAATCAAGCCCCGCTGCTGCCAGATGGCCGCTTTGCAGCGCGTCGA
Source organism: Sulfitobacter sp. (assembly GCA_049794055.1). GTDB lineage: Bacteria > Pseudomonadota > Alphaproteobacteria > Rhodobacterales > Rhodobacteraceae > Sulfitobacter. The sequence continues at coordinate 971 of JBARCL010000010.1, forward strand.
GTAACGCGCTTTCGTCCACTAAAGCGCCACGTGCTGTATTCACGACGACCGCGCCAGCGGGCAGCAAGGCGAAGCGGTGGGCGTTCATCAGATTGGCCGTCTCTGGCGTTGCCGGGCAATGTAGGGACAGGAAATCAGCAACGCCCAGCAGGCTCTCCACCGAGGGATGATAAGTTGCACCATGGGCCTGATCCGGCATCACTTCCGTGCGGTTGTAATAATGTATGTCCATTCCGAACCCGCGTGCTTTGGCGGCAAAGGCACGGCCCACGCGTCCCATCCCGATAATGCCCAGTCGCGCGCCCGTGACCTGTTTGCCAACCATGAACGCCGGCGACCAGCTGTTCCAAGCGCCCGTCCGCACGATACGATCACCGGCCACAGCATGGCGCGCTGCGCCCAGCATCAGCAGCATGGCAAGTTCGGCCGTCGCATCGGAGAGGACGTCCGGTGTGTTGGTCACAGCAATGCCACGCGCCTTGAGAGCGGGCAGGTCGCAGTGATCAACGCCAACAGAGTGGTTCGCGACAATCTGCAAACGATCGGAGAATTCCGCGACGACATCCGCGCTGAAATGTTCGGAATGACAGGGGATGATCGCGTCAAACTCTGCACTTGCCCTAATCAGTTCGGCTGCCGTGCCGGGTAGGTCCCCATGATTGATTACAACGTCATAGTCACGACTCGCGCGTTCAAGCGTGGCATCTGAAAGGCGGCGGGTGATCCAAAGGCGCTTTTTGCTCATTTCTTACGGACACATTCGTCCCAGAAATCATATACAGCCATGCCACAGACAACGATCGCGATGATCATAAACGGCGAGCCGCCTTTGAAACCGGCAAAGCCGCTCGAGATACTTTGCGACAATCCGCCGATAAAAATGCACAAGAAGGCGGTGCCGATCAGGCCCACAATCAGTTTCACAGCATACGACATATTCTGTCCCTTTCTCTATTCTGCGGCTTGCGCAAGATGGTTTTGCAACCAACGTGCTGTGCGCAGCAAACGGTTGTCTTTTTCCGCAGGCCCGATGAGTTGTACACCGATGGGTAAGCCGGTTTCGCCTACGAGAAGCGGCAGGCTGACACAGGGCAGGCCTGCCAGTGTCCAAAGTGTGCAAAAGATCGGATCACCTGTGCCGTTGCCGAATTTGGGCGCTTCACCTGCCGCAGAAGGCGCGATGATCGCGTCGAATTCGATAAAGAAGTCTGTAAAAAAGGCTTCGGCAGAGGCTTTGACCTCAAGCGCATCTTCGTACTCCGTCTTGGTGATTTGGCGTGCGCGTGTGATGACAGGTTTCAACGTGTCGCTGATCTGGTCCCAATGGGTATTGAAAACCTCCGCCTGATGCTGCGCGATTTCATATTCATGGATGCGGGCCTGTACCGCGACCAGATTGGACAGCGTATCGGCTGGCTGCATCCGGGTGACCTGTGGGCCAAGAATATCAAGAACAGCGTCGAACCCCTCGCGGGCGTCAGCGCTGAGCCGGTCGTTGAATGGCAAATCAAACCAAGCAAAGTCAGGTGTTACCGGTGCATCTGCTGCAGCACCTGCCGCCATGTCAGGGCGTGGGCGGGCAAAGCTGGCAGGGTCGCGCTGGTCATAGCTGCCGATGACATCTGTCAATACAGCAACGTCCGCAAGGGTGCGGCCAAAGCAACCAACCTGATCCAGCGAGACGGAAGTCTGCAACAACCCATCGCGCGAGATCACGCCGCGTGTCGGTTTAAATCCGAATACGCCACAGAAGGACGCTGGCCGGATGACTGACCCATTGGTCTGCGTCCCGACCGTTAGCGGTACATGGCATGCTGCCACTGCCGCCGCAGAGCCGCTGGAGGAACCACCAGGACTATGAGCCGGGTTGTGTGGATTGCGGGTCTCGTTCGCGTGTACAAAAGCCAGCTCGGTCGTGACCGTTTTACCCATGATCACGGCGCCTGCTTCGCGCAAGTGTTCAACCAATCGCGCGACCGCTGCAGTCTGGCGCCCTTTGAAGATCGGGGTGCCCCTTTCGGTCGGCATTCTGGCGGTGTCGATGATGTCTTTCAGCCCGACAGGAATGCCATGCAAGGGGCCGGTTGCCATGCCCGATTTGCGGATACGGTCACATTCTGCCGCCTGTGCCATGGCGGCATCAGGGTCCAGAAACGCCCAAGCCTTGATCATTCCATCCGTTTCTTTGATCCGGTCCAGACAGGATTGCACCAATTGCACCGAGGTCAGACGCCCGGCAGTGAAATGCGCCTGCGCGTCTGCCGCGCTGAGGTTATATGCGTCCTTAATCACGGGATGTAGGGCCCAAAGAGGTAATCAGGGAACCACAAGGCAATACCGGGGAACACGTACATCAGGACCATCGTCAGGATTACAATACCGAGGTATGGCATGATGCCTCGGAAAATCTCCATCAGTTCGATCTGCTTTTTCAGCACCCCTTTTAGATAGTAGGCCGACATCGCCATTGGGGGCGTCAGGAAAGAAGTTTGGAGGTTCAACGCCACCAGCATGGCAAAGAAATATGGGTTCACGCCAAAAACCTCGAGCAGCGGCAGGAAGATCGGGACAAAGATGATCAGGATCTCAGACCATTCCAGCGGCCAGCCCAGCAGGAAGATAATGATCTGCGCGAGGACAAGGAACTCCCACGGCTCAAGTTCCATGCCG
>JBARCL010000011.1:0-5377 GCA_049794055.1 Sulfitobacter sp.
CATCAGAAATGATGTGGGGTTTTTGCGTTTCTATTTGTGAAATCACGGCTCTTCCAAACACCCTGTGCTAAAGTCGGCTACTCAACAGCAACATACTGATGCAATAGCTGAAACCCTCTCACCTGCACCCAATGCATCAGCCCACCAATAATTTGCCCCAAAAACATAACCAAACAATAAGCGGCGGCTGCCTTCTGAAGGCAAAATGTCAACGGCGGCGTAATAACCTGCCAGCGGGGCGGAGCAAAAGTCGGCCAGTTTGTGATGCGCCTTGGGGCGTGATGCCCTCAAATAGCAAGCACGTTCCAAGGCGCGTTGGCCGTCAGGCCAACCTGATGATGTGTTAGGTTTTGACGACCCGTGATTTGCTCTGGTTGAGCCGATAGCTTTCACCGTTCATTTCCAGAATGTTCACGTGGTGGGTCAACCGGTCCAGCAGCGCGCCTGTCAGTCGCTCGGAGCCAAAAGTTTCCGTCCATTCTTCGAACGGCAGGTTGCTGGTGATGAGGGTTGATCCGCGCTCGTAGCGTTGCGAGATCAGCTCGAAGAGCAGTTCAGCGCCTGTTTTACTAAGCGGCACAAAGCCCAATTCGTCGATGATCAGCAGGCTGACCTTTGCGAGCTGGCGTTGTAATCGCAGCAGGCGCTTCTCGTCACGCGCTTCCATCAACTCATTCACTAGAGCGGCCGCTGTGACAAAGGCGACAGGCATACCTTTTTGGCAGGCGGCCAGGCCCAGCCCGAGGGCGACATGAGTTTTGCCGGTGCCGGATGGGCCAAGTGCGATGACGTTCTCACGCCGCTCGATCCAGTCACACCGTGCCAGATCCAAGACCATCATTTTGTTTAACGACGGGATCGCTTTGAAGTCGAAGCTGTCCAGGCTTTTGACGGCTGGGAACTTGGCGGACTTGATCCTGCGTTCGACCATCCGGCGTTCGCGGTCGATCAACTCCAACTCGGTTAGCCGGGCCAGATAGCGGACGTGATCCAGGCCTTCGGCGGCACAGATGCGTGCCAGTTTGTCGTGCTCACGCAGGAAGGTTGGCAGGCGCAGGGTCTTGAGATGGTTGGCCAAGAGCAGTTCTGGTGCATCGCTCATGCGCCACCTCCGCCAAGTAGGCTCATGTAAGATGACGCGGACGTCGTGGCGACGTTGGTTCTGGGCAGGAACGGATAGAGATCCAAATCCAACCGCGGCTGCCTGCGTTCAACGCGACAAAGCATAAGATGTTTGATGGCGTCAAAACTGATAGCACCCATCTGCAGCGCATCCTTTATGGCGGCATGCAATACATTCTGCTCATAGTGTTCCAGTAAACGGAGGACCTGCACATACTCGCGCTTTCCAGTCTTGCCCTGCCGCGCTTCCAACAGCCGCTGCAATGTGGAGAACGCATCGGGTAGGTCCCAATCTTGCAGCGGGGCTGCTTGATCAAAGGCCATGATCTTGCGCTCGATCAGTCGCAGGTAATGCACAGGGTCAAAGGTGATGTCGTCTTTGTCGTAAGAACGGATATGCTCTGCGATCACTTCAGTGGCACAGCCAATAATGACGCGATCCACAAAGCCTTTGATCCAGACCTCACAGTGACCAAAGGCCACCGGCACTGAGTAATCGTTGCCGCGATAGCGCACCACAGATGTTGATGTCGCTTGCCCACTGCGCAGGTCGCATGCCTCAAACGGCGCGGCAGGCAAATCCTGCATGGCTGCCAGATCCGCCTGCAACCGTTCGCCGATGCTGATCTTATGGCCGCGCAGGATGTCAGCCTGTCGTTTGAGGCATTGTTCCTCGAGATAATCGTTGAACTCAGCCCAGCTCGCAAAACGCGGCATTGGCACCATGAAGTTACGACGGGAATATCCAACGAGCCCTTCGACCTTGCCTTTATCGTTCCCCTTGCCGGGGCGACCATATCGATCTTGGATCACATAATGCGACAACATCGCACTGAACCGCTGCGTCCGGTTCCGCGTGCCGTCGGGCATGATCTTGGCAACCAGACACCTGTCATTGTCGTAGAGAACCGACTGCGGCACCGCGCCGAAGAACGCAAACGCATGCACGTGCCCGTCCAACCAAGCCTCGGTGTTAGCAGCGGGATACGCCCGGACATAACAGGCATCGCCATGCGGCAGGTCCAGCGCAAAGAAGTAGGCTTTCTGCTCCACGCCGCCAATCATAACCAGTGCTTCGCCAAAGTCGGCTTGCGCATGTCCGGGCGGATGGCTCAACGGTACAAACATCTCGCGTGAGCCGCGCTTCTTACTGCGCACATAGTCTTTGACGATGGTGTATCCGCCGTCGAAGCCGCATTCGTCGCGCAGACGCTCAAAGATGCGCTTGGCCGTATGCCGCTGTTTGCGAGGACGCGCCTTATCTTCCGTCAGCCACTGATCAATCTGATCGACATAGGCATCCAGCTTTGGTCGTTTGATCTCCGCCGTCCGTCGATACCCCGGCGGTTCAGAGTAGGCCAACATCTTCGCGACACTGTCTCGGCTAATCCCAAAATCGCGAGCAATCTGCCGCCCGCTCAACCCATCCTGAAAATGAGCACGACGCACCTTCAAATATAATTCCACGGTGAATATCCCCAAGCCCTCCCATCAGATGAAAGGGCAAAAGTGGCCGACTTTTACGCCGCCCGCGACAACACAATGCCGCCGCTACCGTGGCCGAGTATTGCTCCGCCGATTACAGTTTCGCAGGAAGCTGATCTGTCCTGTCCCGCAGCGCAGCACCTCGAAATCAGTGTAACGAGTTTGCTGCCACCTGACCCCGGGTGGCAGCGGTTTTCTCAAACGGACCAATGATCGCAACCGTGCGCGGGATCATGCATCGCGCCCGGACAATCAAGGCACGAAAGCGGAATTGGTGCGGCTGCACGTGAGTTCTGTAAATCTCGAAAGGACCGAACATGAGTATTGTTACCTTAGAAGACCTTTACCTTGAACAGCTCAAAGACATTCACAGTGCCAACAGACAGGCGTTGGCCGTTACCAAGGACATGGCGAAAGCCGCGACCGATCACGGCCTTGTCGCCGCACTCAGCGCTGGAGCAGAAGGTATTCAGCAGGGCATGACCACACTAGAGCAGATTGCCAATGGGCATGATGAAGCCGCAACGGGTGAAACCTGCAAAGGGATGCAAGGCCTTGTCGAAGAGGCGCGCGCTCATGCTCTCGAAGAAATCTTTGGCGAAGATGCCACCAAAGATGCGATGATCATCACGCAGTATCAGCGGCTCGTCCACTATGGTATTGCGGGCTACGGCTGTCTCGTTGCCTTCGCTTCGCGGCTTGATCTGGGCGATGACGAGGTCGCCTTACAGGCGTGCCTTGATCGAACCTATGACGGCGACAGGACAATGACGGATATTGCGACGGGCCGCGTGAACGAGGGCGCTGTCGTCTGACACACCATAAGACCGCCCTTTTTCCAAAATGTTGCGATACGACACGACCAACGCTGACATGGGTCAGATGTTTACTCTAACTGAAAGGAAGATCAATGAACTGGGATCAAATCGAAGGAAAGTGGAAAGAAATGTCGGGCGCCATCAAGGCCAAGTGGGGTGATCTGACGGATGACGAGTTGGCAGAGTTGGATGGCAACCGCGAAGCGCTTGAAGGCAAGATCCAGGCCAAATACGGCAAAACGAAAGAAGAAGCGAAGCAGGAAGTCGACGATTTCCTGAATGAGCACTAAGATCGCTACTTAAGCGCTAAATGTTGGCCCGCGACATGGGCCAACAACAACAAAGGGAAAATCATGAATCGTATTATCTACATCATCGGCCTCATTGTCGTCATCCTGTTCATTCTCGGATTCTTGGGCCTAAGATGAACCTGGCGCTGCGTTTTATCTGCGCTCTGACTGCCATGCTGGGCGGGATGATCTCATCCGGATCAGCCGCCCTAGCAGACCAGGTTGGCAACGTAGATGTTGACTGGCTTGGCAATGACATCGTCATTGAGGCATTCGCTGATCCCAAAGTGGATGGTGTCACATGTCACGTCGCTTATTTTGAACGTGGACTGATCGACCGGCTGCAAAAGGGCAACTGGTTTGAAGATCCATCAAACTCATCGATTGCGTGTCGACAAACTGGCGACATCAATATTGGGGATATAGACCGCTCTGACGAGGGCGAAAGCGTCTTTTCCGAACGAAGGTCGGTCATCTGGAAGTCTTTGCGTGTAAAGCGCATATTCGATGCAGACAACCAAACCTTGATATACATCTCTCACGCGCGCGACGTCCAAAACGGGTCCGCGAAGATGTCTATTTCTACAGTTCCATTGTATCAGGGGCAGTGACACAAGCAGGGTGGTAGGAAACTAAGAAAGTATGGCGCGCTAGCCTCCTCGTTACCGGGCCCGGGTGGTAGATATGGAAGAAGACATTAAGGCCCTGAGACGAGGGGTCGCATTGTTGGTGATGATCTCATTGTTTGTGATCGCATACTTTGCACGCGATCTCATCTTGCCAATCCTTCTTGGCTTTTTGCTGGCGTTAACCTTGAGCCCTGTGAACAGGTGGCTCCAGAAGCGCGGTCTGCCAGCCGGCGCCTCGGCGACGTTTCTGATCTTGGCTACGACGGCGAGTATCTTGGCTGTTGTCTATTTTGCTGGCGAGACTGTCAGGGCCTGGTCGCAGGATGCTTCTAGCATCGCACGTGAGCTGCAACAGAAATTAAGCGGTGTCACTGATGCCATTGAATCGGTCAAGGAAGCGTCGGATCAGGTAGAAAAGATGACAGCCGCCCCGGAGAGCGCTCCACAGACCGTAGTGGTTCAGCAACCCGGCCTTCTCAATACGGCTGTCACATTTGTCGCGAGTACCGCGACGTCGATTGGCGTGGCTCTGATTTTGGCACTGTTTCTGCTCGCCTCTGGTGATCTCTTTTACGTCAAGCTCGTACAGTCGTTTTCGACTTTGCAGGAAAAAAAGCGCGCACTTGCCACGGCGTACGGCATTGAACGTCAGGTGTCTGGTTATCTACTCACCATCACACTGATCAATGCAGGACTCGGCGTGACGGTAGGGCTAGCACTTTGGCTGCTGGGGCTGGAATATGCCTATATTTGGGGCGTCGCAGCTTTCCTCTTGAACTACCTACCAATACTTGGCGGCCTCATTGGTACTGTGCTTGTGGGTGTCCATGCAATCATCTTCTTTGATAGCCTGTCATATGCATTTGTCATTCCCATCACGTATCAAGTTCTGACGTCATCAGAGGCACAGTTCGTCACCCCGTTTCTGATTGGCAAGCGGATGGAGTTAAACGTTGTTGCCGTTTTTTTGACTGTCGTTCTCTGGGGCTGGCTATGGGGTATAGCCGGGGCATTGGTTGCGGTGCCATTTCTG
>JBARCL010000012.1:0-3315 GCA_049794055.1 Sulfitobacter sp.
AACAGGTCTTGCCCTTCAAGACAACTTTGTTCCAATCGTTCCTGTCCCCAAATCTCAAAAACGACATTGCCGTACAGCCGGTCAGCGTGACCTATCATGCGCCTGCGGGGCTGGATCCGCGGTTTTATGGTTGGTGGGGGGATACCTCGTTCGGGGCGCATCTGTTGGAGACTTTGGCACCGGCGAAACAAGGCAGGGTCGATGTCATCTATCACACGCCTTTACCTGTGGCCGATTATCCGAACCGCAAAGCCCTTGCGCTGGCTTGTGAAACAGCCGTGCGCAAGGGGCATGCGTCAGGGTGACAGGGGGATCAGACGCCGGTTTGCTTAGTCAATGTGGGCGAACACCGCGTCCGGCACCGGCCCCATGCGCCCATCGACGTTCCAGTCCATTTCCAGACAGGCGCTGCCTTTGCGTTGGAAGTACGTGATTTCAATCTGATACCATGCGGCTTCGGGCACGACGACCTCTTGAATGCCGGCAGGTTCGCAGGCGTGCACCCCGTCATATAGACCGACCTGCTGCCCGCCAATGCTGGCCACCAAACCGTCGTTGCTGATCATCTCGACCTCGAATGTGCCCGCCGCATCGAAACGGATAAACCCGCTGATGGCGGCGGCGACTTTGCTGGCTTTCTTCGAGGTCAGGGTAAGATCCCCCTCGGTATTGTCGGAATAGGACAAGCCTTTGATTGGCATCCCTTTTTCACCGTCCTCTAGCGCTGCGGCGGCGTCTTCCAACAGGCGCACATCCTTGGGATAGGCATATGAGATCGCCAGCCCCGGTGTCAGATCACCGGCGGCGGGTTGCGGATCGGCAGGCACAAGGGTGACGGATTGGGCGAAGGCTGGCGTGGCCAGTGCAAAGGCGAAAAGCACAGCGGTGCGGTTGATCATGTTGATACTCCCAGTGTTTTGTTTTTCCTGGCAGTTTGTGCCAGCTTGCCAGGACTGTCCATTGAATTCGCGCTTGGCTTACCATTGGTGGATTTGCCCCTTGCACCTTTGGCGGTTCTGGCCTAATCACGCGGCACTTAAACCCGCAGTCGGGGTTGGGCCGTTTCGGGGAGAAATCCTGAACAGTCCGCCGGTTGGTCGCACATGCGATCATACCCCCGATGAGGCTAAACCGGAAAGGTATACCGACATGGCTCTTCCTGAGTTCTCCATGCGTCAGCTGCTTGAAGCAGGCGTACACTTTGGCCACCAGACGCAGCGCTGGAACCCACGTATGGGTCCGTACATTTACGGCGCGCGTAACGGCATTCACATCATGGATCTGACACAGACCGTCCCAATGCTGGACGATGCGCTGAAATTGATCCGCGACACTGTTGCCAAGGGCGGGTCCATCCTGTTCGTCGGCACCAAGCGTCAGGCCGCAGGCCCGATCGCCGAAGCCGCAGAAAAATGCGCACAGTATTACATGAACCACCGCTGGCTTGGTGGCACGCTGACCAACTGGCAGACCGTGTCCAAATCCATCCAGCGCCTGAAATCCATCGACGAGCAGTCCGAGCGCGGCTTTGAAGGTCTGACCAAAAACGAGCGTCTGGGCATGGAACGTGACCAGGGCAAGCTTGAAGCGTCTTTGGGCGGCATCCGCGAAATGGGCGGCCGTCCCGACCTGATCTTCGTGATCGACGTGAAAAAAGAAGCGCTGGCCGTGGCCGAAGCCAACAAACTGGGCATTCCGGTTGTGGCTGTGGTCGACACCAACTGCTCGCCTGACGGCATCGACTATATCATCCCGGGCAACGATGACGCGGCGCGCGCCATTGGCTTGTACTGCGATCTGGCTGCACGTGCGGCACTTGACGGCATGTCCGCCCAACTGGGTGCGGCTGGCGTTGATCTGGGCGCGATGGAAGAAGCACCTGCCGAAGAAGCGCTGGAAAGCACCGGCGTTGAAGTTGGCAATGCTTCCGAAGAGACCGTGTCGAACGACGCGATGTCCAAGGATGCACCGCTTGATATCGAGTCCACAAAAGAGACTGTTGCAAAGGCCTAAGGCCCGGCACTGTCACAGGACTGAAACGGGGGCAGGGGTAACCTGCCTCCAACCGATCTGATATTTAAGGAGAACCAAGAGATGGCGATTACAGCATCTATGGTGAAAGAACTGCGCGACAGCACCGGCGCAGGCATGATGGACGCCAAGAAGGCGTTGACCGAAACGGACGGCGACATGGAGGCGGCTGTTGATTGGCTGCGCACCAAAGGTCTGGCCAAAGCGGCCAAAAAATCCGGTCGTACGGCCGCCGAAGGTCTGGTTGCAGTCAAAGTTGCGGGCGGCCACGGCGTTGCGGTTGAAGTGAACTCCGAAACCGATTTCGTTGGCAAGAACGCTGACTTCCAGAAAATGGTTGCCGGCATTGCTGACGTTGCTTTGGGCGCAAACGACATCGACGCGTTGAAAGCGGCTGACATGAACGGCAAGTCCGTTGAGCAGACCGTGACAGACGCGGTTGCTGTGATTGGTGAAAACATGTCGGTGCGCCGCATGTCTGCCATCGACGGCGACACTGTTGTGTCCTACGTGCACAACGCAGCGGCACCGGGCATGGGCAACATCGGCGTTCTGGTCGCAATGACCGGCGGCGACGAAGCATTCGGCAAACAGGTCGCCATGCACATCGCAGCGACCAACCCTGCGTCCTTGTCCGAGGCGGATCTTGATCCAGCCGTGGTCGAGAAAGAAAAGCAGGTCCAGATGGACATCGCACGCGAGTCTGGCAAGCCGGAAGCCGTGATCGAAAAGATGATCGTTGGCCGGATGAAAAAGTACATGTCCGAAGTGACATTGCTGAACCAGCAGTTCGTTATTAACCCTGACGTGACTGTGGCTGCCGCCGCAACCGAAGCGGGCGCGACCATCACCGGTTTCGTACGTCTGGAAGTGGGCGAAGGCATTGAAGTGGTGAAAGAAGATTTCGCCGCAGAGGTTGCCAAAGTCGGCAAAAGCTAAGCGCTTTCGACACAAGAATTGAAGGGCGGTGCATTGGGTTGCGCCGCCCTTTTTCTATTGCACGGGTAAACACGCGGCAAAAACGAAAAGGCGGGTCACGCTGCCACGCAACCCGCCGATCGGCCCGACCATGCAAGATCAGGACGCCTATTGGTCCGGCCAGCCCGAGCGGAGAAATACACCCGAAATGGACCGGTGCCCACAAGAGCCCTGCTATCACAAGGTGTTATGAGCCGTTGTTCCCATGGTCAAACCACTTAGCGGCAACAGATGCACCTTGCTGCAAATTTCGAGATCTGGCGAGTAGGGGATTCCTTACCTTTGGCAAAAACAAGGGGAGGAATT
>JBARCL010000013.1:0-1978 GCA_049794055.1 Sulfitobacter sp.
CGTGGCGATGTTTCGCTTGCGCCGTCAACGTCGCAGGTCCAATCGACACACTCCACAGCACCCCTGCCACAACACATCGCCCGACAGATTGCAGAGGCGTTGCAAAGCATGCCGAACCGTCCGGTTCAAATTTCTCTCAACCCCGAGGAATTGGGCCGCGTGCGACTTGCCCTATCCACCTCTGAGGCAGGTATTGTTGTGAATGTCCTCGCCGAACGGCAGGAAACCGTCGAGCTCATGCGTCGACATATCGCAAGCCTTGAATCCGCATTTCAGGACATTGGCTATAGCGATATCGCTTTTTCCTTTTCTGGTGGTGAGCAAACCCAGACAGATGCCGGTGACGGTGACGGGTCCAATCCTTCAAAAAGTACCGCAGACGGCGCGGAATTTGATGATCCTGTCACCATCGCCCCCCAGATCAACCTGACCATCGGCACACAGGCCGGCCTTGATATTCGACTTTGAACAGGACCTCACATGGACATTAATACTTCATCCGTAGCAAACGCCACTGCCGCAGGCGCTGCGGCCCTTGCCAATGCTGCACCGCAGACCCAGCCGGTTCTGTCTTCGGACTTTGAAACTTTCCTTAAAATGTTAACCGCTCAGGCCCGTTATCAAGATCCGCTCGAACCCATTGACTCATCACAGTATGCCGCGCAACTGGCGCAGTTTTCGATGGTGGAACAACAGGTTCTGTCGAACGACCTGTTAACGTCGCTAGCGTCGCAAATCGGGTCCGGTAACATGGCAGAGCTTGCCAGCTGGATCGGAATGGAGGCGCGCACAACCGCACCCGTTCAGTTTGATGGCACCCCGATCGTGATCAACCCGAACCCTGCGGCAGCTTCCGACGAGGTATTTTTAGTTGTCCGCGATGGATCCGGAGAAGAGGTTCAGCGGCTGGAATTGCCGGTCTCGGCTGAACCTGTGGATTGGACAGGCGTTTCAAATGACGGAACACCCTTTGCCAATGGTCTCTACAGCTTTGACATTGAAAGCCGCGCCAATGGCGAAGTGATTTTGTCAGAGCCGACGGAAACCTATGGACGTATCGTCGAAACCCGCTTGCAAGACGGCGGCACCGTTTTGATCCTTGAGGGGGGGAGCGCCATCTTAGCAAGCAGCGTAGACGGGCTGCGCGAACCGCCGGTTCAATCCTAGCGATCTTTCAGGGCAAAACCGGCATAGGCGACGGGCATCACGGCCCGACGCCAACGCCCCAGTTCAAACTTGGCCAGCGGGCGTTGAACCGCCTTGGGGTAGATCCGGCCTGGTTCTTTGCCCTGCACAAGATCCGCCAACAGCGCCCCGCAATAACTTGCCATCGCGACCCCATTCCCATGATAGCACAGGCTGGCAAACAGGCCCGGACGGTTAGGCACTTGTCCAACAAACGGCATTTGATTGCGGGCAATACAGACCATCCCCGACCAACTGTTCGGTGTCTCAACCTCGCGCCATGCGGGAAACATTGCATCGAAATCCGCGCGCGCGCGCTTGATCGCCCGTGCTTCTGATCCCGGGGTCGCCATCAACCCGCCTCGCACCCCGAACAGCATTCGTTTGTCAGGCATCAGCCGGAAATAATGCAGCAAATTGCGAGAATCGTATGACGCCTGATCACTGGTCCAGCCCTGCGCGTCCAATTCCGTGTCTGTCATCGGGCGAGTGACGATGATGCTGGATTGCGTCGGCATGTACCGGCCTGCAAACCAGTCCGGCAGATCCTCGGCGGAGTACCCGTTCGTGGCCACGATGACTTTTGCCGCGTGCAGTTTTCCTTGTGGGGTCTCCAGCTCAAATCCTCCGCTTGGACGGGATATGCCAGTTACCGGCGTGTCATGAAAAATCTGCGCGCCTGCGGCCTCGGCAGCGGCGGCCAGACCGGTGATGTACTTGCGCGGATTCAGCCCGAAGCCGATAGGGATTGTGATCGCGCCTTCGAAACCCGCATTCATCCCCTCGGACGCCA
>JBARCL010000014.1:0-27114 GCA_049794055.1 Sulfitobacter sp.
ACATCAGGTTATGAACCGCGCCGCCATAAGTGACCTCGGTAACAGAGATAAGTTCAACAACCCCATCCGCAGACAATACCCTGTCGCCGCTTGCCAGATCTGCCGCGGCACGCCATGATCCATCCGCCATCACAAAAGGGTGCAATGCCGAAGCCTGTACTGCCATTCCGTTGCTTGCCTGAATAGCGAAGAGCGTTTCTTCATGTCCATCCACTGTGCCAATCACATGGGTTTCGACCCCGCCCATGGATGTGATCAGCTCGCCTTCACCTGTAATTTTGGAAATAGGCAAACTGGGTAGGTTTTCGGCCATGGTGATTAACGTATCAGGGTGTAGGCACCCCGCAACCAAACGTAACATAGGGGTCGCCATGGAACCGGCATTCGGACCCTGCAAATGAGGGGCCACCGTGCCGGGAACAGATACTTGCGACGCCAGCAGGGTTTGCGCAGGGTCCGTCGCGTCATCAACTTGCAAGGTAAGAGAGTATTGAATATTGGTTCCGTCCCCACCACAAATCAGAGCCGATGCGGAGCCAAAATCAAGGTTGTCAAAGTTCCACGCCAAAGTTTTACTCGCTGCATTGTAGGTCACCTGAGATTGCGAAAAAAAATTGGCGCCGCTGATTGCGGGAGACAACTGGCACCCTCCGCCGGTCACGGTATTGACCAGAAATACAGATCCTGTTCCAACCAGATTACCGTTTCCGTCGGTTTTGGGTGTTTGTGTTGCCTGATAGGTTACGGACCCCTCCATCGACACCAAGACACCTGTATTCGAATAGGTTCCATAATCGCAGGACCCCGGATTGGCATTCGCGTTGACCGAACGTGAGGTGCAAACAAGTGCAGTTTTCAAATTGTTATTGCTGGCGTGAACAATCACCGGATCAGCAATGGTCTGCATTTGGGGATAGTCGATGGTGTTCAGATCACGGGTGGAGAGTTGCGCAACATAACGTTTGTTTGTCGGGTCATAATAGGTAGCCGAAAAAGCCGCAGTGAACGCGTTATCTGGCGTACTGAGTGTATTTGTGACAGGAAAATACTGCCCGGATCCAAATGAGCTTTCGGTCTGGCAGGTACCGATTGGGGCGTTGTTGGAATCATAAAAACAAAGGCTGGAATAGGATATTTGCATTGACCGGTTCGGGTCATCTGCCGGGGCTTCCATACTGGCCGCAGCCATCGCTGAAAACGTTGAAGGTGTCGGGGTCTCATATACCGCGAGCATCAGTGTGGCGAGGTCACTATAAACCAGGTCATCAGTGACATTCTGTACTAGGGGTTGGGTTACGCCATTGGCTGCATGGACTTCCTCATGCTCGGCTATCAGAGCGTGTAAACCGGGATACCGTTCTTGGGTAAATCCGGAAATCTGGAAATGGCGCTTTAGAAAAAGAGCGCTGTCTGGATCACTCATATCCAACGTGACAGATGGAACCCCTTTCGCCAATGATAGTGCATGGGCGACGGCCTGCTGGTCTTTTTCACTCCAGTTCAGGGTATTGATCTGAGCGTTAACAATTTGCCCTGACAGGGTAAATAGCGCCAAGCCAAAGCTTAGAGTCACCTCTCTTAATTTCGAAAACCGCATCGGCATATCGAATCTCCCCATAAATGTATTTTGTTTCAATTCGAAAATACTGCCCTAAATAGCGACTTTATTCAACCACAGATTACACACCACCCGGTAACTCACTCTAATGGAGAGAAAGAATTTTCACACCGCGCAAGATGAAATATCGAAATGCAGATTTTTATGACTGCGCAAGGCGGTGAATCCTAAAATTCCGAAACGCCCGTATTTCAGGACCAAATCAATCGTAAAGGCCGGTGTTTTCGCGATACTCTACCGATAACAGATGGCTTTTCTGATGGTATCTTCATCAGGGCTTTTTCTGCAATTGGCCTAAATTGATCACTGAATGATAAGCCGCTCTTACAAACCCGTCGACTGAATTAGGGACGCGTTTATACGGCAGGTACAGTTTCACGGCTGCGAGAGGGAACGCAACGATGCCATGCATGCAAGCTTGCATGCTAAGTTTCTCTCTTGTTGCAAAGTCCCGCAATGCTTTCCGCGCATTCTTATTCGCCTCTTCCGAAGCGGCGGAATATTCTTTTGGGGCATTTTCGGTCAATAATGTTTCATGGCGCCCAAGGCATAAAATAACCGCTTTGTCATAGTGCTGCCGGGCAAATTTGGGCATCGCCAGTGCGGCAGCCTCTCCTGCTTCCAAGCCGGGGCCACCCAACGCGCTTAAAAACGGTTCGAGCGAAGATAGCTGTGCGTCAAGCCACGCAGCTGCAAGTAGCCCTTCACGGGACCCATACCGATGATAAAGGGACCCGATAGAGACGCCGGTTGACTGTGCCAGTTCCCAAATCTTGAATTCACCCCCAAGAGCGATCTGACTGCTGACTGCTGTAAAAACAAGTTGATCCGAGAATGTTGACCTTCTGCCCATAAAAAGGAATATAGTAGAAAAATTATTCTAGTAAAGGCTAAAGATCGTGTTCACCCTGACAATCTGGATCGCGGCGTTGCTCTCCGCTGTGACATTCTATGTTCATACTTTCGTTGGCGGTAAGAGAGTTGCCGCACCGCTCCTTTTGGACCGCTCTCTTCCGCCAGCATCGAAATGGCTAAACTATTATTGCTGGCATGTTACGACCGTCTTGATTGCCTTCTTGGCCGCCAGTTTTGCCTGGCTCGCTCTGTATCCACATATCCCGTCTCTGGTCTTTCTTGGCGGGCTAACGGTTGCTTTGTCTGTGTTAAGTGCAATGGTCGCTCTGAAGGCAGGGATAAGCCCCTTCCTCTTCCCTTCCACATATCTTTTCGCAGCAATTTCAATAACATGCGCGACCTCTGTAATGCTAAGGTGAGCGCATCGAAATACCTCAATCTCTGGAAGGTTTAGGCAATGAACGTCAAGTCAATACACCGGAAAACCGGGCTTCTGCTGACTGTTTTTGTGCTGCTGCATATGATCACACATCTGTCGGGACTGTTCGGCCTTGAGGCATATTTCGCGATGCAGAATGCGCTGCGCCAAATCTACCGAAACATCGTGATCGAAACGCTGTTGCTGTCAGCATTTGCAATTCAAATCGTTTTGGGGATCCGCTTGATTACAACGAACTTCCGCCGCAAGTTGGGCGAAAAATGGTCACGACGACAGACACTATCGGGGCTGGTTCTTCTGGTTTTCGTCAGCCAGCACCTGATTGCGATGAGCGTGACCCGATGGGTTTATGCCCTTGATACGACCTTCTATTGGCCCGCAGCTGTTATGAGTGGTCCACCATTTTACTGGTACTTCGCACCCTATTATTTTCTTGGTGTCTCGGCGATATTTGTCCACCTTGCCTGCGCAGTGCGGCTTCATTTATTGCGACATAAATGCCATGCAGCAGCGGGACCCGCCTTTTGGTCCATTACGGTTTGCGGGGTCCTGATCGCGGTGGTGATCAATTTGATCCTCCTCGGTGCATTTTTCGATATTGCACTGCCGGACCAATGGCTTGGCTATCTACAAAAATTCATCCCTTCTTATGGGGGATGATCTGGCCACCAACATAAAACCTACCTGCAATTGTCAACCAATACTGGGAAATAACCATGTTAATCACCTCAGCTTTTCTTTTGATCGTGGTGGGCTTGATGCACAGCCTTCTTGGCGGCAAGCGTCTTATTGCACCTCTCTTACGCCGCGCTGACGTGCCTGTTTTTCTTGGAAGTATCGAGAATACCCGCCTGACACTTTGGGTGGGTTGGCACCTGCTTACATTGATGTTTTTCGGGCAGGCCGCCTTACTGCTCGTCATTACCCTTTCGCCGGAAGACGCTACTACTGCCGCTTTGATCACTGTTTCCTTCACAACAGGTTTAGCCGGTATGCTCGCATTGGTTTTGACCGGTGGAAAACACTGTTCATGGCTCATGTTCCTACCCATTTCTGTGCTGACTGGTGTTGCCGCCAACTGGATGAATTAAGATGCCCCTTGCTAATTTGCCCCCCGAGTCCTGGAGGTCCCGAGGGATCCGGTGGGTTTTCAACTTTTTCCCGGCCTTTCGTAGAACCGGAGGCCGCATTATCCATCTATCAGCGGATGAGGAATTTGTGCGTCTGAAGTTACCCCTGAACTTATTCACTAAGAACCCATTTGGCACGCTCTTTGGTGGAAGCATGTATAGCGCCGTGGACCCGATCTACGTTGCCTTTTTTAGCCGTCGGCTGGGAAAGAGAGTTTCTGTATGGGACAAGAAGGGAACCATTCAACACATCTTGCCTGGCCGAACGGCCTTATTTGCCGATTTCCACATCAACGACAATGAGGTCGCTGAAATTCGCGAAGAACTCTCTAGAAGCGGGCGGGTAGATCGGACTTACACGGTTGAACTGATGACGGGTTCAGGTGAATTGTGCGCTGCGGTTACAAAAACACTGGCCTTCCGGCAGAGCGGCGCTTTGATACAACCCAATAGCTGAAATGGCGCATGCTTTCAGCAAGATTTGCGGAGAAGGTTTCATTTTGATCGCCCCGTTTGAGCCATGAGGGATAGTTACGCCGCTGGTTCACCAAGCGTCTTTCAGGGTCAATTCCAAGTGAATGCCGTACGACAGCACAGACGGTGAAACACGCATGTTTCGACATCTGCCGAGCGGATCGTGTTGCAGGTCCGGGTGCCCTGCGGTTTAAGGGCTACACCGCCCGAAGACCGGTTAGACAAAGTTTAAATGAAACCAGAGACCCATTTCTCGCTCCACGAAGAAAGCAATATACTGACGCCAGCCGTAGCGGGCGCATCAGAACTGCTGCGTTGTCTGAGAGAGCGGATAAGCATTGTCGCTTCGCAAAGGTCAGATATGCCCATCTCTGCCGGTCCGACCGATGGTCAATGGCTAATTTGTGAAACCTCTGGTTCCAGTGGTGGTGCAAAATCGATCAGGCGTCGCCCACTGACATGGATCAAGAGTTTCGAGCATACCGCACGCGCCTTTAAGGTTTCCTCTCAGGACACCTATGCTGTTTTTGGATCTTTGGGACATTCGCTGAGCTTGTTTTCCACATTGGAGGCCTTGCATCTGGGTGCGGACCTCGCTGTTCTTTCAGACCTGAAGCCGAAGCGACAGATTGTAGCCTTGGACAAGTGCGGCGCCACCGTGCTTTACGCGACACCGACGCAACTGAAACTTCTTGTCAAAGCAGGCGAGGTTTTGGGCAGGTCATCAATCCTGTCTGTCCGACACATCTTTATCGGGGGTGGAAAGCTTCTTCAAAGCGTAAAGGATGATGTTGCTGCCCTGTTTCCAAATGCTGACGTCAAAGAGTTTTTTGGTGCGAGCGAAACGAGTTTCATTACGATGTCAGACACATCAACACCCGTCGGGTCAGTTGGCCGCCCCTACCCCGGTGTCACGCTTAGGGTCGGAGAAACGCCTGACGGTGTTCAAGACGGGGTTGGTGAAATCTGGGTTAAAAGTGATTATCTGTTTGACGGTTACGCCGATAACAAAGATCACGGCACGCGGTGGCGCGACGGCTATCTGAGTATTGGCGAGATGGGATACTTGGGGCGGGACGGCTCCCTTTTTCTAAGAGGTCGTCAAGATAGAATGGTTACGATTTCGGATGTGAACGTTTTCCCCGAGGACATCGAGGCCGTCATTGGCGCACTGCCTGACGTTCAATGCTGCGCTGTGATCACCATCCCCGATGCGGAACGGGGCCATATGGCAATATGTATCATTCAGACAACGGCGGCGGATCTTACGCCGTCGATCATCCGCAAACACTGCCGTTCAAAATTGGGTTCTCATGCCATTCCCAAAGCCGTGTATTTCGTCCCTGAAATACCCCTGCTCACCGCGGGAAAACCCGACTTGCAGTTACTAAAGTCACGTTTCGGGGATCGCGCTTGAGACATTCGGTTCTTCTGTCCGCACGTCGCACCCCGGTCGTTCCACGCAACGGGGCATTTTCCCATTTGTCGATTGAAGATTTGGCAAAGCCCGTCCTCCTGGCCGCAATGACCGATGCCGGCCTTTCCCCTCAAGACATTAATGAATTAATTGTCGCGAATGCGTTGGGCGGCGGCGGAAATCCGGCACGCATTGTTGCCCTGAATGCAGGTCTGCCTGAACGTGTCGCGGGCCTGTCGATTGACCGGCAATGTGTGGGCGGTTTGGATGCGCTTATCTTGGGTGATGCATTGATACGCGCGGGTCAGTGTGACGTCGTTATCGCTGGTGGGGTAGAAAGTTATTCCCGAAGGCCCCTGCGCTATCGGACATTTGCTGATGGACGTGCGCCGCTCCTTTATGATCAGGCGCAGTTCACCCCATGGAGCGATCAGGACCCTAACATGGCCGAAGCAGCGAACAGGCTTGCGACAGACCTCGGCATCGAAAAGTCAGAGCAGGACGCCTGGGCCATTCGAAGCCATGCGAATGCACAACGGTATACGGCCAAAGAACCCACACCAGAAATAGTCAGCCTTGAGGGGCTTACGCATGATCAATTTACACGGGAGTTGACCCTGCGCCATTGTAATCGGGCCACGGTTGTCGATGGGAGCATTACAGCGGCAAACATGGCAGTTGCTGCCGATGCTGCAGCTTTTGTCGTGATGTCATCTCGCGGGTTTGCACAACGGAAAGGTTTACGCGGCGTCGAATTCATCGCTGGTGCGACAATTGGTGATAACCCCGTTTTGCCGGGGTTGGCCCCTGTCTTGGCGATTAAACAAGTTTTGGAACGCGCAGGGGTTTCCACGCGTGATATATCAGCAGTCGAGATAATGGAGGCTTTCGCGGTGCAAGCAATCGCCTGCGTCCAGGGCGCAGATATCCCGGAAAAAATTGTAAATGCCTGCGGAGGTGCGCTGGCACGCGGCCATCCGATAGGAGCCTCAGGTGCAATCTTGGCTGTGATGCTGTTTCATCAACTCAGCAAAAACAAGGGCTTTGGCCTTGCCGGTATTGCTGCGGCTGGTGGTCTTGGGTCCGCTGCGGTTTTCCAAGCCCGGTAAGCTCATTTAGAACTGCAAATTATGTGGTCACGTTCACCCCTCTTGGTCAAAGCCTTTGAACGTCGTGAATTCCGCCAGTTCTTGCCTCTCGGTCCGGAACTGGTTCACCTTTGCAGACATATCAGGAACGCCAAGGGCGATCCCACACACAACCATTTCGCCATCTGGTAGCCCGAGGTGTTCATGCACAATGCGTCCATAATTTGCGAGCGCCCCGATTCCGGATGTTCCCAGACCTTCGTCTTCGGCTGCAAGAAGGAAAGCCATCAGCGCCATACCCAGATCCATGAAACAGCCTTTCCCCATGTCCCGATCTATCGTCACCACGATGCCAACCGGTGCGTCAAAGAACGCATAGTTCTTGGCAAATTGAGTACGCCGCGCCTGTGTATCGCGACGCACAATCCCAAGTGCATCGTATAGGGCAAAGCCGGCCCGCCTCTGACGGTTCTTAAGATCAGCGGTCATTAACTGTGGAAAATAGGAATACTCCAGATCGATTGGCGTGGCACTTTCCTGCGCGCTCTTTAATCGTGACTTAAGCGCCTCCAAAGCGTTGCCAGCGAGCACATGAAAACGGCCGGGTTGAAGATTTGCGCCGCTCGGCGCACGCCGGGCCGCCGTACAAATACGTTCCAGTTTTGCGCGCTCGATCGGGTCATTCGTGTATGCCCGGATAGATCTGCGCTGCGTCAAGAGGTCAGTTAACTTAGGTTCCATCATTCATTCCTACACGTGCCAAATGCCTGCTTGGGGCGCTCTTGCAGATGCCCGTCAGTACGCCCGCAACGGTCGCTTTGACAAGATCGTCAAGACAGCAAGCTGGGATGACAACCACAGGTTCAAGCAGCGGAGAAGATAATTTCGTCCAGTCAATGCATATAGAACTCCAGTTGCTCGATCTGTGGCCCCGCCGATACGGGATTGCGCAAGTCTGCCATTTGGATCCCATATTAAGCGTGACCGACCAATCAGAATCCGATACATCAGCCATGCTCATTAAAGCTCTGGTCGTTTTGAACCTAAAGTCGAAACAGAAAGCAAACACGTTGGCATCGAACAAGAAAAAGGGGCCAGAAGCCGGGAATACCTTTGAAGGTTATGACATTCACGACACTTTGTCCCACCTGCTACGACGGTCCCATTTTCATGCGGAATCCCTTTTTTCGAGGGAGCTTGGCGCTTATGGAGTCACCTCCCGCCAGCTTGCCCTGTTGGTTGCCATCTCCCAGAATGCCGGTGCGTCGCAGCGCGTCCTAGGAGATATTATCGCGCTCGATATGAACACAGTCAGTGACCTTTTGCGCCGCATGGAAAAGAATGGATTAATTGAGAGACGTCCTTCTGAGGTCGATGCCCGATCAACAGAGATTTATCTGGCCGCCAAGGGCATATCTATTCTGTCCGATATTCCCATCGACAATCGCCGCTACCAAGACACGCTGGCCAAAAACCTGAGCGCTGAAGAAGCGCCCGTGCTGAAGGCGCTTCTTCGAAAACTGCTCGACCTGTAGGTGCGCAGCAAGATAATTAATCTAGACATGAGAAATCATTTACGCTTACACTACGAGTACGTATGAAATAGTGGGAAAGTCCTTTGATGCGCATTCACCAAAAGACCGCTCCGCACCGTGTTGGTATCATTGGCTATGGTTATATCGGGCGCGCCATCGTTGAACGCTTGCGTGCTGATCCCCAGAATTTTCAATTGGCATTTGTCCATGCACGGCGACGTGAACAGGCCGATAATATCGCGGACGCGGAGTTTCTGGCAAACCTTGGCGATTGCCAGTCGCGCGCACCCGATCTGGTGGTAGAGACCGCCCATCCGGCAGTTACCCGGCAATACGGGGTTGAAATTATCAATCACGCTGACTTCATGCCGCTGTCAACAACGGCCCTGACCGACAATGACCTGCTTTCAACAATGCTTGATATTGCTGCGGATAAGGAAACGCAGCTGGTGCTAGCAGCAGGCGCATTGATCGGCGGCGAAGAATTAATCAAACGTAGCACACCATGGGCAAAGGTAAGAGTCACCTTTCGCAAGCACCCCGATAACATCGACTTTTCGGATGTTGATCTGTCGCCCTCGAATATCACAACTGCCAAAGTGGTTTTTGAAGGATCAGTCCGCCAAATTGCCGAGCGATACCCCCGCAATGTCAACACGATGGTGACAGCGGCTTTGTTGTCGACCGGTCTAGATGCTTGCGAGGGTGCGTTGGTTGCAGACCCCTCGTTGGACCGCGCGATTGCCGAGGTTGAGGCATGGGGTACCGATGGCAGCTATTTTCGAACTGAAAAACAACAGCCCGCAAAGGGCGTCTCGGGGACTGAGATGGTTGATTCCGTTTGGCACTCAATTTTGCAGGCCTCTGGCGTGTCCGCGAACCGGTTTCACCTTGTCTGACCCACAGCAACACAACAAAGGGAGATAAAAATGACCAATATATCCTCTATCTTGGCCGGGGCTGCACTCGCAGTAGCCATTTTGACAGGCCAAGCCATTGCCCAAGACAAAACGGTAGCCATTGCCAATCTGGGGCCGCATCCAGCCCTGAACGCTGTGGTCGATGGTTTCAAACGCGGCATGGCTGACGGCGGTTATGTTGACGGGACCGATGTGTGCTACGCCTATCAGGACGCCAGCTTTGACGCATCGGTCGTTGCACAGATGATTACGACGCTGGAGGCTCAAAACCCCGATCTTTTCCTTACCGTCACCACACCGATCAGTCAGGCCGCCCGCCGTGTCGTGCAGAACAAGTCGATCCCAATCGTCTTTGCGCCTGTAACGGACCCGGTTGATGCCGGTCTGGTGCCCTCGTGGGAGGGTGGCAGCGACCGCTTTACCGGTGCCTCCAACCTTCAATCTATGGAAACCGTGTTCAAATTTGCCGCCAATCTCTTGGGGCGCGCAGACAAGATCGGCCTTTTATACAATCCCGGCGATGCCAATGACGTGGTCAACATCAGTTATGCCGAAGCCGCCGCAAAGGCGATGGGGATAGAGCTGGTCTCTGTCAGCGTAGAAACAACCGCCGACATTCCAGTGCGGGTCAACGCGCTCAAGGATACCGACGTGATCTACTTGATTCCGTCCAGCATGCTGCAACCGGCATTACCGGCAGTGGCGGCTGCAGCACGAAGGATCGACGTGCCGGTAATCAATGCTTCGCCGGTTGGTGTCGAGGATGGGCAAATTTTGGCTTCGATGGCAGTCTCATGGTTTGAAGTTGGCCGCCAAGCCGGGTTGCGCGCGGCGCGGTTACTCGATGGAGAGGCCGTAAGTTCGATCGACATCTACCGTCCTGCACCAGCCGATCATGCGCCATTAATCAGCGCGGCCTTTATGAACGCGTCTGGCATGACCCTGCCTGCTGCTCTTGCGGATTGCGGGTGCGTAAAGTGACAGGGGACGGAACGCAGGCCGGAGTTATCGTTTCCGGCCTGAAGAAAATCTTTTTCCCGGGAACCGTGCAGGAAAAACGTGCTCTCAACGGTGTCGATTTCTCCTTGGTGCCTGGCGAATTCGCAATTGTCATCGGCAGTAATGGTGCGGGCAAAAGTACGACACTGAATGCCGTCTCCGGAGAAATTTCCGTGGATGAAGGCACGATTTCTATCGCTGGAAAGGAATTGCAAAAATGGCCGGCGCACAAGCGGGCACATTACATCAGTCGGGTATTTCAAGACCCGATGCAAGGCACAGCCGCCTCGCTGACCATTGAGGAGAATCTGGCAATCGCAGCGCGGCGCGGCAGCACGCGCAGCTTTCGGGCGGGTTTGCGCCCCGCCGAGCGCGAGAAATTTCGCAGAGCCCTTGAACCTCTCGGGCTTGGGCTTGAGAACCGCCTGAAAGACCGTGTGTCACTACTCTCCGGTGGGCAGCGCCAATCGCTGACCTTGATCATGGCAACGTTGCGTGCGCCCCGGCTTTTGCTGCTGGACGAACATACCGCCGCACTGGATCCGCGCGCTGCTGATCTGGTGATCAAAGCAACCCTTGGCGCGGTAGAAGAGCGTAAGATAACGACCTTGATGATCACACATAACATGGAACAAGCCATCACCCACGGTGACCGGCTTTTGATGATGCATGAAGGCCGCATCATCCTTGATCTGAACAAAGCCGAAAAGGCCGAATTGACGACAGCCGATCTGGTGGATCGCTTCCATGATGTGGTCAGCGACCGCATGTTGTTAAGTTAGGATTTGGCACATGGATATTCTTTCGACATACTACAACCTGATCCCCGTCAGCTTGGCGCAAGGGGCGGTATATGCCTTTGTCGCCATTGGCGTCATGATTCCGTTTCGCCTGCTTGCCCTGCCCGATCTGACAGCAGAGGGTAGCTTTCCGCTTGGCGCTGCGGTTGCTGCCGCGTTGCTGGCCCATGATGTGGGCATTGCGCCTGCAATGGGTATGGCGTTGATCGCGGGGGCGATGGCCGGCGCATTGACCGCTCTTATCCATGTGTTCTTCAAGGTCACCTCACTGCTGGCTGGCATCATTGTGCTGACCATGATGTTCAGCATCAACATTCGCGTCATGGGCAAACCCAATACTGCACTGTTCAGCCATGATACCATGTTCACATCTCTTCTGAATGCCGATGGCGGCACTCCGGTGGCACAGTTTGCCCTGCTATCGGTGATGCTGGCAGCGCTGTGTCTGCTGCTTTACTGGTTCCTGCACACACAACTGGGTTTGGCGCTCAGGGCGGTGGGTTCAAACCAGACAATGGCACGCGCCCAGGGGCTTTCAACAACGTCTTATATCATTGCGGGTCTGGCCAGCGCGGGGGCACTGGCCGCCCTTGGCGGTTCAGTGATGGCGCAGTATCAGAGCTATGCCGACGTCAATATGGGCGTTGGTGTTTTGGTCATCGGCCTTGCCGCAACCATTTTGGGAGAGGCCCTCTTGGGTGTTAACACCCTTGCCCGCCAGATCCTTGCGCCGGTCATCGGCAGTCTCCTCTACTTTCAATTTGTTGCCCTGGCTCTAAGCCTTGGCTTCAAGCCATCGGATCTAAAGCTATTGACCGGTTTGTTTGTCCTCTTTGCATTGGCGCTACCGATGATCCGCAGCAGGTTCAAACGAAAACCTGCATGATAACTGGGGCGGGACCTTGCCCCAGCCGATCATCCGGAATTTCGATAGACTTTGGGTCTGGCCGTCAGGCGGGTTTCAATATGACCCGTTTTGACTGCCCAACGCCGCAAACGACCTGCCATGCGCCAGAGCTGCGCAACCGACCTATTCCAACCGCGTCAGCAGACCTGCCATGAGCCGCGCGCGCTCGGTCAGGCTGTCGATGTGGATATGCTCGTTTAAAGTATGCAATCCCGCCCCGCGCACGCCAAGCGAATCCAGCGTCGGGACGCCCATGGCACCAGTAAAGTTCCCGTCCGAACCACCACCCTGGCTGCGGCCTTTCATCTCAAAGCCCAGTTCCTTCGCGATGCCTTTGGCAATCCCGAAGATTTTTGCCGTACCCGGCGTGTCGGGATGCCATACGGGTCGCGTCACACCACGCGTGACCTGAAAGTTGACACCGTTCTGTTCGCCCTGCAAGGCAAGCATACGGGCGACCCCGTCATCTAGGTCTTCCTGTTTCTTGGCCATGCTCAGCGCTTCGGCATCGCAGTACGAGGATACGCAGTTCACCCACTGGCCGGCGTGAATCACACCGACGCTAAAGGTACAGTCGGGGCCGGTCATATCCTCGATCTCGATGATGCGCCGCGCCATTGCAGCGATGGCAGATTTTCCGTCCTTCAGGCGGGCACCAGCGTGGCTTGGGGCACCAAGCGTGCGCAGGTTGAACCGTGCGATAGCGTAGCGCCCGATGGTCACGCCGCCATCGTCATGGCCGGGCTCCGGCACGAGCACATAGGCATGGCGGGCGGCCTCTGCCTCGATCAGCGCGCGTGTAGAGGGCGTGCCGACTTCCTCGTCTGGCGTGAACAGAACTGTCACCGGAAGCGGCGTCGAAATTCCTGCGCGTATCAACTGCCGGATCGCTTCAAGACTGATGTAGTTGCCGCCTTTCATATCCATCAAGCCGGGACCATAGCAGATATCTCCATCACGCTTGAACGGCAGCACCTCTAGGGTGCCGATTGGATGCACCGTGTCCATATGACCTGCGATCAGGATGCCGGGAACGCGGCCCCTGTCCGGATGCGGCAGTCGTGCGCGCACCGATCCACCAAAGCCCATGCGCCCGGGAATACGTTCTACCTGCGCGCCAAGGGCGGCCAGATCGTAGGCCGCGATATCCATCATCCGGTTGACGGCTTGGGCATCCCATGTGGGGCTTTCGCATTCGATCCAGGGGCGCAATCCGGCAAGCATCTCCTCTGTGTCGAAAGGCAGGTCTAACGGTCTCATATCAATCTCCCTTCAGGCGGTCAGACGCCGCTCGACAATGCGCGCCATGATCGAAGCGCCCACCGGCAGGATCGAAGTATCAAGTGTGAAACCGGGGTTGTGCAGCCCCGTTGTCCCCGCATGCCCGACACGACAATAGGCCCCCGGGACGACCTTGAGCATATCGGCAAAATCCTCAGAGCCGGTGGCAGGTTCATCCGTCCCGCTGATGTTTTCCGCACCAACGATGTCTGCCGCAGCTTCCATATAGGCATCGGAAAGATCGGAGTCGTTCATCAACACATCGAAGATATTACGCAGATCAATCCTGATCTCCACGCCGTAGGCCAGGGCAAAGCCCGCGCACAGCTCGCGCATCCGGGCTTCGGCCAAATCACAGACGTCCTGTTTGAAATAACGTATCGTGCCTGCCAGCATGGCCGTGTCTGGCACCACATTATAGGCCGCACCGGCGTGCATCTGTGTCACGGATAATACACAGGCATCAAGCGGCGGCACATTGCGCGACAGGATGGTTTGCAGACTGCCGACAAGGGCAGAAGCGATCACCAGCGGGTCCTTGGATTGTTGCGGCATGGCGGCGTGGCTGCCCCTGCCCTGGACCGTGATATCGAAAAAAGATGCGCCCGCCATTGCAGCTCCCTTGCAAATGCCGACCTTGCCTGGTTCGCCATTTGGCATGTTGTGCATTCCGTATATCTCGTCGCACGGGAAGCGATCGAACAGACCATCGGCCAGCATGCCCCGCGCCCCGCCCAAGCCTTCCTCGGCAGGCTGGAAAATCAACACGGCTGTGCCCGCAAAATCGCGCGTTTCCGCCAGATGTTTCGCCGCTCCCAACAGCATTGTCGTATGCGCGTCGTGGCCGCAGGCATGCATCACCCCGGGTGTCTTGGACGCATAGGCCAGGTTTGAACGTTCATCGATCGGCAGCGCGTCCATATCTGCACGCAGGCCGATGCGGCGCGCGCCTGCCCGGTTACCCTTGATGATACCGACCACGCCAGTACCCGCGATGCCGGTGTGCACCTCATCGACCCCGTAGCTGCGCAGCTTTTCGGCAACGATGCCCGAGGTGCGGTGTTCCTCAAACCCCAACTCGGGATGTGCGTGCAGATCCTTGAAAATCTCTGTCATTGCATCGGTATGCGCCTCGATGACGGGAAGAATGCTCATTTTATTTCTCCTGAATTATTCAGCCGCTTCGGCGAAGGGGCGGAAATTTGCGAAATCCCAGTGCCGTCCTGGGGCAGCAGCGATGAGCGCTTTGGTATAATCCTGCTGCGGCGATCCCAATACCTGTGCGGCCGCACCATATTCCACGACCCGTCCGTATTGCATCACCAAGACATCGTCGCAGATCTGTGCGGCGACACCCAGATCATGGGTGATGAACAGGATCCCCAAGCCAAGTCTTTCCTGTAGCTCGGCGAGCAGATCCAGCACCTGTGCCTGCACCGATACGTCAAGCGCACTCACCGCTTCATCGGCAACCAGCACTTCAGGGTCCATGGCCAGCGCGCGGGCGATCGCAATGCGCTGGCGCTGCCCCCCGGAAAACTGATGCGGGAACCGGTCTACTGCACTGGCAGGCAACCCGACCAGTTCAAGCAACTCGCGCGCGCGCGCCAGCGCCTCATGGCGTGGCGTGCCGAAATTCAGGGGCCCCTCAATGATTGACTGTCCAATCTCGATGCGCGGGTTAAGCGAACGCATGGGATCTTGAAACACGATCTGGATATCCTTGCGATGCGGCTTCAACTCTTTCTGGCTCATCTTGGCAATGTCGGTGCCGTCAACCATGATCTTACCGGAGCTCGGATCGATTAGTCGCATGATACAGCGCGCAACTGTTGTCTTGCCCGACCCGCTTTCACCGACAATGCCCAGTGTGCGCCCCTTGTTCAGGCTGATGCTAACATTCTGCGCTGCTTTCACTTCGCGGCCCCGGCTGAACCAGCCGCCACCCCCGTAAGTCTTGCACAGATCATCTGTCGCGAGCACGATGTTGTCAGAGGTCTGCGCCCGCGCCAGTCGCGGCACCTGGCTTGGCACTGCTTTCAGCAGATCACGGGTGTAGTCGGTTTTTGGATGTCGCAACAGGTCATCGGCGCTTTGGGTTTCCATCACCTCACCCAACTTCAGCACAGTTACATCATCCGCGATTTCGCTGACCACACCCATGTCATGTGTGATAAAAAGAACGGCCGCCCCCTGATCCTCGCGCAGCTCTCGGATCAGACTGAGGATTTGGGCCTGCGTTGTGACATCCAGCGCCGTTGTCGGTTCGTCCGCGATCAGCAATTGCGGGCGCATAATCAAGGCCATCGCAATCATGATCCGCTGGCGCTGCCCGCCTGACAGCTGATGGGGGAAGCTGCGGTACATTTTATCCACATCCGGCAGATGCACCTGCTCCATCATCTCTTTGGCGCGGCGGGCGCGGGCGGATTTCGACAGGTCAGAGTGAAATTCCAGCACTTCCTCAATCTGTTGGCCAACACGTGCCACGGGGTTTAGCGCCGTCATCGGCTCCTGAAAGATCATCGACATAGAGACTGCGCGTAATTCCCGCATCCGCGTGGTAGAGGCTTGCAGCATGTCCTCGCCCTTGAAATTTATCGTTCCCCCGATGGGTTTCAGTACCGGTGGGAGAAGGCCCATCGTGGCAAGTGCTGTCAGCGATTTTCCCGAACCGCTTTCACCTACCAGACACATCGTCTGGCCTGGTTCAATTTGCAGGTTCAGACCTTTGACCACCTGGGCCGCCGGGTCACCGTTGAGCGCGATGCGCAGGTCGTTGATTTCAAGAAGGCTCATCTTTCGATCCCCCGCTTTGCCATGCGCGGATCAAGCGCGTCGCGCACCGCATCCCCCAGAAGGTTGATCGACAGGATCGCGACTGAAACCACCAGCCCGGGCCAGAGCACGATGCCGGGATTGATCTGGAAATAGATCCTCCCCTCAGCCATGATATTGCCCCAACTCGGCGTCTCAGGATTGATGCCCGCGCCCAGAAAGCTCAGGATCGCTTCGGTCAGGATCGCGCTGGCACAAATATAGGTGCCCTGGATGATTAACGGTGCCAGCGTGTTCGGGACCAGATGCCGCCGCATGATCAGCCATGTTGGCGTACCCGCCGAAATCGCCGCTTCAACATAAGGCTCCTCTCGCGCCGACAGCACGAGTGAACGCACCAACCGTACGACACGGGGCACCTCGGGGATCGTGATGGCGACCAGCACAGTCCACAGGCTCGCCCCCCAAAGCGAAACGATAGCGATGGCCAGCAGAATCGAGGGGATGGCCATCAACCCGTCGACCATACGCATCAACACCGCATCGACCCAGCGAATGTACCCGGCCAGCAGCCCTAGCAGTAGCCCGAAGATCACCGCACAGACCGCCGCCAGAACACCAACCACAAGTGATATCCGCCCGCC
The DNA here is from genome assembly GCA_049794055.1 of Sulfitobacter sp. GTDB lineage: Bacteria > Pseudomonadota > Alphaproteobacteria > Rhodobacterales > Rhodobacteraceae > Sulfitobacter. Next base: position 16,886 of record JBARCL010000014.1, read on the forward strand.
AGTGATGATCCGTGAAAACAGATCCCGGCCAAAGGCATCCGTGCCCAACCAGAATGCCTGACTCGGCGGTTTCAGACGCACCGCCGGTTGCAGCCGGACCGGATCGTGCGGGACCAGCCAAGGAGCAAACAGCGCCGAAAGCGTGATGACAAGCAATATGATCGTGGCGATCAAGGCCAGCGGGCTGGAAAAAACAATCTCACGTACGCGCGACAAAACCGAAGGTCGGTCAGGCGGGGCGATGGTTGTAACAGTCTGATCGGTCATGTGTAACGGATCCTCGGGTCAAGCAGAACATAGGCGATATCAATCAGCAGGTTGATCACGACATAAATCAGCGAGGCGAGCAGGATCACTGCCTGAATAACCGGATAGTCCCGGCTGAGCACCGCATCCACGGTCAGGCGCCCCAGCCCCGGCAGATTGAAAACGCTCTCTGTTACCACGACGCCCGAGATGATCAGTGCAAAGCCGATCCCGATCACGGTGATAATCGGAACCGAGCAGTTGCGCAGCGCGTGACGCATCAGCACCTTGCGTTCAGGCAACCCCTTGGCGCGCGCGGTGCGCACATAATCGTCGCCAAGAATTTCCAGCATCGAAGTACGGGTAATCCGCGCAATCAGCGCGATATAAAGCAACGTCAGCGTAAAGGTTGGCAGCGCGATCCGGTGAAAGAATTGCCCCACTCCTTCTCCGATGGGCTTGAATCCCTGCACGGGAAACAAACCCAACTGCATCGAAAACAGCGAAATCATAAGGTAACCGATCACGAAAACCGGTACCGAAAAACCCAATACCGATAACAGCATGACCAAACGGTCGATGAGCGTCCCTTGCTTCCAAGCGGCAATAACCCCCAAGGGCACCGCGATCAGTACGGACAGGGTGATGGTGGTCAGCGCCAGGCTGATCGTCGGTTCCATCCGGTCGGCAATCAGCTCAAGCACCGGCTTTCCCGAAAGGATCGAGGTGCCAAAATCCCCCTGCAAAAGCTGTCCAATCCACGAGAAGAACTGAACAAACAACGGCTCGTTAAGACCCAGAGACTCGCGGATCGCTTCCAGCTGCGCGGGTGTTGCTGTGTCGCCGGCGATGATCGCCGCAGGATCGCCCGGCGTAAGCCGTAGCAGAAGGAAGACAAACAGCGCCACGAACCCCATCACGGGGATGGCGGCCAGAATACGCTGCGTGATATAGAGAACCATCGCCCGGGGCCTTTCAAATCAGAAAAAACCGGCCCCGCGCATGCACGCGGGACCGAAGCTGGCATCACTTCTTGGAGATGTTCCAGAACAGTGGTGCAGGCGCATCCAGTACACCTTCGATGTTGTTCGACCATGCCGATGGCACAAAGTACTGGCCGATGGGCGCATAGACACCCTCTTCATAGGCGATTTTCTGGATCTCCTCGGCAAGGTTCTGTTGCTCTGCCAGCGTAGGCGCGGTGGCATAGGCCGTGCGCAACTCTTCGAGTTTCGGAACATTGGGCCAGCCAAACCAACCGCCATCAGGTCCCTTGCCGTTGACCATGTTATTGACCAGCGGGTTGAACACGTCGGCGCCCACCCAGTTGGTCATGAACATATGCCATCCACCATCAGCAATTGACGCCTGACTGGCGCGCTTGCCCACCAAGGTCTGCCAGTCCATCGCCTGCAGATCCACGGTAAAACCGGCATCTCGCATCGCTTGCGCAACCACCACGGGCTGCGTACGCAAGGTACCCACGTCGGTTGGATGCATGATTACAATAGGTGTGCCGTCATAGCCTGCTTCTGCAAGCAGTGCCTTGGCCCTGTCCATGCCGTTGCCTTTGACAAGCGTTTCCGAACCTACGTCCGACGCCAGCGGCGTGTCGCAGACAAACATCGCACCACACAGATTGTAGAGATCGGGGTTGCCGACCAATGCGTCCAGCACGTCCTTTTGGTTGACCGACGCAATCGCTGCCTGACGGATGCGCACATCGTCCATCGGCGCGTTCATCGTATTTGGCCGCATGATCGTCTGCATTCCCAAGGCATTCAGGTTCTTGACCGTAATGTCGGGGTTCGCTTCGAGGATCGGCAGCAGGTCGGACGGCGGGCTTTCCCAATAGTCGATCTCGCCGGCCTGCAATGCGTTGAACGCAGTCTGATCGTCGGGCATTACCACCCATTCGACCCGGTCAACCATTACCACCTTACCCCCGGCGGCAAAGCTCGGAGGCTCGTCTCGCGGGACGTAGTCCGCGTTCTTTTCATAGACCGCGCGCACGCCGGGCTGATATTCGTCCTCGACCCATTTGAACGGTCCCGATCCTATCTGCTCGGGGATGGCTTCGGTTGATGGCGTGTCAGCCAGCCGCTTGGGCATGATGAACGGCACGTTCGAAGACGGCTTCGCCAAACTGTCGATCACCAGACCGTAGGGTTTTTTCAAGTTGATCACGAATTCATTCGGTGATGCGCCCTGTTCCATGCTGTCCACGAATGACATCAGGACCTGCCCCATGCCGTCGCGCTGGCCCCAGCGCGAGATCGACGCAGCGACGTCCGCACCCGTCACCGGCGCACCATCGTGGAACATCAGTCCATCGCGCAGGGTAAAGGTATACGTCAGTTGATCGTCGGAGACTTTGTGCGTCGCTACCATCTGCGGCTGCGGCGCGAGGTTTTCGTCAAGCGCGTAGAGCGTATCAAAGATCATGTAGCCGTGGTTGCGGCTCATATAGGCGGTCGTCAGGATCGGGTCCAGAACCCGCAGGCCGAGTGCTTTACGGCGCGCAACGTCTGCGCGTCGGCCATTCCTGCGATCAATGCAAGGCTGGCAACAGTTGCGGCGAACATCGTACCGCGCAAAAGACCAGTCAGGCCTTTGACTCTTGGTTTCATATTCAATGGAAAATTCATTGGGGACTCCCCTGAGTGTTGAAAATGATGCGCCGGGCTAAATCACCCTGTTGTTGCGCGCGTATCTAGCTGGTCGTCTCTGCTCTTCTCATTTCTGACTTTTTATTGACGAAGACGGTGCCCTGCGGCTCCAGTCGCATGCCCTCCGCGAGGTTGTTGAACGGCAGGCTTGCCGGGCTAATGGGCATCGGTCCTGGGGCCGTACAGGTCAGGATCGTCTCGGCGATGGCGTCAAAATCTGCTCGGAAATGCACCGAACTTTTGTTCACCAAGATTTTCTCCGCCTCCGGCTCAATCCCGACAAAGCGGTACATCTCGCGGTCGGCCATCTGCGCCTTATGGGTGGTCACGACAATGCGGACATCCCCTATCTTCAAGCAGGCCGAAGGCCCCAAATCCAGCGGTGCACCCCCATAAAATGGCCCGCTGGCGATAAACTTTCCATCAGAAAGGGTCTCGACGGAGAACCGCGCCTCGAAAGGGGCGTCGCCGGGGATACCTGACTGGCCTCCGAGCGCGATCTCGATTTCAGCCCCTTGTCCCGCGGCATGGGCCGCCGCCGCTGCTTTCGGATCGACCATGTTTCCCAAGGCACCCGAAGCCCCCTGTCGCACCAACGCCCGCAGCATTCCCGTGGTGTTGCTGTCACCGCCGGCACCGGGGTTGTCCTGTGTATCAGCGATGACAACGGGTTGCGCGCCGTCTTTGCAATCCGCATCGCCTCCAGCACGCCCGCATCTGGCTCGAAGCTCTCTCCCGCCAGCGCCGGTTCGGCACCCAGCACCGCACGTTCGATGGCGTCGGCCGCAGCATCTGCGGCGGTTTGCGTCTCACCGTAGCAGACCACGGTTGGCCCGCAGCCCGGAAAGTCCGCTGCCGGGAAGCCGAAAAAGAAAGAGGTGCTGGCCACAGCCCCGCCCTCCAGCTCAGCGGTCAACTTATACAGACCCCGTCCCGGCTCGACCCGCGTGCTCTGCCAGGCGATGGGCACCAGAAACGGCAGCCGCCGGAAAGCTTTTGCAAAAGGTTCCCCGCGCGCCATCATCGTATCGAGCTGTGCGGCAGCACGCGTGCCAGTCTCAGCCATATCCACATGCGGATAGGTACGGAAACCCACCAATACATCTGCCGCAGCAACCATCGCTTCGGTAATGTTGCCGTGCAGATCCAAGGCAGCCGCTATCGGCACGTCCTGTCCCACCGCCGCGCGCACCCGCGTCAGAAATGCGCCTTCGCCGTCATCTTCGTGCTCGGCAACCATCGCGCCATGCAAATCCAGAAAGACACCATCCAGCGGTCCGGCAGCCTCTAACCCCGAGATAATTTCGTCCGTGATGCTTTGATAGGCAGTTTTGCACACATGGGCAGAAGGAATGGCCCCAGCCCAGAGAATCGGCACCATCTCCCAGCCTGCCGATTCGCCGAATTCCACAGCGCCACCGATGCCAAGGTTGATGCCACGGCCCTGCATCATAAGTGCATCGCCACGGGCCATCGGCATATAACCACCACCCTGAACAAAATCCTCCATCCGCGCCATTGTCGGCGCAAATGTGTTTGTTTCATGTAGAAATCCCGCCAGCGCCACGCGCTTTGCCATGTTTCTCACCCGTTTCGCACAATGACCCCGCCGATACATCTGCCTGCTCGGCCCGGACTGCATAGTATTGCAATGCAATACGACAGCATCGTATAGAAATCGTAGGGCGCATACTTACGTTAAGTCAATGCCAACGATCAAAAGGCGAACTCATGCCCAGAAACACGACCCGCGCCGAACCTGGCAGACGTGACCCGACAGAGACCGACCGCGCCGGCTCGTTGTTTGTGCAGTCGGTGGAAAAGGCGATGTCAGTGCTTGCCGCGTTTCATCACGCTGATGGCCCTCTCACCCTAAGTGACATTGCTACGCGTGCGGGGATTGACCGCAGCGCCGCACAGCGCATGGTTCACACCCTGCGCGCACTCAATTATGTTGAAAGGGACGCAGACGGCCACGGCTTCCTGCCGGGCGTGCGCATTCTCGACCATACACTCGATTATCTGCGTCTGAACCCGCTGGTTCGGCAAGCGACGCCTGTACTGCAGGAACTGCGAACAGAGGTGCGCGAACGCGTCGATCTGTCGCTTTTCGACGACCTGCGCGTGATCTATGCCATCCGCTTGCAGACCCGCCGCCAGACTTTTAATGCCTCAATGGTGGGCCATAGCGTACCCAGCTTTTGCAGCGCCGGTGGTTGGGGCATACTTGCACGCCTTCCTGAAACCGCAGCGCATGATATTTTGGTGCGGTCCGATCGTCGCCCCTTCACGCCCCACACAGTTACAGATGTTGACGCGCTGATGACGGAAATCAAACAGGCACGTCAAAACGGTTTCGCGCTCGCCACCAGCCAAATCCTCTTTGGTGAGATCGCCTTGGGCTTCCCTGTTCTTGACCGTACCGGCGCCCCTGTCGCGGCAATTCACATCGCAGGCTCGCTCTCTGACTGGACGCCTGAAGCCTTCATTGCCCGCATGGCCCCGCCAGGAATGCAGGCAGCGCGGGCACTCAGCAAGTACTGAGTTTTTATGGCTGCACCCGTTTGTCGCTGGGCGAGTGCATCGAACAGTTAACGATGCGTGATAAATTCTGTTTTATTAGGGTCCCGACCCTAACCCTCACACTATTCAATATTGTACGCTTCAGCTATGCATGATAAATGTATCCATCATGTATTATTTATTTTACCAAGTCACAGTATGAAGCAATCTACCACCATTCAAGACGACGGTCTGAAACCCGCTTTTGAGCCCCCTCCCGCTTTCTTATACGGGATATTACGTTCATTTGTTGCGCTCGCGTCGACATTGAATTTAAGCCAAGCGGTAAGACAGCTGGATAGCACACGTCAGACACTTCGCCGGCATATTACGCTGCTTGAAGAGCTAAAAGGCGGTGCTCTTTTTGATATGAGGGAACGGCGCTATTATCTGACTCATCTCGGAGAGCGGTTACTTCCCGAAGCGGAATATCTGATATCTAATGCCACCTCATGGATCGCTGGAGAAATGCAATTCGTAAACGGGTTGCAAGTATTGCGTAGGGAAAGCCCGGATGAAGCATTCTTTTACCAACAACAGCATCAGTTGGACCGCGCATTTGCGTCCAAAGGAAGCATATTGCAATCTGCGATAAAGGGATGGTCGAATGCCGAAGGCCAATTGGCGAATGACAGCCTAAGAGACGTGCGGCCAGATTGCATCATATTTCGCCGGATCAATGGGAAGCTGGTGTTTACAGAAGTGGGGGAAAACAGCTCCTTTGCGTCCTGGTTCGGGCCGGCGCAAGCGCAATCCACCATAGGACGTACAATTGGTGAGATGCCAGGCGGCGGTGATTTTGCGCGGCTTGTGGATATTGCTTACGTGGAAATTGAAAGAAACCAGGGCATTCGCCTTGACCATATTCATACAGAGATTCCCAAAGAGAATTCTGATGGTTTGGTGCCAATTAGTTACGAAAGGCTTTTGTTAGGGGGGCGCTTCCCTGACCAAAGCCCCGCAATAATCTCGGTCGTACGAAGAACGTATGACCTAGAGATAAATGGAGTTTGCGAAACAATGATCCGTAGGATGCCGGAAGAGGCGTTGATGAAATAGTCAAATAGAAAACGACCACCAAAAGAAATGACGTAACGCGTTAACCGCGTTATATATAGCCTTGAATGCATTGCAGGAGGGGCTAATGGCGATTCTGGATCTGGGTGCAGCGGACAAATTCAAGGCCGCTGGGGTAGACATTTTGGATAAGTTTGGCATCACGCTGAGTACAGGCACGGATTTTGATAAATACCGTCAATTTGTTGCTAAGGCGCGGCCAGATCACCGGGTGGGCGACCCGTTTGACCATCGTGTTCATGACATGGGCGAAGGTAAGGCATGCTGGATTGTTGGCCGTGACCGCACAGGGGATATTGTTCATCTTCAGGCACTGCGTTTACTGCCGACACGCAAAATGACCGTAGGCGAATACTTTCGAAAGAGTTACCGCGAATTTTCCCCATCAGAACTCGACATTGATTTTGAACGCTCGCGTTACCGTGCGGGTCCCGGTGCCAAACGTATGCGCGGGCGTGTGGTTTATTCTGGCGAAACCTGGATTGGTGGAACCCCGGGTCAGTTTCGAGGAACCGGCATTTCAAATATTCTGGGTCGGTATGCGCTTATGACTGCCGTCCAGGAACTTTCGGCAGACCACGTCGTAGGATTTATGGCCCGCCCCGTGGCTTACAAGGGTTTTTGCCTTCGCATGGGCTTTATGCACGCCGAACCTATGGCGCTGCGTTGGGTTGCCAGGGAACTACCGGAGGCTTTGGAAGGCGTGATGGTCTACATGAGCGCTGATGATATCAGATTTATGTTGGACTTGCCGTCAAACGAAATAAGATCGTTAGCGGCCTGACCTAAGCGATATACAGTTTGTCTGTGTGATTTCATTATACGTCCCGCTGTCTATAAGACAAAGCGGGCGTTGATCGAATATTTATGAATTGATGCATTCGCGTTCTGACGGGATGGCCAGACATCTCAAAGGACATCTGGCCAATCGTTGCTGTTTTTCGGATCAGTTGGTATTCTTGGCAATAAAGTCCTTGGCGCTTTGCACCAAGGCGGCGCCATCGAGGCCTTTAGCATCCATCTCAGCGATCCAATCGGCGGTGACTTCGTCGCCAACTGCCATCCAGCGCTCCTTTTCGCCGTCAAGTTCGGTGATGCTGTTGCCCGCTCTTTCGGCCACCTCGCGGCCGGTCACATCAGCGGCATCCATCGCCGCACCAAACAATGCAGACACTTCCGGCCCTGAATTGGCATCGATTACAGCCTTCAGATCGTCAGGCAATGCGGCATAGCTGTCCTTGTTCATGGTCATCACAAACGTAGCCGTATAGAGACCCGGTTTGCTGGCAAAGCCGGAGTGATTTGTTGTCAGCTCAGACATTTTCAGCGGCAGGGTTACCTCCCACGGGATGATCGCACCGTCGATGACTTTCTTTGACACCGCTTCAGGCACTGCGGGCACGGGCATGCCGATTGGCGATGAACCCAGTTTTTCAAGCAGCTGTCCGGTTACACGGGTCGGCGCGCGCAGCTTTTGACCCTTCATGTCCTCCAAAGTGGCCACGTTGGTATTGGTGTGAATCCACCCCGGCCCGTGGGTATGGAATACGATGGGGTGTGTATCCGCAAATTCATCCATGCCATTGGTCAGGACATACTCATGGAAAGCTTTGGACGACCCGGCGCTATCGCCAACCATAAAAGGCAACTCGAAGGCTTCGGTCTTTGGAAAACGTCCGGGCGTGTAACCGATAACGGTCCAAACGATATCCGCCACACCGTCCGCAGCCTGGTCATACAGTTCCGGTGGTTTACCTCCCAGCTGCATCGACGGAAAATGGGTGATCTGGATCCGCCCGTCCGAGTCTGACTGTACCTTGTCAATCCAAGGCTGGATCGCTTTGGCCGGAATCGTCGCGCCCAAGGGTAGTAGTTGATGCAGGTTGAGCGTCACCTCTTGCGCCCATGCACTCGTTGCAACAATCGCCATCGTGGCCGAGGCCAGAAGCGTCTTCTTCAGTGCTGTCATCATGTTCAATTCTCCCTGATTGATGATTTCTTATGCCAATTTCGCTGGAAAATTCACGGCACCCCGAAACCCGAAGCCGCGAAAATTTACGACCCCTGGGTCAGGCAGCGCCATATTTGGGAAACGATCGAAAAGGCGCGGCAGCAAGATATCCGCCAACATCCGCCGGGCAATGTGTTTGCCCTGACAAAAGTGCGGCCCGTTGCCAAAGGCCTGATGTGGGCGTTTGTCGCGCAGTGCATCAAACCGGTGACCGTCTGGCCAGATTTCCTCATCGTGGTTGGCGGAAGCCTGAACGGTCATTACCGTCTCCCCCTTTGGTATCGCCATGCCACGGAGTTCCGTATCTTGCGTGACCAGCCTGGAGGACACCTGAATGGGGGCAACCCAACGGACACCTTCATCAAAGGCATCACCCCAGGCGCCTGCCTCTTTGACGACATCCAGCTGATCACGGTTGGTCAATAACCCGAAGAGAATGGTGAGTAACGCATCGCGTGGCTCGTTCAGCCCGCCTCCAATGGCGATCTTAATGTTGGACCGGATCTGGCTCATTTCAATCGGGTCGTCTGCGGTGACCATAGCGCAAAGCGCGCTTGGGTTCGGTTCGGCCATATGATGCGGGATGATTGCATCAAAATGTGCGTCCATTTCAGCGTTCGCCATGTCGGAGGCCACAAAAGGTGCCAAGTCCCAGCCAAAATTGCCCGCCCCATCAATTAAGGTTTGCGACCAGCGTATCATCTCAACATCTGTCGCATTCGGAAGGCCCAAAAGCTGTGCCAGACATCGTGCGGCAAAGGGGGCGGCAAGGGCATGAAACAGATCAACCGTTTCTCCCCGCGGCAAGCCGCCAACAAAGTCGTCGGCGATCTTTTCGTAGATCGGCATCCAGTGCTGCGCGATTGTTCGTGCGCCATAGGCCGGCGCCATAGCCATCCGTTCACGCAAATGTTCTGCACCATCCTTACGCATCAGCGTATGGGCCAGGAACGCACGGCGCATGGGCGTGTTGGGATCATCCGAGCTAAAGATAACTGGGTTATCCTTAACGGCCTTGGTGTCTGCGGCTTTTGTCAACAGAATGCGATCAACAGCTGCAACCTTTAGCACCGGCGCCTCGGCCCGAAGGCGCGCGTAGATTGTATAGGGGTCTCGCACCAAATCGGCGATAGTGATCGTCGTATCCGTGGCGACGACAGTCATGTTGTGGCCACCAAGGCCAGCCCGGGGACCGCCCTTATCGAGACCAATTCGGTCGCGTTTACATGTTCAAAATTCATTAGGGCAAGCCGCGCGTGCTCTCTGGCAAGTCCTTCGGCACGCGCACCTTCACGCCGGACGATGGCGTCCAGAATCGCGCGGTGCTGACGTTGGGCATAGCGCAGGGAATCTTGAAAATCTGGGATCAGCGCTTGATCGGACAAGAAGGCCGATGGTGACGCCAATGGCAGCAGGTTCATCCGCTCCACCTCCCGCTCAATCAGCGGGCTTGCGGGGAACTGTGCCAGGAGATCATGAAAACGCGCATTCTGTTTGACATATTGCTCAAAGTCCAACCCTTGAGAGTCTTTCAGCGCCGTATCAATCAGATCAAGTGCATTGCGCGCCTGATCCAGTAACACAGGTGCAACACCACGTTCGGCAGCCATCCGCGCAGCGGTCCCCTCGATCACGCCACGCAGCTCAATCGCGTCCGCTATGTC
>JBARCL010000015.1:0-1907 GCA_049794055.1 Sulfitobacter sp.
GTGCCACGCTGTTGTCGGGCTCCGAGTCGCCGATTCGCGTCGGCAACACGCTGCCCATCCGCAACATCCCGGTCGGTTCCACCATCCACTGCATCGAATTGCAAGTCGGCAAAGGCGCTCAAATCGCCCGCTCCGCTGGCGCTTCCGCAGTGCTGCTGGCCCGCGAAGGCATCTACGCTCAAGTGCGTATGCGTTCGGGCGAAGTGCGCAAGATCCATGTGGATTGCCGCGCCACCATTGGTGAAGTTTCCAACCAGGAACACAGCCTGCGCCAACTGGGTAAAGCCGGTGTCAAGCGTCACATGGGTATCCGCCCAACCGTGCGCGGTACCGCCATGAACCCAATCGATCACCCACACGGTGGCGGCGAAGGCAAGACCGGCGAAGGCCGTGCACCAGTGGATCCATGGGGCAACCTGACCAAGGGCTACCGTACCCGCAACAACCGCCGCACGCAGTCGATGATCGTCTCGCGTCGCAAGAGCAAGAAGTAAAGGGCTGACAAAATGAGTCGTTCACTTAAAAAAGGCCCTTTCATTGACCATCACCTGATGGCCAAAGTTGAAAAGGCTGTTGCAACAAAAGATAAGAAGCCTGTCAAGACATGGTCGCGTCGCTCCATGATCTTGCCCGACTTCATCGGGCTGACCATTGCTGTGCACAACGGCAAGCAGCACGTGCCTGTTTACATCACCGATCAGATGGTTGGACACAAGCTCGGCGAGTTTTCGCTGACGCGCACGTTCAAAGGCCATCCGGCTGACAAAAAAGCGAAGAAGTAAGGACCAACCATGAGCACAGAAACCCGCTCCATCGTTCGCGGTGTGCGCCTGTCGGTGGACAAAGGCCGCCTCGTCGCCGATCTGATTCGCGGCAAGAAAGTTGACCAAGCGCTCAACATTCTCGCGTTCACACAGAAAAAAGCCGCAGGCATCGTCAAGAAAGCTCTGGAGTCGGCGATTGCCAACGCCGAGCACAATGACGGCGCCGATATCGACGAGTTGAAGGTCAAGACCATCTACGTCGAGCAAGGCACCACGCTCAAGCGTTTCTCGGCCCGCGCCAAAGGCCGCGGCAACCGCATCAGCAAACCCACCTGTCACATCTATGTGACGGTTGGCAACTGAAAGAGGTCACAGGAATATGGGACAAAAAATCAACCCAACCGGGTTCCGCCTCGCAGTTTCCCGCACCTGGGCCAGCCGTTGGTAAGCAAGCAACCGTGATTTCGCCGGCATGTTGGCCGAAGACATCAAGGTGCGTGAGTACCTCAAGGGTAAGCTGAAGAACGCCGCCGTTTCGCGCGTCGTGATCGAGCGCCCCGCCAAGAACGCACGCATCACCATCTACTCGGCACGTCCGGGTGTTGTGATCGGCAAGAAAGGTGAGGACATCGAGCGTCTGAAGAAAGAACTGGCTGCCAAACTGGGCGTGCCGGTTGCGGTCAACATCGAAGAAGTGCGCAAGCCCGAAATCGATGCCAAGTTGATTGCCGACAGCATCACGCAGCAGCTCGAGAAGCGCATCATGTTCCGTCGCGCCATGAAGCGTGCGATGCAGAACGCCATGCGTCTGGGTGCCCTGGGCATCAAGATCATGTCGTCTGGCCGTCTGAACGGTATCGAAATCGCACGTTGCGAGTGGTACCGCGAAGGTCGCGTGCCGCTTCACACCCTGCGCGCCGACATCGACTACGGCACGTCCGAAGCCAAGACCACCTACGGCATCATTGGTGTCAAGGTCTGGGTTTACAAGGGCGATCACCTGGGTCGCAACGATGCGCCTGCGGTGGCCGATACGCCTCGTCCAGAAGAAGAGCGTCGCCCACGTGGCCCACGCCGTGTGCGTCCAGCTGGCCCGCCAGCCCGCGCTGCTGTGCGTCGTCCAGGTGCGAACGCCGCTCCTGC
>JBARCL010000016.1:0-3990 GCA_049794055.1 Sulfitobacter sp.
AACGCTTGATCAAGGACTGGATCGGGTTCTACAACTCGGAGCGGCCTCACACAGCTCTCGACAAACGATCCCCGGACGACGCATTCTTTAACGTAGAACAAAACCAAAAGGCGGCATGAAATCAACCCGATTACATCTTAGCTGAGCCGCTAAACTGTTCAGTTTAGTGGGACCACTTCACTAGCGCGGTCTCCAACAGCAGATTAATGAGCCAAACGGCCCCTTTTTGGTAGCCACGCAGGCCCTTGGGAAAGGAAAGCAATCAATGGAATCACCCTGTCTGATTTCCAGAGAAGTGAACAATGAACCGGTTTTTCAAAGATTGATCACGAATCCGAAAAGGCCATGCTGATCGCATTCTAGCAGGGCGGGCATTCGGCCACCTTTGACACGTCACCCACCAACAAAGAACCACACCTATTCAATATCTTAGAGGGGAACAGAAACGACTGCATCTGAGATAATCAGATATAGTTTCGTTTTTTTTCTTTTCCCCGTCCCTTCCGAGAGTTGAGGGCCTACAATATGGTTAATATGTGGCCGATGGCCTGATGAACGGTTCTTGTTGGAGGGTATCAGTAATGACCAGAACGAAATTGATGAGCACTTTGGCCGCCACGGCGCTATTGGTGTTTACGCTGGCAGCACCGGTTACCGCAAACAACGGAACCAATGTCAGCGGTAAAGGTAATGATGTTTCAAAAGGCGGTGACGTTTCCGCCGACAAGGGGGGTACTGATCCGGGTAAATCGCCAGAACCGGAGCCTGGACCTGAGCCTGAACCCGAGCCGGAGCCAGAACCGGAGCCAGAACCGGAGCCTGAGCCTGAGCCTGAACCGGAGCCACAAGAACCAACAAACACACCGTCGACGGCAAACAACCCTGGCAACGGCCAGACCGACAGAAACCTTGCTCAGAAAATCGACAATTGCGATACAAGTGATCGCCGCCTGCTCAGCTCTGAAGGGGCGCATGTGGGCAACATAACCGGCATCGATTGTCGCGAGGATGGCACGGTTCTGTACCATGTGCATCTGGTCAAACCGTTCAATTCCGAAGCCCGCAGCGTTATCCTTAAGACCAAAGTGCGCCCCCGGGCGGGCCAAAGGGTCCGGTTGCAATTGACCAACATGCAAGTCAAGAAACTGATCTGGATGAACGCGCGCCATTAAGTGTCGGCGCGCGAGAGCATCATGCTTGACGGTCAACCGCGCCACACTGCATTCCGTTGACACGCGGGGCGCTGTGCTTGCCACTGGCCCGCGCTATCCCGCCTGTTCACGCCGGTTCTCTATCCGCTCGGCGGCCCCGTCAGGTGCACAAACAGAGCTGTCCAATTTTGCGAAGGCGAACGGCGACTGCTTGATCTATGGCCATTCCAACGCCGCGCAACGGGTTTGGGTGGCGGCGGATCAGACCGGTTCCAGCGCAGCGCAGTTCTGACCGGTTAATGCCCCGTCGTCTCCAGCGGCCCCGCCACGGGTCGTCGCGATGGGGTAGGCATCGAGGGTCAACTTCATTAACCTTGAGAGAGCTAGCCGTATGAGGAGCGCTCTGTTGTCCATATTTTTGCGTCAGCTTTTTAGCCTGCTATTTTTATGGGCCTCCGCAGGGGCGGTCATCGCCAGCGAAAAAGTTGCTTTGGTCATTGGAAACTCTCAATACAAGCATGTGTCTGTCCTGCCAAATGCCGCTCAGGATGCGTTTGACGTTGCGCAAGTTCTTGACGGCCTGGGGTTCAGGGTTATGCAGGGGACGGACCTTACACGCGCAGAAATCCTGCGGCTGGCACAGAAAGTGCGAAGGTCACTTGGGCCAGATGATATCGCACTCTTTTATTTTGCTGGACATGCGATCCAGATCGGCGCGGAAAATTTCATCGTACCTGTCGATGCCTCCGGTCAGGATGAACAGGCAATTCGTCAGAGTTCCGTCATGTTACAAACCGTACTCTCGGAAATGGAAAGCAGGGCGGATCGCAACATCATCATTCTCGATGCCTGCAGAAACAACCCGTTTGACATTCCAGCGTCAGGCCGGTCGATTGGTAGCCCGACCAGAGGTTTGGCCAAGGTGGATGCCGGCGTCGGGTCTTTCATCGCCTTTTCGACGCAACCCGGAAATGTTGCACTGGACGGAAACGGGCGAAACAGCCCCTTTACCGCTGCTTTGTTGAGGCACTTGCCGTCCAGACAAGACGACCTGCATGAAGTCATGCGCAAGGTTCGGCGCGACGTAGTGAAAGAAACGAATAGTTCACAAGTCCCTTGGGAGAACTCATCACTCATCGAGCGGATTTACCTCGCCGGTCGGCCAACCCAAACCCGACCAACGACAGCGGCAACCGCAAGACCGCAAGGGGCTGCTCCGGTCGCCTTACCCTATCAGGTCGTGGGGCTTGATCCAGACGGGGATGGTTTCCTTGCCCTCCGAAACGGGACAACCCCCTCCGCCACACGGATATCAAAGATGGCGGAAGGCACCCGATTGCAGGTGCTTGGGCAAGATGGGGTTTGGTTTCATGTCCGGACAGAGACGGGGGCCATAGGCTGGGCGCATTCAAACTGGATCGGCTTTGTCGGTATCATAAATGATCAACCGCCAGAGAGTTGTGAAAACCTGTGGTTCCAGCGAAACAGCATTTTCGCCCGCAATGGCTATTGCTTTCAAGGGACCCGTGGCCGCCAAGCTTTCTCAAACGCCGGATGCAGGATCGGAGTTGCGGCAGGCGACATTCCTCTAAGTGGTGCCGAACGCATGGAGGTCGAACGCTTGCAGTCCCGTGAAAACGCTTTGCAATGCAGATAAATGGTCAGGACCGTTCACACCACGTCTCAAAACTCTGGTTGAGAATACTTCAATCACCACCACATGAAAAATCGAAGCTCATAGATGGCCCACATTGCGATTGTGATGCTTGAGTAATTTTCTGATTTGGCAGGGGCTGAGGGACTCGAACCCACGACCCTCGGTTTTGGAGACCGATGCTCTACCAACTGAGCTAAACCCCTATGCCGATGGATTGGGTAGTCGCAATTCGGACGACGATCAAGAGCAGATCGCAGAAAGCTTGCGGATTCTGCAACTCTTTCTACGTTTCTTTGGGCTTTGGTTCTTTTCAATGGCCTGCAGCGCGATGCAGAGCATTATGTGGCAGGGCTTGCGCGCCAACGGTCCTGCAGAGATGCCTAGTCTTGGCGAACCAGCAGTGTCTTGATCTCGCGATCAAGGGTGCCGTTACGGTACCGGCGGAACACAAGGTCCAGCCCACCTTCCACCAATGTCCGGTGAAATTCCTGCACTTCATAATCGCCGGTTTCGTTGATGAACAAGGAAAACACCGAAAACATATCCCCTTCAAACCGCGCCCAGACAAAGGGTTCGCCCTGCAAGGGGTCGAGCGGTGTGGCTTTGCCAAAGAGATTCTTCTTCATCGCCGATTGAAATATATTCTCGCGCATGGAGGGCACAAACTGGATCGTATACGTGGCTTCTTTTGTGCGCCCGTCGCTACGATAGGTCACAGAAGTCCAGCTCAGCAGAAACCCTTCTTTTTCTTCCTTGATCGTCGTGCTCATGTCACGTTTCTGCACTTCGCCGTCCACGGCAAACTCGGCCTTACCGGTGAACGTGCCTACAAAACGGTCAATTTCAGCGGCCATTCCGGTCAACGGAAAGAGCGCCAATAGCACCGCGAAAAAAGGGAAAAGGAGGTGTGTTCTGAGTCTCATAAGAGAACTCTAACGCGTCGCGGCAGAGTTGTCAGTTCTCTTTACGCGGGGACTTGCCGGTTTTCTACGTGGCATTTGGTTTTGGCCCGACGGCGCGTGGCAGAGTGGACTGCCCCTTGTCATTGCACAAACGCAAAAGGCCGCTCCGGTCAGGAGCGGCCTTCTTTATTTTGATCACCGTGTCCGGCACCTAGAATAGCCGACACCTTGCTCTCGTGATCTTTTCCTCAAGGGGAAAAGACACTGCCACAAGGCGTCG
>JBARCL010000017.1:0-69183 GCA_049794055.1 Sulfitobacter sp.
TGAGCCTCCCCCTTTGAAGTGGTCCGCCCCTATAGTTAGGAAAGCGGAGGACCAGAGATGGCGATTAAGAGACCCAAGCCGGAAGAGATTGTCGTGAAGTTACGGCAGGTTGAAGTTCTGATGGGGCAAGGCATGCCTCGGATTGACGCAATCAGACAGATCAGTGTGACTGAACAAACCTATTATCGCTGGAAGAAGAAGTATGGCGGAATGGGCACGGAACAACTCAAGGAACTAAAGCGCCTTCAGAAAGAGAACGAACGTCTTCGGCGTGCAGTTTCCGACCTGACGCTGGATAAGTTGATCTTAAGGGAGGCCGCATCGGGAAACTTCTAAGCCCTTCGCGCAGGCGTGACTGCATCGATCACGTTCGTAGTCAGTTCAAAGTTTCTGAGCGTCGTGTCTGCCGTGTATTGGGCCAACACCGATCCACGCAGCGGCGGTTGCCACAAGGGCGTGCTGACGAAGAATGCTTGGTTGCGGACATGATCGAGCTCACACGCCAGTACGGCCGATATGGCTATCGTCGGGTTGCAGCCCTGCTGAGAGACGCGGGTTGGCAGGTTAATGACAAGCGTGTCGAACGCCTATGGCGACGTGAGGGGCTTAAAGTGCCAATGAAACAACCAAAGAAAGGACGGCTCTGGCTGAATGACGGATCATGCGTCCGTTTACGCCCCGAGTATCGCAATCATGTCTGGTCATACGACTTCGTTCATCACCGAACTGACGATGGCAGGGCGTTCCGGACATTGAACATCATAGATGAACATAGCCGAGAATGTCTGGCGATCCGAGTGAAGCGAAAGCTGAACTCGACTGAGGTCATCGACGCTCTGACAGACCTATTTATCCTACGCGGTGTTCCAGCCTACATCAGGTCGGACAATGGCCCAGAGTTCATCGCTGAGGCCGTCAGGGACTGGATCAAAGCGGTTGGGGCCAAGACGGCCTACATCGAGCCCGGATCACCTTGGGAAAACGGCTACTGCGAAAGCTTCAACGGACGGATGCGGGACGAATTGCTGAACGGCGAAATCTTTTACTCGCTACGTGAAGCCCAAATTCTTATCGAAAGATGGAGAAACCACTACAACACCAAACGACCCCATAGTGCATTGGGCTATCGCCCACCGGCACCAGAGGCCATCGTGCCGATGGACCAAAGGCCGATCATGCACTAACTTTCAAATTGGACCACTCAAGTGGGGCGGCTCAGGGCGTTCTTGCATTCACGCTGAACTTTATTCCATTTGTTGGAGGTCTGTTTGGCACGGTGCTTGTCGCAGCTTTTGGAATTCTAAACTTTGATACGCTGGGTATGGGGCTGCTGCCGGCGATGATATATGCGTTCTGTACCTCTTTTGAGGCGCAGTTTGTCACGCCAACGGTCCTCGGCAGGCGTCTGAATATGAACACGGTTTCGGTCTTTCTGACCGTTATCATCTGGAGCTGGCTATGGAGCATACCCGGCGCATTGATGGCGGTACCGTTCCTCGTGATGCTGAAAGTCATCTGCGACAATGTGCCAAGCCTGTCCGTACTGGGAAATTTTCTGGGTGCCAAAACGCCTACCGGCGACGGAACCTAAAGCCGGCTGCTTCGGAGCGATGGCAGACACGTCAAAACGCATGCTGTAAAAAATCGGGAATGAGACCAAGCTTGTCCACAAGCATCGCTGTCAAACCCCGAAAGGCCCCTTGTATCAGCCGGTAACCGGCGAAAACTTTCTGTTCCGGTCTGCCGCAGCTGGCCAAAATGCTGCGACCGAAGGGGACAAGGACCGCGCGTGATCAAGAACCCGAATAAATTTTGCGCTGGTCGTCATCTGCTCAGTTGACGCTCTTTGCGGTATCAAATAGAGAAGACTCCTCTGAGCGGGCGTTGTGTAATGGTTAAGACCTCAGTTTTCCAAACTGAAGATGAGGGTTCGATTCCCTCCGCCCGCTCCAGACAATCCCTAGCCTGTGACACCCTCGACGCTTGACGCTGACGTCCAGCCGCGCCATCAGGCGTGAACGTTATAAAGGAAGTCCAATGGCAGTTGCGCCGCACCCCGCGCCGAATGGCAACAAGGAACGCGAAAAATCACGCCGGTTCGGATCATTGCGGGCATTGCTACCGTTTATGATGCCGTACCGATGGTTGATGCTCGCTGCGGGCATTGCACTGGTGACGACGGCTATGGTGTCGCTGGCGATGCCTCTTGCGGTTCGACGGGTGGTGGATAATTTCGACACGGCTGATGTGCAGCTTCTGGACCAATACTTCATGGCTGCGCTTGCCGTTGCCGCGCTCTTGGCGCTGGGCACGGCGCTGCGATTTGCGCTTGTGACACGGTTGGGCGAACGGGTTGTGGCGGATATCCGCATGGCGGTTTTTGACCGCGTAATTGGTATGAGCCCTGCGTTTTATGAACGCATCCTGACCGGAGAGGTGTTAAGCCGGATCACCACTGATACCACGCTTATTCAGTCGGTGATCGGATCGTCGATATCCATTGCGCTGCGTAACTTTCTGATTTTCATCGGTGGCTTGGCTTTGATGTTGCTGACCTCGGCCAAACTGGCGGGGTTGGTTTTGTTGATCGTACCGGCCGTTGTGGTCCCGATTCTGACGCTTGGCCGACGGATGCGTGTACTTAGCCGTGAAACGCAAGACTGGATTGCGGCGTCATCCGGCAATGCCTCGGAAAGCCTGTCGGCGGTTCAGACGGTACAGGCTTTTACACATGAAGACGCCAGCCGTGCTCAGTTTTCGACCATCACCGAAGCCTCGTTCGACAAGGCCAAGGAGCGCATCAAGATCCGCGCCTATATGACTGTCATCGTAATCTTCCTGGTGTTTTCCGGCGTCGTCGGTGTGTTGTGGATCGGCGCACGTGATGTACGCGGCGGTGACATGACGGCGGGGTCTCTGGTCCAGTTCGTGATTTACGCTGTCATGGTGTCGGGCGCCGTTGCGGCCTTGTCCGAAATCTGGAGCGAACTACAACGCGCCGCAGGGGCCACAGAGCGGCTGGTCGAGCTGCTGCAGACCGACGACACGGTGTTCGATCCCGAAGTCGGACAGAAACTGCCGCAGCCGGTGCGCGGCGAAATTGCTTTCGATGGAGTGCAGTTCATCTATCCGTCGCGGCCTGATGCTGTCGCGCTTGCGGATGTGACGCTTGATATCAAACCGGGCGAAACCGTTGCCTTTGTTGGTCCGTCGGGGGCAGGGAAAACCACGATCATCCAGCTATTATTGCGGTTTTACGATCCACAATCCGGTCGCATCACGCTGGATGGTGTCGATCTGCGCGATCTGACGCGCTCCGATTTTCGTTCGGCTATTGCGCTGGTCCCGCAAGACCCGATTATCTTTGCCGCCAGTGCGGCAGAGAACATCCGCTTTGGCAAACCGGATGCAACCGATGCCGAGGTCGAGGGTGCCGCACAAGCTGCTGCCGCACATGAATTCATCACAGCTTTGCCAGATGGCTATGACAGCTATCTGGGGGAACGCGGCGTGATGTTGTCGGGCGGGCAGAAGCAGCGCATCGCGATTGCCCGCGCCATTCTGCGGGACGCGCCCGTACTTCTGCTGGACGAAGCCACCAGCGCGCTGGATGCCGAAAGCGAGCGTGCAGTACAGGAGGCGGTGGATATCCTTAGCCAGAACCGGACGACACTGATTGTGGCGCACCGTCTGGCAACTGTAAAAAAAGCCGACCGTATAGTTGTTCTAGACAAGGGGCAGGTGGTTGCAACCGGTACCCATGACGAGCTGGTTGCCAAGGGCGGGCTTTATGCGCGGTTGGCGCGGCTTCAGTTTACCGATGGCATGCCGGCCCCATAATTCCCCCTTTTACCTGCATCGGAAAACAGGTCATACTCCCTTCGAACACATGTAAGGGAGAACCAAAATGGGTTTGTGGAATTTTGTGAAAAATGCCGGCAAGAAAGTCTTTGGCGGTGATGACGATGCCGAAGTTTCCGGTGCCGCACTGCAAGACGAGCTGAAAGAGCTTGGTCTGGACGCTGAGGGCCTTGAGATCACCGTCGAGGGAGATCAGGTCAAAGTCAGCGGTAATGCCGTCAGCCAAGAGATGAAAGAAAAGGTCATTTTGGCCGTGGGCAACGTTGAAGGTGTGGCCGCAGTAGATGACCAGAGCGCAGGCGGCGAAGGCGAGCCGACGTTCCACACCGTTGAAAAGGGCGACACCCTGTCCGCGATTGCGCAGAAGACATTGGGTAAAGCATCCCGCTATCCCGAAATCTTCGAGGCCAACAAGCCGATGCTCAGCCATCCGGACAAGATTTATCCCGGTCAGGTTTTGCGCATTCCAACAGCCTGAAAAACGCAAGGGTCGGACCCGAGCATTTTGAAGGGAAATGAAGGCGGCAGCACATCGGGGTGCGGCCGCCTTTTTTGCACTATTCAGAGATTACGCGGCGTTATGGACAAGGCGATACTTGCGAAACGGCCAATTACACCGCATCCTTTCCTTCATAAATAACAAAGGCCGAAAAACTGGCCACTAAGGGAGGAAAGGCGATGCCATACGCCGGGATGAAAGACCGCAATGCGATCGTTGCGGAAATGCCGTGGGCCGACCGCGACATACCCAAGACACTTTACGGACAACTTAGCGAGACCACGCAGAAATTCCCGGACAATAAGGCGATTTCATATCAGATCCTGTCCGGTCCAAAGGATAAGGTCGAGACTTTTACGTGGAAACAGCTTCACGCCAAGGTTTCCCAGACGGCTAACATGTTGCGCGGCCTGGGCATTGGCCCAAAGGACGTGGTGGCCTATGTGCTGCCCAATTGTAACGAGGCGGTACTGACCCTGCTTGGTGGCGCTGTGGCGGGCATCGCGCAACCCATCAACCCACTGCTGGACGCCCAGCAAATCGGATCTATCCTGCGCGAAACCGGGGCCTCTATCGTGGTTACGCTGCGGCCCTTTCCCAAGACGGATGTGGCGGAAAAGACCGCTGAGGCCGTCAAGCTGGCGCCCGGTGTACATACGGTGCTTGAAGTCGATCTGGTGCGTTATCTGACGCCGCCAAAGTCTTGGATCGTGCCGTTGATCCGGCCAAAGGGAAGGGCCGAAAATCAGGCGAAATACCTGAATTTCAATGCAGAAGTCGACAAGCAGCCGACGACCCTGTCATTTGATGATGTTCAGGAAGACCGCGTTGCCTTTTATTTCCACACCGGCGGCACAACGGGGATGCCCAAGGTCGCGCAACACCTCTATTCCGGCGCGATCTATAATGGCTGGGTTGGTGCGAGAACCCTTTTGACTGCTGATGACGTGATGCTTTGCCCGCTGCCCCTGTTTCATGTGATGGCCTGTCAGGTGATGCTGATGGGGGCTGTCGCCTCTGGTGCGCATGTGGTGTTTCCGACGCCGCAGGGTTATCGCGGCGAGGGCGTGTTTGCCAATATCTGGAAGCTGGTTGAGCGTTACAAGGTGACCTTTGTGGTCTCTGTTCCCACGGCTTTGGCTGCGACCATGCAGGTGCCGGTCAACGCGGATATCTCAAGTGTCAAAACGGCCTTTTCGGGATCTGCGCCGCTGCCGCTGGAATTGTTCCGCCGGTTTGAAAAGACCACAGGTATGACGATTGTCGAAGGGTACGGCATGACGGAAGCGACCTGTCTGGTGTCTGGCAATCCGGTGGACGGGGAAAAGAAAATCGGGTCTATCGGGATCCCGTTTCCCTATACCGAGGTCAAGATCGTCAAAGGAAGTTCTGACGGTGATATCGAGGCCCGCATTGATGAGGTGGGCGAGATTTGCGTTTCGAACCCGGGCGTTTACGTCGGCAACACCTATACCGAGGCGGATAAGAACAAGGACCTGTATTATCAAACCAATTACCTGCGTACAGGGGATTTGGGTCGTGTGGATGCGGATGGCTATCTGTGGATTACCGGCCGTTCCAAGGATCTGATCATCCGCGGAGGGCATAACATTGACCCTGCCGAGATCGAAGAGGCGCTGTTAGGGCATCCTGCCGTCGGTTTTGCAGGAGCGATTGGTCAACCGGATACGCATTCGGGTGAATTGCCCTGCGCCTTTGTCGAACTGGTTGACGGGGCGTCGGTGACACCTGACGAGTTGATCGCCTATTGCAAGGAGCATGTGAAGGAGCGTGCGGCACAACCCAAGCACATCAAGATCATGGATGAACTGCCCAAGACGGCAGTAGGCAAGATATTCAAACCCGACCTGCGCAAGGATGCGATTACACGGGTGTATAACGAGGCGTTGAGTGATAAAGGAGTTGCCGCGCGAGTGGATCATGTGGTCGACGACAAGAAACTTGGTCTGATGGCGATGCTGGCGATGAACGGCGCGTCTGACGGGGATGTGGAGGCTGTGCTGGCAGGGTTCACCCGCCCTTGGGACGCGGTTTGAGCGGACCGGACTATAATGCGCTGATTGATGCAGAAACATGGGCCTATATCGCCCGTCTGGACGCGTCATATCCGCCCGATGCGGTGCAGATGAGCATCGCAGAGCAACGCGCGGCATATGATGACATGTGCCGCGTGTTTCATGCGCCGCGCCCTGCAAGCGTCACTGTGGACGATTTGGCATTCAGCGGCGTACGCTGTCGACATTACGCGTCAGGACCCAGCGCTGTCACAGTGATCTATTATCATGGCGGCGGGTTCGTCGTGGGCGGGCTGGAAAGCCACGATGATATCTGCGCAGAGCTCTGCGACCGCACAGGTTTTGACGTGATTTCAGTAGATTACGCGCTGGCACCGGAAGTGGTTTTTCCGGGCTGTTTTAACGATGCATGGGCCGCTTTCGAAGCGATTGCGGCGGCACGTACAGGCGACATCCTGCTATGCGGGGACAGTGCCGGTGGCAACCTTGCGGCAGCGGTGGCGCATCATGCGCGGGGGCGTGTGGACGGGCGGATCATCGGGCAGGTGTTGATCTATCCGGGGCTGGGTGGCGATCAGAACAAAGGGTCCTATGTGACCCACGCAAACGCGCCGCAGCTTACAATGGCGGATCTGGAGTTTTACAAAACCGTGCGGACCGGCGGGGCCGAGGTGCCGGAAAACGATCCCAGATTTGCGCCTTTGCGAGACAGTGATTTCAACGGCTTGCCACCGACGGTCCTTGTCACAGCCGAATGTGATCCCCTTGCCAGTGACGGCGAAAGCTATCGCGATGCCGTGCTGGCGGCGGGCGGGCGCGCGATCTGGTTCAATGAGGCAGGCATGGTGCACGCCTGCCTGCGGGCACGCAACATGAGTGCGCGTGCCGGAGTGTTTTTCGACCGAGTGGTGGCGGGCGTCGCCGCGCTGGGCCGACGTGACTGGCCTTATTGATCTAGCTCAGAAAACTTTTGGCTTTCATGGTGTTAGCGGCTTTCGCCCCGAGACGATGCAGGATTGTCGGGGCCAGTTGCACCTGATCGATAACAGTATCCTTGGACGGGCCATCGGCAGGGCCGAAGTAATAGAGCGCGGTTTCCTGCTGCAAGGCGCCGCGTCCGCCGTGGTGCCCGCGTTCATCCTGACCGTGATCCGCAGTCACGATCACCTCGTATCCCGCAGCGCGCCATTGTGGAATGAACGGCGCCAGCATCTCGTCCATGACATGACAGGCGTGATCCATTTCGTTGCTTTCGTGGTAAAAACGGTGGCCCATGCTGTCCAGGGTACAGGTGTGCAGCATCCCGTAGTTCAGCCCGTAGCGCAGGCAAAGACTGGTCAGGGTGGCGAAGAGATCAACATCTGACGGGGTCATCTGGTTGATGCCACCATAGCCGGTCATCGTGTGGAACCGGCCGTGGTTGATGCTGGTGCTCTCGGGTTCATCATATTCGATATCGCGAACGTAATCAAAGGGATGACGGTTAAAAAACTCGGACCAGAAGGAGTGGGCGACAGCACCGGTGACGCCACCGCTTGCGCGGGTCTGGGCGAAGACATCCTTGTGTTTCAGACGGAAGACATTGCCGTTTCCGGTACAGCCGTGTTCTTGCGGCGTAACGCCGGTGTGGATCGTTGCGTAGCAGGAGGCCGAGGTCGAGGGCAGGGTGGCGCGGTGTTTCCAGACCCGCGCATCGCCACTATCCACCCAACCTTCGAGGTTGCCGAACAGGCGACGGAAATTGCGGTGCGGGACACCGTCGAGAATGATCAGGAGGAGTTTGTTTTCCATGGTATGGCTCCGGTTTGGTTGATCTTATGCTGGCGGAGGGGCGTGCGCGCAACGGTTAACGATATGCGCCCCGCGTCCGGCGAATCGGGGGGAGCGCCTATAAACTATGGCGAAATGGCGTGTCACCCCGCGTACACCCCCCGTGCACCTGCGGTACACCGGGCGGTGCATGTTTTGCGGGGTTAACGGGGCGTGCGGTGAACGGGCGCGGCGGGCCGCATCCCCCCCCCGCGGGATCAGTTGCCGGCGCTTGCCATTTTACGGTTCTCAATCACCTCTTCCAGCCAGCCGAGCTTCATTTCGGGAACGGAAGACAGAAGCAGGTCGGTGTAATCATCAAAGGGGGGGGCCAGCACTTGGGATTTTGGCCCATAGCGCACGACTTTGCCCTGAAACATCACGGCGATACTGTCGGCGATGGCTTTGACCGTGGCCAGATCATGGGTGATGAAGAGGTAAGATACGTCTTCGATCTTTTGCAGTTTCAGCAGCAGTTTAAGGATGCCGTCCGCCACCAAGGGATCAAGGGCCGATGTGACCTCGTCACAGATGATCAGCTTGGGCTTGGCCGCCAGGGCGCGGGCGATGCAGACACGTTGTTTCTGCCCGCCCGACAGTTCCGCCGGATAGCGATCCTGAAACCCGTCGCCCAGTTCAATCTCGTCGAGCAATTCCTGAATGCGAGCTTGTTTGGCTTTGCCCTTGAGGCCGAAGTAGAACTCCAACGGGCGACCGATGATCGTGCCAACGGTCTGGCGCGGGTTCATCGCGGTGTCCGCCATCTGGTAGATCATCTGCAATTCGCGAAGGTCTTCAAGGCTGCGGGTTGGCAGGTCGGGCGACAGGGTGCGCCCGTCAAAGGTGATCGTGCCTTGTGAGGGGGGAAGCAAACCGGTGATGACCCGTGCGAGCGTGGATTTGCCCGAGCCGGATTCCCCCACGATGGCCAGTGTCTGGCCGGGGTGCAGATCGACATTCACATCCTTGAGCACGTCAAAATCCGTACCGCGATAGCGTGCGGTGATGTTTTCAACGCGCAGCAATGGCGTATCGGTCGGCTCTTTTTCGATATGTTTGATGGAGCGGACCGAGACGAGCGCCTGTGTGTATTCCTCTTGCGGGTTGTTGATGATCTGGTCGGTGGTGCCGTATTCGACCATCGCGCCCTGTTGCAGGACCATGATGTGGTCGGAAACCTGCGCTACGACGGCAAGGTCGTGGGTGATATACAGCGCGGCAACCCCGGTGTCGCGGATCGCTTCCTTGATCGCGGCCAGCACGTCGATCTGGGTGGTGACGTCCAGCGCTGTGGTGGGTTCGTCAAAGACCACCAGATCGGGTTCGGGACAGAGGGCAAGCGCCGTCATGCAGCGTTGAAGCTGGCCGCCCGAGACTTGGTGCGGATAGCGCTGGCCGATGTTTTCGGGGTCGGGCAGCCCCAGCTTTTCAAAGAGGGCAACAGCGCGGGCTTCGGCTTCGGCCTTGGTGAATTTCTTTTGGAAAATCGCGGCTTCGGTGACCTGCTCCATAATCTTTTTGGCGGGGTTGAAGGAGGCTGCTGCGGATTGCGAAACATAGGTGACCTCGCCGCCACGCAGGCGGCGCACGTCACGGATGCCGGATTTCAGAATGTCGCGGCCGCTGACGTGGACTTCGCCGCCAGTGATTTCCACACCGCCGCGCCCGTAGGCCATGGCGGCCAGACCGATGGTGGATTTACCGGCGCCGGATTCCCCGATCAGGCCAAGGACTTTGCCGCCCTCAAGGTCGAAATCGACACCATGCACGATTTCAATTGGGCGGGGGCGTTCGCCGGGGGGATAGATGGTTGCGCCAATTTTAAGGCCGCGCACTTTGAGAAGTGGTTCTGACATCAGCCGCGCCCTCCCTTGAGCGATGTGGTGCGGTTCAAAATCCAGTCCGCCACAAGGTTGATCGAGATGCACAGGGTGGCGATGGCATAAGCCGGATAAAGGGCCGCTTGGATGCCGTAGTTGATGCCTTCCTTGTTTTCTTTCACGATGCCGCCCCAATCCGCCAGCGGGGGCTGGACGCCAAGGCCGAGGAAAGAGAGCGTCGAGATAAAGAGAACGGCAAAGATAAAGCGCAGGCCCATTTCCGCAACAAGTGGCGACAGGGCATTTGGCAGAATCTCGCGGAAGATGATCCAGCCGATTTTCTCGCCGCGCAGGCGGGCGGCTTCGACGTAATCCATCACGGTGATGTCAACGGCGACAGCGCGGGCAAGGCGGAAGACGCGGGTGCTGTCCAAGAGACCCATCAGCAAGATCAGGATGAAGGTGGTGGTGGGCATGACCGACAGCACAACAAGCGCAAAGATCAGCGAGGGGATCGACATGATCAGATCCACAAAGCGGCTGATGGCTTGGTCAACCCAGCCGCCCGAGACGGCAGCGAAGAAGCCAAGGACAGAGCCGAGCGTGAAGCTGAGAATGGTGGCCATGGTGGCGATAAAGATCGTCGTGCGCCCGCCATAGATCAGGCGCGTGAGCAGGTCGCGTCCAATGCTGTCGGTACCAAGAAGGAACTGCGACGAAGAGGGTTCCCAGACATCGCCGACCACTTCGGCCATGCCGTAGGGGGCAATAAGGGGAGCGAACAGGGCCATCAGAAAATAGAGGCCGGTGAAGAATAGGCCGATCAGGGCCGAGATTGGGATGTTCTTCATGACGCTTTCCAGACTGGGTTTGGGTTGGTCATAAGGGAATAGAATGCGGTCGGGTGTCTCCCGGCGCTTTTGCTTTGCAAGAACGCGTGGTCGCACGGCGCGGATTTTTGCTGGGAAACATTCACTTTGGATGCCTCAGCCGCGGGTTTGCAAGGATTGATACGATGTCGGCAATCAGGTTCAAACCGATGTAAACGGCGGCAAAGATCAGACCACAGGCCTGCACCACCGGCACATCACGTTTGGCAACGTGATCGACAAGGTACTGCCCCATACCGGGGTAGGCAAAGACCACTTCGACCACGACCACACCCACAACCAGATAGGCAAGGTTGATCATCACAACGTTGACGATAGGCGCGATGGCGTTGGGAAAGGCATGTTTGGCGATGATACGCAGCATGCCCATCCCCTTGAGTTCGGCGGTTTCGATATAGGCCGATTGCATCACATTCAGGATCGCGGCGCGGGTCATGCGCATCATATGGGCGAGCACCACAAGGGTCAGCACCATAACGGGGATGGCGATGGCGTTCAGCTTCGCGCCAAGCGACATGCTGTCGTTGATGATCGCGACAGAGGAGAACCAGCCGAGACGGATCGAGATCCAATAGATCAGAACATAGCCAATCATGAACTCGGGGATTGAAATGGTTGTGAGGGTCACTGCCGAGATCAGCTTGTCGGGAATGCGGTCTTTGTAACGCACCGCCAGCAGACCAAGGAAAATCGCCAGCGGGACCGAGATGACGGCCGCCCAGAAGGCGAGGAAAAGCGTGTTTTTCAGGCGTCCACCAAGGCTTTCGGCAATATCGCGGCCATTTGTGAGGGCGGTGCCAAGATCGCCTTGCAAAAAGCCGCCAAGCCATTGGAAGTACCGTGCAACGGGCGGGTCATTCAGGCCCAGTTCAGCACGTAGATTGGCAAGGCTTTCGGGGGTCGCAGACTGGCCAAGGATTTGCTGGGCCACGTCGCCGGGCAGCATCATTGTACCGCCAAAAATCAGGATAGATGCTGCAAGAAGGAGCATGATACCCAGCGCAACGCGCTGGGTAATGAGTTTCAAGATGGGGTGCATGATCAGGTCGCCCTTAAGCGTCCATCAACCAGCATTTGACATGTGAGAAGTTGTTCATCACGGGGCCGTTCGGATCATTTGCCCAGCCGCCGATGTTATTGGATACACCGTTCACAAAGTCATTGAACATCGGCAGGATCAGACCGCCTTCTTCGTTCAACATACGGCCCATTTTGGAGTAGAGTTCCTTGCGTTTGGCGCTGTCCAACTCGGCCTTGGCCGCGTTGAGCATCTCGTCAAACTCTGGGCGTTTCCAGCGGGTGTCGTTCCAGTCCGCGGTCGATAGATAGGCTGTCGAATACATCTGGTCCTGCACCGGACGGCCACCCCAATAGGAGGCACAGAAGGGCTGTACGTTCCAGACTTCGGACCAGTAGCCGTCGTTTGGCTCGCGCTTGATTTCCAGCGGGATGCCGGCCGCTTGCGCGGATTGCTGGAACAGGGCTGCGGCATCGACCGCACCAGGGAAAGCGCCGTCAGCTACACGCAGCACGATGGGGGAACCGTCGTGACCGGACTTCATGTAGTGCTCTTTGGCTTTCTCGATGGAATGCTCGCGCTGTGGGATGGTTTCGTCAAACAGCGGATAGGAGGCGTTGATCGGCATGTCATTGCCTTTGGTGCCATAGCCGCGCAGGATTTTGTCAACCATTTCGTCGCGGTCGATGGCGTATTTCAGCGCCAGCATCACGTCGTTGTTGTCAAACGGTGCAGTGTCTTTGTGTGCGATGAAGACATAGTGGCCACGACCCGCTACCGATTCGACACGCAGATTTGGCGCGCGGTCCAGAAGGGCGGCAACCTTGGGGTCAACGCGGTTGATGATATGAACCTGACCGGATTGCAATGCGGCGGTACGCGCGGTGGCATCGTTCAGCACCAGCTGCTCAATTTCGTCAGCCCAACCACGATTGTCTGCGTCCCAGTAGTCTTCGCGACGTTTGAATGCGTGACGCACGCCGGGCTCATCGATTTCAAGCGTGTAGGGACCTGTGCCGATTGCGGCACCCGGATCATCCATGCCGCCGTTTGGCTGGATCATCAGATGGTAATCGGCCATCAGGAACGGCAGGTCGGCGTTGGGTGTTTCCAGATCAACGATGAAGTTGTCGCCATCGACCTTCATCCCTGCGATGCCCTTCATGATGCCCAGAGCACCGGATTTGGAATCTTCGTTGGAGTGGCGCTCCATGGTCTTCATCACGTCGTCAGGCGTCATGTCCTTGCCGTTGGAGAAGGGGATACCCTTGCGGATCTTGAAGACCCACTGCTTTGCATCTGCCGAGGCTTCGACGCTTTCGGCCATGCGATAATCAAGTTCACCTTTGTCGGTCACTTCGACCAAGGTTTCGCCCCAGGCACGCAGGTTATTCAGGGGGGCTTCGGATGCGGTCAGAGCCGGATCTTGGGTGTTTGTGGATTCGCCGCCTGACGAACCGATCTTCATCATGCCACCGCGTTTGGGCGTGTCTGCAGCGGCAGAGTTTGCCAGCATGGTATTGGCAACAGCGGCGGTGACGCCAAGAGCGGCAGCGCGGCCGACAAATTCGCGGCGTGTCATCAGGCCAGAGGCAACTTTGCCCGTCAGGTGTTTCAGTTCGTTATTCATTAAGGTATCTCCCATGAAGTGTCTGCGCTTGTGCACAAGTTTTATTGATTGATGAATCAACGTTAAGCATTTCAGCCCCGCTCGCAAGAGTTAATAAGGGCGGAATTGTCACGATCCGGCTAGAGGTGGTCGCGTGGAATGCTGTCCGTGACATCGCGGCTGTAGATGGATTTGCCATTCTCAAATGCTTCGATATGCGCGCTTAGATAGAAATGGCTGGCATCGGATGTCATCTGGCATCTTGCTTCGGTGCGCAGGGTGGTGTCGTCACGGGTCAGGACGTCGGTCCAGTGGCATGTGCCCTTGGCTGACAACGGGTCATCCGGGTGGATTGACCAGTGTTCGCGGGCGATGGAACCGGAGATCAGCCCGTGATCTGCATCGCGGACCTCGCCAAAATCGTCCTCGATGATCAGGCTGACCACGCCGGTTGCCATATCGGTTTCCTGCCGACGTACGTGATTATCCGGGCGCAGGGTTTCAACCTGCCAGAGATCGGCCGCGGTGGGTGGTTCAAAGATATGTTCATCGCCGCTGCGGGTCGGTCGCTGTGGGATGTCGATGCGGCCTGCACTCAGCTTGAGGGAGGTGGGCACCGGCGAGGGCCAGAGCATCGGCCAGTAGGCGTCTGATACCGAGACCCGCAACACATGGCCCTTGGGCACCCGGTAGGCGATGTGATCCAGTGTAAAGCTCACCTCTTGCGGTCTGCCGGGCGTCATCGGCGTGGGATCCGCCGCATTGTCACGGTGCGACAGGTTCAGCACACCATAGGTGATACGGGTTGCGGCCCCGTCAGGGTGGATGTGGTTCAGCCGGACGGCGATTTGCGCTTGTGGCTGGTCACTGGTGAGGGTCAGTGTGACCCGTGGGGCCCCGACGATATCCATGTCCTGATCCAGCGCAGCGCTGTTGAAGGTCGTCGAAAGCGCATCGTCGCCGCGTTGATCGCCGGGGGTTTCGGGACCCAGCCAGATGGCGCAGTATTCGCCTGCTTCCGCGCCGCAATGTGCGGGCGAGGCGACGCGCCGGTTTACCGTCGCCGCGTCAGGGGCAAGGCCTTTGTCGGTCAGATACATCGCCCGGGACTTCAGGTGCGAGGTGGCGCCTTTCTCTTCGGAAATCCAGCGCCCGCCACGTGCCGCATACCAGCGGGCAGGGCGCACCCCGTCCATCAGATAGGCGCGGTAATCGGGGTCATCCTCAACCCCTGTATCCAGATCCTTGAGCCACCGGTCCCACCAGCGCAGCGCTTCCTGCAGGAAGCCGATGCGGGGTTCAGGGACGGCGAAATGCGGGTATTTATGGACCCAGGGCCCGACGATCCCCTTGGCGCCCGGCAAGGCTTCGACCAATTGCGGTACGGCGTTCTTGTAGGCGTCCCCCCAGCCGCCGATGGCCAGTACCTTGGCCTTGATGGCGCTGAAATCCTCGATGACCGAGCCGTGGCGCCAATAGCTGTCGCGCCGCTGGTGGCGCAGCCAGATGGCAGGCAGGAAGGGTTCTGCCTTTAGTCGCTCCAGCCAGATTTCCCGCCAGTCGGGCCGCAAGGCCGGATCGGGCGCACGGGAAGAATAAGACCACATCGTCGCACCCCAGCCAAGATTCTCATTCAGCAGGCACCCGCCCTTGTAATGGATGTCGTCGGCAAACCGGTCGACGGTCGAACACAGGGTGATCACAGCCTTCAACGGTTCCGGCGCAAGGGCAGCGACCTGTAACCCGTTGAACCCGCCCCAGCTGATGCCCATCATCCCCACACGGCCATTGCACCACGGCTGGGCAGCCAGCCAGTTGATGATTTCAACGGCGTCCGCCAGTTCCTGGGGGGCGTATTCATCCATCATCACGCCGTGACTGTCCCCGTTGCCGCGCATATCGACACGCAGGCATGCATATCCGCGCTGTGCAAACCAGGGGTGGGTCAGCGCATCGCGTGCGCAAGTGCCGTCGCGTTTGCGGTAGGGCAGGTATTCAAGGATCACCGGAACCGGATCATCACCGGCGTCGACGGGCATCCAGACACGCGCCGAAAGACGGCACCCATCGGATAGGGTAATCCCGAAATCGGGCTCTTCGGTGATGTCGCGCAGGGCGTTCGGGAGTATGCTCATGGGTGTAAGCGTTGATGCTGGCCGCTTTTTTTGTCAACTGTTGCTTTGCTGCAATGTTGACCCAGGGTAAGCATAAATTCCTATAAAAAAGTGCGATTTCTCAACAGCTTCGACCGGCTTTGGCGACTCTAATTTTCCCTTATAGGTGGAATTGGCGAATCGTTTCAAAAAGCCACTAGTCAAAAAGCCAATTCCGCGATACCAAAAAAGGCAGATATAACTGCAGGCACGGTGCGCTCGAACGGACCGGTCTGAATAATATAAAAATGATGAGCGCCGCATAGAACGTGTGCTTTGAGGTAGAGTGGTGGTGTTATGAAGGCGATTGATTTCGTCGTCCGCGATAATGCGGGCGGTTTGCAACGTGGTACAGTGCCTGATGGCGCCAAGACCCACGTTATTCAGGCTGGCGCAGGTCAGGAAATTTCCCTTAATCTGAGGCAGGTCGATCTGTCGGCGCAGGTGCGTGAGGGCAGTGATCTGGTGATTACCCTCACTGACGGCCGTCAAATCACGATCGACAACTACTTCAACGGTTCAGGCACACCGAACCGGCTGTTTATCTCGGCGGACGGCTACCTCAATGAAGTGGCATTTGTGGATACTGGCGCGGGCGAGCTTTACGCGCAATTTGGTCCGACCGAACAGTGGGGCAAGTGGTCCCCTTCGGATGATCTGATTTATCTGGGCCGCACAGAACTGGCAGCGGCCGGATATGCGGATGATGAAGTTTCGATGTTTCCTGCACCGCTTCTGGGTGCCGGGCTTTTGGGTGGCGGTTCAGCCGCGGCGGCAGCGGCTGTCGTCGGCGGCGCTGCGGTCATCGGAACCGGTGGCGGCGGTGGCTCTGAAGGGAGCGGCGGCGGCGGTGAAGGCGGCGATGGCGGTGGCGGCACAGGTGGTGGCGGCAATGACCGCGATCTGGTTCAGGACCCCTATGTCAATGACCCCGACAGCGTAGGCCAAATTGGCGGCGATGACGCCGAGCAGGTCATCACCATCACAGGTGGTGGTGCGCCGGGCGATACTGTCATTGTGAAACTGGGCGATGTGCAGGTTGAAACTGTCATAACGCAGGAAGGCACCTTTACCTGTGGTTTTGTACCGCCGAACTTTCCGCCCGATGGCACATACGAAGCGGTTGTAACGGTTGTGACCGACGGCGGCGAAGTGGTTCTGGACGGCCCGGGTTATGTGATCGACCTGACGCCACCGTTGGTTGACGTGTCAACCGGCACGGATTCCGTCGGCGATTTCTTTAACGCGGTCAGCTTTTCCAACGGTGTGACACTAACCGGTACCGGCGAGGCAGGTGCCTCTATTCTGGTGACGATTGGCGGGATCGAGCAGACGACAACCGTTTCTGCCGGCGGCACCTGGTCGCTCAACTGGGCTGCGGGCACGCTTGAGGGTGGCGAATATTCCACCGGCGTCACGATTGTCAGCTCGGATGCCTTTGGCAACACGACAACAATTACGGATACCGTTGTCATCGACACGGTTTCGAATGTTACAATCGACACGGCGAACGTCGAGACAGACGGTATTGTCAACGCGGTCGAGCAAAAGGACGGCGTGACGCTGACCGGTACCGCGCAGGCAGGATCGACGGTGGTTGTCAGCTTTGGCACCGGTTCGCACAGCGCGACAGTCGATGCCAACGGCAACTGGTCTGCGGATTTCGCCATGAGCGAAGTGCCAACTGGCGAATTGCAGGCGACGGTTACAGCGGTTGCCACCGATGCGATGGGCAACTCCAGCACGGCCACCGGTCTGGTAGACATTGACACGCTGGTGCGTGACTTTGCCTTTACCGGTACCACTGGCGGGGCGGACGGCGTGATCAACACGGCCGAAGCAGCCCAAGGCCTTGTTATGACAGGGACAACCGAACCGGGTTCCACTGTTCTGGTCACCTTTGGAGGCAGCACACAGACGGCGACAGTTGCCGCAAATGGCAGCTGGACCGTGAACTTTGCCTCCAACACCATCCCGGCAGGCGAGCAAACCGCTGTGATGACAGCGGTGGCGACGGATATTGCCGGCAACGTCGAGACCATTACCCGCAACGTGGAAATCGACCGAGACGGTGGAATTCTGACCATCAGCCCGGCGCCGGTTGAAGGCGACGATATCATCAACCACGCCGAGGCGTCGGATGGTGTGGTGCTGACCGGTACATCCAATGCAAACGCGGTTGTGACCGTGACCATGGGCGGCGTCAGCAAAACGGTCAACGCTGATAGCACGGGCAACTGGACGGCGTATTACTCTAACGCTGATGTGACACCGGGCGTTTACACCGCACAGATCGCAGCGACCACGACAGATGCAGCCGGCAACACGCTGAACGCTTCTGACAGTGTCGAAGTGGACACGCGGGTGGACAACCTTGGCGTACAGGCCAGCATCGTCGAAGGCGACGGCACCATCAATGGGGCCGAACGTTTGGACGGGGGCGGCGTACAGATCACCGGTACAACCGAAATCGGATCGACTGCGGTTGTGGTCACGCTGAACGGCGTAGCGGTGAACGCTGTTGTGGCATCCAACGGGACATGGATCGCGAATTATGCCGCCAGCCAGGTTTCC
The DNA here is from genome assembly GCA_049794055.1 of Sulfitobacter sp. Lineage (GTDB taxonomy): Bacteria > Pseudomonadota > Alphaproteobacteria > Rhodobacterales > Rhodobacteraceae > Sulfitobacter. Next base: position 18,270 of record JBARCL010000017.1, read on the forward strand.
GAAGGCACCTATACCGCGACGGTTTCGGTACAGGCGACAGACCGCGCAGGCAACACTGCGACCGTCTCGGATGTGGTGCATGTGGATACCGAAGTTACGCCATTGGGCATCGACGACGGTGTCGGCGGGAATGACAACACGGTCAACATCGCAGAAGCGGCCACAGGCATTGATCTGGGCGGCGAAGTCGAAGTGGGCAGCACGGTTTCCGTGACCTTTGATGGCAGCTCTTATGCTGCTGTGGTGGACTCAGCGGGCAACTGGAGCCTGACCATCCCGCCGTCTGCAATCCGGTCGGGCGAATACAATGCGGCCATCGTGGTTACGGCGACGGATGCGGTTGGCAACGTGGACACCATCAACGACACGCTGGCGATTGATACCTCGGCACCCTCTGGTCCGGCGATCGAAAGTCTGAACGAAGGACGTGTGGGTTTCCGTGGAATTTCGACCGATCTGACCGATGACGAACTCGCAGTCTATCAGGTTCAGGACAATGGCACTGTTACAGAAGTGGCCTCGCAAAGCGGCGCCAGCCTGACCCGTCCCGAAACCAACATCGAATTCAATTCGGATGTACCGGATGGTTCGCATCTGGTCATAACGGCGACCGATGATGCGCAAAACACCACCGGCACCTATGTTGTGTTGGACGATGGGGCGCCAAACTCGACCATTGCGATCAGCAATCCGGCTTTGGGTAACTACAATATCGAAACCGTGGACATGACCTTTGCCGAAGAGGGCAATCTGACCATCGACGAAGCGGCGCTTCTGGCCTTGTCCAGCAATTCCAACGAATTGAGGATCCTTGGCGGTGCCGATGACACGGTAACGATCCTTGGCGCGACGCGCGGAAACAGCAGTGGCGGCCAGACCACCTATTCACTGGGTAGCGAAGGTACGATCATCGTTGATGACCAAATCGACGTGATCATCTAAACGAGCAGACCAAGGAGAGGCGCGGGCGTTGAATGACCCGCGCCCCCGACAAATATCGGCCGAAAAACCGAGTCGTTGAGGGCAGGATATGGGGCAGAGTGTAAACAGGGCAGTCGGGGTGTGCGCAGTTGCGTTCACTTTGACAGGATGCTTGTCGGACGCAGGCGGTGGTGCGGGCGATTTTGTTGCGCGTCTGAAATCCCCGGACGTCAACTCGGTTGCGCGGCCCAGCCATACAGAGAAAGTAAATTCCGAAAGCGCAATCATTCAGGGGCTGGCGGCCCGCGATTCCGCCTTGCCCTCGGACAGCAGCTTTGAGCGTATCGCGACCTCCGTTCTGGCGGCCAATTCGCGCGCTGCGGAATCCGATTTGCGTGCGGCACGGCTGCGCTCGGAAGCGGCTTCGAAAAACTGGTTGCCCAAGATCGGCCCAAATATCAGCCTGACGTCGTTGGGATCGCTGGTCGCCAATCTGGTGGTGGATCAGGTGTTGTTCGACAATGGTCGGCGCAAAGGTGAACGTGAATTCGCCATTGCCGACGTTGAAGTCGCCGCTGTGAACCTTGCCAAGGACACCAATGACCGTGTGCATACGGCGCTCAAGCTTTATATTTCTGCTGCGGCAGCCCGTGAAAAGGCAATCCTTTCAGATGCATCGCTGCGCGATATGGGCCGTTTTGAATACATCATGTCAGAACGGGTCAAAGGCGGGGTGTCGGACAGTTCCGATTTGAATATCCTGCGCCAGAAGCTGTCTGAAATCCGTGCCGCCCGGGCCGCGAATGTCGAGGCTGCGAACACGGCGATTTCCGAATTGAATGCGATGTCCATCGCGCCCTTGTCCGACTTGCGGGGGGTACCGTCATTGCGGGTTTCTTCCAGCGCCGCCCAGCCGTTGGATGTTGTTCTGGCCGAGGCCGAAAAGACCCGTACCATTGCTGCGGCAAAGATCGAGCGGGCAGATCAGCTGCCCGGCCTTTCCGCTGGCGGGACCATTGGCGAAAACTCGGATTTGGGGCTGCGTGTCAGCTCGGACACGTTGCTGGGCTTTGGCACCGGTGCCACTTTGCGTGCCATCGAGGAAGCGAAAGAAGCGGCAGGGCGCCAAGTGTCGCAAGCCAATGAGGATGCCAACCGCAAGCTGCGCAAGCTTGAGGGACAGATCGCTGCCAAGTCGCGTCAGGCCGACGAAGCCAGCAGTTTAACCGCACAGGCACAACGCAATCTGGATGTGTTTCAGGAACAATATGACGCAGGCCAACGTCAGGTCATGGACGTAGTGAGTGTATACGAGACCTTTGCCCGTCAGCAGCAGGCTGAAGTCACGTTGAAGTATGAGGCTGCGCAGTTGCAGGTCGATCTGGCGCGCCTGTTGGGTGTGCTGGCCGATGGGGATGAGATTTGAGCCAGAAACGCGCGTTTACCTTAAAGATCAGCAACGGAAACCAGGGACGTCTTGCGGCGGCCAATGGTGCCGGACGCCCGACTGAAACCCCGAAAGCATCGAGCTTTGAAGAACGTATTAACGTGCGGGCGCAGCTGGCCGTGACATATGCCGGCTTGCTGGGTGTTGAGGCTGTGCGCCGGGATCTTTTCGAGGCGATTGGCGGGGCAACCCGCGAAGGGGCGGCAGACAAGGATGAAGCATCAGCGATCGCCCATGGGCTGCGGTCGCTTGGGTTGCTGGCGCAGGTTTCCAAGGCCGGTCCGCTCAGCGCGGATCTCTGGCCTGCGTTGGCCTATATGACATCTGGTCAGGTGCTGTTGGTTATGGGGCAATCGCGTGGTGATCTTATCATTTTCGACACCAGCTGTCCCGACAACCGCGCCTTTGTGCCGGTCAGCGATTTCAAACCCTTCTTCGCAGGTTTGCTGGTCCGCGCCGAAGCGCCGCTGGCAAAGGTGGCCGAAACCCACAAGACAGAAAGCGCCGCGCCGCATTGGTTCTGGGGGCAGTTTGGCCGTTTCAAGCGCCAGATGGGCGAGATCGCGTTGGGTTCGTTTGTGGCGAACCTTTTGGCTGTCGCTGTGGCGCTGTTTTCCTTGCAGGTCTATGACCGTGTGATCCCGCATCAGTCAGAGGCGACGCTGTGGGTGTTGGCGATTGGTGCTGCGCTGGCCTTGCTGATGGAAGCCTTTATCAAGATTGCCCGCGCCCGCCTGATGGACGGTGCCGGACGGCAGATCGAGATTTCCGTACTGCAAATCCTGATGGACCGGATTTTGGGTATGAAATCGGACGCCAAAGGGCAGGCGCCGAACCAGGTTTTCTCGGCGATGCGTGAATTCGGATCGGTGCGCGAGTTCTTTACCGCGTCGACCATCGGCACGATCGCTGATGTGCCGTTCATTTTTGTTTTCCTTTTTCTGGTTGCGAGTATCGCGGGCAGCGTGGTGTGGGTCCTGGTTTTGGGGGGTATCCTGATGGTGATCCCGGGATTCTTCTTGCAACGCAAGATGATCCGTTTGACGCAGGAAACCCAAGGCGCCTCGGCCAAATCCTCGCGCCTGTTGCATGAGACGATTTTTGAACTCGACACGCTAAAGACCCAACGCGGCGAAGACCGCGTGGCGCGGTTGTGGCAGGAATTGAACACGGTGCAGGCGGTGAAATCATCCGAGCAGCGCAAGCTGGCCTCGACCCTGACATTCTGGTCACAGGGCGTGCAGCAGGGCACCTATGTGGCGGCTGTGATCACCGGCACATATCTGGTGTTTGCGGGGCAGTTTACCGTCGGGTCGATTATTGCTGTCGGCATCCTGACCGGGCGCACCCTGTCGCCGCTGACCCAGCTTGCGGGGACGATGGCGCGGTGGGGCAATGTAAAATCCGCGCTGGACGGGTTGGAGATGATCGCCAGCGCCGAACAGGACGCTGATGAAAGCCGCAGCTATCTGCGCCGCGACACCCTGAAAGGGCATTTCGAGTTGCGCGATGTGACCTTCCGCTATGAAGAGGACGGCGCGCCGACGTTGAACATCAAAGGCATGGCGATCCTGCCGGGGCAGAAGGTTGCGGTTCTGGGGGCCAATGGATCGGGCAAGTCGTCGCTGTTGAAACTGCTCAGCGGGCTGTATTCGCCGGAAACCGGACGGGTGATGATCGACGGCACCGAGATGAGCCAGATCGAGCCGCGTGATTTGCGCCGCTTGATCGGCTATCTGGGGCAGGACGTGCGCCTGTTCGCCGGGACATTGCGCGACAACCTGAACCTGACGATGCTGGAGCGGGATGACGCGCGGTTGCAAGCTGCGTTGGATTTTGCCGGTTTGGGGCCGTTTGTGAAAGAGCACCACAAGGGGCTGGACCTTGAAATCAAGGACAACGGCGCGGGACTTTCGATCGGGCAGCGCCAGTCGATCGGCTGGGCACGGTTGTGGTTGCAAGACCCCAAGGTCTGCCTGCTGGATGAACCGACAGCGGCGTTGGACCAGACGCTGGAGCGTACGCTGGTCAGCCGTCTGGAAACATGGATGGAGGGGCGCACCGCAATCATCGCCACCCATCGCGCGCCGATACTGGCCCTGACCGAGCGGACGCTGGTTTTGCAGGGCGGCCAGATGACAATTGACGGACCCAAGGACAAGGTGCTGAGCCATCTTGCCAGCACAAAAGGGCAGGCGGCATGACACTTGTGAACCCCACCACGATGGATGCCCAAATGACCCGCCAGATGCGCGGACCATCAGCGGTGATCTGGCTGTGTGGCGGGGCGGTACTGGTGTTCCTGATCTGGGCAGCCTTTGCCTGGGTTGACGAGATTGTGCGCGCCGAAGGATCGATGATTTCGTCCTCGCGCCCCCAGATCATCCAGAACCTCGAAGGTGGCATTCTGGCCGAGCTGGCTGTGGGCGAAGGTGATATTGTGGAACGCGGTGATGTTCTGGCGCGGCTGCATGGCACGCAGTTTCAATCGTCGGTGGATGACCTGCGCGACCAGATTTCAGCTTTTGAGATACGCCGTCTGCGCCTTGAGGCGGAACTGGCCGGCCAATTCGATTTTGCCGTGCCCGTTGAATGGGCGGGCCGTACGCCCAATATCGTGGAGTCGGAGCGGACCTTGCTGCGGGCACGGCAGTCGGATTTTGTGTCCCGTTCAGATGGGGCAAAGCGCGTGCTGGTTGAGGCCGAGCGTGAGGCGAACCTGATGAACGACCTGTTGGATCGCAACATCGTTTCCCTGATCGAAGCCACACGGGCGCGCAAATCCTATGCGGATGCGCAGATCCGTTATGACGAGGTGACCACCCAGACCGAGCTGGAGCGGGCACAGGAATATTCCGATGTGTTGAAAGAGCTGGCGACATTGCGTCAGAACCTGAAATCCAGCACCGACCAGTTGAACCGCACGGTTCTTGTCAGCCCGATGCGCGGCATTGTGAACAACCTATCTGTTACCACAATCGGCGGGGTTGTGCGCCCCGGTGAGGAGATTTTGCAGATTATCCCGTTGGGCGAGGAACTGTTCGTTGAAGCGCGGGTCAAGCCGGAGGACATTGCAGGGGTACGACCGGGGCAGGATGCGACGGTGAAACTGTCGGCCTATGACTATACGATCTTTGGAACGTTGAAGGGCAAGGTCACGTTGATTTCCGCTGACACATTCAAGGATGTACGGGCCCGTGAGGCGGATGGCAACCCGCATTACAAAGTGACCTTGCAGGTCGACACAGAGCATCTGACGGAGCGTCAAGCCTCCTTGCGGATCCGGCCGGGGATGCAGGCGAGTGTCGAACTGCACACCGGGTCGAAGACGGTTCTGCAGTATTTGTTAAAGCCCTTGTACAAAAGCAAGGAAGCCTTCCGCGAACCGTAAGCAGCGGGCGCGCGCCGTGAAAAGGGCGGCGCTGGGACAAGAGAAGAAAGAGACTGCGGGCTCACCAAAACCAACGGTTTTCAAAGCCGCCCTTGATTGATCTCTGTCTGACAAAAGCCACGCCGCTTCCCAAGGAAAATCAACGTATCCCCAAAGGGGCCCCGCGTGGATTTGCCTTGGCAACCGGCCTGCCTTATGTCCGCCTGTTCTCAAGCAAGGGCGGCTCCGAAACCAAGGGATGGTTATGTGTCGGTGTCGAGCCAGATGGTGACGGGACCGTCATTGGTGAGGGCCACGGACATATCGGCGCCGAATTGCCCGCGCCCTGTGGGGATGCCGAGGGCGGCCAGTTGATCGGCGAAATCCTCGTAGAGGGATTTGGCAACATCGGGTTTGGCCGCATAGGAAAACCCCGGACGTGTGCCGCGCGATGTGTCTGCCGCCAGTGTAAACTGGCTGACCACAAGGGCCGCCCCGCCGGTCTGGGGCAGGCTGAGGTTCATTTTGCCGGCCTCGTCTTTGAAAAGGCGCAGCTTGGCGATTTTGGCGGCGAGGGCAGCGGCGGTAGCGGGGGTATCATCGGGCATGGCGCAGACGAAAATCAGCAATCCATGAGTGATTTCAGAGAGTGTTGTGCCGTCGACAGTGACGCTTGCCGCTGTGACCCTTTGCAAAAGCGCGCGCATGTCACTTTTTCCAATCAATGATATCGGCGGGGCTGGCGCGTTCAGTGCGAAACCCGTTGGCAGGATGATCCGTATCGGCATACCCAAACGAAATTGCGCAAAGCACCAGGCGGTCCTTTGCGATGCCAAGATGGTCGCGCACCTGCGGGGCATAGGCGGCAATTGCAGCCTGCGGGATCGTGGCGATGCCGAGTGCGGTCGCCGCCAGTGTGAAGGCGGTGACAAAGCCGCCCGTATCCATGGCGCCATAGGGGCCAAGTTCGGCTGGGGAATGGATGATCGCCACATGGGGCGCGTCAAACAGCGCGTAATTGCGCATCATCTGGGCCGCGCGGCCTGCGCGGTCCGCTTTTTCGATGCCCACCGCGTTATATAGTTGGAAACCGCAGGTGCGGCGGCGCTCGGCGTAATCGCCGCTGTAGCCGGCAGGCCATGCGAGGTCTGGCGCGGGCAGGGTGCCTGCCGCGGCCAGATCCGTCACCATGGTGCGGAAAGCTTCTGTGGCGGCACCCTTGGTGATGGCCACTTGCCAGGGTTGGGCGTTGCACCATGACGGTACATGGCGTGCGGCCTCGACGATCTTTGTGATTGTTGTGTCTGGAACGGGGGCGGGGCGAAATGCGCGGCAGGAATAGCGTGATTTCAGCGTGTCATTCAGCGTGTCATATGCGGTCATTGTTGTGCTGCCAGATAGCCGATGATCCCTGCGGCAATCGCGCCGAGGATCACCGCAAAGGTGATTTTTATGGCCGAGAAGGGGCGCTCCCCCTGTACCCGGCCGGTGCGGCCGTTGACGACAAAACGATAGGTTTTGCCACGGTATTTATAAGCGGCCAGCCAGACCGGCAGCAGGATATGTTTGAAGGTGAGGTTAGACAGATCGGTGTCGATCGAATGTACCCGCTGGCGATCCCCGCCGATATCGAATTTCACGTCGCGCTCGATCACGCGGTCCATATGCGCGCGGGCCTCGGAAAAGCCGTCTTCGAGCGAGACCGAATAGGCCTCGGCGCGGAATCCGGCAAGATATTCAGGGGCGTAGGGTTCAAGGGCCGACAGGTCCCACGGCTCAAGCGCGTCTGTGTATTTCTTGGGCAGGGCGGTTGAGGCCAAAACCAGCACATCGTCAAAGAACCGTGCCACACGGCCTGATACGGCACGCCAGCGCACTTTGGCCACTTGTTGCGTCACCCGCTTGCCGTCGCGCATCACGGTTTCGCTGACGTAATAGACAGTGCCGCGCTGGCCGGAATAGTTGCTGCGGGTGTCGGCGTCATAGGTCCAGTAGGGCACATAGATGCCCTGCATCTGCCGCCCTTTACGGGCATATTCCTGCAATCCGTTGGGCGCGAACCATAGCCCGCCCAGCCAGTCATTCATGGCATCGCGGGCGACCTCTTGGGGGAGGGCAAAGGGCAATACTGCGCGGGGTTTGATGTGACGGTTTGTGCCGGTGTCCACCACCACGGGCGTGGCGCAAAAAGGGCATTCGGTGGCGTGTTTGCCAGCGTCAAATGCCACCTGCGCTGCGCAGTTGGGGCAGGTGGTGACGCGGGTTTCTTCCATCTGTTCGGCGGGCAGGTCAGTGTCCAGCCCCGAACGCAAGTCCAGTTCGGCGATGGGTTGCAGATGGAAACCGGCGCCTTCGATGGTTTCGGTGTTGCCGCAATGATCACAGACCAATTGCCCCGCATCCGGCGCATAGCGCAGGTCGGACCCGCAGGTATCGCAGGGAAAGCGATGTTCGGTTTGGGGGCTATCTGGGGTCAATGCATCGGACATGGTGCAGACATAACGCCCAACGCGCCGGCCTGCCAGCACGGTTTGATCACAAAAACCGGTGCAACACCTTTGGGGCCATAATCCGCAGGGCGTTGTCGCGCAGGTGAACCTGTCGCCAGATGTGAAACAGGGCATGTATCCCCGCGATCAGCGCGACGAGGTAGAATTCGAAAATATGGATCTGGCCGATGATGTGGTTTGCCTGCCGGAGGTCCAGTGGTGGTGCGATGGGCAGGAACCCCCCCGCCTTGAGCAGTACCGCCGAAGTCAGCCCCAGCAGGAAGCCTGTCAGGGCGATGCCGAACAGGCCCCAGATCAGGGATTTATGCAGCAGTTGATGCAGGGTGCGTGCCCATGGCGCCAGCTTGGGCCCCGGTCGGCTGGCAAGGCCCCGGCGCAGATAATCCGCCGTCCACAGGAGGCATAGTGTGACAAAGAACAGGGCCAGCACTGAATGGGCCTGAAACGCTTTGGGCCCGAAGGGCAGCACGTCATCGGGTGTGACAAGCAGGAACCACACCAGCAAGGGCACCATGGCCCAATGCACGGCCTTGAGCGTGGTGCGGCGCGGGGGCAAGCGGTGTTTTATCGCAAGGGGACGAATCATATTTAAGAAACGACACGGGCAGCTCGAAAGTTTCAGGCCACCCGTTCGCGTGCTATCGCGCGGTGCAAGCGACGGGTCACGCCGCTGGTGGTGGTGGTGGCATTACCGTGAAAAGCTGCGCCAGTTCGGTGACATCTTCGGCCTTTTGCCAACCGTCCTGACCGGCGGTCCAGACATAGGTTTCGCGCGTCAATGTGCCATCTGTGGCCTTGCGCCCCATTGCGGCTTTGGAAAAGGGGCCGGTTGTTTCGCCGGCGACCGCAATGTGCCAGACATGTTCGACCGGTGGCGGGGGCGGCGCCTTCGGGGTTGGCGCTGCCGCAGGTCTGGCCCCCCAGGGACCAGCACTTGCCGCCGCCGCTTGACCGATTTGCATGCCCAAGCCCGCGCCCAGACCGGCCTGGATTGCCCCAGCCCCCGCACCGTCACGGCCCAATGCCTCGGCGGCCTGGAACTGCATGTATTCGTTCAGGTTTCCGATCACGCCCATAGAAGATCGTTTGTCCATGACTTCTTCCACCGCAGGGGGCAGAGAGATGTTTTCGATGTAAAGTTCCGGTATTGCCAATCCGTATTCCGCCAGTTGCGCGGCGATTTCGCGTCCCACCAGCGTGCTCAACTCGCGGGTGTTGGCGGCCATGTCCAAGACAGGGATTTGTGCACGGGCGATGGTACGCGAAAACTCCTGAACGATGATGTTGCGGATCTGGTAGCTGATCTCGTCCATGGTGAACTCACCATCCGTGCCGACAATTTCAGTCAGGAACTTGGCTGGATCGCTGACGCGCACGGAATAGGTGCCAAAGGCGCGCAGCCGTACGGGGCCGAATTCGGGGTCACGCACGATAATCGGGTTCTTGGTGCCCCATTTCAGATCGTTGAACCGCGTGGTGTTGACGTAATAAATCTCGGACTTGAAAGGGCTTTTGAAGCCGTGATCCCAATGCTGAAGCGTCGTCAGGATCGGCATGTTGTTGGTCTCCAGCATATACATGCCGGGGGTAAAGACATCGGCCAGCTGGCCCTCGTGCACAAAGACTGCCGCCTGTCCTTCGCGCACGGTCAGCTTGGCACCATATTTTATCTCATGCGCCTCGCGCTCAAAGCGCCAGACCATCGTGTCACGGGTGTCGTCCACCCAGTGGATGACGTCGATGAATTCGCCGGAGAGAAAGTCGAAAATACCCATGGTGTTAGTCCTTTACGTCGGTTTCTTGGCGCGAAACATGCAGGTCGGTCATAACGGTCCGTCCGTCAGTTCGCGGGCGATGATGCGGGTCAGGGGGGCCGCTTCCTTGGCGTTCATCCCGGTGCGCAGGCGGGAATCATACAGCATCTTGAGCAGCAGTTCGTCATGATTGGTCAGCAGCGCAAATTCGTCGTCATCGTTAAAGATCGAAGGCCGCGCTGCGGGGCTGTCATTGGCAAGGCCCATGCCTTGGGCGAGTTCTTCGTGGATGCAGGACAGGCGTAGCAAATCCGGGTTTTCTGCGCGGATCACAGCCACGGCGGCCGTATAGGTGCTGCTGTTGGGGCCGCCGGCAAAGGCGGCAACAGCGCAATAGGTGTCACGGCGCATGTCCCGAAATGCGACAAGCGAGGTATCGGAAATGCCCGGGACACGGGCAGCCGCCTGCATGAGTGCCTGCGCGCGGTCGTCCTCGGACGCGATGATCACAATGAAATTGGGCGCACCATGTGTCGAGACCGGATGCCCGGTGATCCGTCCCAGACGGCGGGCATAGGTGTTGACCGCATCCTGATCGGATTTGCGTTGTGACGGGGGCACGCCGTCACCAAAAATCACCTGCATCCTGACCGGACCGGACCAGCGGCGCAGCGGGCTGGCTCCGCCACGCCCGGAAAAATTACCGTCATATTCATTGAAAAAGGCGATTTGTTCAAAATTGCGCGCCAGCATGTCGGCGGTAAAAGGCGTGTCCGCGCCGCCGCCGTCTTCGCGCAGCAAACCCTGGCTGCGCTGGGCCTGCTCCACCTGATTAAAGTACTGCCGCAACATCGCGCTTTGCTGCGAGGTCGGTTTGGCAACAACCGGCGGCAGGGCTGTGATGTCGGGGCGCGCCTGCGGTTTTGCAACCGGTGCAATCACCGGTTCAACCGCGCAAGCGGCAAGAGCAGTGGCACATACCACTGCCCCAAGCCGCCTGATGTAATCATGGATTTGCCGCGCCATTTGTCGGTTAGCCTGAAACGGAACCGGCAGCAGTGTCGCCCAAGCCGGTCTTTTTCGCCTTTGCGGCTGCCAGCGTATCGCGCAGCTTGGCTTCCATTTCTTTCAATTCGACTTCGGCAGCGGCACGTTTCGCTTTGCCCTCGTCGGCGATTTGCAGCGATTCCTCGATGGTGCCGATCAGGTCGGCATTGGCCTGTTTCACCGCTTCGATGTCGAACACGCCGCGTTCCATTTCCTGACGGATGATCTTGTTGCTGTCGCGCAGGTTCTTGGCGTTCGAGGTCAGTAATTCGTTGGTCAGATCATTGGCTTCGCGCACAGCAACCGCAGCTTCGGCGGAGCGTTGGATCGTCACTGCCTGGGCCAGTTGTGTTTCCCATAGAGGAACAGTGTTTACGAGGGTCGAGTTGATTTTGGTGACCAGCGATTTGTCGTTTTCCTGCACCAGACGGATCGATGGCAAGGACTGCATCGTGACCTGACGCGTCAGCTTCAGGTCGTGGACGCGGCGTTCCAGATCATCGCGGGCGGAACGCATGTCGCGCAATTGCTGTGCGACCATAACTGAGTCATTCTCTGCAGCGGCTTTCACTTCTTTTTCTTTGGCGGGGATGGTCTTTGCGTCCAGTTCGGCCAGCTTTGCCTCGCCCGCCGAGATATAGAGCGCCAGCTCGTCATAGAACTGCAGCGTCTTTTCATAAAGCATATCGAGCGATTTGATGTCTTTCAGCAGCGTATGTTCGTGGCTCAGAAGGTTATCGGTGATGCGATCGATCTGGTTTTGCACTTCTTCGAACTTGGCGGTGAATTTTGCAAAAGGTGCTGCGCGGCCCAGCAGTTTTTCCCACCAGCTGCGGTCGCGGCGCACGTCCAGCTCTGACACTGAAAACCCGCGGATTGTGGTGACGATGTTGCGAAGTGAATCACCGGCAGGGCCAACGTCCTTGTTGCGTACGTCGGCCAGCATGGCCTGGCTGATTTCCTGTAATTCCGCCTGGGCCGCGGAGCCGAAAGACACGATGGACTGGGTGTCGTCCATATCGATCTCGGCCATACGCCGCTTGATCTCGTCGCCCATGGGCTTGTCGGCTTTTTCCAGAGGGACAATCGCGTTAGCCTGTGCGGGTTCGGGCAGCACAACGGCAGTCACCTCTTCGACCAAAGCAAGAGATTGAGCGGCTTTTTCACGTACAGTATCAGACATTTAAATTGGTTCCTTAAAGTGTTGGATAAAGGGGTATTCAGCGTTCAAGACGCACCCCTTCACGCGACAGCCGCTCGCGCAGCACGTCAATTTCGATAGTTAGGTCACTGCGGTCATCCAATAGTGATTTCCGGGTGCGGGCGGCAAAATTGGTCTCCAGATCGTCCAGCAGCGCGATGTAGTCCTTGCGCGCTTCGGCGTCCTGCGTGCGGCTGTAGATGTCCGCGAACTTGATCGTGGCATCCCGCGCGCCCTGCAGGTAGACGCCCAGAAACTTGCGTGCCGCTGTCAGGTCGCGCGGGTCTTCCTCAACCGTGCGGATCAGGGTGCGGGCAGCGTCCTGAAAATCCTGCAATTTGGCGCGGGCCTGTCGGTCTCCTGCACGGGTGATGGAGTCGGTCATTGCCGCGAGATGCTTTTCGGCCTCGTCCACCACACGGGCAACGCGGTCTTGCTGGAAGGTGTCGATGCCTTCCATGCCCTTGGATTTCAACGGGTCGATGCCGAAAGAGGCCAGGTGCAGGGCGCTGGTGCAGATGCCAAACAGCAGCGGCGACAGGAGGCCGCCCGTGTTCTGATGCGCCATGACCGCCAGTGCAGTGCCAAGCCCGATACCGGCGGCAGCCAGAATTTTGCGGGGCAGTGCTGGACGGCGGGCGACCTTGCGTTCGTCAAACGCGGCCTCGGCAATCAGCCCCTCGCGCAGCAGCCATGCCGACAAGGTCCAAAGGCCGGCACCCGCCAGCCCGAGGGTCATCGGTACGGCGCCATCGCCCAAGGTGGTGGCCACCAGTGGAATCGCAGGGATAAACATGACGTTGCTGCGCCCGCCAGCAGGGTTCACCTGTAAAAGCCGCCGTTGCTTGGCTGGTGTGCTGCTTTCGCCATCAGGACTGAATTTTCCGCCAAAACGCTGCGCCATGGTTCAAAGCCCTCCGAGCCAGCCGGAGGCCGTGCCGAACAGGACGACAATCAGCGCGATATAGGCGGCTTTCTGGATGCCGGAGGGAGCCATATCATTTCCTTCTAGGGGCAGTATCAACCCAGTATGTAACGTTAACATAAGCGTTCCGTTGGTCGGGCGCTAGTGACGCGTAGTGGTCTGGCGCGCCGTATGGCGTTTGGGGCCAGAACCAGACTGGATCCCTGCGATGGCGTCCGGCACCCCAATAGGCCAGTAGAAGGTGGTTTTGCACATCGGGTTCACCTTGTTGCCAACAGGAGACGCAGTGCGGTTGGTCAACGCGAATGTCCGCTTGCAGAACGCAGAAAATCAGCAGCTTGCCTGGATTTTTGGAGCGTAAACAGTTCGGCCATCAGGGTCTCCCGTTTTATTTGGTTTCAAACGCTCATAGGACGGGATCGGTTCCATGTGAACGGGAGATTGAGGGGGAATTTTCGACGTGATTTTGCCGGATGGCAGGAAGTCTATGAAAAAACTGAACCTTGTAGTGCAGTCGCAACGTCCTAACGCCGGGGTTTGAAGGTCTTGCGCGGGGGGCGCTTTACTGCTGTCGGTTTTTTGCTGGCTGTCCCGCTGTCATCCGCAAGCACCAGTCCCAACTGGTCGCGTACCACCTTGCGACGCAGTTCTTCGACCTCCCCCTGTTTCAGCTCGCCCAGCTGGAAAGGGCCGTAGCTGATGCGGATCAGACGGTTCACCGATAGGTTTACCGCTTCCATCGCGCGGCGGATTTCGCGGTTTTTTCCTTCGCGCAGGCCGATGGTCAGCCATGCGTTGGCGCCTTGCTGGCGGTCCAGCGTGACGGTCATTGGCAAAAACCGTTCACCGTCAATGGTGATCCCCTTGCGCAGCGGTTCCAGTGCTTCGTCCGAGGGGCGCCCGTTCACCCGCACGCGATAGCGGCGCAGCCAACCGGTGCTGGGCAGCTCCAACTGGCGCTTGATCCCCCCGTCATTGGTCAGCAACAGCAAGCCTTCGGAGTTGAGGTCAAGCCGTCCGACGCTCATCACCCGTGGCATATCCGCAGGCAAATCATCATAGATCGTGCCGCGCCCTTTTTCGTCACGCGTGGTGGTCACAAGGCCTGTGGGCTTGTGATAAAGCCACATGCGCGGCGGTTCCGGTTCGGACAGCGGTTTACCGTCCACAGTGATCCGGTCGGTATCGGTCACGTTGAGCGCGGGCGAGGTGATCTGCGATCCGTTGACGCTGACGCGGCCGGCTTCGATCATCCGTTCGGCTTCTCGGCGCGAGGCAACGCCGGCGCGGGACAGAACTTTGGCGATGCGGTCGCCTTTGGGCGTGTCGGTGTTGGGTGTGTCATTCATATGCCTGCCTTAGCGCCTTTGATGGACTTGCGAAAGGGCGTGGTTTGCGGTCCTGTGGGCGAATGGTATTTCGATCTTACATGGATGTCGCCCTGCGGGAGGCAGAGGCCGCGGGTGGGCGCGGTGAAGTGCCCGTGGGTGCGGTTGTTGTGAACCCGGCGGGCGAGGTTGTTGCGCAGGCGGGTAACCGGACCCGCGAATTGCATGATCCAACAGCCCATGCAGAAGTGCTGGCGATCCGTGCGGCCTGTGCCGCGCTCGGTTCGGAGCGGCTGCCGGATCATGCACTGTATGTCACGCTTGAACCCTGCGCCATGTGTGCGGCAGCCATCGCTGCCACACGGATTTCACGTTTGTATTACGGCGCGGGTGATCCCAAATCGGGCGGTGTGGCGCAGGGCGCACGGGTGTTTTCCCATCCGCAATGCCATCACACTCCAGAGGTGTACGACGGGATCGACGCCACGGCATCCGAAGCGATGCTGAAGGCATTTTTCGCAGCTAAAAGAGGCGACTAAACCTCGATTGCCTCCAGAACTTGCGGTTCTATGACATTTACGCCCGGCAGGCCATCAGCCAGAACCTTCGCGGATTGTTCAAGCGCGTCGAAGGTACGGTAGTGGCAGGGGATCACGGTCTTGAAATCGAAATAGCGTTTGGCGGCATAGGCGGCTTCGGCCATGCCCATGGTATAGTAGCCACCGGCAGACAGGATACCGATGTCGGGTTTGTAAAAATCCCCGATCCAGTCCATATCGGACATGATGCCGGTGTCGCCCGAGATATAGACCGTATGCGCTTCACCGCGCAGGATGAAACCGCTTTCGGTGCCCATATAGCGACGCGTGCTGCCCACGTCAGCAGACGAGGAATGCGAGGCGGGCACCATGCTGGCCGTGACCTTGTCGCCAATCGCAATGGTGCCGCCCATATTAAAGGCCTGACCCTCGACCGCCCCTTGGGCCGCAAGGAATTGCGCAAGTTCGTACATTCCGGACACGGGTGCGCCGGTGTCTTTGGAAATCGCGACGACATCTGTAATGTGGTCGAAATGCGCGTGGGTCACCAGAATATGCGTGGCCCCCGCGACTGCCGCTGCGTGTTGATCTTCCGGCATCATCGGGTTGCCGTTCAGCCACGGGTCGACCAGCACCACTTGATCTTCGATTTCGAAACGGAACGAGCCGTGGCCAAGCCAGATGATTTTCATATGATCCCCCTGTTGATTTCGCCTGATCTTAACGTCTTTGCCTGCAAGCGCCAGCCTCCCCTTGCGAGGGCGCGCTTGGGACGGTATTGGCAAGGAAAATGAGATCGCTGCAAGGGAAGCCCCATGTCCATTGATGAAAACACCGCCGCGCGCGTGGCAAAACTGGCCCGGATCAAGGTGGAGCCGGATGCGCTTCCTGCTTTGGCACAGGAATTCAACGGGATTTTGGGGTTCATCGAACAGTTGAGCGAAGTCGATGTCGACGGCATCGAACCGATGACATCTGTCACGCCGCAGCGGTTGAAGCGCCGTGAAGACAAGGTGACCGACGGGAACCAGCAAGACAAAGTGCTGAAAAATGCGCCAGATGCGCGCGAAGGTTTTTTTGCCGTGCCAAAGGTGGTTGAGTAATGACTGATCTGAACAAATTGGGGTTGGCAGAAGCCCGCGATGCACTGCGTGCTGGTGAAACAACCTCGAAAGAGCTGACCGAAGCTTGCTTGAAAGCCATCGACGGGGCAGGGGCGTTGAACGCTTTTGTACATCACACACCCGAGATTGCGATGGAACAGGCGGCCAATGCTGATGCCCGCCTGAAAAACGGTGATGCGCCCGCCATGTGCGGTTTGCCGATCGGCATTAAGGATTTGTTTTGTACCAAAGGTGTGCCGTCGCAGGCCGGTTCGCGCATCCTTGAAGGATTCCTGCCAGAGTACGAAAGCACCGTCAGCCAGAACCTGTTTGACGCAGGTGCGGTGATGCTGGGCAAGCTGAACATGGACGAATTCGCCATGGGCTCCTCCAACGAAACATCCGTGTATGGCAATGCGGTGAACCCGTGGCGGCGCGGCAATGATGATGCGGCCCTGACGCCAGGGGGATCTTCCGGTGGTTCGGCTTCGGCTGTGGCGGCAGACCTCTGCCTTGCGGCAACCGGCACCGATACGGGCGGTTCGATCCGCCAGCCCGCTGCCTTTACCGGGACTACCGGCATCAAGCCGACCTATGGCCGGTGTTCGCGCTGGGGCGTTGTGGCCTTTGCGTCCTCCCTGGATCAGGCGGGCCCGATGACCAAATCCGTGCGCGACGCGGCGATCATGCTTGAAGCCATGTGCAGCTATGACGCCAAGGATTCGACCTCGGCTGACTTGGCCGTGCCGAATTTCGAAGCGGCCCTGACAGGGGATGTGCGCGGCAAGAAAATCGGCATTCCAAAAGAATACCGGATGGAGGGCATGCCCGAGGAGATCGAAACCCTTTGGCAGGACGGCATCGCAATGATGAAGGATGCAGGCGCCGAGATCGTTGATATTTCTCTGCCGCATACCAAATACGCGCTGCCCGCCTATTACGTCATCGCCCCCGCCGAAGCGTCAAGCAATCTCGCGCGTTATGACGGTGTGCGCTATGGCCACCGGGCGAAACTGGACCACGGTGACGGCATTACAGAAATGTACGAGAAAACCCGCGCCGAAGGTTTTGGCCCCGAGGTGCAGCGCCGCGTGATGATCGGCACCTATGTTCTGTCGGCGGGTTTCTATGATGCCTATTACAACCGCGCCCGCAAGGTGCGCACTTTGATCAAGCGCGACTTTGAAAACGTCTTTGCCCAAGGCATCGACAGCATTCTTACGCCGGCCACCCCATCGGCTGCCTTTGGTCTTGGTGAAATGGCGGATGCTGATCCGGTACAGATGTATCTGAACGATGTGTTCACCGTCACTGTGAACCTTGCCGGATTGCCCGGCATCGCTGTGCCAACAGGGACAGACCGCCAGGGTTTGCCGATGGCGCTGCAATTGATCGGCCGCCCTTGGGAAGAGGCCGATTTGCTGTCCTCCGCCTATGCGCTGGAACGGGCGGCAGGATTTGTAGCCAAGCCGGAAAAATGGTGGTAAAACCGCTGCAATAATAGCGTCAAAATGACAAAGCAGGACCCATGATCGCACGTAGTTTCCTCGTTCTCGCCGCTGGCGTGACCCTTGCTGCCTGTCAGCCTTCGATCCCGGAATCCGGTCGCGGTGTCGGTTTTGACAATCAGTATAATGCGCAACGTGCGCAGCGCGACGCGGCTTTGGCAGGCGTGCCTGCGCCTGTCTCTGTATCCGCGGTGCCGCTTGGTGCACCACCGGCAAGCGGGTCAGCCGAGGCAACAGCGGCTGAAACCACGCGCATTCTTGAGGCCACACGCCCGGGTGGTCTGGGAAATGAAGCTGCGACCAACTCCGGCGTGGCACCGTTGAACGCCAGCCCGTCAAATCCGGCTCCGGTGCTGAATGCGGCAGGCATCTCGAACGAGAACAACTTTGACGCGGTATCAGGCCAGCGCAGCATTGATGCGGACGCGGCCCGACTTGCCGCCAACCGGTCACAATATCAGGTGATCCAGCCCGAAGCCCTGCCCAGCCGCGAAGGGTCCGGACCCAATGTGGTGGCCTATGCACTGCAAACCTCGCACCCGCGCGGCACAGCGCGGTATCGCCGTTCAGGGTTTAACAAACAGGCGAAGTTCGACCGCGCCTGCGCCGAGTTCGCGACATCGGACGAGGCCCAGCTGGAATTCCTGATGCGGGGCGGCCCCGAGAAGGACCGCAAAGGGATGGACCCCGACGGTGACGGCTATGCCTGTCGCTGGGATCCGGCACCCTACCGCAAGGCAACCCAGCAAGGCTAGGACGTGCCGGGCACATCGCATCAAATTACCAAGCGCCCGTCGCCTAATTGCGGACCGCGCCGTGACGGCTTGACCCCTTCGATGGTGGTGATCCACTTTACCGCGATGGACGGCCCAGAAGTTGCCCTTGCGCGGCTATGTGATCCACAAACCGAAGTCTCGGCGCATTACCTCGTTTCAAGCTGTGGCGCGCTAACCCAGATGGTGCCCGAAGAAGACCGCGCATGGCATGCGGGCGCCGGATCATGGCAGGGGCAGGATGACATAAATTCGCGCTCGATCGGGATCGAGCTGGACAACCTGGGTACCCATCCCTTCCCGGAGCCTCAAATGGCAGCCTTGGAACATCTGCTGCGCGGGATCATGACGCGCTGGTCTATTTCCGCAAGCGGCGTGATCGGTCATTCGGATATGGCACCGGGCCGTAAATGCGATCCCGGGCCGCATTTTGATTGGGCACGTCTGACGCGTCAAGGCCTCGCGGCACGGCTCACGGCACAAGCGCCGAAAACCATTGACCTGCACAGCTTCACAACCTGCGCCCAAGCTGCAGGGTATCCGCAGGACACCCCCTTCGAGACACTTCTGGCGGCAACCCGCCTGCGCACGGCGCCTTGGCGGCATGGCCCGCTCACGTCTGCGGATTACACTCTGCCGTTTCCCTAAAGCCCACCTCTTTTTGGCCTTAAATACTGCGGCGCTCCAATTGCTGCATTGACGACATATGTGTTCACACGATACCCCCGCTCCACACGCGGAAGGCTGGATGATCGCGGTGACAGCAATGTTGTCGAGGAAAGTCCGGACTCCAAAAAGCAACGGTGCCGGGTAACGCCCGGGCGGGGTAACCCGACGGACAGCGCCACAGAAAACAAACCGCCTATGAACAGGTCGGGCAACCGAAACCACTCAGGGTAAGGGTGAAACGGTGGGGTAAGAGCCCACCACGTCTCTGGCAACAGCGACGGTGACGGCAAGCCCCACCAGGAGCAATGCCAAATAGGGACCGCGCGTCGCCAAGCCTTCGGGTTGCGACAGGGCTGCTTTTGCCCCAGCAGGTCCGGGTTGGCAGCTATAGCCGCAGTGGCAACACCGCGGTCAGAGGAATGATCATCTATCTTCGGGCTTTGGTCCGAGGGGGACAAAATCCGGCTTACAGGTCTTCCGCGTGTGACTATCGGGCGGGTTTTCTTTAAAAGAAAACGGTCCGGAAATTTCAAAAATTTCCGTTCCCCGTCGAGAGGGCGCAAACCTTCGGGCAAGCGGGCCTTTTGCTGTTGACTCGGACCCCCATCCGGTTAAAAGCCAAAGCTCAGAATTCACGCATCCCCTAGAGAGTGGCGGTGCAGCAGGAGAGACTATCATGGCGAAGCCAACCACGATCAAAATCCGTCTGAACTCGTCCGCGGGCACAGGCCACTTTTACGTTACCAAGAAAAACGCACGCACCATGACCGAAAAAATGGTCATTCGTAAATACGACCCCGTTGCGCGCAAGCACGTTGAATACAAAGAAGGCAAGATCAAGTAAGATTTGCCTTCTTCGGTAGGCAGGGCCGCGCAGTTTGCGCGGCTTTTTGCGTTTAGGGGGCACGGGTATCAATGAAGCGTGTGATGATCGTCGGCGGGCCAGGGTCCGGCAAATCCACTCTGGCGCGCATTCTTGGGCCGCGTTTGGGGCTGCCAGTATTTCATATGGACCAGATCCATTGGCAGGAAAACTGGGTCGAACGCCCAATGGCCGAGAAACTTCCCATGGTGCAGGCGGTGGAAGAACAAGACAGATGGGTGTTCGAGGGCGGCATGTCCGTGACCTATGGCAGCCGGATGGAACGGGCGGATATACTGATCTGGCTGGACCTGCCGGTGGGGCTGCGTTTGTGGCGGGTGACGAAACGCCTGTTCCGCTATCTGGGCAAGGCGCGGCCTGATCTTCCACAGGGCTGTGTGGAGCGGCTGCACCCGGAAACACTGACGTTCTACAGGTTTATCTGGCAGTCCCGACATGACGCGCGGCAGAAGATTGTCAAATTGATCGCAAATGCCGATGACAGGTTGGATGTGGTGCATCTGCGCAATCCGCGTGAGGTACAGGCGTGGCTGGACCGGCTGCCCTAACGCCGCTGCATTAACGCTGCTCTGGCGGAATATCTTTGGTCGCGGCAACCAGCGCGTTGATATCATCCATGTCTTGTTTCAGCTTGCGCCGCTTGTCACTTGGCGTTTGATGCAGGCGGCTGGTGCCGGTGCGGCGCGCTGTTGCCGGGCGGATCGGGCGCGGGACAAAGCCACCGGCGCAATTGGGGCAGACGTTGTGCAAAACAGTATCAACGCAGGTCGCGCAGTAGGTGCATTCATAGCTACAGATGCGGGCCTTCGTGGACTCTGGCGATAGGTCACAGTCACACATCTCGCAATTGGGGCGCAGTTCCAGCATCTTATCTCTCCGCAAATGAAAAAGGCCGGTCCACGTTGGACCGGCCTTTTGAAACGTTCAAGCGATCGTCGCTTATTCGCGATTGCCAAAAAGCTGCAGCAGCATCATGAACATGTTGATAAAGTTCAGATAAAGGCTCAACGCGCCCATGATGGCCGCTTTACCCAGCCACTCAGTGTCGCCGTGATGCGCATGGGAGATATAGTCGGTTTTGATCCGCTGCGTGTCATAGGCGGTCAGACCGGCAAAGATCAGCACACCGATGGCAGAGATGGCGAACATCATGGCACCGGACTGCAAGAAGATATTGACGATGGATGCTACGATCAGGCCCACAACACCCATAATCAGGAAGCTGCCCCAACCGGAAATATCCTTTTTTGTGGTATAGCCGTAAAGCGACAGTGCCGCAAAAGCGATCGAGGTTACCAGAAACACCTGCGCGATGGAGTTATCTGTATAAATCAGGAAGATCGAGCTGATCGATACACCCATAACAGCGGCAAAGAGGTAAAATACCGTTTGCGCAGTGGCAGCAGACATCTTGTTGATCGCAGCACCAAGGCCGAAGACAAAGGCCAGTGGCGCAAACATAACAACCCATTTAAGCGGCGAGGCATAAAGGGCGTAACCTAGGCCGGTCAGGTATTTGTCAGCGCTCAATTGAGCAGAAGCCCCGGCCGGGTCGGTGGTGACCGCAAGTCCGGCCAGCGCCCAGGCAGCGGCGAATGTGATCAGCATCCCGATGGACATGGTGCTGTACACTTTGTTCATGTGGGCGCGCAGCCCCGCATCGATGTCGGCGGCGCGGGCTCCGGCTGTGCTCCGGATTGTATTCACGTCAGCCATTAGAATCCTCCAATTGGCAAAGGGTTAGAAGCCACGCAACGGACGTGGCGTTGTATTGCCCTAAATATCGGAAGTTGCTGCTCACATTACAAGGGATAACCCGCGTTTGAGTGCAGAGTTTTCAGATTATTTGACCCAATGTGCGGGGACATCCCAGATTGGGCGGTTTGCTTCGGCTTGGGCGGCTTTTGCGCTGATGCCAAGGTCGTCCAGCCGGTGCTGATCAAGGTCCGCAAGCTGCCTGCGGCTCCGCAAGAGTGCGATGGCAGCGAAAATACGTGCGACCAGACCCGGATTGGAAGGGCAGGAGGCAACAGGGCGGGCAAGGGCGGAAGAAGATGAGAACATGGTATGACCTTTCAGTTTGTGTGATGTGTTCACCGCTTTCATTTCGATGCTTGATATATGCACAGTCTTGGTCAATAATGAAAACGAATGTTTGTTATAGCTTTCATCACAAGGGTTGATATATGAGAAATCTCGACATCACGACGCTGCGCTCTTTCGTGGCGGTCGCGGATTCAGGCGGTGTCACACGGGCTGCGGGTTTCTTGCACCTCACACAGTCGGCCGTTTCAATGCAGCTTAAACGGCTTGAAGAAATGCTGGACCTGTCATTATTGGACCGCAGCGGGCGGACCATCGGGTTAACTGCGTCGGGTGAACAGCTTTTGACCTATGCACGCCGGATGGTTGCGTTGAATGACGAGGTGATCAGCAAGCTGACGCATCATACCTATGAAGGCCAGATCAAGCTGGGTGTTCCGCATGATGTCGTTTACCCGGCAGTGCCGCATGTACTGAAACAGTTCCACGCCGCGTTTCCACGGGTCAAGGTGCAGCTTGAAGCCTCTTATACCCGTACTTTGAAGGACCAGTTTGCCAAAGGCGAGTGCGACGTGATTGTGACCACGGAAACCGGTGTCGATCAGGGCGGCGAAGCCCTGGCGCATAAGCCTTTGGTCTGGGTTGGCGCCCCGGGTGGCACCGCATGGCGTGCGCGCCCCCTGCCGCTGGCGTTTTGCCGGCATTGCGTCTTTCGCGCGCAGGTCGCCGTGGCCTTGGATGCGGCGGGGATCGCATGGGAAATGACGGTAGATACGGAAAGCGACCGGACAATCGAGGCAGCCGCCAGCGCCGATCTTGCTGTCTGCGCGATGATCGAGGGGACGCAGCCGCCCTATCTGGAAGTGGTTGACCACGGTGGGGCCTTGCCGGCGCTGCCGGTCCAGCAAATCAACCTTTATGGCCGGGCGGAGGGCACCGGAGAGGTGCACAACACGCTTGTCGATCTGCTGCGGCAGGCGTTTTCGGGTACTGCACCCCAGCGTTTGCGGGCCGTTTGACCCAGTGGGTTGCCCGGTTGACGGCTTCCATCGGCGGTATATGGCCGATGGGGGCGCAACGGAACACGTAAGGCCGGTCAGGGGGTGATTTTAATCCCTGTTGCTTGGTCGAGGCTCTACCTATGAGTGCATATTATCGTCTAAGATCAAGGCATAGGAGACTTCGGTTAAATGCCTTCACTGTGCATTGCTGCACAGGACGTCTCAAATAACGCGGAGTAAAATTGGTGTCGTTTTGGCAATAAAACGCTAGACAGTCGCGAAGCCTATGCGCATTGCATGATCTGCTACAATTTGAATTGCAAGCGCGACGATGCATTGTAAACTGATCGTACATGGTAGAATAGAGTCGGTGTTGTAATAAAGACTGTTCTCGCTCACGATTTCGTGAGCGTCAGTGAAGATTGAGAAGGTTGAGATGAATGCCCCATAAAGTCGATGTACATGTTGGTCAGAAAATCAGGCAGCGCAGATGGCTTACCGGAATGACCCAGCAACGGCTTGCAGAACTGGTGGGTATCAAGTTTCAACAAATCCAGAAATACGAAACCGGCGCCAACAGGGTCAGCGCATCGCGGCTTTGGGATATTGCAGATGCCCTTGACGTTGACGTGTCGTTTTTCTTTGACGGCATCAAGACAGCGGAAGAGCAGGCGCAAGAAGGGGTGGAAAACGTCCCGGCGGATTTGCTGGGCGACAAGGAAGCAATGGACCTTATCCGCTCTTACTATTCCATTCCCGAAGATCAGCGCCGCCGCCTTTTCGAATTGGCCCGCGTGCTGAGCGATGTGGCTTAGCCCAAAACTGACTTAGACAAACCTTCTGATGACACACCCTTCCTTTGACGCTGATGTGCGGCGCGTTGCCCATTTAATGGCCGATGCGGCGCGTTCCGTGATCCTGCCGTATTTTCGCAGCACGGATCTGGATACGCAAAGCAAGCTGGCCGAAGGGTATGATCCGGTGACCGTGGCAGACCGGGCCGCAGAAGAGGCCATGCGGCAGATCTTGGCCCAGCACCGTCCAAACGACGCGATACTGGGTGAGGAATTTGGCCCTAAAACCGGCACCTCTGGTCTGACATGGGTGCTGGACCCGATCGACGGCACCCGCGGTTTTGTCAGTGGCACCCCGACATGGGGTGTTTTGATCGCGCTTTCGAATGTGGATGGCCCGTTTTATGGCATTATCGACCAACCCTATATCGGTGAACGGTTTGAAGGAGCGCCTGACGGGGCGGTCATGACGGGCCCCATGGGACAGCATAAACTGCGCACCTGTGCCCCGCGTGATCTGAGCAAAGCCACCATTCTAACCACCTTTCCCGAAGTCGGGGGGCAGGGGGATCACGACGGGTTTCACGCTGTTGCCGGAAAGGCGCAGCTGACACGTTATGGAATGGACTGCTACGGATATGCCCTTTTGGCGGCCGGTCAGGTTGATCTGGTGATCGAGGCGGGGTTGCAATCATATGATATTCAGGCACCGATCGCGGTCGTTGAAGCGGCTGGCGGAATTGTCACCGACTGGCGCGGCGGCCCTGTCCACGAAGGCGGGCGTGCGCTGGCGGCTGCAAACCGTGAAATCCACGCCCAAGCGCTGGATGTGTTGTCTGAATATTGACCTCAATTAACAACTTGTACTAGAATATTCTGGCGCAGGCTCTTTCCCGTTTTCCGTCTGCGCGTTGCGAGTTTTTGAGATGGGCTATCACTGGAGAGGTGCCCTGTATGTCTGAAACTCTGATCCGCAATGCGGATGTCATCGTTACCATGGACGACACCCGCCGCGAGGTAAGGGGGGCTGACCTGCGGCTGCGGGCCGGTGTTGTCACCGAAATCGGTCACGGGTTGCAAAGCGATGGCACAGTGATCGACGCCTCGGGTTGCGTTCTGACGCCCGGTTTGGTCAATACCCACCATCACCTTTATCAAAGCCTTACCCGCGCCGTGCCGAAGGGGCAGGATGCCTTGCTGTTTGGTTGGCTCAAAACGCTCTACTCGATCTGGGCGCGGATGACGCCGGATCATATCTATGTCTCGGCCCAGGTCGGCCTTGCCGAACTGGCCCTGTCTGGCTGCACACTTAGCACCGATCATCTGTACCTCTATCCAAATGGGGCGTGTTTGGAAGACACGATCCATGCTGCGGCAGAACTGGGGCTGCGTTTTCATCCGACGCGCGGGTCCATGAGTATTGGCGAAACTGCAGGCGGGTTGCCGCCGGACAGTCTGGTCGAGGACGAGGCCGCAATTCTTGAGGATTGTATACGGCTGGTGGACGGCTTTCACGATCCGTCCGAAGGGGCGATGTGTCGTGTCGGGCTGGCCCCGTGTTCGCCGTTTTCGGTTACCCGTGACTTGATGCGTGAAACTGCTGTGCTGGCACGAGACAAGGGCGTGATGATGCACACCCATCTGGCGGAAAACGAAGAGGATATCGCCTATTCGCTTGAAACCTTCGGCTGCCGCCCCGGCGAATATGCCGAAAGCCTTGGTTGGGTGGGGCGCGACGTCTGGCATGCCCATTGTGTCAAGCTGGACGCCTCTGAAATCGCGCTTTTCGCTCAAACCGGCACAGGCGTGGCACATTGCCCCTGTTCCAATTGCCGCCTTGGGTCCGGCATTGCGCCGGTCCGTGCCCTGCGGAATGCAGGGGTGCCTGTCGGTTTGGGCGTGGACGGTTCTGCCAGCAATGATGCGGGTAATCTGGTGGCAGAGGCACGCATGGCCATGCTCTTGCAACGGGTTGCAAACGGAGCGGATGCGATGAGCGCGCGAGAGGCGCTTGAGATAGCCACACGTGGCGGGGCCGATATGCTGGGGCGGCCCGATTGCGGGCGGCTTGCGGTTGGCAAACGCGCGGATATCGCGGTTTGGGACGTCAGCGGGATTGAAGCGGCTGGATCTTGGGATCCGGCAGCGATGCTGCTTGCAGGGCCGACCACAGTGCGCGACTTGTTTGTCGAGGGGCGCCAGATCGTGCGCGACGGGCAAGTGACGACGGTTGATCTGGGCGCGGTGGTGGCACGGCAGAACGCCATGGCACGAGAGTTGATGGAAAGCGTTTAGGTCTGGCGCGTGCCCGCAATCCAGACATCCGCCACAGCCCGGTCATCCCCCATCATGATGGTGGCAAACAGGCTGTCCCAGTGATCCCGCGCTTGGGCTTGGCGTTGCGCGATGGCTGGGGTCGAAGACAGATTTAGTACCGTCAGGTCGGCCTCGTATCCAGCTGACACTGACCCAATTTTGTCACCCAGATGCAGGCTGCCCGCCGACCCTGCCGTTGCCAGCCAGATCAGCTGTGCCGCATGCAAGGGCGTCCCGCGCAGCTGGCCGATCTCATAGGCTGCGGCCATCGTGCGCAACATCGAAAACGACGATCCGCCACCGGTATCTGTGGCCAGTCCAACGGGGATGTTTCGGGCGGCAAGCCCTGCCATGTCGAACAGGCCCGATCCGATAAAAGTATTCGACGTCGGGCAATGCACCAGCGCTGCGCCGGTTTCGCTGATCCGGTCAATTTCGCGGGGCTCGAGATAAATGGCATGGCCGTAGACCGCGCGGTCTCCGATCAGGCCATGAGCCTCGTAGGTATCCAGGTAATCCCGTGCCTGGGGATGCAAATCACGTACCCATGCGACCTCGTCGGTCTGTTCGCTCAGATGGGTTTGCATCAGGCAATCTGGGTTTTCACCCCATAAAGCGCCCAGTGCCGCCAGTTGTTCCGGTGTCGAGGTCGGGGAAAACCGTGGCGTAATCGCATAGGTCGCCCGGCCCTTGCCGTGCCAGCGCGCAATCAGGGCTTTGCTGTCATCATATGCGTTCTGTGCCGTATCACGCAGCCCATCTGGCGCATTGCGATCCATACAGGTCTTGCCCGCGACGATGCGTTGATTACGGTCTGCCGCCACTTCGAACAAGGCATCCACAGAATGCGGGTGGATCGTACAATAACTGGCCACAGTTGTGGTGCCATGGGCGCGGGTCAGATCCAGATAGCGGGTGGCGACCTCTTGCGCATATGCCGCGTCTGATAGGCGCATTTCCTCGGGGAAGGTATAATCGTTGAGCCAGTCAATCAACCGCTTGCCCCATGATGCAATGATAGCGGTTTGCGGATAATGCACATGGGCATCGACAAACCCCGGACAAATCAAATGGTCCGCGCCATAGCGCACTTCAGTCACCTGCGGATGTGCCCGCCGCAGCTCTGACGCGGTGCCAACAGCACTGATCACGCCAGCGGCCAGCAATACCGCCCCATCACTGTCGATGCGGACCACATTTTCCCACGGTTCCGCCATCGGATTGCCGTCAAAGCGCAGGGTGGGGCCGGTCAATAGGGTCATTTCTGTCATGCGGTAATCTTACGTGCCTGGGCGAGGGGCGACAATGGGAACTGCTGCCTTTGTGGCATTGTCTCTACAGGGGGCCTTGCCTATGGTCGCGCAAACACCCGGAGGTATATGCGATGTTGGACCAAGTAGAAGAAACCGCAAGCTCCGCTGAAGAAGAAGAGTCTCAGAATTACCAGTTGGGTCCGAAAACGGTCGCCTCTGTTCTATACGCCGTAGAAATTGACGACCGTGCCCGCTTGATCGAATTGATGGAGCCGATGCATGCGGCTGATATCGCTGACCTTTTGGAACAAATCAGCGCCTTCGACCGAAGCCGCCTGATCCTGCTATATGACATGGAGTTCGACGGCGAAATCCTGTCGGAGCTGGACGAATCTATCCGTGAAGACGTGATTGCGATCCTGACGCCGCAGGTCTTGTCCCAAGCCGTGCGCGAGCTGGACAGCGATGATGTTGTCGATCTGATCGAAGACCTTGAGGACGCGCAGCAAGAAGCGATTCTCGAGGTGCTGGAAACCGCCGACCGCGAGGCGGTGGAAAAGGCGCTGTCCTGGCCCGACTATTCCGCCGGGCGGTTGATGCAGCGCGAAGTTGTCATGGCGCCCGAACATTGGACAGTAGGACAGGCGATCGACAATCTGCGCAACACGCCGGAAGAGGATTTGCCGGATCAGTTTTACCATATCGTGATGGTCGACCCGCGCTTGCACCCCGTCGGGCAGGTCACGCTGGGCAAGCTGATGCGGTCAAAACGGACAACGGCCCTGCGGGATTTGCTGGAAGAAACCTTTCAGATCATTCCCGCGATGCAGGACGAAGGCGATGTGGCCTATGCGTTCAACCAGTACCACCTGATTTCCGCGCCGGTTGTCGATGACGAGGGGCGCTTGATCGGGATGATCACTATTGATGACGCGATGGCAGTTTTGGACGATGAACACGAGGAAGACATCTTGCGCCTTGCCGGTGTGGGGGAAAGTTCTCTGTCCGACCGTGTGATAGAAACAACCAAACAGCGCCTGCCATGGCTGGCGGTCAATCTGGTCACGGCAATTGCCGCGTCGATGGTGATTTCGCAGTTCGAGGTGGCGATTGCCCAGATCGTGGCACTGGCCGTGCTGATGCCGATTGTCGCGTCCATGGGCGGCAACGCGGGGACGCAAAGCCTGACGGTGGCAGTACGTGCCATTGCAACCAAGGACCTTACCGGCTCAAACGTCTGGCGGGTGATCCGGCGGGAATGTCTGGTGGGATTGATTAACGGTGCAATCTTTGCTGTGACGATGGGGGTTGTCGGGTTGATCTGGTTCGGCTCTCCGGCATTGGGACTGGTCATCGCGGCGGCAATGGTGATCAACATGGTGGTCGCAGGGTTTGCGGGGACCGGCATTCCGATCCTGCTGGAACGCGTCGGTGTAGATCCGGCGCTTGCCTCGGGGGCTTTTGTGACAACGGTGACGGATGTTGTGGGCTTCTTCGCGTTTCTTGGATTGGCGGCAGCGGTGCTGTTGTGAGGGATCTGGCCGAGATCAAGGCGGCGGCGCGCAAGGCGGCATTTGCGCGGCGCAAGCCATTGTTTGAAAACGCAAATGCTGCACAATCCGGTTACCTGAGTGAGGTTCTCGCGGGGTATCGCGGTGTTGCACTGTCGGGCTTTATGCCGATCCGCACAGAAATTGATCCGACCCCTGCCATGGCAGAAGCCACTGCCCATGGCGTTGTTGGTGTGCCGGTGATCGAAGCCGCCGGACAACCGCTGAAGTTTGCCGAGTGGGGGCCCGATAGCGTGATGGTTGCGGGGGCTTTCGGGGCGATGATCCCCGAAACGCCTCGGTTTTTCGAACCCGAAATCCTGATCGTACCATTGCTGGCGTTTAACAAAACGGGCGGGCGCCTGGGGTATGGCGGCGGTTTTTATGACCGCACGCTTGAGATGCTGCGGGCCAAGCGGCCAACGCTGGCCATCGGATTTGCTTTTGCAGGGCAGGAAGTTGATGATTTGCCGTTGGAGGAGACCGATCAGCCGCTGGATTTGATCGTGACAGAACTGGGTGTGATCGAGATCGACCAGTAATACCTGCCCTCAATCCAGTCTCGGGTCTGGACCGGTTGGATATTTTCGAGGAGCTGACCAAACAATTTTCCGAAGCGGAGTCCTGTTCGAGAAAGTTGGGCAAACGTGCGGCGGAGGACATGAAAGAGGCGCGGTCGCGTCAGATTATGGCGAAAGATCAATACGACTATTCTTGCGGTAGCGCCTATTGGGAAGGCCTGCCAAGCCGGATTTGACTGTGCGCCACCGCGTTCAAAGCGACGGTGAAAACAGGTCTTGCCGCGACAACGGGGAGGCATTAGCTCTCGGCGCATGAAAATACTGTTTTTAGGCGATGTCATGGGCCGCGCGGGCCGGCGCGCGATTATCGAAAATCTCGCGCGGTTGCGTGCGGAGTGGAAGCTCGACTTTGTCGTTGTGAACGGCGAAAACGCAACCGGCGGCATGGGGCTGTCTGGCGCACATGCCAAAGTCCTGCTGGATGCGGGGGCCGACTGTCTGACTTTGGGCGACCATGCCTTTGACCAGAAAGACATGCTGAGTTTTATCGAACAGGAGCCGCGCATCGTGCGCCCGCTGAATTTCTCCAAGACGGCACCGGGCAAGGGCGCACGGCTGTTTACCACCAAGAACGGGCGCAAGGTTCTGGTTGCCCAGGCCCTGGGGCAGGTGTTTATGAAACGTCCGTTTGACGATCCGTTTTCTGCCCTGGATGCGGTGCTGAAAACCCATCCTTTGGGCGGTATGGCGTCGGCCATTATTGTCGACATACATTGTGAAGCCACTTCCGAGAAGATGGCGACGGGGCATTGGTGCGACGGCAGGGCATCGCTGGTCGTGGGGACGCACACCCATGTGCCCACGTCGGACGCGATGATCCTGCCACGGGGCACGGCCTATCTGTCGGATGCGGGGATGTGCGGCGATTACCATTCGGTAATCGGCATGGAGAAAACCGAACCGCTGCGCCGTTTCATCACCGGTATGCCGAAGGAGCGTTTTACCCCTGCCAATGGTGAAGCGACCCTGTCGGGTGTTTACATCGAGACCGACGATAAGACCGGCAAGGCCACCCGCATTCTGCCCATTCGCACCGGCGGTGCCTTGCAATCCAGCACCCCGTGACACGCCGATGACCCGCCGGGAGATTGTGTTTTTCAGCTGTTGTCTTGTGTTGATGGGCGCCGGCTGGGGGGCAACGCAGCCGATGACCAAGCTGGCGGTCAGCACCGGCTATGGCCCGTTCGGCCTGTTGTTCTGGCAAACCGCGATTGGTGCTGTGTTGATGGCGGGGGTGTGCAGATTGCGCCGCATACCTTTGCCGCTGACACCCCGCGCCCTGCGGCTTTATGTGATCCTTGCGCTGATCGGTGCGGTTTTGCCCAATTCGATCAGCTATCGTGCGGCGGTGCATCTGCCGGCGGGCATCATGTCCCTGTTGCTGAGTGTGATCCCGATGTTTGCTTTTGTTATTGCGCTAGCGCTGGGCAGTGAGGGGTTTCGCTGGCGGCGGTTCACTGGCTTGTGTTTCGGGCTGTTGGGGGTCGTGATGATCGTCGCGCCCGCGGTCGAAATGGGGCAGGCGGTGCCCACAGGCTGGGCCCTGATCTATCTGCTGACAGCGCTGTTTTATGCCTTCGAGGGAAACTTCATCGCCAAATGGGGGACGCAGGGGCTGGATGCTTTCCAGGTGATGCTGGGCGCGTCACTGGCGGGGCTGGTGATGGTGACACCGCTGATGTTTTTCACAGGGCAGATGATTTGGCCGCAGATGCCATTGCCCCTGCCGCAACTGGCGTTGATTGGATCCTGTGTGATCCACGCCTTTGTCTATACGGCCTATGTCTGGCTGGCCGGGCGAGCGGGGGCGGTGTTTACGGTTCAGGTAAGCTATCTGGTGACAGGTTTCGGGCTGATCTGGGCGTGGCTGATACTGGGTGAAGCCTATGCCACGACGATTTGGCTGGCGCTGGGTGCGATGTTTGTCGGCATGTATCTGGTCCAACCGCGCCCCACGCTTGCAGAGACCCTGCCAATGGGCGAAAGTTGAACGGCGGTAGTCCCGTGATTAGGAAACATTGATGGACGTTTTTTCCCTTTCCCAAACCGGCAGTGCGGTGCTGGCGCTCACGGTGGTCGCGGTCATGTTCATCATGTTCCTGCGTGAAACTTTCCCGACCGAAGTTGTCGCCCTTGGTGCCGCGGCGGTGCTGCTGGCCAGCGGCGTCTTGCCCTACGAGGACGCCCGTGTGGTGCTGTCCAATTCGGCGCCATGGACCATTGCGGCCATGTTTATCGTCATGGGGGCGCTGGTGCGCACTGGGGCGCTGGACGTGTTGACCCAACTGGCTGAACGATATGCCCGTACCCATCCCAAAACAGCTGTGGTCGGGGTAATCCTGTCGGTGATGGGGGCCAGCGCGATCATGAACAATACACCGGTGGTGGTTGTGATGATCCCGGTGGTGGTGCAGTTGAGTAAGACGCTGGGCACCAAAGCCTCCAAATTGCTGATCCCGTTAAGTTATGCAGCGATCATGGGCGGGTCGCTGACGTTGATCGGGACCTCGACAAACCTGCTGGTGGACGGGGTGGCGCGGTCTCAAGGGATGAAGCCTTTCGGGATATTCGAGATCCTGCCGATTGGATTGGTGGTCTGTGCGTGGGGGCTGACCTATATGGCGCTGTTCGGGCGCAAACTATTGCCGGACCGCGACAGCATGGCGGCGATGCTGTCGAACCGGTCGAAAATGAAGTTTTTCACCGAAGCCGTTATTCCACCGGAATCAAACCTGATCGGGCGAGAGGTGCTGGATGTAAAGCTGTTCAAGCGCGAGGGCGTGCGTCTTGTCGACGTGGTCCGCGGGGACCAATCCTTGCGCCGCAACCTTAAAGACGTCGCTTTGCAAATCGGTGACCGTGTGGTGTTGCGTACTGAAATGACAGAACTGCTGAGCCTTCAGGCCACCAAAGAGTTGAAGCGTGTCGACCAACTGTCTGCCGTCGAGACCAGCACGGTGGAGGTATTGATCACACCCGGCTGCCGGATGGTGGGCCGGTCGCTTGGGTCAATGCGATTGCGGCGGCGGTATGGGGTTTATCCGCTCGCGGTGCATCGGCGTAACCAGAACATCGGCCTGCAACTGGATGAATTGATTGTTAAAGTTGGCGATACCCTGCTGCTGGAAGGGGCCGCGGAAGATATCGCGCGGCTGGCCGCGGACATGGATATGGTCGATGTGAGCCATCCTTCGGCACGGGCATATAGACGTGGCCACGCGCCTATCGCGATTGCGGCTCTTATCGGCATTGTGATTCTGGCCGCGCTAAACGTTGCGCCGATCCTGATGTTGGCGGTGATTGCTGTGGCGCTGGTGCTGGTCACCGGCTGCATCGACGCGGAAGAGGCGTTTTCCTTTGTGGACGGGCGGTTGCTGGCGTTAATTTTCTCGATGTTGGCTGTGGGCGCAGCCTTGCAGAATTCAGGTGCGATTACGATGCTGGTAGATGCCATTGCGCCGACGCTGGGCACATTGCCGCTGACCGTGGTGATTTTCTGTGTCTTCCTGCTGACAACAGTGTTGACCGAAATCGTTTCCAATAATGCGGTGGCGGTGATCATGACACCCATCGCCATCAGCCTTGCCGCCGCGCTGGGCATTGACGCGCGCCCGCTGGTTGTGGCGGTGATGATTGCCGCTTCCTGTGCCTTTGCCACGCCCATCGGGTATCAAACCAATACGCTGGTCTATGGTCCGGGGGGATACAAGTTCACCGACTTTATGCGCATCGGCGTGCCGCTGAACCTGAGCATGTCGGTATTGGCGAGTGCGGTCATTCCGATGATTTTTTAGGGTCATCGCGGGCCGGGGTGCCTGTGGCTGAGTACGGACAGTATTTAGGGCCAAAAAGAGCAGAGATGCCGGGCGTCAGAGTGGCCAGAACACCAGAATGGCGGGGATGGAGACGGCGATTACGATGATCTCCAGCGGCAGACCCATGCGCCAGTAATCGCCAAATCCATAGCCGCCGGGGCCAAGGATCAGCGTATTGTTCTTATGCCCGATTGGGGTGAGGAAGGCGCTTGAGGCAGCCACGGCCACGGCCATCAGGAAGGGGTCGGGCGAGACACCAAGGCTGTGGGCCATCTGGATGCCGACCGGGGCCGCGACGATTGTGGTGGCGGTGTTGTTGAGCACATCAGACAGGGTCATGGTGACCACCATCAACACAGTCAGCACGATCCACGGGGCCATACCATCGGTAAGGCCGATCAGCGCACCAGCGATCAACTCGGTGCCGCCTGAGGTTTCAAGCGCTGCCCCTAGAGGGATCATTGATCCTAAAAGCACAACAACCGGCCATTCGATATGTGTATAAAGCTCGGAAAGAGGTACGATTTTTGCAAGCACATAGGCGATCACCACAAGCCCCAAAGCGACGGGCAGGTAGATCAGCCCGATGCTGGCAGCGATGACAGCTGTGCCAAACAGGCCAATGGCCAGCCAGACTTTGGCGTTTTCGGTTATTGCCAGACCGCGATCTGCGAGGGGCAGCACGTCCAGCCACTCGGTGACGTCCGCGGCGGTGTCACGGGGTACCAGCAACAGCAGAATATCGCCTGCTTTCAATTGCGTACTGCGTAAATGTGATGTGATTTTGCGGCCCTGACGAGATATGCCCAGCAGGATGGTGCGTCGCCGCAATGCCAGCCCCACCGACAGCGCGGTGCGGCCGTTCAACCGAGAGTTCTCAGTCACGACAACTTCAATAATTTCAACGCCTTCTCCGCCTGCCTTCAGGTGTTCTTCGCGGGCGCTATCGGCCAGCGCCAGATCGAGCGTACTGCGAAACTCGTCCAAAGCGTCCGGCGTTGCCTCGAGGACCAGGGCATCCCCTGCCAGAAGCGCCACCGAACGCGACTGCCCGTAGCGGCGTTTACCGTCGCGGATCAGGCCGAGGATGGCCACATCGGCGCTGTCGGCCATCGGCGTCAGTTCGTCCAACCGTTTGCCGATGTGTTTGCTGCCTTCTGGTACCACCAGTTCGGCGATGTATTGTGACAGGTCTTCGGTGCTGATCACGGCATCTTCGCGGGCGGGGATCAGCCGCCAGCCAATCAGGGCCACAAAGGTCAGCCCGGCGATGGCGGCGATTCCGCCTACCGGCGCGAAATCGAACATGCGAAAGGGTTCGCCCAATGATTCCTGCCGGATTGACGCGATGATGATGTTGGGGGGGGTGCCGATCAGCGTGACCATGCCGCCAAGGATGGTGGCAAAGCTGAGCGGCATCAGGCTTAGACCCGGTGCGCGGCCTGCTTTGCGCGCGGTCTGGATGTCGACCGGCATCAAGAGGGCCAGGGCGGCGACGTTGTTCATGAAGGCGGACAGGATGCCGCCAATTGCGCCCATCAACGTGATATGCGCGCCAAGCGAGCGTGAGGCGTCTATCATTGTGCGGGTAATCAGCAGCACCGCGCCGGAACGAACCAGCCCCGCCGATACCACCAGCACCAGGGCGACTACCAATGTGGCGGGGTGTCCGAAACCGCTGAAGGCGTCTTTTGTGGGCACAACGCCCAGAACAACGCCGGTCATCAGGGCGGTAAAAGCGACAATGTCGTATCGGAACTTGCCCCATAAAAGCATGCCGAACACGGCGCCGAAGAGGGAGAAAAGGATGATTTGATCTGTACTCATTCTTCTAGCATCTTTTGTATCTGCAACCAGGGCAAGGGGATATGTGTCACCCGCTTGTCGCGCCAGCAGCGCTGGCCTATAGAGGCGCAAAGCGTAAACTCAGACGAGGTATCTCATGGCCGGCCACTCCAAATGGGCAAACATCCAGCACCGCAAGGGGCGTCAGGATAAAATCCGCGCCAAGCTGTTTTCAAAGTTCAGCAAGGAAATCACCGTTGCGGCCAAAATGGGCGACCCTGATCCGGATAAGAACCCGCGTCTGCGTTTGGCGGTCAAGGAAGCCAAGTCAGCGTCGATGCCCAAGGATAACATCGACCGCGCGATCAAGAAGTCGGTTGCGGGCGAAGGCGAGGATTACAAAGAGATCCGTTATGAAGGCTATGGGCCGAACGGTGTTGCGGTGATTGTCGAGACGATGACGGACAACCTGAACCGCACCGCATCGACCGTGCGTTCGACGTTTTCAAAAAATGGTGGCAATCTGGGGGAAACGGGCAGCGTCGGCTTTATGTTCGACCGCAAGGGCGAGGTGACATATCCCGCTGCAGTGGGCGACAACGATACAGTGATGATGGCCGCGATCGAGGCAGGTGCCGAAGATGTCGAGAGTTCGGAAGACGGGCATGTGATCTGGTGTGCGGATACCGATCTGAATGACGTGGCCACAGCGCTTGAGGCGGAATTGGGCGAGTCAGAATCGACCAAGCTGGTGTGGAAACCCACAACCACAACAGAGATGGACCTTGAGGGTTTGCAAAAGCTGATGCGCCTTGTGGATGCGTTGGAAGACGACGACGATGTGCAGCGTGTCACGACGAATTTTGAAGCCTCGGACGAGGTGATGCAGCAGTTCGAGGATTCCGACGAGTAGGGATCGGCGCATTCGACTGCCCTGAAACGAGAAATGCCGCCCCGATCGGGCGGCATTTTCATATGCGACCTGAGCTGTCTATCAACCAGTGATGCGCGACAAACCACACCAAGGAAATCCCATGCGCCCTGTGGGCTCAAGTTTTGTCGGCTTTTGCTGCGCGAGACGCGCCAGCACCTGCTTGACCTCGTTCAGCTGCGTCACAGCCATCGCGTCACCGGCACCAGCCTGCACATTCAGAATTTTTGACTGCGTATGAAGCGCCGCCTCTATGACTGAAATTTCCTGTGCGCTGACATCTATCGCTTGTTGTTTGCCGAACATCTTGATTTTCCTCTAACTCTGGGTGGCATGTAGGGGCGATGCCACGGTATTTCCAGTGCGGAAATAGCAGATCACCATGATGTGTGTTGGGTGACATCATTCATTGCGGGGCGCGTAAATGTGTCTTCGCGGAATTCAGGATGGCCAATGTCAGCGGGGCCAGTGCAGAGGCCATGACGCGGGTGATTTGCCAGTACAGCGGCACATCCATCGGCAAGCCGTCGTCAAGCGCGATCAACCTGCCGCTTGCCAGATGGCTGCGCACCAGCGTTTCCGGGTTCATGCCCCATGCCATGCCGCTCAATGCCGCATCCACAAAGGCATGTGTCGACGGCATCTGGTGCGACGGGGGGTGAAGGGTAACACTGGTTTTGGCGGTGATCCAACGATTTTGCAGCTGGTCCTTGGGGGTGAAGGTCAGCATCGGCGCGCGGGCAAGGCTTTCGGCGGTCACACCTTTTGCAAAATGTCGTTGGAAGAAATCCGGGCTGGCCGTCGCAATGTAGCGCAGCGTACCCAAAGGATGCAGATCGCAGCCCGCCACTGCACGGTGGTGGCCGGTCACTGCGGCACTGACAGCGCCGCGTTTCAACCAGTCGTCCGCCGTATCCTGATCATCAACACGCAGATCAAACAACATGTCTGGAACCGCAGCGAGGGCAGGCAGCAACCATGTGGCGATACTGTCCGCAGGTACCGCAAGCGTCAGGCGGGCGGGTAGGGTGCCCCCCTTTCGAATATCCCCGAGCGCGGCGGCCTCAAGCAAGGCTACGTCTTCGGCATGTTTGGCCAGCCGTGCGCCCAGCGGTGTGGCCGTGCAGGGCTGGCTGCGGTTGACCAAGGCAGCCCCGACCTGTTCCTCCAATGCCTTGAGCCGTTGGGAGATTGCTGAAGGGGTAACGTTGAGGCTGCTGGCGGCCGCATCAAAACTCCCCAGTCTGAGGATTGCGGACAGGGCGGCAAGCTGTATGGGGTCGATGGGCATAAAGAATTTCTAATCTTTCATTACGATCTTTAATTTGAGTAATGTCCCTATCTGCGGCTAGTCAAGGCAAAGACACCAACGGAGTCGCGTTATGCTGTCCTCTTTTCTTCCGGGCTACGCCCTTAGTCTGACGCTGATCCTTGCTATCGGCGCGCAGAATGCATTCGTACTGCGTCAGGGGCTGCGCCGTCAGCATGTGTTCTGGGTTTGCCTGACGTGCGCGGTGTCCGACGCGGTTCTGATCGCAGGCGGGATAGCGGGGTTTGGGGCGCTGGCCTCTGCGATGCCGTGGTTCGAGACCGCAATGCGCTATTGTGGCGCGACTTTTCTGATCTGGTACGGCACGCAGAATGCCCTGTCCGCGTGGCGCGGCGGGGCAGTTTTGCAGACCGAAGGAGAGGCTGCACAAAGCCTGACCCAAGCCATCCTGACTCTGCTGGCGCTGACATTCCTGAACCCGCATGTCTATCTTGATACGGTGGTTCTGATCGGCTCCATCTCGGCACAATACCCTGACAAGCTGGCGTTCGGCAGCGGCGCCGTTCTGGCCAGCCTGACGTTTTTCTTTGCCTTGGGGTATGGTGCGCGCCTGCTTAGCCCCTTGTTTGCCAGGCCAACCAGCTGGCAGGTTCTTGATGCTCTCATTGCGGCGACGATGTGGGCGATTGCGGCAAAACTTTTGTTCTCCTGACCTTGCCCTTTGCCACAGACAGGATCAGTCTGCATTTATGACAACGGCTCTTCCTCACCGCCCCCTTACGGGTGTATTCTGGATGCTGGTGACGGGGATGTTTTTCATCATGGTCACAGCTTTGGTGAAATATATGGGGCCGCGCCTGCCTGCGGCAGAGGCGGCGTTTCTGCGCTATGCCATCGGGCTGGTTTTCCTGTTTCCTGTTCTGGGCACCCTGCGCAGGGCCCAGTTGACGCGCCGCCAGTGGTCGCTGTTCGGGTTGCGCGGGTTTTGCCATGCCTTTGGTGTGATGCTGTGGTTTTTCGCCATGACACGCATCCCGATTGCCGAAGTAACGGCGATGAATTACCTCGCCCCGATCTATGTCACCATTGGCGCTGCGGTTTTTCTGGGTGAAAAGCTGGCGACCCGACGGATTATCGCGGTGATCATGGGGCTTTTGGGGGCGGCGATTATTCTGCGCCCCGGATTTCGTGAAGTCAGCACCGGCCATATCGCCATGCTGGTGGCTGCGGTGGTATTTGCCGGGTCCTACCTGATAGCCAAAATGCTGGCAGACGAGGTCCGTCCCGCGGTTGTGGTCGCCATGCTGTCGGTTTTTGTGACCTTGGGTCTGGCCCCTTTTGCGGTGCCGGTCTGGATCACCCCCACAGGAACCGAACTGTTGATCCTGATTGGGGTCGCCTGTTTTGCCACGGCGGGCCATTACACGATGACGCTGGCCTTTGCTGCCGCTCCCGTGACGGTGACACAGCCTATTACCTTTCTGCAACTGGTCTGGGCGACAGCGCTGGGGGCCTTGGTTTTTGCCGAACCTGTTGATATCTGGGTGATTTTGGGTGGTTTTGTGATCCTCAGTTCGGTCACATTCATCACCTGGCGCGAGGCGGTCCTGAACCGCCAGATCACACCAAATCCCAATGCTACGAAACTGTGATGCCGCGTTATTGATTGACTAGTCAATAAAAGGCGACTTACCCTGAACGGGTAATTGCCAAGGACTCGAATCCCACAATGCCCAAAGTCGGAATGGAACCCATCCGTCGCTCTGCTCTGGTGCAGGCGACAATCGCTGAAATCGGTGCGGCGCATTCGCTGGAGGTGACCGTTGGGCAGATTGCCAAACGTGCCGGGATGTCGACGGCCTTGGCGCATCACTATTTTGGTGGCAAAGACCAGATTTTCCTGGCGGCGATGCGGCATATCCTCGCTGAGTACGCAGCCGAAGTCCGCGCCCGTCTTGCCGAGGCCCGCGGCCCGCGCGATCGCGCTGCCGCCATCGTCATCGCCAGCTTTGACGAGACCTGTTTCGCGCCCGCCACGGTCAACGCATGGATGACGCTATACGCGGCGGCCCCGACCAATGACGGCACCCGCCGTCTGTTGCGCTTATACCAGCGCCGCTTGCGTTCCAATCTGACCCACGCGCTGCGCCCTGTCAGCGCCACCCCCGAAGCAGACGCCGAAACCATGGCCGCCCTGATCGACGGGCTGTATCTGCGGGCGGCCTTGTCGGAAAGCGGTACCGCCTCGGCAGCCCGGGCGCGGGCTTTGTCCACGCTACACCTGCTCTTAGATGCCGCGAAATGAGTCATCCGAATATTCTGATCGTGATGGTTGACCAACTTAACGGCACCCTGTTCCCCGATGGCCCCGCCGACTGGCTACATGCGCCGCACCTCAAGAAACTGGCGGCCCGTTCAACCCGTTTCGCCAATTGCTACACGGCCTCGCCTTTATGTGCACCGGGACGGGCGGCGTTCATGTCGGGGCAACTGCCTTCTGCGACAGGCGTCTATGACAACGCCGCCGAATTTGCGTCCTCGATCCCGACCTACGCGCACCATTTGCGCCGAGCGGGATACCAGACCTGTCTGTCGGGCAAGATGCATTTCGTCGGCCCCGACCAGTTGCACGGGTTCGAAGAGCGCTTGACCACCGATATTTATCCGGCTGATTTCGGCTGGACACCCGATTATCGCAAACCGGGCGAACGCATAGACTGGTGGTATCACAACATGGGCTCGGTGACCGGCGCAGGTGTTGCGGAAATCAGCAATCAGATGGAGTATGACGACGAGGTTGCCTATCACGCGACCCGCAAGCTTTATGACTTGTCACGCGGGGCGGACACGCGCCCGTGGTGCCTGACCGTCAGCTTCACCCATCCGCATGACCCCTATGTGGCCCGCAAGAAGTATTGGGATCTATACGAGGATTGCGCGCACCTGTTGCCGATTGTCCCGATGATGGAGTATGATGATCACGATCCGCATTCCAGGCGCATCCTCGATGCCAATGATCGCGACAACTTCGAGATTTCCCAAGACGACATCAAACGGGCCCGCCGCGCCTACTTTGCGAACATCAGCTATCTGGACGACAAGATCGGCGAAATCCTGCAAACGCTTGAGGACACCCGCCAAGAGGCGATCATCGTCTTTGTTTCGGATCACGGCGACATGCTGGGGGAACGCGGCCTCTGGTTCAAGATGTCCTTCTATGAAGGCTCCGCTCGCGTGCCGATGATGATCAGCGCGCCGCAAATGGCAGCGGGCCTGCAAACCACACCGGTCAGCAATATCGACGTCTGCCCGACACTCTGCGATCTGGCGGGCGTGTCGATGGAAGAGGTCATGCCCTGGACCACCGGCCAGTCGCTCGTTCCGATGGGGCAGGGCGTGGAACGCACCGAACCGGTTGCGATGGAATACGCCGCCGAAGGCTCCTATGCCCCCATGGTTTCGTTGCGTTATGGCCGTTGGAAATTCAACCGTTGTGCACTGG
Source organism: Sulfitobacter sp. (assembly GCA_049794055.1). Classification (GTDB taxonomy): domain Bacteria; phylum Pseudomonadota; class Alphaproteobacteria; order Rhodobacterales; family Rhodobacteraceae; genus Sulfitobacter. The sequence continues at coordinate 59,089 of JBARCL010000017.1, forward strand.
ACCCTGATCAACTTTTCGATCTGGAGGCCGATCCGCACGAACGGACCAACCTTGCGGATCACCCGGACCACCAAGGGACCATCACCTCCCTGCGTGCCAAATCCGAGGCCCGCTGGGATCTTGCCGCCTATGACGCCGACGTGCGTAAATCCCAAGCCCGCCGCTGGATTGTCTATGAGGCGCTGCGGATGGGCGGCTACTACCCGTGGGATTACCAACCCCTGCGCAAAGCGTCAGAGCAATACATGCGCAACCACATGGACCTCAACGTGCTGGAAGAAAACAAACGCTTCCCGCGTGGCGAATAACCTCTTCATCTTGCCCTCTAAACTCCCGCCGGAGGCACGAAAGTTCTTAACCGATGCCCTATGCTACACAGCCCACCGCCAGCCATTTCATCAACGGTAAATACGTTGAAGATACAGGTGGCACACCGATCGAGGTGATCTACCCCGCGACCGGCAAGAAAATTGCGACAGTCCACGCCGCTACACCGGCGATCATCGACCACGCCATTGCCAGCGCCAAGCACGCCCAAGCGGTTTGGGCGGCGATGACCGGCACAGAGCGGGGCCGGATTCTGCGCAAAGCTTCAGAGCTGATGCGCGAACGCAATCACGATCTGTCGGTGCTGGAAACCCATGACACCGGCAAGCCTTATCAGGAAACATCGGTGGTTGATGCGACCTCCGGTGCGGATGCTCTTGAGTATTTCGGGGGCATGGCCGCGACCCTGACAGGCGACCACATTCAGCTGGGCGAAAACTGGGTCTACACCCGCCGCGAGGCGCTGGGTCTCTGCGTTGGCATCGGTGCATGGAACTACCCCACACAAATCGCCTGCTGGAAAGGCGCACCGGCTTTGGCCTGTGGCAATGCGATGATCTTTAAACCTTCTGAAATGACGCCGCTTTGCGCGTTGAAAGTGGCGGAAATTCTGCACGAGGCCGGTCTGCCCGCAGGGGTCTACAATGTGGTGCAAGGCATGGGCGAGGTCGGTAATGCGCTGGTTACGGATCCTCGCGTGGACAAGGTATCGCTTACCGGATCCGTGCCGACGGGGCGCAAGGTCTATGCGGCGGCGGCCGAGGGCATCAAGCATGTAACGATGGAGCTCGGTGGTAAATCCCCGATGATCGTATTCGAGGATGCAGATATCGAGAATGCCGTCAGTGGTGCGATCCTCGGCAATTTTTACAGCTCCGGTCAGGTCTGTTCCAACGGGACACGGGTCTTTGTGCATAAGGCGGTCAAAGCGCAGTTCCTTACGCGCCTGGCCGAACGGCTGGGCAATGCCGTCATCGGTGATCCGATGGATCCCAAGACCAGCTTTGGACCGATGGTGTCCGCGCGGCAGCGGGACATCGTGCTAGGGTATATCGAAAAGGGTCAGGTCGAAGGGGCGCGCCTTGTTACCGGCGGCAAGAAACTGGACGGCGCCGGTTTCTACCTGCAACCGACGGTCTTTGCGGATGTGACTGACAACATGACCATCGCCCGCGAAGAGATTTTCGGACCCGTCATGGCGGTGCTGGACTTCGAAGAAGAAGATGACGTCTTGGCCCGCGCCAATGATACGGAATTCGGTCTGGCAGCTGGTGTCTTCACCCGCGATCTGACCCGCGCCCACCGGGTCGCGGCACGGTTCGAGGCGGGCACCTGTTACATAAACACATACAATGATGCGCCGGTTGAGGCCCCTTTCGGGGGGTCCAAGAATTCGGGGGTGGGGCGTGAAAACGCCAAAGCCGCGATTGAACATTATTCGCAGCTTAAATCCGTATTTGTGCGCATGGGGGATGTTGAAGCACCGTTTTGATGCGGCGTGATCCAAAAGGGTGCGGGGCCTGACTTCGTTGGTGTCGGGTGGATTTAGGGTGGCAAGAAAAAGCTGCTGACAGGTATTTGAGGTCACGATCTGTGGCGCAAGATACCTTTTTGATTTTGAAGGTGCGATTCCGCGCAGCCTCAAGGAGATGCCGGGCAATGCCCGGTCGCTGACGCGATCCTTGACCTTGCCCGGAACCACGAGGAGTGAAGCGATGAAGGCGGAATTTGTAATTGTCGGGGCGGGCTCTGCAGGCTGCGCGATGGCGTATCGTTTGGCGGTGGCGGGGCGCAAGGTCATCGTGATCGAACATGGCGGTACGGATGTCGGGCCGTTCATCCAGATGCCGGCCGCGTTGAGCTATCCGATGAACATGAAACGGTATGATTGGGGCTTTAAATCAGAGCCGGAACCACATTTGGGCGGCCGTGAACTGGTCTGTCCGCGCGGCAAGGTGATTGGCGGCTCCTCCTCGATCAACGGCATGGTCTATGTGCGCGGCCATGCACAGGATTTCGACCATTGGGAAGAGGCCGGTGCGCAGGGCTGGGCCTATGCGGATGTGCTGCCCTATTTCAAACGGATGGAAAACTGGCATTCCGGCGGGCATGGCGGCGATCCGGCGTGGCGGGGCACTGACGGGCCGCTGCATGTCAGCCGTGGCAGTCGGAAAAATCCGTTGTTCGAAGCCTTTGTCAGGGCGGGGGAGCAGGCCGGTTATCAGGTGACGGATGACTATAACGGGCAGCAACAAGAGGGCTTTGGCCCGATGGAACAAACGGTTTGGAAGGGCCGGCGCTGGTCGGCAGCGAATGCCTATTTGCGACCTGCACAAAAGACCGGAAATGTTGTTCTGGTTCAGGCATTTGCCCAGCGTATTGTGGTTTCAGATGGTCGGGCTACGGGGGTTGAGGTGCTGCGCGGCGGCAAGCGTGAGGTGATTGAGGCGGAACGCGAGGTTGTTCTTGCGGCGTCTTCGATCAATTCGCCGAAGTTATTGATGCTGTCGGGCATTGGCCCTGCCGCGCATCTGGCGGCGCACGGAATCGAGGTGCTGGCCGACCGGCCCGGTGTAGGTGCAAACCTGCAGGACCATCTTGAGATGTATATCCAGATGGCCGCCTCGCAACCGATCACTTTGTATAAACACTGGAATGTGTTGTCCAAAGCGGTGATCGGCGCGCAGTGGTTGTTCACCAAGACGGGGATGGGGGCGTCGAACCAGTTTGAAAGCGCGGGCTTTATCCGTTCTAAAGCGGGGGTGCCATACCCTGATATCCAGTTCCATTTCCTGCCGATTGCGGTGCGTTATGACGGGCAGGCGGCGGCAGAAGGGCATGGGTTTCAGGCCCACACCGGCCCAATGCGGTCACGTGCGCGGGGCAGTGTCACGCTGCGATCCGGTGATCCTGCCGACGATCCGCTAATCCGGTTCAACTATATGTCCCATCCCGAGGATTGGGAGGAATTCCGCACCTGTATTCGCCTGACCCGCGAGATTTTTGCCCAGGAGGCGTTCAAACCTTTTGTGAAACACGAGATCCAGCCCGGGGCCGCGTACCAGACAGATGCAGAGTTGGACGCTGTTATCCGCGAACACGCCGAAAGCGCCTATCACCCCTGTGGCACCTGCCGGATGGGGCGCAGCGATGATCCGGCTGCCGTCGTTGATCCGCAGGCGCGGGTGATCGGGGTTGAGGGGCTGCGCGTGGCGGATAGTTCGATCTTTCCGAGGATCACGAATGGCAACCTGAACGCGCCGTCGATCATGGTGGGCGAAAAAGTGTCGGATATGCTGTTGGGGCAGGCGCCGCTGGCACGTTCGAACGATGCGCCATGGAACCATCCTGATTGGGAAACCGCGCAGAGATAGTGGCCGACTTGCCGGTGCTAACCATATGTTGTGATTGCTGTTGCTTGTTAAGGTCCGCTGCTGCAAATTAACGGCATGGTAAGAATTTGGTCCTTTTTCGTTGTGTTCCTGATGCTGGCCACTTCAGTGCAGGCGGAGATCAGCGGAAAACTACGTGTTGTCGATGGCGATACGCTGGATGTCGGTGGCACACGCGTGCGCCTGCATGGCATCGACGCGCCCGAAAGGAACCAACCCTGCACAACGCTCAAGGGGCAGAATTGGGGCTGCGGAGACTGGGTGACACAGCAGGTACGCGATCGCTATCAAGGGGCGCAGGCCCGATGCGAAGCAACCGATTGGGATAATAAGTACAAACGCGTTGTGGCGCGGTGCTTTGTCGCCGGGGAGGATATTGGCCGTCGGATGGTGGCGGACGGGCTGGCGTTTGCCTATAGAAAGTACTCATACGACTATGATCAGGAGGAGAAGGCGGCCTATATCGCCGACCTGGGTATTCACGGTTTCATAATAGAGGCCCCCGCCCGCTACCGTCTGACGCGGATCAAGGGGCGTATGGCACCGGATGCGAATTGTCGGATAAAGGGCAATATCAACGGCAAGGGGCTGCGGATTTTCCATGTGCCGGGGCAAAAGTATTACGAAAGGACCGGTATCCGCCCCGTGCAGGGTGAACGCTGGTTCTGTTCCGAAGCCCAAGCCCGCGCCTCCGGTTGGCGCAAGTCGAAGATATAGATCATTCAACGCGGTAGGGTAGTACATCGCGCAGGTTTTGATCAACGACAAGATGCCTTTCCAGTGGCGGCACAGCCCGCTGATGGCAGGCTTTGCGCTCGCAAATCCGGCAGGAAATTCCGATAGGTTCAAAGGCCGAGGCGCGGGTCATGTCCAGACCGTCCGCATAGACAAGCTGTTCGGCATGGCGCATTTCGCACCCCAGAGCGATCGCGAAACGGCGCACTGGCGCGCCGAACCGTCCCGCAGGTTTCGAGATGTCGCGCGCCAATGAGATATAGCGCGCGCCGTCCGGCGTTTCAGCCAGCTGGCGCAGGAAACGTCCTGGTGTTTCGAAGGCACGGTGCACATTCCACAGCGGACAGGCTCCGCCGAACCGCGCAAATTGCAGACGGGTGGCGGAATGGCGTTTGGTGATGGTGCCGGCCTGATCAACACGCACAAAGAAGAACGGCACGCCCTTGCTGCCCGGACGCTGCAGGGTGGATAGCCGGTGAGCGACCTGTTCGATCGACGCGCCAAATTTGCTTGAAAGAAGCTCAAGGTCATGGCGACAGTTTTGCGCCGCTTCATGAAAGCGCGCATAGGGCATCAGCGCGGCCCCGGCAAAGTAATTTGCCAAGCCGATTTTCGCGATGTCACGCGCTGCCGAGGTGGTGAAACGTGCCAGATCAAGCGTGGCTTCCAACAGCGCATCCTGTTTGCTGAGCGCCACCTGGAGCAGCAGTTGGAAAGTCTGTGTTTCAGGGGCCGCGCGGGCGGAAATCTGAAGCGTTTTAGTTGGGGTATCAAGACGGCGCAGCACATCTGAATCCTCGAAGGAGACTGTAATCCCTGCATTGCCGAGCGCTGATACAGCGGCCACCCGCATGTTGTTGTGGCCCCCCGCGCGGCCAGCGAAATGTTCGGCGGCATGATCGACCGAGTCGATGTAGTTATCGCAATAGTGGAAAAAGTCGCGCACCTCTTCCCAGGGGGAAGGCGCCGCGCGCGCATCTTCGCGCCCAAGCGCCTCGTCCAGAGAGGCAAGGCGCTCGTGGGTCTGACGATAGCTTTGGTGCAGGTCAAGAAAGGCCCGTGCCAGTCCAGGAGCATTCGAGGCGGTCAGTCGGATATCCGCAAGCGGCGGCATCTTGCCCTGAAACACCGGATCCGCCAGCGCTTCGCGCATGTCGCTGACCAGACGTTCACTGTCACCAGCACTTAATTCGGTCACATCGAGACCGAATTCGGAGGCCAGCGCAAGAACGACGGTCGTCGAAATTGGCCGGTTATTGTTTTCCATCTGGTTGAGATAGGGAAGGGAGACGCCAAGTTGGGCGGCAAAATCTTTCTGCGTCAGGCCCAGTTTCGTGCGCAATTCGCGCAGCTTGGCCCCGGCATAGAGTTTTTGAATGGCCATAAATCGTGCCCTTTGCAACTTTGCATTGGGTTCAGCTTAGCTTTGCAAATCTAGGACTGCAATGAGAGTGTTCTGGCGCGTCGGATCACAAACAGGATTGAAATGATGCCTAGAAACGATGTCATCAACATGATCAGGATCAAGGGATAAGCGCCTGTTTCCGGCGTCAGCAGCTGACCTGCGAGCACGGCCAGGGCCGAGCCGCCCCCAATCATGATCGCCCCGCCCAAACCCGATGCCGTACCCGCAAGGTGAGGGCGGACCGAGAGCATGCCGGCGGTCGCGTTGGGTATGCACAAGCCGTTGCCAAGGCCGATCAGGGTCATCATGCCAAAAAATGTCTCGGCGGTACCGTGACCCGTCAGGAAGATGATCAGCGACAGGGTCGATCCCAAAGTCGCAGCAATGCACCCGCACAGCACCAGCGAGTTCACGCCAAAGCGGGTGGCGAAAACGCCGGTGATCCAGTTGCCACAGAAATAACCGATGGCAGGCGCCCCGAAATACAGCCCCAGCCAGAAAGGGTCTAGGCCAAAGACGATAGAGCCGACAAAAGGCGCACCACCAAGATAGGCAAAGAAAGCCCCCGAGCAGAAAGCAGCGGCCAGTGCATAGCCCCAGAACCGGGGCGCGCGAAGCAGTTCGGGGTATTCCTGGAATTGTTTCAGGATCGAAATGCTGGAGGGCTTTGCGGTCTCGCCCATGTCCCAGACGACCAGCGCCAAAACGCCACCGGCGATGACGAACATGAGCCAGAAGATAGCGTGCCAGTCCGCGACTTGCTCGATCGCGCCGCCAACAGCTGGCGCAATCATAGGGACCAGCGCCATGCCCATCGTCACATAGCCGATCTTTGAGGCGGCCTGATCTTGTGTGTAGAGGTCGCGCAGCACGGCGCGGCTCAGCACCATGGCGGTGGCAATGATGGCCTGCGCAATGCGGAACACCAGAAAAACAGCTGTATTAGGCGCAAAGATGCAGCCGAGTGTCGCCAACATAAACAGGACAAGGCAGGCGATCATCACCGGGCGACGCCCCAAATTATCGGAAATTGGCCCGATAAACAGCTGGATTACTGCGCTGAACAGCAAATACAGCGGCACCGTCAGTTGCATCGTCGCATAGGAGGTGTCGAAATACTCGGCCATTTGGGGCAGGCTTGGCAAAAATATGTTCATCACCAATGCGCCGAGGCCTGCAAGCAAGATCAGGGTGAATACGGTCGGCGGCGTGCCGCGGTCCATGAAACGGATTTCGGGCATTGTGGGGGAAGCCTTGTTCATGCAAATGCATCTATGCCTGCCACTGGGGGTTGTCCACGTTGCAGAAGAACATTTGCAATATTGCAATTTGCAATCCAATGCCTGAATATACTTTGCAAATATTCAGAAAGACTCTTCCCTCAAGGGGCTCCCATTCGCTATTGTCGCTTAAATGTTTAGCAGGGGTTAGCGATGAAAGATATTCTTGAACAGCTGGAAGAGCGCCGTGAAACCGCCCGGATGGGTGGCGGTCAGGGGCGGATTGATGCGCAACACGCACGTGGCAAACTGACGGCCCGTGAACGGGTTGACCTGCTTCTGGATGAGGGGTCTTTCGAAGAATTCGACATGTTCGTGTCGCATCGTTGTACCGATTTTGGCATGGAAAATCAAAAGCCTGCGGGGGACGGCGTTGTCACCGGCTGGGGTACGATCAACGGGCGGCTGGTCTATTTCTATTCTCAGGACTTTACAGTTCTGGGTGGCTCTGTGTCGGAAACCCATGCCAAGAAGATCTGCAAGATCATGGATATGGCGATGCAAAACGGCGCCCCCGTCATTGGCCTAAACGATTCCGGCGGTGCGCGCATTCAGGAGGGGGTGGATTCGCTCGCCGGCTATGCGGAAATCTTCCAACGTAACATTATGGCCTCCGGCGTCATTCCACAGATCAGCGTGATCATGGGGCCCTGTGCCGGTGGTGCGGTCTATTCGCCCGCGATGACCGACTTTATTTTTATGGTCAAAGACAGCTCTTACATGTTTGTGACCGGCCCCGAGGTGGTGAAAACCGTCACCAACGAAGTTGTCACCGCTGAAGAACTGGGCGGGGCGGGGACGCATACCAGGAAATCTTCGGTCGCAGATGGCGCTTTCGAAAATGACGTCGAAGCTTTGGCCGAAGTGCGGCGTCTGGTCGATCTTCTGCCCAGCAACAATCGCGCCGACGTTCCGGTGCGCCCGTTCTTTGATGATCCCAACCGGATCGAGCCTTCGCTCGACACGCTGGTCCCCGCCAATGCCAACACGCCATACGACATGAAGGAATTGATCCTGAAACTGGGCGATGAGGGTGATTTTTACGAGATTCAGGCCGAATTCGCCAAGAACATCATCACCGGCTTCATTCGCATTGAGGGCCGCACCGTGGGTGTTGTCGCCAACCAGCCGATGGTGCTGGCTGGTGTTCTGGACATCGACAGTTCGCGCAAGGCCGCGCGGTTTGTGCGCTTCTGCGATTGTTTCGAAATTCCGATCCTGACGCTGGTTGACGTCCCCGGCTTCCTGCCCGGCACCTCGCAGGAGTACGGCGGCGTGATCAAACATGGCGCGAAACTGCTTTATGCTTACGGCGAGGCGACAGTGCCGATGGTCACGCTGATCACGCGCAAAGCCTATGGCGGGGCCTATGACGTGATGGCGTCCAAGCATCTGCAATCGGATTTCAACTATGCGTGGCCCACGGCGGAAGTGGCCGTGATGGGGGCCAAGGGCGCGTCGGAAATCATCCACCGTGCCGATCGCAACGACCCCGAGAAGCTTGCCCAACACACCGCGGATTACGAGGCGCGGTTCGCCAACCCGTTTGTGGCGGCAGAGCGCGGGTTTATCGACGAGGTGATCCAGCCGCGCACCACGCGCAAACGGATCGCGCGGGCGTTTGCGTCATTGCGGAACAAGAAGAAAGAGATGCCTTGGAAGAAGCACGGCAATATTCCGTTGTGAGGGGGTGACCTCTCGTGAATGCAAATCGCTGGTTCATAGATCTAGTGAACAACGGAAAGTTGTCACAAGTTGATTGGGCGCGCGAATTAGCGGTCTCAGAGGTTGTCATAAGTAATATCTTGAACGGTCGGCGAAATATCTCGGCTGACGAGTTGTTGAAAGCACAGCAAAGAGCGAATGAAAGTGGCATGACCTCCCCCTTCAAAAACCAATCCTTCACCATTGCGCATGCGGATTCTGGCACCTTCAAAGGCGCGGGCCTACGTCCTTTCTTTGAATATCGCGACCTTGGGATCAAGGATGCAACCAATGGCACCCACGGTGCCCATGTGATCCGTGCCGTGCCCGGTATGGAATCCCCCGGCACGTGGCATTCCCATACCCTCGATTTCCAGATGGTCTATGTCACCAAGGGTTGGGTTGTGTTCGAATATGAGGGCGAGGGGGAACACCTGTTAAGGGAAGGCTCCTGTGTCCTGCAGCCCGCTGGCATCAAACACCGCGAATTGCGCCATTCCGATGATATGGAGCTAATCGAAATCATTTCGCCTGCCGATTTCCCCACCCAAGACGAGGAGGCCCCGTGAAACCTGCCCTTGCCAGTCTGCTTCTTGCCGCCAGCCCCGCGCTGGCCACCGATGTCCCGTCAGGACAGCCGGTTGAACTGCATGAGGTGCTGGTGGATGCGGTGGACAGCGAAACATGGCTCAGGTTCCGCTTTATTGCCCCGCAGATCGCGCGGGATGGCGCGGCGTTGGAGTATGATGTGGTGGCCAGCGATATGATGCACTTGTGCACCGCACTGGCATTGCCCTACAGCGTCGAATATGCGCTGGCGGGGGATGTCATTGTGATCTCTCTGGCGGATCGTGTGACGGAATTCGGGGTGCCCGACCCCGAAGCGACACAGTTTTTCGAAGCTTTTCGTCCTGTGGATAACACCTGCATCTGGGAGGGTTTGTGATGCGACCACAACATCTTGCGGTTTATTGCTCAGGTGGATTGAATAATGAGGCTTTACCGTCACAGCCCCGCCGTTTGCAAAGGGCTGGATATGTTTTCAGATCGGACTATCCTATGATGCCTGCGAGGAATACCCAAGTATCCCTTACCTCAGTAACGGGGCGTGCGAGGCAGTTTTATAATGCACGCGCCACTCACATAGACAGGAGACTCAGATGTCAAAGAGCATCAAATTCCTGGCAGCCATTGGTTTCATCGCCACTGTTGCTGCCTGTACATCAGGCCAGACCGAAGAAGAATATGTTGT
>JBARCL010000018.1:0-2190 GCA_049794055.1 Sulfitobacter sp.
GGGTCCGGTCAGTTTGGCATTGCATTTACAGGCAAGATGTATTCTAGCATACCAGATTATAGTACAGGAGACCAGTAAGATCGCCACGATCATGGGTCGCCGCAGCCAATGGAGCAAACGCATGAAACTTAAAGGTAAAACTGCCATCGTAACCGGTGCAGGGCGTGACATCGGGCGGGCCTGTGCGGTTGCGCTGGCCGCCGAAGGGGCAAATGTAGCGCTGAATTACTACGCGAGCAGCGAAGGGGCCGATGCCGCCGTTGCCGAAATCACCGCTGCAGGTGGCAAGGCGTTTGCCAAACAGGGCGATTTGAACACGCAAGCCGGTGTTGACGCGTTGATCGGCGCAACCCTTGAAACATACGACAGCATTGATGTGCTGGTGAACAACACTGGCGGCTTGATCGCACGTAAAACCATCGCGGAAATGTCGCTGGAACACTGGAATGCGGTGATGGATCTGAACCTGACAAGCACCTTTATGATGATCAAGGCCAGCTTGCCCCATCTGACATCCGGCACCGTCGTCAATCTGGCAAGTCAGGCCGGTCGGGACGGCGGCGGGCCGGGCTCGGTTGCTTATGCTGCGTCAAAAGGCGCCGTTATGACAATGACGCGGGGGCTGGCCAAAGAACTGGGGCCGGATGTGCGCGTCAACGCCATTTGCCCCGGCATGATTGATACGGATTTTCACAACATCCACACGCCCGATGCCGCGCGCCGCGGGTTGGAAGCCGCAGCGCCGGTAAAACGTCAGGGCTTGCCAGTGGACGTGGCCAATCTGGTGGTGTTCCTTGCCAGTGACGACAGCGGCTTTATGACGGGCACCAATGTCGACATCAACGGTGGCATGCTGTTCAGCTAACCTACGGGGCGCGCAATTTCTGGAACCTTGCCTATAGCTTATACGCCTTCTTGGCCAAGCCATAGGCAAGATCCACCGCAACCTCGGCAGCATCCGCGCGGCTTAGGCGGCCGGTTTCAACCAGTGTCGCAAGGTACCCGCAATCCACCCGCCGCGCGACATCGTGGCGGGCGGGGATCGAGCAAAAGGCGCGGGTGTCATCGTTAAAACCAACGGTGTTATAAAATCCTGCCGTTTCGGTTGTTGTTTCGCGGTAGCGGCGCATGCCTTCGGGACTGTCAAAGAACCACCACGCCGGTCCGATTTTCAACGCCGGATAAACCCCCGCCAGTGGGGCCAATTCGCGGGCATAGGTTGCTTCGTCCAGCGTGAAGACGATGAGGGACAGCGCCGGATCGGTGCCGAACTTGTTCAAGAGCGGGTGCAACGCTTTGGTGTATTCAGCCGCTTTGGGAATATCGAACCCCTTGTCTGCACCGAATATCTTGAACATTTTTGTTGAGTGATTGCGATCTGCACCGGGGTGGATTTGCATCACCAAACCGTCTTCGACACTCATCTGCGCCATCTCGGTCAACATCTGGGCGCGAAACAACCCGTGATCATCCGACGTGCCGTCACCGGCAACAACTTTGTCAAACAGCGCCTCTGCCTCTGCGGCACCAAGGTCGGCAGTTGTGGCATCAGGGTGCCCGTGGTCGGTGGCCGTTGCCCCCATTTTTATGAAATGTTGGCGCCGCTTCTGATGCGCTTTCAAATATCCGCGCCACGTCTGCGTATCTTCTCCGGTCAATGTCCCCAAGGTGGTCAGGTTGTTCCTAAAATCACCTGCATCAGGGTCGATGACGCCATCAGGGCGATAGGTTGGAATGACCCGCCCGCCCCAATCAGACGCGGCAATAGTTGCGTGATGCGCAAGCGGATCCAGCGCGGCGTCGGTTGTGGCCAGCGCTTCGATCCCGAAGCGATCAAACAAGGCACGGGGGCGAAAGGACGGATCGGCAAGGCATTGGGACAGATGATCATAAACCGCATCAGCCGTGTCTGCCGACAACCCTTCGCGAACCCCGAAAACATCGCTGAGCGCGTGATCAATCCACATTTTCGAAGGTGTCGCGCGCAACAGGTAATAATGTTGTGCAAAGATACGCCAGATGCGCCGACCGTCTGTTTCATACGGGCTGCCGTCACGGGGGGCGATGCCAAGACTTTCCAGCGGCACGCCTTGGGAAAACAACATACGAAACACATAGTGATCGGGCATCACGAACAGCTGCGCAGGATCGGGAAAACCCGCATTTTCAGCGAACCAAGCCGGATCGGTA
>JBARCL010000019.1:0-114801 GCA_049794055.1 Sulfitobacter sp.
GGGGTCGAAATAGGATCGACGAACGCCTAAAGAGGTTAGCTTTGTTTCGGCTGGGTGCCACCGTATCGGCCCAAAATGTACAATTGCAAATGACAATCGTGCTCCAATGGCGATGGCTGCGTAAGCAACCGGAACTATTGAAAACTTAAGTCCTTACGTTTAGCGACCTAAGGCGGGGCCTGTCGGAGCCTGGCAACAGAATCCGACACCTTTTCCCCCTAGAGCTGTATTGCATGGCAACAGAAGCCTGTGCTTTCCCTGCCCATCTTTAGACTCTTGGCAGATGTAGTTGACGCACTACCTCTGGGTTAATGAATTATTTGTTAAGCATCTTGGCCTGCGTTTTCTGGACGTTCATGGCCCACGCGCAGGAGAGCCGCATGGAACTGTCGCCCAATTGGGAATTCGTCGCAGACACTGTCATGGGTGGGGTTTCGACAGGGCGGATCGAGATGGTCGAGATCGACGGACGCCAAGCCACGCGGCTGACGGGCAGCGTTTCGCTGGATAACAACGGCGGCTTTGTGCAGATGGCTTTTGACGTGAATACCGACGGCAGCCCCATAGATGGATCGCGGTTCACCGGTATCGAATTCGACGTTTACGGCAGCGCCGAAGCCTATGATCTGCGCCTGCGGACGGACCAGCTTGAAAAGCCGTGGCATTCCTACCGCGCCGCGTTCATGGCAAAACCCGAATGGCAGAGCATTCGCATCCCCTTCAGTGCCATTTCCCCCCATCGCACCGACATCCCCTTTGATCCAGCCAGCCTGCGCCGTATTGGCATCCTTGCCATCGGGCGGGCATTTCAGGCAGACGTCGCCCTGTCCGGCATACGTCTTTATTGACCGCGCTTGACTAACGCTCTGGACAACGGCAGTTTGCCCTCATGGGGATCAACCGCGAACGCCCCGTGAGGCTTTGGCCAGAGGTTCGCATGTCTCCACCTAAAGGATGCATGCCATGGCTGCCCCGAATGAAATCACCGTCCCTCAACTGATGCGGCTGATCGGCCTGCCCGATGCGCCTGTATGTGTCGACATCTCGATTGATCCCGACTTTGCTGATGATCCATTCCTGATCCCCGGTTTCTTTCGACATCCGCATACGGATATTGAGGGGCTGATCGCCAGATTGGACGGGCGTCCCAGCATCATCGCCTGCCAGCAAGGCATCAAGCTGTCGCAAGGCCTGACTGCAATTCTGCGCAATCGGGGGCTGAAATCCGAATACCTCGGGGGTGGCAATTACGCATGGCGGGATCATCCGCAAGCCCCGCGCATTCCTGCCAAGTCGATCCCGGAAAAAGTGACAGGCCGCACCCTTTGGGTAACCCGCCACCGCCCCAAGATCGATCGCATCGCCTGCCCGTGGCTGATCCGCCGGTTTGTGGATCCGGCAGCGGAATTCCTGTTCGTGTCCCCCGCTGAGGTCAATGGCGTTGCAGAACGTTATAACGCGACGCCTTTCGATATCAGGGATAGCTTTTGGTCGCACCGCAATGACCGCTGCACCTTTGACACCATGCTGGATGAGTTCGCGCTGCACACCGCCCCTTTGGACAAGCTGGCATCGGTGGTCCGGGCTGCCGATACCAACACCCATGAGGCCTCTCCCGTAGCGGCAGGGCTGCTGGCCGTCTCGGTCGGTCTGTCACGGCAATACAAGGACGATCTGGCACAGCTTGAAGCGGGCATGGCACTGTATGACGCATTATATCGTTGGACCCGCGATGGCCTGTCAGAAGGCCACGACTGGTCCGGTGACAAGGCATGAGCGCGCCAAGCTGGCCTGCGATGACGCGCGTGTTCGGCCGTATCGGGCTATGGTCCTTTGGTGGTCCTGCGGCGCAAATTGCGCTGATGCACCGTGAGTTGGTGGAGACCCGCGACTGGCTTTCGGAAGCCGCCTATCTGCGCGCCCTGTCCTTGTGCATGCTGTTGCCGGGGCCCGAGGCGATGCAACTGGCCACTTACGCCGGATGGCGATTGCGCGGCGTGGCGGGCGGCCTGCTGGCAGGGCTGTTGTTTCTCATACCCGGAGCGCTCATAATTGCTGTATTGGCACTGGGCTATGCCTATTACGGAGAGGTGCCGCTGGTGCAGGCGGCCTTTCTGGGCATCAAGGCAGCTGTGGTCATCGTGGTCTTCCAAGCCCTTCGCAAAGTGGCAGGCAAGGCGTTGCATGGCAGACAAGGCTGGGCATTGGCGGTCCTGTCCTTTCTGGGCCTCTTTGTGCTGGGCCTGCCCTTTCCTCTGATCATCCTTGCCGCTGGCCTGTGGGGCATGGCCACGCCAAACGGTCCTTCCCCCGAAATAGACGCAGCCCCGCACCGCAAGGCCCGTACCCTGACCACCTTGATTATCTGGAGCCTGCTGTGGGCCATGCCGCTGATCTTGCTATGGGCGCTGGATCAGACGTTTTTGCTGCAACTTGGCCTTTTCTTTGCCAAGCTCGCGGTAGTGACCTTTGGCGGGGCCTATGCCGTACTGGCCTATATGACCCAGACCGTTGTGCAGGATTACGGCTGGATCACCACCGCCCAGATGATCGACGCCTTGGGGCTTGCGGAAACCACGCCGGGGCCGCTGATTCTGGTCACTGAATTTGTCGCCCTGCTGGCAGGGTTCGCAAAAGCGGGGGTCACAGGTGCAATCGCTGCGGGGATCGTGGCGCTTTGGGTTACATTCACCCCTTGTTTTCTATGGGTATTCCTTGCCGGCCCCTATCTTGAACGTATTTCAGCGCAGCCCCGTCTGGCCGGTGCCTTGCAGGCGATTACGGCCGCTGTGGTCGGCGTCATTGCAAACCTGTCCCTCTGGTTCGCACTGCATGTCCTGTTTAACCGAGTCACCGCAGATACGGTGCTGGCGATGCCAATACCCGATTTACACAGTTTTAACCTGCCCGCCGCGCTGCTGAGCGTGCTGGCCGCTGTTCTTTTGCTGCCCCTCAAACGGGGGTTTGTTACGACAATGCTTAGTTGTGCGGCATGTGCTTTGCTGATTGCTGCGCTTTGATGGCAGAACCCCTTTCCCTTGCCCGCAAAAGAAGTATGCTACGCGTTAACTAAGGGACGCACCGAGGGACCAATGAGCCGCGAGATTGACTATGGCAACCTGATGCATGACGCGATGCGGGGCCTGATCCGCAAAGTGTTGTTGGATGTGGCGGACCGTGGCTTGCCCGGCGAGCATCATTTTTTCATCACTTTTGACACATCCCATCCTGATGCCGAACTGGCAGACTGGTTATCGGATCGCTATCCCGGTGAAATGACCGTGGTGATGCAACATTGGTATGACGGGTTGGATGTGACCGAAGACGGGTTTTCGATCACCCTGAACTTTGGCGACGCACCCGAACCGCTCTATATTCCCTATGATGCGATACGCACTTTTGTCGATCCGTCCGTCGAATTCGGTCTACGCTTCGAACAACAAGAACACGAAGACGCAGACAAGCCCGCTCTTGGGAAAGCAGATGAGACGGATCTGCCTGCGCCGTCAAAAGAAACCCCGAGCAAGGACGCCGAAGTCGTCTCCCTCGATTCTTTCCGTAAATAGCGCGCTCTTTCCAGATTTAGACAGGCTTTCCCGCTGCCGCACGATTGCGCTGACCCAAGCTCGGCGTTACACCCCGTGGGAACACATCAAGACAAGATCAGGAGCCCAACCATGGCCGATACACGTACAGAAACCGACAGTTTTGGCCCATTGGAGGTTCCTTCCGACAAATATTGGGGCGCGCAAACCCAACGGTCGATCATTAACTTCCCCATCGGCTGGGAACGCCAGCCCGTTGCGATCATCCGCGCCTTGGGTGTGATCAAGAAGGCTTGCGCCGAAGTAAACCTTGGCTTTGGCGATCTGGATGCTGAACTGGCCCCTGCCATCAAGGAAGCCGCCCAAGAGGTGATCGACGGAAAGTTTGATGACAATTTTCCGCTGGTCGTCTGGCAGACCGGCTCCGGGACCCAGTCTAATATGAATTCGAACGAGGTCATCTCGAACCGAGCGATCGAAATTCTGGGCGGCGTGATGGGGTCAAAATCGCCTGTCCACCCCAATGATCACTGCAACATGGGACAATCGTCAAACGATACCTTCCCCACCGCGATGCATGTGGCCATCGGCATGGTGGCGCGCGATACGCTGCTGCCCGGCCTGCGCAAATTGCACGACGCTCTGACGGCCAAGTCCGAAGAATTCAAAGACATCATCAAAATCGGCCGCACCCACACGCAGGATGCCACGCCATTGACCCTTGGTCAGGAGTTCGGTGGGTACGCACATCAGATGGCCAAGGGCATCGCCCGTGTTGAGGCCTGCCTGCCCGATATTTACGAGTTGGCACAAGGCGGGACCGCTGTGGGCACCGGCTTGAATACCCGCAAGGGTTTTGCCGAAAAGGTTGCCGCAGAGATTGCCGCGATCACCGACCTGCCCTTTGTCACCGCGCCCAACAAGTTCGAAGCATTGGCAGCCCACGACGCGATGGTCATGTTCTCTGGTGCGTTGAAAACCGTTGCCGCCTCCATGTTCAAGATTGCCAACGACATGCGGCTGCTTGGCTCTGGCCCCCGCTCCGGTCTGGGCGAATTGATCCTGCCAGAGAACGAACCCGGTTCCTCGATCATGCCGGGCAAAGTGAACCCGACACAGGCCGAGGCACTAACAATGGTCTGCGCTCACGTCATGGGCAACGACGCCGCCGTCGGTTTTGCCGGCTCACAAGGGCATTTTGAACTGAACGTCTACAACCCGATGATGAGCTACAATGTGATTCAGTCCATGCAATTGCTGGGCGATGCGGCGGGCAGCTTTACCGACAATATGGTTGTGGGCACGCTGGCGAACGAACCGCGCATCGAAAAACTGATGAAAGAAAGCCTGATGCTGGTGACGGCACTGGCACCGACAATCGGCTATGACAATGCCACCAAGGTCGCCAAGACCGCGCATAAGAACGGCACGACGTTGAAAGAAGAAGCAATTGCGCTGGGCTTTGTCGACGCGGAAACATTCGACCGCGTGGTGCGGCCCGAAGATATGATTGGCCCCAAATAGGATGCTGCAATGAGCGCCCCCATAAACCTCAACAAGGTTAAGAAAGAACGAAACCGCGCGTCGCGCAAGGCCCGGGCGGATGAAAACGCCGTCGGTTTTGGACAGACCAAAGCGCAAAAGGATGCGTTGAAGGCGCGGGCGGAACAGATCGCACGCAATCTGGAAGCGCACAAACGCGAGACATGAGCGGACGCCCTGTCAAACATTCAGTCACCCTCAAGGGGCATCGCACGTCGGTGTCGCTTGAGGATGAATTCTGGATGGAATTTCGCGATCTTGCTGATGAAATGGATATGCCGATCAATGCCCTCGCCGCACAGATTGACGAAGAACGCGGCATGGATATGGGCCTTGCCTCGGCCATCCGGCTGTTTGTGTTGCGCGCGTTAAAGGATCGTTTACCAACCGGCAGCTAGGGTCGGTAGATGCACCTACGCCCCTCACCGCGCTCGCCCGAAGTCTGGGTGAACAACATCTTTTCGTCTAAATCCGCAGCCGCTGGTTCTGTCATCAGGCGCAAGGCCCGCGACATAGAACGGTTCTGCGGCAGAGATATCTTTGCCGCAGAATTGCGCCGCCGCGGGTTTCAGGCTGTTGAAAACGCGGGTCAGGTTGTGATCTCTTGCAATCAGGAACCAGTCAGACGATACAAATGACGTTTTCTTTAAAAGAAAACGGGCCGGCATTTTCAAACAATTCCGTTTTACTACGCAACCGAGGCGTCAAAAATCTTGCCGATATTCGATCCCAAGGCGGTGTTGAATTCCCCATCGGACATCTTGACGTTCAACCCTTCGGTCAAGGCCCGCGAGAAGCTCGCGATCATCTTGCTGTTCTGGCCCAGGCGCGCGCAAGCGTCATCCGTTGAATAGCCGCCAGACAAGGCTACAACCCGCAAGACATTGGGGTGATCGGCCAGCGCATCATAACGGCCGGGCTGTTCCGGCAGGGTCAGCTTCAGCATCACCAGCTGATCCGGTGCCAGCGTATTGATATGGCGCATCAGGGCATCGGCCAACATCTCTTCGGCTTGTGGCTTGGTCGCGGAATGAATGTTCACCTCGGGTTCAATAATCGGTACCAGACCGGCGGCGCAGACCTGTCGCGCCACTTCCATCTGCTGTGCAACAACAGCTTCGATCCCCGCCTCATCTGCCGAGTGAATAACAGAGCGCTCCTTGGTACCGAAAATGCCTGCCTTGCCCGCGCGGGCCAGAAGATCGTTCAGATCCGGCATCGCTTTCAACAGTTGCACACCCTGCGCCTCATCTTCCAAGCCTTTGTCAATCTTGAGAAACGGTACAACGCCACGGTCTTCCCACAATAGCTGCGCCACCGGTTTGCCGTTGATTTCACCATCCATCGTCCGTTCAAACAGGATCGCGCCAATCACCTTCTCCGATGTAAAGGCGTCTGCCAGAATGATCCGCGCGCGCATGTCATGCATGGCCTGAAACATCTCTGCATCACCCGTGTAATCATCCGGCTCAACGCCATAAAGGCTAAGGGCTTTGGGCGTGGAACCGCCGGATTGATCCAGTGCTGCGATAAATCCTTTACCGCTTTGCATCTGCGCTTTTTGTGCTGCGTTGAGTGCCATGGCCTGTGATCCCCGTCATTTTGATTCCGTTTGCAGGCGTGTCTAATCCAAAGCGCCGCAGGAAGATAGAACCTACCGCCGCTCCAGCTGCAACCAGATGCCCTTGTCCGACCGTACCGTCAAATGGGCCACTGGCACCGGTACGCGGTCAGGGTCAGCCACTACACGGAAATCGCGCAGAATCCGTGACAGGATCAGTGTCCCCTCAACCATGGCAAAGCCTGCACCCGTACAGACACGCGCGCCCGCTGAAAATGGTATGTAGGCCTCGCGGCTGCATTGCCTGCCGTTCTCGGTCTGCCACCGTGTCGGATCAAACCCGTCGGGATTGTCCCACAGCCTTTCGTGCCGGTGCAGATGCCATGGGCTGAGTACCAGTTGCGATCCCTTGCGGATCTCGCGATCACGAAACTGTTCGGGACAAGACGCCTCGCGCACCATCATCGGCACCGGCGGATAAAGTCGCAGCGCCTCGCGAAACACATCGCGGCTCAGGCGCAACTTGGATATCACGCTGAAATCGCACTTCTTTAACGCCTTGGCCTCTGTTGCCACTTGGTCCTGCCATTCAGGGTGGGTCGCCAGCAAATACAATGCCCAGGCCAAGGCCGAGGCGCTGGTTTCATGTCCTGCCAGAAAGAAAATTGCGACCTGATCCACCATTTCAGAAGCGTCAAACCGCTCGCCTGTAACAGGATCAGCGGTGGTCATGATCTTGGTCGCCAAATCGTCGGGGGCCGTGCCTGCCTCGATCTCCTGCATCCGTTGATGGGTCAATTGGGTAATCAAAGCACGGATCCGTTGCGCACTGGCTTTGGTGCCTTTTCGAAAAAACCGTGGCACCCAGCGGGGCAGCGGAATGAATGCGGCGAGGTTCAGCAAGGGTTGCGAGCGTTGGAAGACCCGAAACTCGTCAAACACAGCCCGCGCGATCCGGTTTTCGATAGGGATTGAAAAGAGCGTCCGGCAAATCACATCAGCGGCCACGTGACTGGTCATTGCTTCGATCTCGACCACTTTTCCGGCCTGTCCGTCCCACCGTACCGCTGCGGCTTCGGCGGCCTCCCAGATTGCCGGAAAAACCTCGCGCAGCCGCCCGCCCTCAAACGCCGGGTCAATGATACGGCGCTGGCGTTTCCAAGCTGCGCCATTGCTCAGAAAGACGCCGGTCCCCAACAGCGGGCGCAACCCTTCGCTGACCCGTTCCGATTTGGGAAAATCATCGGGACGGTCTTTCAGCAAGGTTTTGATCAAATCAGGCTGATTGATCAGGTAACTGCGGAAAAACGGTGTTTTGAATTCCGCCATCCACGCGCGATAGAGCCGCGCAGGCTGGGCCGACAGGATGTCATCGCGAAACAATCTGGCATATCGCCATAACGACACTTTCGCCGGTCGGCTGGGCGGCTTTGGCGGCAGGGTCATGCAGCAACCGACGTGTATTTGCTGACCGCACGGTCGATGCGCGACTTGCTGGGCGCGCGGCCTGCATATCTGGCCGCCAGTGTCATCGGCCCGGCGGTTATCTGGAAGTAATCATAATCATTGGGCCGGTCAAAGGCGCAAAGATATTGAAAATGCAGCCGGAAAAACCGCCAGCGCAGGGTTTTCCAGCGTTCAGGGCTAAGCGTCTGGGTAAAGGCCGCGGAAATCACCAACGGCCATTTCTTATCCATCGGCGCGACGCCAGAAACCGACACGGGATCACAAAGCGCAAACGCGCATCCGTCACCCGGCGCTGTTACATCAACCCAAGTCAGTTCCTCGCGGGCAGAGAGATAGCGCAGGTCGGCACGCAGGCGATGGGCGTCAGGCAGGAAGGATACCATCGGCACCACCTGTCCCAAGGTCAGAAAAGACAACGTCGGACCGGATGCGGGCACCCTGCCCTGACGGACCAGATCAGCAAGGATCGACACCCCCAGATGCGCACCCGAGGAATGGCCAACCACCAAAACTTCATCCACATCGCTATGTAATGCCTGAGCAACGGCATCTGTAAAAATCGCAATCCGCGCTTCGAGTTCAGGCGGATTTGCCCCCTTGGCCCCAGCCGAATAAGAATAGTCATGCATCAGGTAATAGGCATAGAACTTGCCATCCAGCTTTTTGAACCAGTGCAGCAGCGCGACACCACTTAACAACCCGACAGACGCCGCGACAGCTGTACCGCCAAGAGCCGCATCTTGCGGGCCTGTTACCAAGCCGATTAACTGTGCCGTCCCGTACCCTGCCAATTGACCGATACCCCAGCCCAAGCCCACAGCCAGTACCAGCTGCAACAACAACATCCCTACCGGGTAAAGCGCGGCAATCACCGGCCCCTTGCGCAGTTTCATCAACCGCCACAATGCGCCCGATCCAATATAGACCCATGCGGTGCGGATCAGTTGCAGGTATGTTGCAGGGATAGAGCTATCCATGGAATCGCGCACGATGTCCGACCAGACCAGCACATCCACCTCGGCCTGCACATCCACCCCATCAATACGCGCCGCCACTGACCAGCCATAATACGCGCCCGTTGGTTTGGGTTTCAAACCGGTCTCATAATCGGAAATCGCTGCCTGCGCTGCGCCTTCCTTGCGGTAAAGTTCACGGTAACGGCGCGGGTGTATCGGATCATAGCCGGGAATGTAAAACACCCGGCGTTTGTGCACGCGATCTGAAGATGTCTTGCCCATGGCGCCCTCTTTCCTCACACCCTAGCTGCGATTTTCGCCAAGAGTAAGGTTTTCAATGCGCTGCGTTAGCCCAGCAAGCCAAGCGCGGGAAAGGTGTCAAGCAACCAGAAGGCTAGAGTGGTAAACGCACCCGTCACCATCATCACCCCCACGACAACCAACAGGCCCCCCATCACCCGTTCAATCGTTTTCATGTGGCGTTTCAGGCGATTCATTACGCCCATCGCGCGGGTAATAAACATCGCGGCCAACAGGAACGGGATGCCCAGACCGGCCGCATAAACCCCCAGTAGCAAAGTGCCTTTGGCCAGCGACGCTTCGGAGGCCGCCAAAGACAGGATCGCCCCCAGTTGAGGGCCAATGCAGGGCGTCCAGCCAAAGGCAAAGGCAAGCCCGAGCACGTAGGCGCCAAAGCTTGACCCACCTTTGTCGCCGGCATCCAAACGCGCCTCTTGATCAAGAAAGGGAATGCGGAAAACACCAAGGAAATGCAGACCGAAGACAATGATCACAACCCCGGAAACCTGGGCAAAAAGCACCTGATTTTGCAGGAAAAAAGCACCAAATGCAGAGGCCGTGAAACCCAGGATCAGGAATACTGTGCTCAGTCCCATGACAAAGAACAAGGCCGCGATCACCGCCTTGCGCCGTCCTGCGTCCTGCGTGGACATATCGTTCAGCGACACGCCACTCATATAGGCCAGGTAGGGCGGCACAATCGGTAAAACGCAGGGGCTGAGAAAACTGACAACACCCGCGATCAGGGAGATCAGTATCGCGGGTAAAAGGCCCGCATCAATGAGTTCAATACCAAACATATCCCCATCCTTAGACGTGATTTGCGGGGGCGTCACGTGACCATTGGTCACAACACTGTGGACGCGGTGTAACAACTGCCTTACTTCGCGGGGCATGGAAACACATGAGTTAGATGCCACTGGCCTGCTGTGCCCTCTGCCCGTACTAAAACTGCGCAAGCGGTTGGCAGGACTAAAGGCCGGTGAAGAAATTGCGATGCGCGCGGATGACCCTGCCGCGATCATCGACGTGCCGCATTTCTGCACCGAGGCGGGCCATTTATTGGTCGAGACAACAGATCACGGCGTCGCGCAGGTCTATCTGGTGCGCAAGGGCGGGTGAACAAACGCAAAAGGCAGGCCACGAGGGCCTGCCTTTTAATTTCAAGCGCTAAGGTCTAGCGGCCCAAAGACCACCACCCCTTTTTCTTGGGCTTTTTGGGCTCTTCTTGTTCTGGCTCTGGCTCTGGTGTGACCGCAACCGGTTTTGGCGCAGGTTTCGCGACTGCAGGCTTTGCCGCGGGCGCCTTGGCGACTGGCTCGGGCGTAGGGGTTTGCTGTTCCACATTCGCCGGCTGCGTTACGCTTTCAACCTTTTCCTCAACCTTCGGCTTTGGTTTGGCACGGCTGGCTCTGGGTTTCTTCGGTTTCACATCCTTTACCGCCTCGGCGCCGTCAGCCTCTGGCGTAACGTCACCATCAGCTTTTGCAGCTGCGTCTGCTTTTTTGGACGCTGCTGTCGAACGCTTGCGCGGTTTCGGCTTGGGCTTTTCCTTTGCTTCGGCTGCTTCTGCAATCGGCTCAGAGGCAGAAACATCTGCATCTGCGACGGCTTCGGCCACGGCTTCGGCTTTGGGCTTGCGGGTCCTGCTGCGCGAGGTCGGCTTCTTGGGCTTGTCCTCGGGTGTCGCGGCCGCTGTTACCTCAGCTGGTGCGTCGCCCTGCTTGCTATCTTCCTGAGGCGCATCGTCCTGCTCCTCGTTCTGATCCGCATCGTCCGGACGGTTTTCGT
The DNA here is from genome assembly GCA_049794055.1 of Sulfitobacter sp. Classification (GTDB taxonomy): domain Bacteria; phylum Pseudomonadota; class Alphaproteobacteria; order Rhodobacterales; family Rhodobacteraceae; genus Sulfitobacter. Next base: position 11,163 of record JBARCL010000019.1, read on the forward strand.
AATTGCCGTTCTCACCACTATTCTTGCCACGGCCCCCACGGCTGCGACGACGCCGGCGCTTGCGCTTGGGTTTGCCATCGGCATCCAATTGCTGCTCGCCATTATTGTCCCTGCCGTTGCTGTCCCGACCGGAATTCTGGGATTTTTCGCGCGTTCCTTCGGCTTCTTCCTCTGCAGCCGCCAGAGCTTCTGCGGCTTCAGCCGCTTCGGCCTCGGCTTCGTCAATCTGATCCATCAAGGAAGTATCAACCGACACCACATGCGCACCGGCAACCGGAACGTTACGGGTTGCCGTTTTGAATTTCTCCATCGTGAAGTTCGGGCTAACCAGATGAGGATCGCCTTCGATGCGCACCGCCATACCATACCGCGTTTCGATCTGCGCGACATGCTCACGTTTGGCGTTCATCAGGAAGTTCGCAATGCCGACAGGTGCCTTGATCAAGACTTCGCGGGTGCGGCGGCGGGTGCCTTCTTCTTCCATGTGACGGATGATAGACAGCGCAAGGTTGTCATCCGAACGGATCAAGCCGGTGCCGTGACACGCCATACAGGGCTGTGTCGTCGCTTCGATCATGCCGGGACGCAGGCGCTGGCGTGACATTTCCATCAACCCAAAGCCCGAAATCCGGCCCACCTGAATCCGCGCGCGGTCGGTCTTAAGCTTGTCCTTCATCAGCTTTTCAACGGCTGCATTGTTGCGGCGCTCGTCCATGTCGATGAAATCGATAACGATCAAGCCTGCAAGGTCGCGCAGCCGCAGTTGGCGTGCCACTTCGGCCGCGGCCTCAAGGTTGGTTTTGGTCGCCGTCTGTTCGATGGAGCCTTCTTTGGTGGCCCGGCCAGAGTTGACGTCGATCGCCACAAGCGCTTCGGTCACGCCGATCACGATGTATCCGCCAGAGGGTAGTTGAACCGTCGGATTGAACATGCCGGAGAGGTAATCCTCGACCTTGTAGCGGGCGAAGAGCGGCAGGTTTTCCTCGTAGCGTTTCACGTTCTTGGCGTGGGACGGCATGATCATTTTCATGAAGTCCTTGGCGATGCGGTATCCGCGCTCGCCCTCGACAAATACCTCGTCGATATCGCGATTATAAAGGTCACGGATCGAGCGTTTGATCAGGTCGCCTTCCTCGTAAATCTTCGCAGGTGCGATGGACTTAAGCGTCAGTTCGCGGATCTGTTCCCAGAGCCGCTGTAGATATTCATAGTCGCGCTTGATCTCGGCGCGGGTGCGTTTGGCACCGGCAGTCCGCACGATCAGGCCCGCCCCCAACGGTACGGTGATTTCGTTGGCAATCTCTTTCAGTTTCTTGCGGTCTGCTGCGTTGGTGATCTTGCGGCTGATGCCACCGCCACGCGCGGTGTTGGGCATCAAAACGCAATAACGACCGGCAAGGCTGAGGTAGGTTGTCAGAGCTGCGCCTTTGTTGCCGCGTTCCTCTTTGACAACCTGCACCAGCAGGATCTGGCGCATCTTGATGACTTCCTGGATCTTATAGCGACGCGGGCGCGGCTTGCGCACCGGGCGGATGTCCTCGCTGTCATCTTCATCAGCAACAGATTCGATACTTTCATCTTTGGATGTCGCATCTGCGGACGAGGTGTCATCGTCGCCATTTGTGTCATCGTCCCCTGAAACGTCATCGGAGTCATCAGCTTCTTCACCCATCTGGGCGTCGGCATCTGCTTCATCTTCTGCGTTGACTTCGGGCGTTTCAACAGGGGTCTCCAACACCCGTTCCATAGGAGAGGAGGCCTCGTCTGCATCCACTTCTACTTCGTCGCCTTCTGTCAGATCAACGGTTTCCATTCCCTCAATTTCGGTCGAGGTGGTGGCATCCTCAGACACCGCATCCTCGGCCTTGGGTTTGGCGCGGCTGCGCGAACGGGAGCGGCGTTTGGGTTTGGTTTCGTCGTCATCCTTTGCCGCCTGCGCCTCGGCATAGGCGCGTTCTTCCTCCAGCAGCGCCTGACGGTCGGCCACCGGAATCTGGTAGTAATCGGGATGAATTTCCGAAAAGGCAAGGAAACCATGGCGGTTGCCGCCATAATCCACAAATGCAGCTTGCAGCGACGGCTCGACGCGCGTCACTTTGGCCAGATAGATATTGCCAGCTAGCTGGCGTTTGTTCTCGGATTCAAAGTCGAATTCCTCGACCTTGTTTCCATCAACCACGACAACGCGGGTTTCTTCCGCGTGGGTGGCATCGATAAGCATCTTCTTAGGCATGTTTTCACTATGCACAGCACATGCGCCAGAACTGCCCCCGGGGGAGCTTGTGACGTTGCGGTGTGACTTGTCAGGGCGATGGGTGACGGCGCCAGTACACAGTACAGCGGAAAGGGGCCTGAAAAGGCCTGTCCGTTCCTGCTCGTAGTCACTGCGCGCGTCATCGCGGTTCTTCTCCGATGCGGTCATGCCGGTCCGGCCTGCCGCATCCATTATATACTGAACACCTTCGGGGACTTGCCCGTCTAATGTCAGCGGTTCTCTGGCCGTTTCCGGCCCAATCGGTCTGCTTGCGTGCCCAGCATGGGGCTGCCACAGGCAGCGAAACTCTCAATCCAGGACCTATGACGCCAAAGCGCGACATATCCGTGATCCTACTAGATAAGGGGATTGGCGCGGTGAACACAATGGGCAATGTTCATCCGCCTGATCAAAAGCACCATTCACCTGCGGGTTGCTTGACAAAATCAACATGATCAGGCTCATCTGATGCGCGTATGTTGCGCCAAAGAAATCTGCCGTGACCATACGCGTCGCTACACTCCAACGACCCGAAGGACTTTCCATGCATATTCTGACCCGCTCTATTCTCGGCCTTTCCCTTTTGGGACTTGTCGCCTGTGATGAATTGGCTGTGGCCAATGATCCTGTCGCCCTGGCCGATCTGCGTGGCCAGAAAAGCTGCGTCGCGGCAGTAGCGGGGGAAACCGGTGCGGCCAATGTCGCGATCAACACCACCATTCCGGTGATCGAAACAAACCGGTTTATCGTCGATGTCCCCGGTGCCAAAATGTGGACCTGTGTGACCGACACCAATGGCAAAGCCATCGAGATCGTCGAGCGCAAAAACGGCTAGGATCAGGACCTAGCCCTCTTCCCGACCGTTTGTGCAACTCGCCTGCAAGCCGTTACAAGCCCTTACAAATAGTCCGAGCGCTGGAGCCCGTATTTCGCCATCTTCTCGTTCAGGGTACGGCGCGGCAGGCATAACTCGTCCATCACCGATGAAATGGACCCTTTGTGACGTCGCATCGTGTTGTCGATCAGCATCCGCTCAAAAGCTTCAACATATTCCTTGAGCGGCTTGCCTTCGGTTGTCATCACCGGCTGCATTTCCTCGTGATCCGACATCAACAGCGATGCAATTGTGCCGGATCCACGGCGGGACTGCAGCACCGCCCGTTCCGCAACATTGATCAGCTGGCGCACGTTGCCTGGCCAAGGCGCCTGCAGCAATTGTGCCGCTTCCTGTGCGCTGACCTGTGGTGTGTCACAACCGTATTCCTCGGAAAACTGTTCGCTCAGCCGGGTGAACAGGGTCAGAATGTCTTCTCCGCGTTGACGCAGCGGCGGGACGGTAATCCGCAAGGCCGCCAGACGATAGAACAGATCACTGCGCAACGCGTCTTCCGAGGTGCGCCCGGCTTCTTGCAGGTTCGAGATCGCAACGATCCGCGTCTCCGCAGGTGTTCCTTGTTCATTGATCACGCTCAACAGCCGCGCTTGTAGTGTTTCAGACAGGGCTTCGATGTCTTCCAGAACAAGCGTACCGCCCCGCGCCTCTTCGATCGCAGGCAGTCGGGCATCTTCAGGCTGCATCGGGCCAAACAACCGCTTGCTCAGCATGTCTTCTTCCAATGCACCGCAGGAGACCAGGACAAACTTCTTGCCTGCCCGCGACCCCACGGCGTGCAGCGCATGCGCTACCAGCGTTTTTCCGGTGCCAGTTTCGCCGTCAATCAACACGTGACCATCGGCCTGCCCCAGATCCAGAATATCCTCTCGCAGCCGCTCCATCACAGGTGACTGGCCGATCAGCTTTTTCATCAGCTGGCCGCCATCGCTCAGCTCGCGCCGCAACGCGCGGTTGTCCATCACCAGACGCCGCGCATTGGTGGCCTTTTTGGCAAGCTCGCTCATCCGGTCGGGATTGAACGGCTTTTCCAGAAAATCAAACGCACCGACACGCATTGCCTCGACCGCCATCGGCACATCGCCGTGCCCGGTGATCATGATGACCGGCAGCGCACTGTCGCTACCCATCAGCTTTTTCAAAAACTGCATGCCATCCATCCCCGGCATCTTGATGTCGGAAATCACAATACCCGGATATTCCGGCCCCAGTTTCTTCAAAGCATCTTCGGCCGAGCCGAAGGTTTCAGTGTCATACCCCGAGAGAGCCAGCCACTGGCTGATCGACTGGCGCATATCCTGTTCGTCGTCGACAATCGCTATCTTCATCGCCTGAGCCATAAATCTACTCCGCTGCTTCCACTTTGTTCTTTTCGCCCATGATGGGCAATTGCATCTCAAAGACCGCCCCGCCGTGCTGACCGTTGCGTGCCGTCAATCGTCCTCCAAGGTCGTTTACGATGCCCGAAGAGATAGCAAGCCCCAAGCCGACACCGTCACCGGGTTGCTTTGTGGTGTAAAACGGTTCGAACAGCGCATCCAGATCGACAATACCGGGCCCGTTGTCGCGCACCGTCAATGTCGCGGTTTCCCCGGCCGACAGGATGATCTCCACCTGTGGATGGCGTTCTGATTTTGTCGCATCCAGAGCGTTGCGAAACAGGTTCACCATCACCTGTTCGATGCGCATCCGGTCCCCCATCACGATAACCGGTTCGTCTGGCAAAATGCGAACGATTTCGACCTGACGCTGACGCAGTTGCGGCTCCATCATCGACATGGATGACGCAAGGGCAGCACCCATATCCACTGGGGAAAACGCCTCCTGCCCCTTGCGGGCATAGGACTTCAACTGACGGGTGATCGCGCCCATCCGTTCGATCAGATCGTCGATGCGCCCAAAGGACGACAGCGCCTCGTCGGGACGGTTGCGGCGCAGCAACAAACGCGCGCCGGCCAGATAGGTTTTCATCGCCGCCAAAGGCTGGTTAAGCTCGTGACTGACAGCGGCGGACATCTCGCCCAAAGCGGCCAGTTTGCTGGATTGTTCCAGGGTCTGTTCGGCCACCGCCAGGGTTTTCTGGACCCGCTTACGCTCAGCGATTTCCCGCTGCAAGGCCACGTTCAATGCGCGGAGTTTAGCCGATTCCCGCTGGAAGATCGCCAAACGTCCGGCAGTCCGGCGGCTGAGGAAATAGAACGCCAGCGCCAGTAGAATCGCAAATCCCATCACCTCAAGGGCCAGCACGGCATTCACCCGCTCGCGCACGCTTTCATAGGTGGTAAAGCTGACCATCCGCCAGCCGCGAAAGGCGACACGATGCTCCAGCCGCATCACGGCTTCACCTTGAAGGTAGGCGTCTGCCGGCAGTGCCGTCCAGTCGGCGGTCACCTTGATCGCCCGTTCGATGGCAGTTTGCGGCGATGTCGCCGCCAGTGCCTCTGCTTCGCTCAATCCCCGCCAGCGCGGCGAGGTGCCCAGAATAATTTCGCCGGCACTGTCCATCACGATCACCGCGTCGGATATCCCCGCCCAGGCCCGTTCAAACTTTTGCAGATCAACCTCGACCGCAATCACCCCTAGCGTGTCACCGCCTGCCTGAATGCGCCGCGAATAGATAAATTTGTACCCGCCCCCGTCAAGTTTGATCACACTGAAAATCGTGACGTTGGTGCGCACCGCGTCCACAAAATAGGGCGCGGATTTGTGCAAGGATTGCAACCGGTTACGGTCTGTTGCCGCAACCGTCCGCCCGTCCATGTCATAAAGCATCAGGGAAGCGGCACCAATTTCCTCGACAAAAGAAATCAACCGCTGGGTCGACAGGGAATAGTCGGCGTCCTGCAAGGCAATGATCAGCGAGGGGTCCCGCGCCAGCAGCTGCGGTACAATGGCATTCTGGCGTAACTCGGCCATCAGGTTGCCGCTATACAACGCGATCCGCAATTCAGCGCGGTTGCGGGTGCTCTCGGTAAAACGGTTGGTCAACAGCTTGTTGGTGATCGAAATGACCAATACGGCAAGCACCATGATCAACCCTATCGCAAGACGCACGCGCCACGATATGATCAATGCAGGTTTGCTTATGGAAGAGGTCTCGCTCATACCGCCACCCTACGCAGGCCGCGCGGCGCACTCAAGTCACGCGGTTGCGAGCGCCCCTGCCAATGCGCGAAAGAGCGCCTGTCCATCAGTGCCCCCATGCCCCGCATCCGCCGCCCGTTCCGGATGCGGCATCATTCCCAGAACACGCCGGTTTTCCGACAGAATACCGGCGATGTCGGCCTGCGACCCGTTTGGGTTGTCGGTATAGGTAAAGGCCACGCGGTCATCGCCCTGAAGACGCGCCAACGTGTCTGTATCCGCGAAATAGTTGCCATCATGATGCGCAATCGGAATGTCGATCACATCGCCGGCATTATAAGCCTCGGTAAAGGCGCTTTGCGAGGTTTCGACCCGCAGGCCAACGGTCTTGCAAATATACTTCAATCCCGCATTGCGCAGCAATGCACCGGGCAGCAGGCCGGTTTCGGTCAATACCTGAAACCCGTTACAGATGCCCATGACATAACCGCCACGATCCGCATGGGCCTTGACCGACTTCACAATCGGCGACTGGGCCGCGATGGCCCCGCAGCGCAGGTAGTCACCATAGGAAAACCCGCCTGGGATCCCTACAATATCAACGCCTTCTGGCAGATCGCTGTCTTTATGCCAAACCATGTCGACCTGCATGCCGACAGCCTTGAACGCCACCGCCAGATCGCGGTCACAGTTTGATCCGGGAAAAACAACAACCGCTGCACGCATCAAGACATCTCCACCGAGTAGCTCTCAATCACCGTGTTCGCGAGCAGCTTTTCACACATCGCTTCCACATCGGCCTGCGATGTGCCCTCGGCCAGATCCAGCTCGATTACCTTGCCTTGACGCACGCCATTCACGCCGTCAAAGCCGATGGCCCCAAGGGCGTGGCGTACCGCCTCGCCCTGCGGGTCCAACACACCATTCTTCAACATCACATGCACCCGTGCCTTCATAGCGCGTCCCCCAGCTTCATCTTGCCAATAAACTCATTCCCGAGGCCGGCCCCGGGCGATTCAGTCCTGATTTTTCCGTGCCTAGTTAATAAGCGTCGGTTTGGTGATCGGCGTCGATGTCTTGGGCATTACACCCAATCGCCGTGCCACTTCGGTATAGGCGTCGGTCAGCGACCCCAGATCACGACGGAACACATCCTTGTCCAGCTTTTGACCTGTCTCTATGTCCCACAAGCGGCAGCTGTCGGGGCTGATCTCGTCCGCCACGATCAACCGCTGGAAATCACCGTCATACACCCGACCGACTTCGATCTTGAAATCCACCAGTTTGATCCCGACACCGAACATCACGCCAGACATAAAATCATTCACCCGCAACGCAAGGCTCAGAATGTCTTCCATATCCTGCTGGCTGGCCCAGCCAAAGGCGGCGATATGCTCTTCGGTAACCAATGGATCGCCCAGCTTGTCGTCTTTATAGCAATATTCAACAATGGGGCGCGGCAGTTGCGTGCCCTCTTCGATGCCCAGACGTTTGGACATCGATCCTGCGGCATAGTTACGCACGATGATTTCCAACGGCACAATCTCGACCTGACGGACCAGTTGTTCACGCATGTTCAACCGTTTGATGAAATGCGTCGGCACGCCGATCTGGTTCAGACCTTTCATGAAGTACTCGGACAGCAGATTGTTAAGCGCCCCCTTGCCTTCGATCACGTCTTTCTTCTCGGCATTAAATGCGGTGGCATCATCCTTGAAATACTGCACAATTGTTCCCGGCTCTGGGCCTTCGTACAGGATTTTCGCTTTGCCTTCGTAAATTTTTGTGCGCCGGGCCATGGGCGTCCTTTCAGGATTTAGGTCAGGGGGGCTCCCTGCGCCTGTTGCCGCCCTCTTAATCTATGCCCCTCTCTGCTGCAAGCGATCGCAAACATCTTGTTAAAATGGTGTATAATGTACATCTGTTATCCACGTATACCCAACTTAGGAGTTCCCCCGATGTCGACAATGAATGATCGCGAAAAAGCTTTTGAAAACAAATTCGCCCACGACGCAGAAATGCAGTTCAAGGCCGATGCACGGCGCAACAAGCTACTGGGACTTTGGGCCGCGGATCTGTTGGGCAAAACCGGCGATGCGGCAACGGAATACGCCAAAGAGGTTGTGAAATCCGATTTTGAAGAAGCCGGCCACGAAGACGTCTACCGCAAGGTAGCCGGCGATCTGGGCGATAAAGCGGACGAGGCCACAATTCGCAGCAAAATGGCCGAACTGATGAAGCAGGCCCAAGAACAAATCATGCAGGAAGTCGGCTGATTCTAAAAATTTAAGGCGGTTTTCGCTCGAATGAAAACCGCATTTTGTCCCCTCCTCCCCCAAGCGTTAACGAATTAGAGCGCCTCCCCCGCCTACCTTTTCAGGCGGGGGCTTGAACTTGGGGAAGGTCGGGCATGAAGCGACAGTTACGCACTGTTTCTTGGAGAGCAGTGGCGCGAACGTCCGCGCCGTTTCTAATCATGGCGGGCTGCCTGTGGATGCTGGCAGGGGTGGTTGACTTTGCGCGCCTGTCGACCTTGCCGCAAGCGATGGCCGCCCTGCTGCCCGTGCAATGCCTGCTGGCGGCCACCTTTTGTGCGATCAGTCTTTGGGCCGTTGCGCGATATGACGGGCTGGCCCATCGCCATTTTCGCACCGGTATTGATCCGTCACTGGCCCGCAAAAGCGGCTTTGCCGCGATCGCCGTAGCACAGACCGTGGGCTTTGGTGTTTTTTCCGGTGCCGCCATGCGCTGGCGGATGCTGCCACACATCGGTCTGAAATCTGCAATGCAACTGTCCGCGTTTGTCTCTGTCACCTTTATGACGGCATTGGCCTTTCTCAGCGCGCTGGCCTGCCTGATCCTACCCTCGCCGACATGGACAACCTTACCGGCATTTGCTTGTGCAATCGCCCTGCCCCTCGCGGTTCTCACGCTCAGCTTTGCGCCGGCCTGCGCAGCGATCAGACATCGCATCGCGTTTCCCAGTCTGCAAGCAGTGCGCGTTATTCTGGGATGGGCCGGGCTGGATCTTATGGCGGCGGCTTTTGCGTTTTACCTGCTCATTCCCGGGGGTGACCTCGACTTTGCCACTTTTTTGCCGGTGTTTTTGCTGGCTCTCGGGGCTGCGATGCTATCGGGCGCACCGGGCGGTGTTGGACCGTTTGAACTGACGCTGATCTCCCTGCTGCCGCAGGTGGCCACGGCCGATCTTATCACGGCGATCCTTGTGTTTCGCACCCTGTATTATGCCATCCCGGCAATGCTTGCGGTAGCTACGGTGTTCGTCACTAAACCGCCCAAACCCGATGCAGCCCTCCCCATCACCGCACCGCACGGGCAACCGGTTGCCGAACTTGGCATCTTGGCGCAAAACGGGGGCTTTGTACAAAAGCATGTCACAGGGTCCTACGCGCTTTGGATCACGCCGCAAACTGCAACCATGTTGTTTGATCCCGCAACCGGACAGGCCGCCCCTGCGTTGGCCCATCTCAAGGCGCAGGCGGCGGCGCTGTCCCTAGGGGCCTGCGTTTATAAATGCAGTGCCCGTACCGCTCTGACCGCCCGCGCCCAGGGATGGAGCGTGGCAAAGGTTGCGCAGGACTGTCTGATTGACCTGCAGTCCTACGAGCTTGACCAACCCGACAAACGCGGCCTGCGCCGCAAATTGCGCAAGGCGCGCAAGGCCGGGGTGCGCGTGGAGCGAGCGACCAGCTTGCCCCTGCACGACATGTCAGTGATCGACGCATTGTGGCAGGCCGCACAAGGTCCGGCACGCGGTGGCACAATGGGGCGATTCTGCTGTGACTATCTGGCGGAACAAGACGTTTACCTTGCCCGTCTGGACGATCGGCTGATTGCCTATGCCAGTTTTCACAGTGATCCGACAGCACCCTGTCTCGACCTTATGCGCCACATGCCCGATCTACCGGACGGCACAATGCATCTCCTTGTTCAAACAGCGATCGACGCCGCTCGTACGAATGGCAAAACCACTCTCTGCCTTGCTGCTGTCCCCTACGCACCGCCGTGGGTTAAGCACATCGGCCCGTTCCGGCGGCATTTCGACAACCCGGGGCTGCGCCAATTCAAGGCCGGCTTTGCCCCTACCTATGTTCCCAGATACGCAGCCGCCCCGTCAAAACCGGCGCTGGTCCTTGCCCTGGTCGATATCGCAAACGAGGTACACCGGCCCCGCCCCCTGCAAACCGGCAGCCGCCCTCATGAACAACATGAAGAATATGTAGTTGCTTTGAAAGGCGAGCCGTGGAAGGGGAAGTGAAACCTTAAAGAACAGGCAGACCCCATGAGCAATGCTTTCACCGATCTTCTGGCCGAAAAGGGCTTTCTTCTGGCCGATGGCGCAACAGGCACAAACCTGTTCAATATGGGTCTGATGGCGGGCGAACCCCCTGAATTCTGGAACACAGACGAACCGCAAAAAATCCGCACTTTATATAAGGGCGCGGTCGATGCAGGCAGTGATCTGTTCCTGACCAACAGTTTCGGGGCCAATGCCTCACGCCTGAAACTCCACAACGCCGCTAGCCGCGCGCATGAGCTGAGCCGTGTTGCCGCAGAAATCGCCCGCGAGGTCGCCGATACCGCCGGGCGCAAAGTGATCGTCGCAGGTTCGGTTGGCCCCACGGGCGAAATAATGGAACCCGTCGGCACCCTTAGCCATGCGGTTGCCGTCGAGATGTTTCACGAAACGGCAGACGGATTGAAAGCAGGCGGTGCCGACATCGGCTGGCTTGAGACGATCAGCGCCGCCGAAGAATATGCTGCCGCCGCTGAAGGTTTTGCGCTGGCCGGTCTGCCGTGGTGCGGCACGATGAGTTTTGACACGGCGGGCCGCACGATGATGGGTCTGACGTCAGAAGGCATGGTCGACATGGTCGAGGGACTGCAGAATGCGCCGCTCGCTTACGGCGCCAACTGCGGCACGGGCGCTTCGGACCTGTTACGCACGGTGCTGGGCTTTTCTGGCAAGGGCAGCACACGGCCAATCATCGCCAAAGGCAACGCAGGCATCCCTAAATACGTCGAAGGCCACATCCACTATGACGGCACGCCGGAATTGATGGGCCAATACGCCGTGATGGCCCGCAATTGCGGTGCAACGGTCATAGGCGGCTGCTGTGGCACCATGCCCGACCACCTGCGCGCCATGCGCGAGGCTCTTGATACCACGCCAAAGGGCAGCCCCCCCGAACTGCCGGAAATCGTCGCGGCTTTGGGCGATTTTTCCTCTGCCAGTGATGGCACGGATGGTGAGGGGCCGGTACGTGCCCCGCGCAAAGGCCGTCGTCGCGGGTAAGTAATCACTTCGTATTGAATGATTGATATTGGGGACCAACCTTGGCGCCCAAAGTATCTGCTGTTCAATGCGCGGCGTTACACCCTGACCAACCGATATCAGCCCTTTTGCGCCCCAATCACTGAAACCGGATTGGAAGGCGCGATTAACCATGCCGTAAGGTATTGCATCAACCTATCCTGCATCGGCTCTTCGCGATTGATTGCACAAAATTGCAGGCCCATACATTGCACCGTAAAGGCTTGAATGCCTTCGGCCAAAATCAAGGGTGAGACGTCCTTGCGAAACGGTTTTTCGGTCAACCAGCGGGTAAAAACCACGAGCTGATGCTCGAACGTGAGGGCAATCGGGCCGATTTCTTCTTTCGCCGCGGCGCCCGAATGGCGCAGGATAACATCAAAAACATATCTTTCGCTGGTCATAAAATTCATCAGCGGAATGAGCCGGTTAACCAGTTCATCCAGACTGTCGGGCGGCGGCAATTCTTCAAATGCATCAAGAAAGGTCTCGATCTCCCTTCCGATCAATAGATCCATCAGGACCTCCTTGTCCTGAAAATGGGCAAAGAAGGTCCCCTTCGCGACACCAGCTTCCTGAACCACATCCTCTACGCGCATCGAAGCAAAGCCCTTGGACAGAACGGCTTTCTGTGCTGCGTCGGTCAGTTTGGCACGCGTTGCCTGGCTTCGCTTTTGTAGGGGCTTATTCATAGAGCTCAAAATATAGAATTTCATGACCGCGGTCAATTTATGATTGACCAATCCACCTCACTCAAATATGACCGCGGTCAATAAATTGGAAATTTTCAGGAAACGACATGAACGCCAAACGAATATTTGTCTTGAACGGACATCCCGCCGCCACTTCCCTAACCAAAACCATTGCCGAAACCTACGTCGCTGCGGCGCGAAAGGCCGGGCATGAGGTGCGTATTACCCATCTGCATGATCTTGATTTTGATACGGATTACGGCTTTGCCGGTTATGCGCAAAATAAACCGTTGGAGCCCTGCCTCGAAACTTTGCAAACCGACATCGAATGGGCCCAGCATGTGGTAATGACCACCCCGATGTGGTGGGGCGGCCTGCCGGGTAAGCTTAAGGGTTTGTTTGACAGGGTCTTGCTGCCGGGCTGGGCTTTTGACACCCGAAAACTGGTACTGGGGATGCCACAACCCATGCTGAAAGGACGTACCGCACGGGCGATTGTCGCCTCTGATACGCCCGACTTTCTCTTTGCGTTGCTTTATCGAAAGGCGCTGTTTCGCCAGATCAAGGGGCAGATCTTTCAGTTTATCGGCTTTAAACCGGTAAAGCTGACTCATTTTGCACCGGCTGGCAAAGCCACCGCTGAAAAGGTGGAAAAATGGTTGGGTAAAATTGAAGTCTTGGCGCGTGAAGGGGCATAACTATTGATCTAGCCCTTACGGCTCCCCCGACAAAACTAAGCTTTTGCGGTTCGGACGAACTTGTCTTGGACGGCGGAAAAACCGATCGAAACGCCCTTCACAACAAAGACATTTGCGTCCCCGGCAATATGGGGGCGCGAAACAGGTCACAGCGCATTGGGGGCGCATTAGATCTCAGCCCTGATCGTTTGATCGCCACTTTAAACCGCTGCGCGACCATTTCTGCATAAGGCCCCTCGCCGCGCATCCGGCGGTGCCATGTGGCGTCATATTCCTTGCCGCCGTGCATCTCGCGCAAACGGCTCATGATGCGTTCCGCGCGATCTGGGTAATGTTGTGCCAACCATTCCTGCACCAGCGGTGATACCTCCTGCGGCAGGCGCAGCATAATCCAGCTGGCGGTGCGCGCGCCGGCATCTTTGCCGGCGGCCAAGATCGCCTCCATCTCGGGATCGGTGAGCGCGGGGATCATCGGTGAGGCCATGATGCGCACGGGAATGCCCGCCTCTGCCAGGCGCCGGATCATCAACAGTCGCCGCGCCGGTGCAGGCGCACGTGGCTCCATCAAACGAGATAGTTTAGCATCCAGCGTTGTCACCGAAATCCCGGTACGGACCAACCCGCGCTGTGCCATGGGGCCAAGAATATCAATGTCCCGCTCGATCAGGCTGCCTTTGGTGACAATCGCGACCGGATGGTCGGCTTCTGACAAGACCTTCAGGCAGGCCCGCATGATACCGTGTTCTTTCTCGATGGGTTGGTAGGGATCCGTGTTCGTCCCGATGGCGATCGGTGCCACTTTGTACCGCTTTGCGGCCAGCTCGCGTTGCAGCACCTGGGGGGCATCAGGGCGCGCGATCAGTCGGGTCTCGAAATCCAGCCCCGGCGACAGGCCTAGATAGGCATGGCTGGGCCGCGCAAAACAGTAGACACAGCCATGTTCACAGCCACGGTAAGGATTGACCGAACGGTCAAACGGCAGGTCCGGTGACTTGTTATAGGTAATGACGCTGCGCGGCCGCTCTATCAGGGTCTGTGTGTGCAACATTGGCAGTTCTTCTTCCCGCAACCAGCCGTCATCGACCGCTTCGCGAATATGATGCTCGAAGCGGCCGGCGTTGTTGCTGCCCGCAGCACGGCCTTTGATCCTATATCTGCCGGTTTCACTATCCATACGACAGAATAGAACAAAAAGTGAACGCTTGGAAAGGCATTTTGCGCGAGCGCACCTATCCCCCCTGTCCACATGTGTAAAACTCATGATCAACCTGAGAAAAATGCGTCGCACAAACCACAACCAGTGTCGCTATTTGCGTGTCAAATTGCCATAGTCCGTGACAAAACGAAGCATGGGCCAAGCGCCAGCAAGATACGCATAGAGGAAATGCCAATGTCCGAAGAAGACGAAATCATCCTGTCAGAGCTCGACGACGAAGAGCTTGTTCAACAGATGTTCGATGACCTTTATGACGGCCTGAAGGAAGAGATTGAAGAAGGTGTCAACATCTTGCTGGAACGCAAGTGGGAACCCTATGATATCCTGACCAAAGCGCTGGTCGGCGGGATGACAATTGTCGGCGCGGATTTCCGTGACGGAATCCTCTTTGTGCCGGAAGTGTTGCTGGCAGCAAATGCGATGAAGGGCGGCATGTTCATTCTCAAGCCGCTGTTGGCCGAAACCGGTGCGCCGCGCGTCGGCAAGATGGTGATCGGCACGGTCAAGGGCGACATTCACGACATTGGCAAGAACCTTGTCGGGATGATGATGGAAGGCGCGGGTTTCGAAGTTGTCGATCTTGGCATCAATAACCCGGTTGAGAATTATCTATCTGCGTTGGACACCGAAGACGCCGATATCCTTGGTATGTCAGCCCTGCTGACCACGACAATGCCCTATATGAAGGTTGTGATCGACACGATGGTCGAACAAGGCATTCGCGACGATTTCATCGTACTGGTCGGTGGTGCCCCCCTGAACGAAGAATTCGGTAAGGCCATCGGTGCTGACGCCTATTGCCGGGACGCCGCCGTTGCTGTGGAGACCGCAAAGGAATGGATGGCACGCAAGCATAATTCGGCTAAATCAGCCTGAATATGACGCTTTGAGCGCATGGGAAGGCCTCGCTCGACGGCGGGGCCTTTTCTGTTTACCAACCAATACCTATGTTGAAAAGGAACAGGAGACCGCCATGGCCCGCGCCCGCTTCGCTTTGATCTTTTTCAGCGCTTTGATCGCCGCGACGGTCACGGTCTGGTTGCTGCCTCTTGGCACACCCGGGATCCTTGCTGCCGCCCTGCCCGCTTTTCTGGTTGCTGCCGTCGCAGTCCGGGCCCTGCGCCGATGATCCCGTCGGACACAGTTCTGACCGAGGAAGGTCTTTCCCTGCAAAGCCCCAAAGGCCGAATCCTGCTGATCGCCTGTGGGGCTTTGGCGCGCGAGATCATCGACCTCAAGGCATTAAACGGCTGGGACCACTTGGACCTGACCTGCCTGCCCGCAAAGTACCACCTTTATCCTGACAAGATCACCGTGGCGGTACGCGAAAGCGTTGATAAAAACCGTGGAGAATATGATGATATCTTTGTGGTCTACGCCGATTGCGGGACCGGCGGGTTACTTCAGGCAGCCTGTGACGAAATGGGTGTGAAAATGGTCGCCGGGCCGCATTGTTACAGTTTTTTCGAAGGCAACGATACCTTTGCCGAAAAGGCGGACCGTGAATTCACCAGCTTTTATCTGACGGATTTTCTGGTGCGCCAGTTTGACGCCTTTATCTGGAAACCTATGGGGCTGGACAGGCACCCCGATCTACGTGACATGTATTTTGGGAATTATGAAAAGCTGATCTATCAGGCGCAGACAGATGACCCCGGCCTGACAGCCAAGGCGAAAGAATGTGCAGACAGGTTGGGACTGCCGTTCGAGCGGCGTTTCACCGGCTATGGCGATCTGAAAACAGCGCTGGAAACCCTCTGACGGACCTTGTGGCGGCCGCTATCCTACCGCCGCTGCGGTTTCACGCACCCGTTCGATCATCGCCCGCAAGCCGTTTGAGCGTTGCGCGGACAGATGTTCATTCAGTCCCAGCCGCCCCAACTCGGCGCGCGCGTCCACCGCAAGAACCTCG
This sequence comes from Sulfitobacter sp., assembly GCA_049794055.1. Taxonomy (GTDB): domain Bacteria; phylum Pseudomonadota; class Alphaproteobacteria; order Rhodobacterales; family Rhodobacteraceae; genus Sulfitobacter. The sequence goes on from JBARCL010000019.1 coordinate 27,246, forward strand.
GTCGGCGTCAAGCCGTTGTACAGGGTCCGCAGCACCGCAATAAGACCCGATACGATCATCGCGTCAGACTCCCCGTCAAAATGCAGCTTCCCGTCGTCAAACTGCGCATGCAGCCAGACCTGCGAGGCGCAGCCGTCCACTTTGGTTGCGGGTACGCAAAGAGCCTCTTCCAGCGCGACCATCGCCTTGCCCTGATCAATCACATGGCGATAGCGGTCTTCCCAGTCGTCAAGGAACTCAAAATCCTCGACCAGCTCTTCAAATGCTTCATTGGCCATCCGTGGACCCCTTTCGTCTTTGCCCAGACCTAGAAGTGCAGATGCCAAAGGTCCAGCCCCTTCCCAAGCCCTACGCGATAGGGTACTCAAAACACGACCAGATTTTCCAAGGCGGCCCCCATGCGCAAGACAATCCCCCTTCTCCTCGCAGCGACCCTTGGCTTGGGCGCCTGTTCCGCAATCAGCGAAAGCCGCGTGAACCCGTTGAACTGGTTCGGCCAGTCCCGCTCAGAGCCGGTAGAACAGGTCGCAAATACCAATCCGTTGATCCCGAAAGGCGGCGGATTATTCTCCAATTTGCGCGCAGCAGATGCCGTCTATGAAGGGCGACCCTTCGAACAGGTCACCAATCTGACAATCGAACGGGTTCCCGGCGGTGCCATCATCCGCGCCACAGGTTTGGCCGCGCGACAAGGCATCTATGCGGTGCAGCTGACGCCTGAGAATGAAGAGGAACTGCCGGTGGAGGGTGTGTTGACCTACCGTCTTGAGGGGGTCCGGCCGACGGCACAAACGGCCATCGGCACCAAACCGACCCGCGAAGTGATCGCCGCACGCCACGTGACCGACCAACAGCTTGTCGGTGTGCGCCGAATCCGCGTTGAGGGCCAACTCAACGCACAGGTTTCGCGGCGCTAGTTCGGCCTATTTCGCGGCCGTTACGATAATTTCAACCGTGAATTCCGGCTTGGCCAGCTTGGCTTCGCCACAGGCGCGTGCAGGGGTATGTCCTTCAGGGGCCCATGCATCCCAGACGCCGTTCATTTCGGCGAAATCATCCATGCTGTGCAGCCAGATCACCGTCTGTAAGATACGGGTCTTGTCGGATCCGACTTTAGCCAGCAGCGTGTCGATCTGATCCAGACAATCCTGCGTTTGTTTGGCAACAGAGGCGCCCGCAGTTCCGACCTGACCGGCCAGATAAATCGTACCCCCATGGGTCACAATCTGGCTCATACGTTGGTTCGAGTGGTAACGCTTGATTTCAGCCATCTTACTTTCCTTTCTTTTATCAGAATCTTATGGTCGCCTCTTAAACTTCGACCACTTGTACGTCATTGCCCTGTGCGGTCAACGCAATCTTGCCATCACACAGGCGCAACGCATCCGTGCCAAAGACCTCGCGTCGCCAGCCCGACAAGGCCGGCACATCGCGCATACCTGCTGCAATCGCATCCAGATCCGAAGCCGACGCGATCAGTTTGGCAGCAACACCGGCTTGTTCCGTTTTGGCTTTCAACAACACCCGCAACAGGTCAGCCAGTGCCGGATTTACCTGCATTTTTTCGCGGCTACGGTCGGGTTTCGGCAAATCTTCGGGTCGGGCTTTCACCCCCTTGGCGATTCCCGCCAGAATGCCATCCGCAATGTCGCCCTTGCGCGCTTCGCGCAGCAGCAGCCGTGCGCGGCTCAGCTCTTCGTGGTTCGTCGGCTTCAAACTGGCCAGTTCGACCAGCGCGTCGTCCTTGTAGACCCGGTTGCGCGGGACATTGCGTTTCTGCGCATAATCCTCGCGAAAGGCGGCCAATTCCCGCACGATCCCAAGAAACTTGGGCGAGTTCGTCCGCGTTTTCACCCGCTTCCATGCATCTTGCGGCGCGGTAATATAGGTGTCTGGCGATGTCAGGATCGTCAGCTCTTCTTTTACCCAACGCGCGCGCCCGCTTTCGTCCAGCTTTTCCGCAAGAAACTCATAAATCTGGCGCAGATGTGTGACATCGGCCAATGCGTACTTCTTTTGCGCGTCCGACAAGGGACGCCGCGACCAATCGGTAAACCGCGATGACTTGTCGACACCCTCGTGGCAAATCTTGCGCACCAGAGTTTCATAGCCCACCTGCTCGCCAAACCCGCACACCATCGCGGCAACCTGCGTATCAAACAGAGGTTCAGGGAATACCTGCGCATCGACAAAGAAAATCTCGAGATCCTGACGCGCCGCGTGGAACACTTTGACGACTGACGTGTCGCGAAACAGCTCATAAAGCGGCTCTAGCGAGATACCAGCCGACAGCGGGTCAAGCAAAACCGCACCTGTGTCATCAGTGCCCGGCATCGCCAGCTGCACAAGACACAGCTTGGAATAATAGGTCCGCTCGCGCAAAAACTCTGTATCGACAGTGACATAGGAGTGTTTTGTGGCCTGCCTGCAAAAATCAGCGAGGTCGTCTGTTGTTGTTATTGTTTTCATGGTCTCACTTCGCGAAGAAAAGGCTGTCCTGACTATCCTGAATAGCTACATCACAGACAAATGATTGACCAGTCAGCCTTGCAACTGCAGCAGTGTACGGTCGCCAGCGGCAAAGCGGCGCAGGACTGCCGGATAAAGCCGGTGCTCTAGTTTCAGCACCCGTGCAGCCAGCGTTTCAGCCGTATCTTCAGGTCCTACAAGCAAGCTGGCCTGCCCAAGGATCGGGCCATCATCCAGCGCGGCGGTGACCTCGTGAACAGTGCAGCCATGCGCCGCATCGCCCGCATCCAATGCGCGTTGGTGGGTGTGTAGCCCTTTATATTTTGGCAACAAAGACGGGTGGATATTGATCATCCGGCCCGTCCATTGATCTGTAAAACCGCCCGTCAACTTGCGCATGAAACCCGCAAGGCAAATGAGATCGGGGGCATGGGGTGCCAGCGCCACACTGATGGCCTGTTCAAAGGCCGTGCGATCACCCGCGAAAGGGCGATGATCCACCACCTCTGTCGGGATACCGCGGGCCCTGGCCCAAGCAATACCGCCCGCATCAGCCTGGTTGGAAAACACAACACAGGGCCGCGCAGGATGCGCGTTGGATGGTAAAGCTGCGTTTTCGGTCATGTCCTCGACCAGCGCACGCATGTTCGACCCGCCGCCGGACAGAAAAATCGCAACCCGTTTGGTCAAAGCAGGCTGCCCTTATATGCAACCCCTGCCCCGGCTGTGATCCGGCCCATTTCAAAGGCCTGATGTCCATCAGTTGCGAATGCCTGCTTTGCAGCAGCAACCTGATCTTTGGACACCACCGCAATCATGCCGACACCCGCGTTGAACGTCTTGAGCATTTCGGCTTCGGCCATGCCGCCTGTAGCAGCCAACCATTTGAAAACCGGTGGCAATTCCCATGTGGTCAAATCAATCTCGGCACCCAAGCCTTCGGGCAGAACCCGTGGCAGGTTTTCTGTCAAACCGCCACCGGTGATATGCGCCAAAGCCTGAACACAGTCCTCTCGCAGGGCCGCAACCGCGCCTTTGACATAGAGTTTGGTTGGCGTCAGCAAGGCCGCACCAAGCGTGCCGTCACCCCACGGACAGGCATCATTCCAGCCAAGACCCGATGTTTCGACAATCCGGCGCACCAGCGAATACCCGTTGGAATGTACCCCATCACTGGGCAGACCCAGTAAAACGCCACCCTCTGCAACGCCGCGCGGCAATTCCGTGCCCCGTTCCATCGCACCTACCGAGAAACCGGCCAAATCGAAATCACCAGCGTGATACATCCCCGGCATTTCGGCGGTTTCGCCGCCGATCAAAGCACAACCCGACAGGGCGCAACCTTCGGCGATACCTTCGATGATGCGCGTCGCCTGATCCAGTTCAAGCTTGCCTGTGGCAAAATAATCTAGGAAAAACAATGGCTCAGCGCCTTGGCAAACAAGATCGTTGACGCACATGGCAACCAGATCAACCCCGATGCCATCGACATTTCCTGTATCAATCGCAATCCTCAACTTGGTGCCAACACCATCGGTGGCCGCTACCAGAACAGGATCGACAAATCCCGCCGCTTTGAGGTCAAACAACGCGCCGAAGCCGCCCAAACCGGACATGGTTCCCGGACGCGCGGTGCGCATGGCAGCCGGTTTAATCCGTTCAACAAGCGCGTTTCCTGCGTCGATATCGACACCCGCATCGGCGTAGGTAAGCCCGTTCTTTGTCATGCTTGATCCCCAGTATTCAGACAATGACGCCGCGATACCCTATCAACCCCGACCAAGCAACCACGCGGACGCCGACAAATGCGGTGTGGAACGAAAAACGGAGGGCACATGGCCCCCCGTTCTCTTGTCGTGATGATTTACGGGCCGGATCAGTCGGAAATCACCTGGAAATCCACACGGGATTGCGGCAGGCCCGGCTCACCCTCGACATTGACAGCGTAGGAAGGTGCACCGATCAGTATCCGGCCTTGATCATACCCCGCCGAAAGAAGAGCGTTGCGCATGGCCAAGGCACGTAACCGTCCCGTCGACACTTTTTCACGGCTGCCTGCAAGATCGGAGCGATGTCCGACGATGCGCAACCACGCCCCGTCACATTGGGCTACCTCAGCAGCCAGACTAAGGACCGCACCCATCTCGGCCGACGGCGCGATAATTGAACCCGGTGCATAGTATTGACGCGCAAGTGCGGCCTTGCTTGCCAGTTGCGCCACACAATCAGAAACCGGTTGCTGCCACGGCTTGGCAGAGAGACCAAAGCTGGCCTTCTGCGCCGTTTGCACGATCGAAAACTCGACCCGACGGTCATAATAGGCGGCACTTTCCTCGCCTTCTACACTGGAGGGCCGTGTATCGCCGAAACCCACAGCAATGAAATTGGCCGTGTCCATACCGGACGCTGCCAAACGGTTGATTACCGCTTCTGCCCGCTTCTTGCTTAGCAACTGGTTGGATTGCGGGTTCCCGGAAGGGTCCGAATGCCCTTCGACCTGCACAGCGTACCCGGGGCAGTCCTGCAAAACCATGCCCAGCAGGCGCGCGGCGGACAGCCCCACATCTTCGCCGGAAAGTCCGCCTGCGGGGAAATATATCCGCGCGGAGGAAGCCAATTCGTTCAAATCCTGCTCGCAAGAGTTTGCAACCGCCAGATTGGCCTGCGCCGAAGCAAAGAAATCTGCCGCGCTATTACTGTCAAAAGGCACCGCCTGACTGACAGCTTCGGCCTGCGGTGCTTCCACAGGAGCGACCTGCAACAGATCAAGCGGCGCATTGCGCGTTACCTCGATGGTCGAATCATTCTCTGGCGCGCGATTGGCTTCTGAAGAAGCCTGCCGTCCCGCGTCTGAGCCCTTAGGGCTGGCCAACGCGGCAACAACCGAGGCGTTGAAGTCTGCCAGACGTTGTTGTTCGTACGGATCGGGTGTCGCAGCGGCTTCGCTTGGCTGCCGGTCTGACGAGAACAGCGAAAACCCGTTTTCGCGGTCCAAAAATCCCGTCGCCACCAAAACAATAGCGACTGTTGGTGCAATCCAGACAATGTTCTCTTTGAAAAATGGCATTGTAACTTAGTCCCCCACTAAATCTTGCAGTTGCGTTGACCTAGATCAGCAGAAATCCGCCAACGTACAACCTGTAGTGTAGCTTCCCTTGCGTTTGGTCAAGATGAAGTAGGTAGTTTCAAACAAAAACATCCGCATTTCTGAAAAAATGCCCGTTTAAAGCGAAATTCGCACGATTTCGCGTGCAGCCCCCCCAAAGCGCGCATTTATGCATTGCAGATCTGTCTAAGCAGACAAATCACATGCCAAGCCTTGACGAAACCACCATCGCAGAATACCCCCACCGCCATGGCGGGCCTGTAGCTCAACTGGTTAGAGCAGAGCGCTCATAACGCTTTGGTTGCGGGTTCAAGTCCTGCCGGGCCTACCATTACCGCCAAATCCGTCGATCGTCGTTAGCGGTTCGCGCTTACATACCAGTTTACTGTCATCTCAACGACCGTATCACCGGCTGCGTCGCGCACATCGACCACAACGTCGAAGGCGACCTTGCCGTCAGCTTGGATCGCCTTCATCAATGCCGTCCCGCCTTGCGAGGTTTTGGCATGGGCCGTCAGCCTGCCCTTGGCAATCTTCTTGAAGGTGATACCGGCGGTTGCAGCAACCGGACGCATGTTCAGGATCACCGGCGCCAAAGCTCCCGCCATCGCCGCCCCCGAGGCCGCTTCGCCCAAAGTGAACATTGCGCCGGCATGCATGGATTGGATGTGGTTGGAAACCTCGTCGCGTTGTTCAAGTTCTGCACTGGCCGTGCCGTCCCCGATCTCCAGCAACTGTACGCCAACGTGATTGGCAAACGGCACAGCGGTATCGAGATGTGATTTGATCATTTCATAGGGGGTCATGGGATGCTCCGGCTTGGGGAATGGCAATGGTGACGTTTTCCCGGCAGGGCTGCAATACTTCCCCTAGGTCGCTTCGGATTTAGCGGGCAATGACGATGTCGGCCCGCAATCCGCCCATCCGCCGCGATTCGCCAAGCCGCAGCACCCCGCCGTGGGCCCGCGCGATGTCCGTTGCAATCGCCAGACCCAACCCGACACCGCTGCCCAGATCCTGATTGCGCGAGGGGTCAAGACGGGTAAAGGCGCGTGTTGCTTCGACACGGCGGTCTTCGGGAATACCAGGACCGTTATCTTCGACGCGAATGCGCAAGGTCTTGTCTGTCAACATAACAGATACCTCCGCCCGCGCCCCATAGCGCACAGCATTCGAGATCAGGTTATCCACCGCCCGGCGTATCGCCACGGTCCGCAGCTTTACGGTGCCGGTGCCATCGCCCTCGGGGTCAAGCAAGACCACGTCACGACCTGCACGCCGGGCCTCTGCAACAATCTCGGCGATCAGCTTATAAGGGACAACCGCCTCCGGTGTGCCCTCGGCAGCACCTTTGGCAAAGTTCAGGAACTCATCCAGCATCCGCTGCATGTCGTCCACATCCTGCATCAACGGCCCTGCTTCGTCGTCATCCATCATCGACAGGCTGAGCCGCATCCGCGTCAACGGCGTGCGCAGATCGTGACTGACCCCCGAAAGCATCAGCGTCCGCTGCTCGATATGTCGTTCGATCCGGTTGCGCATGTCGATAAACGCGTTGCCTGCGCTGCGCACCTCAACCGCCCCAGCAGGCGAGTAAGGTTCGTGCCTGCCACGACCGAAAGATTCGGCCACCTGCGCCAGACGTTTGATCGGCCGTAGCTGGTTGCGCAGATAGACAAAGGCGATAAACGTCATCAAGACGCCAAAAAATATCGTATAAACAAAAAGCTGATGCGGGTTGCTCGCAGAAATCCGCTGTCTGTCAAAGACGATGCCAAGCGGCCCTTTTTCCGACGTCACATAAATGCGCACAGCGCTGCTGACGGTAAGGTCCACGGCTTCAAAGCCTGCCAAATTATCTGCCAAGCGCCTGGCGCTGACCCGCCCCGAATAATCATACCACAGCATCCGGTTGCGCTGGGGCAGATCATCCGCGTCAATCGGGATCACGTTGATCGTAAGCGCTCCTAACTGTGCGGCGACCTCCCTCGGTACTGACGCACGGGTTGGCGCCGCCGCGACCACCTCCAGCACCAGCTTCAGTTCGCGCAGCACCGTGTCGGTCATTTGATGGGTCACGCCTTCAAAATGGCGCTGTGCAAACAGCACCGTAACCACCAGCTGGATGATCACGACTGGCAACAGCAGGATCAACGCGGCCCGCCCGTAGATGCCACGCGGCATATATTGTTTGAGCCAGAGGAAAGACATGGGCTACAGCTTAGCCAGCACGCCCCCCTAGTGAAAGGCCAAACCATGCTGCCACCCGACGACTTTGATCCCGCCATCGGCATTGCAGAACAGCTGGAACCCGGATTGCGCAGAATTGTCGCCCCCAACCCGTCTCCGATGACCTATCGCGGCACGAATTCCTATCTGTTGGGCAGTGGTGAAATCGCGGTGATCGACCCCGGACCGGCAAACGACGCCCATCTGATGGCGATTCTCGATGCCATTGGGCCGGATCAAAAGATCACCCATATCGTCGTAACCCATGCGCACCTCGATCATTCACCCCTCGCCCGCCCGCTCGCGGAAGCCTGCGGCGCATCGGTCTATGGGTTTGGCGATGCCACGGCAGGACGGTCGACCGTGATGCAATCGCTGGCAAAGGACGGCCTGATCGGCGGTGGTGAAGGTATCGACAGCGATTTTTTACCAGACACCCTGCTCAAGGACGGCGACGTCATGCAGGGTGACGGCTGGAAGCTGGAGGCGCTGCACACCCCCGGTCATATTGGCAACCACCTGTCACTTGCGTGGGGCGATGCCTGTTTCACCGCAGATCATGTCATGGGCTGGGCGTCATCGCTGGTCTCGCCTCCCGACGGGGACCTTACGGATTTCATGGCCTCTTGCGCAAAACTGGCGACACGAAACTGGCGCATATTCTATCCCGGCCACGGTGCCGGCGTCACCGAACCCGCTGCACGGCTGGAATGGCTGGTCGCCCACCGGATGTCGCGCGAGGCTGCCATTTTGCAGGCGCTTGACGCGGGCCCGGCAACCGCTGGTACCCTTGCAGAGCAGGTCTATGCCGGAACCCCCGCTGCCTTGCTGGGCGCAGCCACCCGCAACGTCCTTGCTCACCTCGTTGATCTAACGGGAAAATCCCGTGTTTCTCCGCTTGGCCCCCTGCATGCAGAGGCCAAATTTCAACGGGTAGGAAAGTAACATGAAAAATATCTGACATTCCTGCCAAATCCCTCTGGACCTCCCAAAACACTTTGGCTATTACGCCCATACCGTTCCGACGTAGCTCAGCGGTAGAGCAGTTGACTGTTAATCAATTGGTCGTAGGTTCGATCCCTACCGTCGGAGCCATAAAAAGCCACTAAGCTCAATAGCTTGGTGGCTTTTTTGCTTGGCAAGGGACGGCGATGATCCCTTCGACCGGCCAGGTCCGCAACACTGCAAAAGCCCGATTGAAATTAGCAAAGTATATCTCGGACCGGCAGGTCAAGTTGCCCGTTCATCCGCAACAAACGCACCGTAATGCCAGAGGCTTCAGGCCGCTGGTGCTCAACACGAAGGCTTGGCAAGCCAGCGAACATGGCGGTTTATCAATGTCCCTGCGTATCAACCGCAAGGTCGCGACGTTACGCCTCGCGCACCGCGATCTCGGCCATTTTCATGATGGCTTCGCGGGTATTCGCCACAGCAATGAACCGTGCGTTGTGGCAGAATTTGGCGCCGGTGACGCCGCAGGCCGCTTCGAGGGCCGCGTCGGTCAACCCTGCCCAGGCGGCGGGCAGATCGGCGCGTTGTTCGAATGTGTCATTTGACAACTTTATCCCACCCAGGGTCCAGTCGTCGCCGCGCGGGCAAACAACAAACAGCATGTGATCCGCCCCTGACTGATCCAATGCCGCGCCGTAGGGCATGCCCATCGGCAGTTCCAGTATCGCCGAGGTCCCGGCCTTCGTGATGGCATCTGTCACAATGCTGTGGGCGCGCGTTTTCGCCGTCATGGTGCGGATTTGTGCTTCGATCAGAGTGGTTACAAATGGCAAGGCCGCGAGGAATGCGTCATCGTCTGCCGTTGGGTTCGCGTCGTCAAACGCCGGTTTGAGGTCGCCCAGAAGTGCGGGCAAAGTCAGCGCCGATAAAGGCCCCGCAACGGAGGGTTCGATGGCGCCATTGTCCAGCAGGTCGATCGGTAACACGAATTTCGTGTCGAATTTGGCATGTATCGCCTCGATGTCCTGTTCGGGAACGGCCATCGCGGCCAGATATGCCCGCCCATAATGCGCCCAGATCAATCCGAACGAACTGAACGGTTGCCCGTCTTCGCGCAAGGGGCTGGGCCGCTGGTGATGGTCAAAAATCTGTGCTTCACGGTCAAAATTCCCCCCTACGTCATAGATGATCCGGTCAGCCGCTGGCGTAATCCATTCCAGCTCCCGACTGCGCCGCAATTCCGCATCAGGGTAAAGGCGCGTCAGAATCGCGGAAGACAGAAGTTCGTCCGCGTGGAAACCACCGGAATGGGTGACGAGGTAGGAAATGCTCATGGATGCGCTCCTAAAGAAGGTCAAATGGCACAGGCGGCGCAGATGGCCCCCTTTGATCGGGTCAGGTTCAGCCTTTCACAGATGCAGGCGGTCAGGGCAAGACTTGGATCGCAAATCAACAAAGGCAACCCGGTTTTTGCCCGGCTTGATCCTCGCAGTAAAACAGGCGCGTTTGCCGCATGACGCTGAATTACTTTTCCGATCGCTTCGTTGCGGCGATCCTTTCCTTTTGGGGTCACTCCGACAGATGTCCGGTTGCGCTCTCGTAATCGCCCGCTTGTGATTGGGCTGAAAGACGTGGCCGACTATAACGGTAGTCCGGTCTGCGCCGGTGCCATTGTCGGGCCTATTGTCCCCCAGAACACCCGCGGTCAGATTGCCATCGACGGCAACAATTATCAAATGCCGCTCAACGAAACGGGCCGCACCTGTCTGTACTCCGGTCCTGACGGCCTGCACTCCCTCACATAGGGCATGATACAGGACAGGGGACTTGCCGTACCCTTGGTTAACGGGGATCACGGCTTGCCCGGCAACCGCCGGGGCGAGCCTTGAAATCGCAACAACAGCAGCCGGGCCGCAACACGGGGGCGGTGTCTACCTGCCGGAACGCCCATGTATTTTACGTGCGCGGCGGGATTTCTGCCCTACGCCGGCATCGCCTTTGAACCGCTATGCGCGGCCGATGCCCCGCAGCATCTGCAATCACCGCAAATATCCCTGCGTCCCGAGGATTTCCGGCAGCAAATCACACCCTACACATTATCATGGCCTGTCGCGCCTCTGGTTTTTCTAAAATTGACGACAAATTCTTGCCACAATTACGCCCCCCTAACGCCCAGCTTTTCGGGCAGCCTGCGGTTAATGGTTGGTCTCTTCCCGTCCGGCCCCCATTTCAGGAGCAGCCAGATGGCACGCCTAGACACAACCAAACCACCCGCAGCCCCGGCGCCAAAACCCGCCTCTGCCGCTCAGACAAACCCACCAAAACCAAGCCAGAAACCGGTTTTTACGGATTACGCAAGCCTTTGACGGGTGACAGAGGGATGGCCTGCGCGATAAGCTGACCCTCATGGCGACACCTGTTTCAACAATACGCAACCTTGGCCCGGCATTCGAGGCCAGTTGCACAGCAGCAGGTATCACGGACGCCGAGACACTTCGTTCTTTAGGACCGGATGTCGCTTATTCCAGAATTCTGGCCGCAGGCACAAAACCCCACTTCATCGGATACTATGTATTGGTGATGGCACTTCAGGGCCGCCCATGGAACGACTGCAAAGGCGATGAAAAAACAGCCCTGCGCAAAAAGTTCGATGCTATAAAGTTGGCGCATCACCCTGCGCCCGAACATTCGCTTGACCAACTTCTTGACGATATTGGTGTGCGAAAGCCTCACGCTCTGGACCCATAAAAAAAGGCCGCATCGCTGCGGCCCTTTCAAAAATTTTAGCGAAAAACCGAACAGGCTTAGCCAACCAGCTCCAAGCCAGAGAAGAAATAGGCGATCTCTTCTTTTGCGGTTTCAGGTGCGTCCGAACCATGGACAGAGTTTTCGCCAACGCTTTCTGCAAATTCAGCACGGATCGTGCCGGCTGCCGCATCTGCGGGGTTTGTGGCGCCCATGACTTCGCGGTTTTTCGCGATGGCATTTTCGCCTTCCAGAACCTGTGCAACGATGGGCGCGGACGCCATGAATTCACACAGTTCGCCGTAGAATGGGCGCTCGGCATGGACTTTGTAGAATTCGCCGGCCTGCGCCATTGTCAGGTGAATACGCTTGGACGCGACAACGCGCAGACCTGCGTCTTCGAATTTCTTGACGATTGCACCGGTCAGGTTGCGGCGTGTTGCATCTGGTTTGATGATAGAGAATGTGCGCTCAAGGGCCATGTGGCTTGCTCCTATGGGGGTTAATTTGGCCGCTCCCTAACACGCGATCCGGGTGCAGAAAAGGCCTTTGTCCGCCTAAATACCCGACTAAAATACTAAACTATATTGCATTTCTGATTATTTTAGTCAGAAATGTGCTGCGAGTCACACTTCTGTAAATCCGACTCGACATCAAAAAGGAAAAAACATGCGCTTCACTTCCCCCCTTTTCGCCTTGGTACTGGCGGCCACGCCCTCTTTGGCGGCAGGCCCCACGCCCCTTCCGTTAACTTATGAAACCTTCGAAGCATCGGTGACCCATGTCGATCTTGCGGAATGTCCGGCCTCCTTGGTTCAAAAAGACGTGTTTTGCCGCGCCACACTGTCCGAAGACCAAATTCACGTCTTTGTCTTTTCGTTCGAAGGGGACAGCCCGTTGGTGGCCTTTGACAGCTTTAACGCTGACAGCTTGGCGCAACTGCTGAACTGACCACTGACAGATCGTACCGCTTGGACGTTGACATGGGTGCAGCAGTGGTTCAGAGCCGCACCCATGTTACGCATCTCAGAAATCAACTATTCCGTCGAAGGCCGCCCTCTGTTCGAGGAAGCCTCTGCTGTTATTCCCGATGGTCACAAGGTGGGCCTGGTCGGGCGCAACGGCGCCGGCAAGACCACCCTGTTCAAAATCATTCGTGGCGAATTGGGCCTTGATGCAGGTGAGATCACCCTGCCGTCCCGTGCCAAAATCGGCGGTGTGGCGCAGGAAGTGCCCTCCTCCGAGACATCGCTGCTCGACACTGTGCTTGAGGCCGATACCGAACGCGCGGCCCTGATGGCAGAGGCAGAAACCGCAACGGATCCGGGCCGCATTGCAGATATTCAATCGCGCCTGTCCGACATCGACGCATGGTCTGCCGAAGGGCGCGCCTCTGCCATTCTCAAAGGGCTGGGGTTTGAACCAGAAGATCAGCAAATGCCATGCTCTGCCTTTTCCGGTGGCTGGCGCATGCGCGTGGCGCTGGCCGGGGTTCTCTTTGCCCAGCCCGACCTCTTGCTGCTGGACGAACCGACAAACTACCTCGACCTTGAAGGGGCGCTCTGGCTCGAGGCCTACCTCGCCAAATATCCCCATACCGTGATCATCATCAGCCACGACCGTGGACTGCTGAACCGCGCTGTGAACGGCATTCTACACCTCGAAGACCGCAAGCTGACGTTTTACCAGGGCCCCTATGATCAATTCGCCCGTCAACGCGCCGAACAACGTGCAGTACAAGCCGCGATGGCCAAGAAACAACAGCTGCGCCGCGACCATATGCAATCCTTTGTGGACCGCTTCAAAGCCAAGGCTTCCAAGGCGAAACAAGCACAATCCCGTCTCAAGATGATCGAAAAGATGGATATGATTTCAACGCCCGAGCAGGCGGCGAAACGTGTTTTCACCTTCCCCAAACCCGAAGAACTCTCGCCCCCGATCATCTCGATTGAAAACGGCTCTGTCGGTTACTCCCCCGGAAATCCGGTCCTGTCCCGCCTCAACCTGCGCATTGATCAGGACGACCGCATCGCGCTTCTGGGCCGCAACGGCCAAGGCAAATCAACGCTGTCCAAATTGCTCTCGGACCGGCTGGTGCTGATGGACGGCAAAGCCGTCAACGCCAACAAACTGCGCATCGGATTCTTCGCCCAACATCAGGTCGACGAACTTCACGTCAACGAAACCCCGCTGCAACATATGATCTCGGCCCGCCCCGGTGTCCTGCATTCAAAACTGCGCGCGCAGATGGCAGGCTTCGGCCTTGGCCCTGACCAGGCTGAAACCGAAGTGGGCCGCCTGTCGGGCGGTCAAAAGGCCCGCCTTTCCTTGTTGCTGGCCACCCTGGACGCGCCGCATCTGCTGATCCTTGACGAACCGACGAACCACCTCGACATCGAATCGCGCGAGGCACTGGTCGAGGCCCTGACCCACTATTCGGGTGCCGTGATCCTGGTCAGCCACGACATGCACCTGCTGTCGATGGTCGCCGACCGCCTCTGGCTGGTCTCTAACGGTACTGTCACGCCTTATGAGGATGATCTTGAATCCTACCGGAAGATGTTGCTGACCCCGACAAAACCGGTCAGCAAAAACACCAAGGTCAAAGAAGTTCCCAAAGCCAAACGCGCCACCCGCGAAGACATCCTTGCCCTGCGCTCGGAAGTACGCAAGGCCGAGGCCCGCATTGCCAAGATTAACGAAATGCGTGACAAGCTGGCCAAGAAACTCGCCGATCCCGCCTTATACGAAGGCAGCAAGGTCGGCGAACTCGAAGTCTGGAACAAGAAATACGCCGAAGTCATGGACGCCCTGTCGCGCGCCGAAAGTCTCTGGATGCAGGCTGAAGAGAAGCTCGAAAAGGCCTCGGCCTAAGCCTTCTCTTTTTGGCCGTAAATACTCGGCCTTATGTATCAAACGCACCAAGCGGGGTGTGAGGGATGATTAAGGCGCTGGCGTTAATCGCTTCTTATTTCATGGAGCTTATCGGGCAAGAAGGAGACCTCACCTTTAGGCCAATGATGGAAGGTGCCGGATACGATTGGCGTCCACCTGTCTTCGTTGAACTCATCCAAGAAGTTCACGCAGTATGTGAACCGGATAAGTCTTTTTTCGAAGCGCTGAAATGCAATGGGGTCGTCCACTGCGAAGACTCTAGAAAGCCGAGTGTTTGCTTCTCCCTTTGGTGGAATGAAGCTGTTGCCTTCAGGGGATTTCTGCATAGTTTCAGGGCTGGAAATTGGCGTTATTTGATTTGGGATAGCTTCCTGAATGTCATAGTAGACTATGGGGGAATAGGCAGGGCTATTGCCGCTGTTAGCTATGACCGTAGCAATATTGACGACAAGGTTGGAGCCATCTTTATTAGCAACAACGCTCACCTCCACTTGGCCAAGTTGTACAAAAAGGTAGGCTCTAGCTTGCTTTTGCCCTATTTCTCGCGTGTCCCTCGCCATATCTCGAGTGACTTTCAAGGTACGCCAAACAAAAAACACACCGAACAGCGTGATAAGGGCAAGCCAGACGGTTACAATAAGCATCCCGAAAGCCCACGCAGCCATGTCCTGCTGGGCCTTCAAATCATATTCGGACTGCTTTACGCCTCCATCAGCGCCTATATTGTCGGCCAAACAAGTAAGCCAATCAATGAGACCTTCTTCGTCCATGACGGTCCGGCAGGCATCTGGGCCATGTTGGGTGGCGTCGGAGTAGTATTGGGCGGCGCTTGCGCGTTCATCGGAGTGGTTCTCTTGATAGGCTGAAAACAAGCCCCAAGAGTACCAAAAGCCAGAAAAAACGACGGCTAGTCCAAGTGTAGCTGCGATGATCCAACGGCTTTTAAGCATTGCAACATAAACGCCGCTGAAAACTTCCCACGCGAAAGCTTGTTCGCAACGTTCACCTCTTTCTCGTTGATTCCAATTGCTGACAGTTTTTCAACAAGTTGGCCGTATGTCACCCCTTTACGTTTCAACTCTGATTTGAGCAGGTTTGCGGCCGTGGTTTCCCATTGGTTTTGATCTGGCATATCGCCTCCGATAAAATAATACTGATTTCGGTATGTAACCTATTGCATTCAGTATGTCATCATACTATATTCGATATGTAATCAGCGGATATAGTAGAGCAATGGCCCAACACTTCCTCCTTTCAGCAGCATCTCGGACGCTTTCTTTGCGTTCGATTTACAAGGCTGGCGAAGAAGCGGCGTACCAGACGTTCTGCGCGATGCGCTGGCCTGAGACAGACGGCGAAGCGGTTTGCCCGTGCTGTGGCTTTGACGAGGCGTACAAAATCACCACGCGCCGCAAGTTCAAGTGCAAGGCATGTCACCACCAGTTTAGCGTGACCAGCGGCACAATCTTTGCATCGCGCAAGATGGACTTTGTGGACCTGCTGGCCGCGATCTGCATCATCGTGAACGCATCCAAGGGCGTGAGCATGGTTCAACTGTCCCGCGACCTTGATTGCCAGTACAAGACAGCGTTTGTCCTTGCCCACAAGCTGCGTGAGGCGATGGCGCAGGAAATCCACACGGGTGAAGTTCTGGAGGGCCATGTTGAAATCGACGGCGCTTTCTTTGGCGGTCATATTCGCCCAGAAAACGCCAAGGCAGACCGCAAGGACCGCCGCTTGAAACAGCACCAGACAGGCAAGCGCCGCGTTGTTATCGCCATGCGTGAGCGTGAGGGCCGCACGTTGCCATTCGTGGGCATGTCCGAAGGTGAAGGCGTTGCACTGGCAAATGAGAACGTATCTCGCATGTCCACAATGTCAGCAGACGAGGCGTCACACTGGGATGAGTTGCACATGGGTTGGAGCGTTGACCGCGTGAACCACTCCGAGATTTACAGCGACCACGGCAAGCACACCAACATGGTTGAAAGCTTCTTTAGCCGCCTGCGCAACATGGTACGCGGCCAGCACCACCATGTGTCGCCGCAGTACCTTTACCAGTACGCAAACCACGCGGCTTGGTTGGAAGACAATCGTCGCACCGACAACGGTACTCTGGCGAAGATCGTTGTGTCTAACGCGATGGAATCGCCCGTATCGCGCAACTGGAAGGGGTATTGGCAGCGGGCGGCTTAAATTCGAGCTGACACAAAGCCTTTTCCTTAAAGGAAACTTTCCAGTTGCGAATATCGCAGAAATGATTCACTTATAGGGGGTAGACGCCAGTCGTCTTAGTTTATCGTGTCCTTAGCCCGTCAAGACTATTAAGACCGATTTGAACGGCAGTGAGAGATTACAGTCTCCCACTTGCCATTCCGGTACCGAACATATGAGCGTACGCTCACTGGCATCGGCCATCCACACTTCTTCACCATGATATGGCTCCTTGCGTGTCCACCGAGAGAGGCTCGGCCCACTGGGAGCACCCCTTGCGCCCCAGATACGAACAGTGGGGTGTGGAGCTATATATGGTGACGACTGGCGTCTGAAATACATTAACTCCAAACGACATGTAAGAGTCAACGCTAACAGCGCATTAAAATCGATGCGGGCCGCAACAGAGCGTCAAATAAAAATTTTAGCGCCCCTACCCGCTAAATAAACCTTGTCGCGCTGTGCGGGCGATTTTTCCGCAGAGTCTTGGAAAGTTCTTCTTTTGCACTCGAATTGTCCACAAACACCCATCCGGCCCAAAGTCATGCCAACCTCCACAACCCGTACATCTTGCCATCATGCACCACCAGACCACGCTTCTTTAGCTTGGTAAGCGCATAGGCGCTGTACTGGTGCGCTCTGGCGAACGTGAGTTCCGGTCGTTGCAGCGCAATGCACTTCGACACGTTACGCGCCGTCTGTGGCCCGTTTTGCAGCGCCTGCAACGCCAGATGTGCCATAACCCCCTTGCCAGCTATGTCTTTGCGCTTGGCGGGCAGCACACGTGGCATGTGAACGCCGCGCAACGCCAGCAACGCCTCAACATGCGCCAGCCCGTCCAGCTTGCCCCGTATGATCTGTTTGCGTAGGGCTAACAGCGCCCCGTCTATGGTTCTATCCTGCATATCCCGTATTGTGATTCACATCGGGCGCGGATTCAGCTAGATTGTTGGTGCGTTTGATACATAAGGCCGTAAATACTACGGGGAATCGGTCTTTGACCGATGGGGCAGAGCCCCTTACAACAATGGAACGGGCATGGCCCATGATTGGATAACCTCACCATGGTACTCGACACCGCCTTTATGATCACCGCACTGGTTACGATGTTTGTGGTTATCGATCCCATCGGTATCGCCCCTCTCTTCCTTGCCCTGACAAGCGGGATGTCACAGGCACAGCGCCGCCGTGTGGCGGTTCATGCCGGGCTGGTTGCAGGGCTGGTCCTTGTCCTGTTCGCTTTCTTCGGTGAGGCCGTGCTTGGATTTATCGGCATCTCAATGCCGGCGTTCCGCATCGCCGGTGGCATTCTTCTGTTCCTCACCGCGCTTGATATGCTGTTCGAACGGCGCTCCAAACGGCGAGAGGACCGGACCGAAGGCGAGGAAATCGATGACCCCTCGGTCTTCCCCCTTGCCATTCCACTGATCGCCGGCCCAGGGTCGATCGCCTCCATCATCCTGTTGATCGGTGAGAAACCCGGTGGCGAAGGATTGATTATGGTCTTGGGCATTACCGCGCTAACCTTGGTGGTTCTGGTGCTGACATTGATGCTCAGTGGCTATCTTGACCGGATCATCGGCAAGAAGGGCATTGATGTGATCACCCGCATTCTGGGTATGTTGCTTGCCGCACTTGCCGTTCAATTTGTGCTGGATGGCCTTGCCGCCTTCGGTTTTGGCCCGTCGGCGGGCTGACAGTCCGCCTTCGCGTTCCTATATGTTTACCATACAGCGACAAAGGGACAGCCATGGCAAACCTCGACACCGGAAACCTGATCTATCTGATCGTCCTGCTTGTGATGGTCGGTGGCTGGTTCTTTATGCAATCGCGTGAAGGATTGAACAAAACCCTGCAATACGGCGCGGTCTGGGCGATGATCTTTATCGGCGCCGCAGCGGCAGTGGGTCTGTGGCAGGACATCAGCCGCGACGCCCGCACACCGCAATTCAGCGTTGCGGGCAGTGACCAGATCATTGTGCCTCGCGCCCGCGACGGTCACTATTACCTGACAGCCAAAGTGAATGATGCTGCTGTGCGTTTTGTCGTCGATACCGGAGCAACAGATATGGTGTTGACACAGGCCGATGCCAATCGCGCCGGGCTGGACCCTGCATCCCTTGCCTATCTGGGCCGCGCCAATACCGCTAATGGCGAGGTGCGCACCGCCCTTGTGCGTCTGGATCACGTGCAGTTGGGCGACGTCACGGACAAGGATGTCGCCGCAGTGGTGAATGAAGGTCAGATGGCGCAATCGCTGTTGGGCATGGGCTATCTGCAACGTTGGGGCCGGATCGAAATCACCGGTGGAGAGCTGATCCTGACCCGTTAGGAAGGATCGGCCCTAATGTCAGGGCACCTCGCGGCCACCGCTCTCAAGTTTCGGCCTTTTTTTCCCAACGTCCGGATTCTTCTGACCAATATTGCGCAGAGGCCCCTGCATCCTTCAGGGCTTTCCACTGGCCACGTGCCACGTTCAGCGCGGACTCGTCCTCACCGTCGAATAGCACGCAAACCCGTTGTAACGCCGCCACCTCATCGGCTGTCACTGCCGCGCCATGTACCGACATTACACAGTCAGGCGCATTTGCTGCGGTGTCGGACGTGGTCAGCAATACCGGCTGCAAGGCATCGTCTTCGGCCCCCGCCATGGCATGGGGCAGGAAATCGTCCTCCGGCCCCAACCACAACACCCGATCCAAATCCGCCAAAGCCTGCAGATCCGTGCCGCGCACGGCCACGTTCCAGTCATTCTCAAGCGATTTACCCAGCAACATCCGCAGGGTTTCAACCAGCGGTCTTCGCGTCAGATGGTAGAAATAGGCCGCGCCCATTGCCGCTATCCTTTTTCGAACCGGTCGCGCACCAGCCTGTTAAGCGCCGCGACACCCCATCCCGTCGCCCCTGCAGGCGCCAATGTAGTTTCAGTTGTTACCGAAGCCACACCGGCAATATCTAGGTGAATCCACGGTGTTTCATCTTTTACAAACCGCTTCAGAAACTGCGCTGCAGTTATCGAACCACCGGGCCGCCCGCCAATGTTCTTCATATCCGCGATCCGGCTCTTGAGCAGCGCATCATAACTGTCCCCAAGCGGCATCCGCCACGCGCCTTCGCCTTCGGCCTCGGCCGCTTTCAGAAACGCGTTGCACAAAGGGTCGTCATTTGAGAACACGCCCGCGTTTTCATGCCCCAGCCCCACAATGATCGCGCCTGTCAGGGTCGCCAAATCAATCATCGCTGCCGGTTTGAACCGCTCCTGCGCGTACCACATCACATCACACAGCACCAAACGCCCCTCGGCGTCGGTGTTGATCACCTCGACCGTGTCGCCTTTCATCGAAGTGATAACATCACCGGGGCGTGTGGCATTGCCCGATGGCATGTTCTCGACCAAACCAACCAGGCCAACAACATTTGCCTTGGCACCGCGCAGCGCCAACGCGCGCATCACACCTGCAACAACACCGGCGCCGCCCATATCCATTGTCATCTCTTCCATGCCCAAACCCGGCTTCAGGCTGATACCGCCCGTATCGAACACCACGCCCTTGCCGACCAAGGCCAGCGGGGCGTCATCCTTGCCGCCTCCGTTCCATTCCATGACAACCACCTTGGAGGGGCTGTCCGACCCCTGCCCTACGCATAAAAGTGTGCGCATCCCGAGCTTTGCAAGCTCATCTTCGTCCAGCACCTCGACTTTGAGACCAAGGTCTTTCATCGCGTCCAGCTGATCCGCGAAGGTGGTGGTCGTCAGCACATTTGCTGGGGCATTGGTCAGGTCGCGGGTCATAAAGGCCCCCTCGGCTATCGCCATCATCGGGGCGGCCGCGACCTCGGCCTCATCGGGCTTGCTGCACATCGCAACCACGGCGCCACCGCGTTCTTTGGTGTCGGTCTTGTGATCGTCAAACCCGTAATCACGCATCGCCAGACCATAACAGACGTCTGCCACATATTTCATGTTCGCAGCGATCAGCAATAAATCCGCCGCGCCGCGCAATTTGGCCAGCGCCGCGCCGGCCTTGCGGGCCACCTGCACATCAGTGCGGCGTGGTAGATGCACAATATCGACGGCCTCGGCGGCCATACCCGCGGGAAATTCCAGCGAAAAAGCATCGCCCGGTTTGGATTTGGCAAATTTCGGCCCATCCATCAACCGCTGCACCGCCCCTCGGGTCAGCTTGTTGACCCGCCGCGCGCCTGCATCCAAAGGGCCGTCGGGTGCTAGGAAAACAGCCACGCGGCCTTGTTGTGTGGCGATCTGATCTATGTCTGTGGCGGCAAAGGTGATCGGAGTGAGTGCGGTCATGAGATGGGCCCTTGTTCTGATTTCCCACAAGACCTAGCGTGAAGGGCCATCCATGACCAGTTAGCAGTTTTCCCCGCCCATATTTTGCTTTAAAGATTGCATCAAAACCGACCAAACCAGCCTGTTCGGGGCCAAAAGAACCTTTTGGGGGAAACGAGTGGCACGACTAGACCGCTATATGCTGTCACAGCTTTTGCTGCTCTTTGGCTTTTTCGCCCTTGTTCTGGTTGCGCTTTTTTGGATCAATCGCGCCGTTGTTCTGTTTGACCGACTGATCGGTGATGGCCAATCGGCCCTTGTTTTTCTTGAGTTCACGGCCCTTGGCCTGCCCAAGCTGATCACCACAGTCCTGCCCATCGCGACATTCGCAGGCGCTGTCTATGTCACCAACCGCATGTCATCGGAATCGGAAATGACGGTGCTGCAATCCACCGGCTCCAGCCCCTGGCATCTGGCGCGGCCCGTGTTCCTATACGGGCTGTGTGTCGCGGCCATGATGAGCGTGCTCAGCCATTTTCTGGTTCCCATGGCGCAGGCCGAATTGACCCAGCGCGAGAACGAGATTTCCCAAAACATCACCGCGAGCCTGTTACGCGAGGGGCAATTCCTGCACCCGACCCAAAATGTCACCTTCTACACCCGTGTGATTGATACCAGCGGCGTGCTGCGCGATGTCTTTCTGTCTGACCGCCGTGACCCAACCGAGGGTGTGATTTATACCGCTGCCGAAGCCTATCTCGTGCGCAATGGTGAAGGCACAACCTTGATCATGGTGGACGGGCTGGCACAGCGTCTGAACAAATCCGACACCCGGCTGGCCACGGCAAAGTTTCGTGACTTTTCCTTTGATATATCCGCTCTTGTTAACCAGAGCACCGGCGGGTCACAATCGGCCCCCAACTTGACGACCCCGCGCCTGATGTCCGATTGGGACAAGGTTTCCGCCCTGACCGGCGATAAAAAGGGCGTTATCGCCGAAGAACTGCATGCACGGTTCGCGCAGACATTGTTCTGCATTGTCGCTGCCCTTGTCGGTTATGCCACCTTGCTGATGGGAGGGTTTTCACGTTTCGGGGTCTGGCGCGAGATTGCCATCGCATTTGCCCTGCTGATCGCCATCGACGGAATACGCGGTGCGTTGGTTGATACTGTGCATGAAGATGCCGACCTTTGGCCGCTGCTGTATTTGCCGTCCTTTGTCGGCGGGGTGCTGGTTGCGGCCATGCTGTGGCATGTGGCAAATGCCGGATGGCTGCAGGGCCTGCGGCGGAGGCGTTCAACACAATGATATTACACCTCTATTTCGCCCGCCGTTTTGCCATCACCTTCCTGCTGATCACCGCTGTGCTGTTTGCTCTGGTGATGCTGATCGATGGGGTTGAACAGGCCCGCAAGTTCGGTGGGCTTGATCTGGGGTGGCAGCGGATCTTGGGTCTGACGTTCTTGAATGCGCCGCAAACCATCAACCTGATCCTGCCGCTGATTGTGATCCTGGCGACGATCACGCTTTTTATTTCGCTGGCACGATCATCCGAACTGGTGGTGACCCGCGCGGCGGGGCGTTCTGCGATGCGGGCTCTGATTGCGCCGGTCTGCGTCGCCATGATGATCGGAATGATCGCGGTGGGCATGCTTAACCCTATCGTCGCCGCCACTGGCAACCGCTATCTGCAACTTTCCGAAAGCTATCGCGCGGGCGGCGCTTCTGCCTTGTCCATCAGCGATGAAGGCTTGTGGCTCCGTCAAGGCAGCCCTGACGGGCAAACTGTGATCCGCGCGTGGCGCGCAAATCCGGATGCCTCGGTCCTGTATGATGTGACCTTTATCTCCTATGATTCCCAAAATGGCCCTGTTCGCCGGATCGAAGCTGCGAGTGCCGCGCTCAAAGACGGAGCCTGGTCGTTGAGCGATGCCAAATCCTGGCCGCTGACCCCTGGCATGAACGCCGAAGCCAATGCGCAGTATTTTGACGATCTCATCTTCCCGTCCACCCTCACGCTTGAGCGCATCCGCGAAAGCATTGGCAAGCCAGCCGCCGTTTCGATCTATGATTTGCCCACCTTCATCCGCCAGCTTGAGCAGGCCGGCTTCAGTGCGCGCCGCCACAAGGTCTGGCTACAAACCGAATTTGCACGGCCGCTGTTTTTGATGGCTATGGTGATGGTCGCGAGTGCCTTTACCATGCGCCACACCCGCTTTGGTGGCACTGGTGTGGCAGTGCTGACCGCCGTATTGCTGGGCTTTGGCCTGTATTTCGTTCGCAGCTTTGCGCTTATTTTGGGCGAGAACGGCCAGATTCCCGTATTGCTTGCCGCTTGGGCGCCGCCAGTCGCCTCTGTACTGCTGGCGCTTGGCCTTTTGCTGCATGTGGAGGACGGATGATGTTGCGGACCCTCTTGATCGCCTTTGCCATGGTCCTGCCCGTGGCACTGCTGGCGCAAGAAACCGCACCAAGTGCGGCGATTCTGATCGCAGATGAGGTATTCATCGAAAGCGACCGCACGCTGGTCGCCCAAGGGCATGTCGAAGCATTTCAGGATGGCACGCGTCTACAGGCAAAATCCGTGCGCTATAATCAAACGGACGGCAGCCTGACCATTCAAGGCCCGATCACCTTGACCGACAATGGCCAGACCCTGATCTTTGCGGATGCCGGACAATTGGATGCGGACATGCGCAACGGTATTCTGACCGGTGCGCGGATGATCCTGAACCGGCAACTGCAACTGGCGGCGGCGCAAGTGGATCGGGTTGACGGGCGCTACAACCAGCTTTCCAAGGCTTCCGCAACATCCTGCAGGGTTTGTGAAGACGGCAAGGCGCCGCTGTGGCAGATCCGTGCCAAACGGGTGATCCACGACCAGCTCGAGGACCAGCTCTACTTTGATCAGGCCCAGTTCCGCATCCTGAACTTGCCGGTGTTTTATGTGCCGCGCCTGCGTTTGCCGGGCCCGGGACTGGAACGCGCTACAGGCTTTCTGGTACCGTCCACCCGCACCACATCGCAACTGGGAACCGGCCTCAAGATCCCATATTTTATCAAGCTCGGTGATCACCGCGACCTGACCCTTACGCCCTATCTGTCTACGGTCACCCGCACGCTTGAATTCCGCTATCGCCAGGCCTTCCGTCGCGGGCGTATCACCTTTGACGGTGCCTTTACCCGCGATGACCAGCGGCCCGGTAAACGGCGCGGCTTTTTGTTCGGGCGGGGTGATTTTGATCTGGCGCGGGACTTCAAACTGGATTTCGACATCGAAACCACAACCGACCGCGCCTATTTGAACGAATACGGTTATTTCGTCGAAGACCGGCTCGAAAGCCAGATCACCGCGAGTCGCGCGCGGCGTGACGCATTCGTGCGGGCCAGTTTTTACAATTTCGAAAGCCTGCGGGCGGATGACATCAACGACAACCTTCCAACCGTTGTGCTGGACGGCGAATACGAACGCCGATTCTTCCCGCGGACCACGGGCGGAGAACTGCGCCTGCGCTTGCAAGCCCATGCCCACCGGCGCAACTCGGATCTGGACATCGACGGGCCTGATGCGGATCTGGTCACCGATGGCCGTGATGTGGCGCGCTTGCACGGGCAAGCAGATTGGCGCCGTCGCTTCTCATGGGGCAATGGTCTGGTTGCCGATCTCCGCACCGGCATCAGTTTCAACTTCTTTGACATCACCCAAGATGCGTCTTTTGCACAAAACCATTCCGACATCGTGCCCGTGGCCGCTCTGGCCCTGCGCTATCCGATGCTGCGCCGTGACAGCGCGGGTGTCACGCAATTGCTGGAACCATTGGCACAAATCGGCTGGACTCGGGGGCGCCGCCTGAACGTCCCCAACGATGAAAGCACACGGGTTGAATTTGACGAGGGCAATCTGTTGGCACTGTCGCGTTTTCCACGCCCTGACCGGCGCGAACGCGGCACAGTCGCGGCGGTCGGCCTGAACTGGTCGCGGATCAACCCGCAGGGGTGGGACAGCCATATCTCCTTGGGTCAGGTGTTTCGCAGCGACAGCGACCCCGACTTCTCGCTTACCACCGGATTGGGCGGCGTGTCGTCCAATATCCTGTTTGCTGCCCAGATCGTGACGCAAAACGGGCTTTCCCTGTCGGGACGCAGCTTGTTTGACAAGGATTTCAACTTTGCCAAAGCGGAGCTGCGCGGCAACTGGGGCTTTAGACGGGGCGCATTGGCCGGTAGCTATGTCTGGCTGGGTGATGACGCGGCCGAGGAACGCGATGAGGCGGTTTCCGAAATTCTTCTGGCAGGCCGCTATGAGATCAGCAACAACTGGGAAGTCAAAGCCGACTGGCGGTTCAATCTGGCCGACGACCGTTCCGCAACAGCCGGCCTTGGGATAAGCTATAACAACGAATGTGTCGGCGTCGACCTTTCTGTCGCGCGCAGCTATTCTTCGTCAACGGCGGTTGAGCCTACGACCAGTTTGGGGTTTAACGTCGGACTAAGGGGCTTTGCAGCCACGTCGGGCAACCAAAAATATAATCGCTCATGTAAAAGGTGATCCAGATGAAATTTTCAGCAGTGGTTCGGGGCCTCGCCCTTGCAGGCGCGATCGTCCTTGGCGCCCAGTCGGTGCAGGCTCAGAACCTGTTCGCCCCTGCCGCCCGCATCAATGATACTGTTGTTACGGAATTCGAGGTGCAGCAGCGCCAACGTTTTCTGCAACTGTTGAATGCCCCCGGTGCCGACCGCGACAGCGCCTTGCAAGGGTTGATTGACGACCGGCTTCGCGCTGTTGCTGTGGCGCAGGCCGGCATTTCGCTGACCGACGAAGGGCTTAATGAAGGTCTTGCCGAATTTGCATCCCGTGCCAATCTGACCCTGCCTGAATTCACCAAGGCGCTGGAACAATCCGGCGTATCGCGTGAGACCCTGCGCGATTTTGTCGCCAATTCGCTGGGCTGGCGCGAATTGATCAGGGCGCGATATTCCCGTCAGGCCGCCGTGTCCGAGGATGAAATCAAACGTGCCCTTGGAAACACCCGTTCGACCGGTTCGGGACTGCGAGTGCTCCTGTCCGAAATTATCATTCCTGCCCCGCCCCAACGCGCCGCGCAGGTGATGGCACTGGCAGAACGTATCGCCCAGTCAAAATCCGAAGGCGAATTTTCGCGCTATGCCGCACAATATTCCGCCACCGCCTCTCGCGGGCGGGGCGGACGCATGCCATGGACGCCGCTTGAGCAGCTTCCGCCAACTCTGCATCCCTTGCTGCTGGCCCTTGGCCCCGGTGACGTCACGGCCCCGCTGCCGATCCCGAATGCCGTTGCCCTGTTTCAGTTGCGCGGCATCGAGGAAAGCGGCAAACCGGCCAAAGTGTATTCCGAGATTGAATATGCAGCTTATTACATGGCCGGTGGCCGCTCGGAGGCAACACTGACCCAAGCCGCCCGCCTGCGCGACGATGTCGACACCTGCGATGACCTTTATGCCGTCGCCAAAGGCCAGCCCGAAGAGGTTCTGGAGCGCGCCGCCAAAGCCCCGGCCGACATTCCGCAGGATATCGCCTTTGAACTGGCCAAGCTCGATAACGGTGAGGTTTCAACCGCTTTAACCCGCGCGGAGGGCAACACGCTGGTGTTCCTGATGCTGTGTAGCCGCACCGCAGCGGCCAATGCAGAAGCAGGCCGCGAAGACGTGATAAGCGCCTTGCGCCAACGTAAATTGCAGGGTTTTGCGAATCTTTACATGGACCAGCTGCGCGCCGATGCGCGCATCTTGTTGCAATGACCCAGCCGTCTTTGCCGGTCGCGATCTCCTGCGGGGAACCCGCTGGCATCGGACCGGAGGTTGCTGCCGCCGCATGGGCCGCATTGGCGCAGGAGGTGCCAATGGTCTGGCTTGGCGATCCGCGCCATTTGCCCGACGGCACACCGCACCGCATTGTCGAAAATACCAGCCAAGCGGTTGGCCTAAGCCCCGACGCCCTGCCCGTTCTTGCACAGGATTTCGGCAGCCCGCGACGCCCGGGTGTGGCCGATCCGATCCACGCTTCCCATGTGATCAACATGATCGCCCGCGGCGTTGCGCTGGTACAGGAAGGGGCTGCCTTGGCACTTTGCACCGCGCCAATCCACAAAAAGGCGTTGAAAGACGGTGCCCACTTTGCCCACCCCGGCCATACCGAATACCTTGCCGCGCTTGCGGGCGTTGAAGACGTTGTGATGATGCTCGCCTCTGAGCAGCTGCGCGTGGTGCCGGCCACAATCCACATCGCGCTGGATCAAGTGCCGCTGCAACTGACCCGCGACTCGCTGCGCCATGTCATAGAAATTACCCATGCTGGCCTGCGCGACCTTTTTGGTCTCCCTACGCCGCGCCTTGCCATTGCCGGGTTGAACCCCCATGCGGGCGAAGGTGGCACAATGGGCACTCAGGAACAGGACTGGATCAACGAGTTGATCACCCAAATGCAGGGCGAAGGGTTTACGCTGACCGGCCCGCTGCCAGCCGATACGATGTTTCACACCGCCGCCCGCGCCCGCTATGATGCGGCCATCTGCATGTACCACGATCAGGCGCTGATCCCGATCAAGACGCTGGATTTTGACAAAGGCGTCAACGTCACGCTGGGCTTGCCGTTTATCCGCACCTCGCCGGATCACGGCACCGCATTTGACATCGCAGGCAAGGGTCTGGCCAACCCCACCAGCATGATCGAGGCGATCCGCATGGCGCACCGGTTGGGGCAAGCCAGATGAGCACCATCGACGATCTGCCGCCCCTGCGCGAGGTCATTGCCACCCACGGGCTGTCGGCGCGAAAATCCTTGGGGCAGAATTTTCTGCTGGACCTCAACCTGACGGCCAAAATCGCCCGCCAAGCCGGTGATCTGACGGGCTGTGATGTACTGGAAATCGGCCCCGGTCCCGGTGGGCTGACCCGCGGGTTACTTTCCGAAGGGGCGCGCCATGTGCTGGCAATTGAAAAAGATCCCCGCTGTTTACCCGCCCTGGCCGAAATCGGTGCTGTCTATGCCGGCAAGCTGACGGTGATCGAAGGTGACGCGCTTGAAATCAACCCGCTGGAACATCTTACCCCCCCGATCCGTGTTGCTGCCAACCTACCCTACAACGTCGGCACCGAATTGCTGGTGCGCTGGCTGACACCGGCGCAGTGGCCGCCATTCTGGCAAAGCCTGACGCTGATGTTCCAGCGCGAAGTGGCCGAACGTATCGTCGCTCTGCCGGGTTCCAAAGCCTATGGACGGCTTGCCCTGCTGGCGCAATGGCGTGCCGATGCACGGATTGTGCTGCACCTGCCACCCGAAGCCTTCACACCGCCACCAAAAGTGTCTTCCGCCGTGGTGCACCTGACGGCCTTGGCCGAACCGCGTTTTCCGGCGGATCCGGCTGTCTTGAACCGCGTTGTTGCCGCCGGCTTTAACCAGCGGCGCAAAATGCTGCGGGCGTCGCTGAAAGGCATCGCTCCGGATATCGAAGACCGGTTGCGGGCTGCGGGCCTCAAACCCACGGATCGCGCGGAACAGATTTCGCTGGAAGGTTTTTGCGCCCTCGCCCGTGAGGTTGCCAAAAAGTGAGGTCGGCAGCGGCGCTATTGCTGGCCCTTTTCCTGATGTCCTGCGTCGCGAATCCGCCTGTAGCGGGCACAGCCTCCCAGATCGCGGCCCTGGCCCAAAGCCTGCGCCAGATGTCACCGGAGGTCGACCCGCGCGAAGCCGACCAGGCCGCGCAAATTTCATTTCAGACAGCCTTTGCCCTGATGCAAAGTTATCAGATCACCGACCACCCGCTGATCCATAACAGCAAGGTAAACGCTGGCACAAAACCACGCGGCCTGTGTTATCACTGGGCCGAAGATATGCAGGCGCGGCTCATGGCGGAAGGCTTCGATACGTTGGATGTGACCCGTGCCATTGCCAACTCCGACACACGTCTGCTGATCGACCACAGCACCGCTGTGCTGATCCCTAAAGGCGGGGCGATGAAAGACGGCGTGGTGATTGACCCCTGGCGTGGCGGCGGACGCCTGTTCTGGGCACCGGTGGCGCAGGATACCCGCTATGACTGGTTGCCACGTGCGCAGGTTTTGCGCGACAAAGGGCGTATTCATTACCTGCACCGCACCAAGGGATCACTGGCGCCGCCGCCCGTCGACTGAGCCTTGGTTAAATAAAAAAACCCCGCACAACGGCGGGGTTTTTTGCTTTTACTCTGCGGCCTCAGGCTGATCGCCACCGTCGCTTGATGCCTCGGGCTTTGCCTCGGGTGCCGCCTCGGGCTTGGGCTTGGGTTTGCGCCGCGGGGCGCGTTTCGGCTTGGGTTTGCTCTCCGGGGTTTCCACCAGACCGCTGTCATCTTCGGCGTCTGCATCAACGACGGGCTGCTCGCTATCCGCACCATGTCCGCCACGTGGCTCATTGCCGCCAGGCTGGGATTGCCCGCCGTGTTGCTGTTGACCACCTTGGCTGGCCTCACGTTCCTGCCGTTCGGCACGTTCGCGGTCACGCTCGGCCTGACGTTCACGATTCTGGCGTTCTTGCTCTTCGCGCCGCTCGTCCATCTCGCGCTGTGCTTCTGACAACATCCGCAGGTAATGCTCTGCATGTTGTTGAAAGTTTTCGGCAGCAACGCGGTCGTTGGACAGCTGCGCATCACGGGCAAGCTGATTGTATTTCTCAATCACCTGACTCGGCGTGCCGCGCACCTTGCCTTCAGGGCCTGAACTGTCAAAGACACGGTTGACGACATTGCCGCCCTGATTGTTGTTATTGCTACGGTTGCGGTTGTTCTTGGACCGGGACCGGGATCTTGTGGATTTCATGAAAGAATATCAGCCTTTGGTGCTGTTTCGCGAAGAGTAACCGACTGCGCAAAGCGCGGGCAACGTCGGTAGAGAAAATGTTGGGTTAAAAACCGCGCGGGACCGCCGAAGGCATCCACCACTGCAACACCTTTGAATAAACACGCTACAGGCCATACGGCAAGGGCAAACTCACGAATTTTACGTAAAAATGCACATTCACGCCGGTTGCGCCGCACAAACCACACGGGGTCGCCCGTCCAGATCATGTGCCAGCTCAACACTGGCCCAGCCTGCACGGGCAAAAATATCACAAACTGTCGCCCCCTGTTGCCAGCCGATTTCAACCATCACACGGCCATCTGTCGTCAGATAGGATTGCGCGTTTTCAGCAATGATGCGGTAGACCGACAAGCCATCCAGCCCGTCTGTCAGCGCCATCTGCGGTTCGTGATCGCGCAATTCCGGAGCAACATCCGCCATTTCGACGGCTGCCAGATATGGCGGATTCGACACGATAAGATCAAAGCGCCCCTCGACCGCGTCAAACCAATCCGACTGGATGATCTGCGCACGTTCCGCAACCTCATGGAACACAGCATTGGCGCTGGCCTGTAAGCAGGCGGTTTCGGACAGGTCCGCGCCAATTCCGCTGGTATCAGGCCGCTCGGCCAGCAAGGTGACGAGAATGCAACCCGATCCGGTGCCAAGGTCCAACACCCTCTCGAAAGGGGTGCTGAGCGCCAGATCAATCAATGTCTCCGTTTCAGGACGCGGGTCCAGAACCTCGCGGCTGATCTTGAAATCCCGGCCATAGAACGCCCGTGCGCCAACCAGCTGCGAAACCGGCACACGCACGGCACGTAAAGCGACAAGCTGTTCAAAGCGTTCTGCAATTTCCGGGGCGATCTCTTCGGGTGCAATCAAGGTAACCCGTGCGGCATCAACGCTGGCCGCATGGGCCAGCAGCAGTCGTGCATCCCGCGCCGGGTCCGGCACACCAGCAGCCCGCAGACGCGAAGCGGCAGCGGCCATCGCTTGCGCGGCGGTGCTCATTTGTTCATCTCAGCCATCTGGCGGGCCTGTGCATCGGCGGTCAGGGCATCGACGATCTCGTCCAGATCACCCTGCATCACAGCATCCAGACGGTACAGCGTCAGGTTAATCCGGTGATCCGTCAAACGCCCCTGTGGAAAGTTGTAGGTCCGGATCCGCTCTGAACGATCACCCGAGCCAACCTGTGACGCCCGATCGGCAGAGCGTTCATTGTCCATCCGACTGCGTTCCATGTCATAAAGCCGCGCTTTCAACACCTGCATCGCCTTGTCACGGTTGCGATGTTGCGATTTCTCAGATGAGGTCACGACAATCCCCGTTGGAATATGGGTAATGCGCACTGCAGAATCGGTGGTGTTCACATGTTGCCCACCTGCGCCTGATGACCGCATCGTATCAATGCGGATGTCATTTGTGTTGATCTCGATGTCAACGTCTTCTGCTTCGGGCAGCACGGCCACTGTCGCCGCCGAGGTATGGATGCGCCCACCCGATTCGGTGGTTGGCACCCGCTGCACGCGGTGCACGCCGCTTTCATATTTCAACCGCGCAAAAACGTTCTGGCCGGTAATATGCGCCACAACCTCCTTGACGCCACCCAGCTCGGTCATCTGCTCTTCAATCAGATCAAATCCCCAGCCGCGTGCCTCGGCATAACGCTGGTACATGCGCAAAAGATCAGCGGCAAACAGAGCCGCCTCATCCCCGCCCGTACCCGGTCTGATCTCAAGCATCGCCGGTTTTGCATCCGCTGCGTCTTTGGGTAGAAGCGCTACTTGCAGGGCAGCTTCCGCCTTTGGAATGGCCGATTTGATGCGCGGCATTTCCTCTTGTGCCAGTTCGGCCATCTCGGGATCGGCTAACATCACCTGCGCCTCGTCCAGATCGCGCAGCAGTTGCATATAGGCCTCGATCTGTTCCACCACTGGACGCAAATCGGCGTATTCCTTGGCCAAAGCAGCAAAATCAGCTCCGTCCGAGCCGGACGACATTGACGCCTCCAGAAACTGGAAACGTTGAGAAATTTGTTCAAGCCGATCTAATGGTATCATGGTCGCATGCTGTCGCTGATAGAAGTGCTTTGGTCAAGGGGCGCGTCATGCTATGCTGAAGGTATGAAACGCCTTTGCTTCCTTATGGGCCTTATTGCCCTGCCTGCCCATGCCGATGCCACCTACCCCAATGGCAAAACCGTTGAGTGCTATTGCACGGACCGCAGCCGCAACCGGATCGAACTGGGTGAAACAATCTGCCTTCAGGTCGACGGCCGTATGTTCATGGCGCAATGCCAGATGTCGCTAAATGTACCGATGTGGCGCGAGGTGCAGGAAGGTTGCTTGTCCTCCTCACTCGACAGCAGCCAACCAACCTTTGATCCGCTTGGCGTTTACCCCCAGATCTGATCGACCAAACCGCGCGCGCCCGAACACCTCAAGATAGCGGGTGTGGCCCTCTTCTACGCGCCCCTGATAGATGCCGATTGTGGTAAAATCCGGAAATCCGAAAACCCGCGAGCGCGTCATAAAAGTGACCTGCCCAGCCTCCGCTGACCCTGCCACAACCTGCGTGCGCGGGTTCGCTGATAGGATGTCAGCTAGTGCACGAAACCGGGCCTCGCCATCACCTGCAGCCGGTTCCCGCCAGACATAGGACTTTGCCCCTGGTTTCGCCCCCATACCAGATGGATAAGCCTGCTGATGCCAATCTTCAGGGACCACAGGTGCCAACCGCACATAGGACATTGCCGCCAATGCAATAAACACCAAACCCCAAAAGATCATGCGCGCGCGCCCACCCTTCATCTTGCCAAAAAACTCAATTCCGCCGCATTAGCGATACGCAACTCCGGGAAGGACGCATAACATCTCGTAAAGGATATTTGCCCCCGTCAACGCAGTATTTCCCGTGGTGTCATAGGGGGGCGACACTTCGACCAGATCACCGCCGACGATATTCAACCCGCGGAACGCGCGGATCAATTCAAGCGCTTGCGGCGTTGTCAGACCGCCAATTTCCGGCGTGCCGGTGCCTGGCGCAAAGGCTGGGTCAAGACTGTCGATATCATAGGTCAGATATACCGGCGCATCGCCGATATCGCGCCGGATTTCGGCGCCCAGATTGGCAAGGCTGCGCCCCCACAACTCCTGTGCGGGGAACTGCTGAAACCCCCATCCGGCAGCTTCGGTGAAATCCTCGGCAGAGTACCCCGTGCCCCGCAGACCAATTTGATAGGTTTTCGAGGGGATGATCAGCCCCTCTTCATGGGCACGGCGGAACACGGTGCCGTGGCATTCACGTTCACCGAACATTTCATCATTCACATCGGCATGGGCATCCACATGG
Organism: Sulfitobacter sp.; assembly: GCA_049794055.1. Classification (GTDB taxonomy): domain Bacteria; phylum Pseudomonadota; class Alphaproteobacteria; order Rhodobacterales; family Rhodobacteraceae; genus Sulfitobacter. The sequence goes on from JBARCL010000019.1 coordinate 60,357, forward strand.
ATCAACGCGACCGGCCCGTGCCGTTTGGCCATCGCCCGCAGGATCGGCAGGGTGATTGAATGATCACCGCCAATCGCTAGCGGCATGGCATCCGACATGAGAATTGTATCGTAGCTGTCTGAAATGATGCGCAAACTATCGCCGAGAGAAAAGGTATTGATCGCCAGATCGCCAATATCCGCAACCTGCAAACTGTCAAAAGGTGCCGCACCCGTTCCCAGATTGTAGGGCCGCAGCATTGCGGATTCGGCGCGTACCTGCTTGGGACCAAACCGCGTACCCGACCGCCAGGACGTTCCGATATCAAGCGGAATGCCCAGAACCGCCACATCCAGCCCCTTGAGGTCATTCACCGCAGGCAGGCGCATAAAGGTATTCGGGCCGGAAAACCGCGCCAGATCATTGCCGCTGATGGGCTGGTACTTCTCACTCATTTCTGGCGCATCCTGTGTCCCAGCAGACAGAGGATTTCGGTCGCAACATGCGCCCCTGCAATCGCTGTTGCTCCGGTGGTGTCAAAGGGGGGCGACACTTCGACGATGTCCCCCCCAACAATGTTAATGCCCGCAAGGTCACGTAGCATGATTGCGGCCTGCGAACTGGTCAGCCCGCCCCAGACCGGCGTGCCGGTGCCCGGCGCAAAAGCAGGATCAAGCGCGTCGATATCGAATGTCAGGTAACAGGGCCGCTTGCCTAGAATTTCTTTGATCCGCATCACAGCCGCTTGGGGGCCGCGTTCATGCACCTCTCGCGCATCGATAGTGGCGACCCCCAATGTGTCGTGATTGGTGGTTCTGATGCCCACCTGAACGGAGGTCTCCGGATCGACGATCCCCGACTTTACTGCCTTATAGAACATCGTCCCGTGATCGATCCGGTCCATGTCATCATCCGGCCAAGTGTCAGAATGGGCATCGAACTGTAACAGGCTGACAGGACCGTATTTTTCAGCATAGGCCTTGAGGATCGGAAAACTGATGTAGTGATCCCCGCCCAGCACGACACTCGCCACTCCGGCATCCAATATGCCTTTGATATGCGCAGTCAAAGCCGCAGGGAATTTGGAGATATGCCCGTAGTCGAACGCCAGATCGCCGTAATCCGCGATGGCAAATTCGCTGAGAACGTCAAAATTCCACCCGTAAGGCGGATCAAAGGATTGCAGGGCGCTCGCCTCGCGGATCGCGCGGGGGCCAAGGCGCGTGCCGGGCCGGTTTGTCACCGCCTGATCAAAGGGAACCCCCGTCACTGCAATGTCTACACCCGTCAGATCCTTGGTATACTTCCGGCGCAAAAACGATGTGGCGCCGCCAAATGCATTCTCGAAACTCGCGCCTTTCAGATCATCACGGGTAAACGCCTGATCAACCTGGCTTGACGCATCTTCCAAAGCCATCTTATGCCCCCGCCACAGGCTGTGCCCGTTCCACCAACCGCGCAAAGAAAGAGGCACCAATCGGGGCAATCTCGTCGTTGAAATTGTATTTTGCATGGTGCACGCCCGCACCCTCGCCTTGGCCAAGCATCAAATAGGCACCGGGACGCGCCTCAAGCATATACGAGAAATCCTCAGCGCCCATTACAGGCGGAAACGCCGGTTCAACCCCTGCTTCTCCTGCAACATCGCCCGCCACATCAATCGCAAACTCTGTTTTAGCGGCGTCATTCACCGTGGGGGGATAGCCGAATTCAAAATCCAGCTCTGCCTGCAAATCGTAGCTGGCCGCATGGCCGTCGACGATCGCCTGCATCCGTCGCACCACCATCGCCTGCACCTCTTTGTCAAAGGTGCGTACAGTGCCGTTGATGTAAACCTCTTCGGGGATCACATTATCTGTCGTGCCCGTGTGAATCTGCGTCGTTGAAATCACCAGTTGCGCCTTGGGGTCCGTATTCCGGCTGACAATCGTTTGCAGCGACTGCACGATTGCACAGGCTGCGACAACCGGATCAATGCAATCATGCGGCCGCGCCCCATGTCCGCCCTTGCCGGTGAGGTTGATCGTGAACGTATCCGCCGCAGCCATGATCGGACCCGGTGTGGTGTGAAACCGTCCGAACTCCAGCCCGGGCGCATTGTGAATCGCATAGACCTGCGCAATATCGAACCGGTCCATCACCCCTTCCTGCACCATCACCTCGCCGCCGCCGCCGAATTCTTCGGCAGGCTGAAACAGCAAGGCCACGCGCCCCGCAAAGTTCCGTGTTTCAGCCAGATATTTTGCGGCGCCCAGTAACATCGCCGTATGCCCGTCATGGCCACAGGCATGCATCTTGCCATCATGAGTGCTAGCATAGGGCACACCGGTTTCCTCGGTGATTGGCAGGGCATCCATATCTGCCCGCAATCCAATGGTCGGTCCTGCGCCCTGCCCGTTGATGATCGCGACAATCCCGGTCTTGGCGATGCCCTCATGCAACTCGTCGACACCGAATTCGCGCAACCGTTCGGCGACAAAGGCAGCCGTTTGGTGACATTCCAGCCCCAATTCGGGAATAGTATGCAAATGTTGACGCCAGGCTGTCATATCAGCACTGAAATCGGCAATGCGGTTGACCACTGGCATGGGCTGGACTCCTTTGGCGAGGTTGATCAGGGTGCATCTGACACCAGACAGGACAAAGCTGCAATGGCCCGCGAAAAAAATCACAACCTTATCCACGACCCCGAAGGCGGCATCGAGCGGCTGCTGGAAATCATGCGCCGTTTGCGCGATCCAGACACCGGATGCCCTTGGGATATCGAACAGGATTTTGACAGCATCGCCCCTTACACCATTGAAGAAGCTTACGAAGTTGCTGATGCAATCGCCCGCAAGGACTGGCCTGACCTGGAAGGTGAACTAGGCGATCTGCTGCTACAATCAGTCTATCATACAGCCATGGGAGAGGAAGCCGGACATTTCACATTCGCCTCGGTGGTCCGCAATATTTCGGACAAGATGGTCGCCCGTCATCCGCATGTTTTCGGAGACGAAAGCCGCGATAAATCTGCGGACCAGCAAACGGTCGACTGGGAAGCGATCAAGGCAAAAGAACGCGCCGGAAAAGCGCAACGCGGCACGCTGGAGGGGGTGGCTCTTGGCTTGCCTGGGATGACCCGCGCTGTGAAACTGCAAAAACGTCTCGCGCGGGTCGGATTTGACTGGAGTGACACGGCCAGCGTGATTGACAAGATCGTTGAAGAAGCCGGAGAACTGGTTGAGGCGCGCGATACCATGGATGCTGACGCGGTTGAGGACGAGTTTGGTGATCTTTTGTTTGTCATGGCCAATCTCGCCCGCCACCTCGGCGTTGATCCGGAAACTGCCGTCCGACGCACCAACCGAAAGGTTGAACGCCGTTTTAGCGAGATTGAAAAGCGCCTCGCAGCGCTTGGAAAAACCCCGTCTCAAAGCAACCTCGACGAGATGGACTCCCTGTGGAACGCGGTGAAAGCAGATGAGCGGAGCGATGCCGCCAAAGGCTGAGGCGCCCCTTTTGTTTGGCCCGCCTTTCCCCTATCTCTGAGCAAAAGAGGACATAGATATGCAGCCACGCAAAGTCATCATCGACACAGACCCCGGCCAGGACGACGCGGTTGCAATCCTGCTGGCACTGGCCAGCCCCGAGGAAATTGATTTGTTGGGGATCACCTGTGTCGCCGGAAATGTGCCGTTGGATTTGACATCCAAAAATGCGCGTATTGTCTGTGAGTTGGCAGGCAAAACGGATGTAAAGATCTTCGCGGGGTGTGACCGCCCCCTGGGGCGCGATCTGGTCACCGCGGAACATGTTCATGGCAAAACCGGCCTTGATGGCCCGGACCTGCCTGATCCCGTGATGGCTTTGACGGACGGGCATGGTGTTGATTTCATCATTGAGCAGCTGCGCGCACATGCGCCTGGCATGATCACGCTTTGCCCCTTGGGGCCGCTGACCAACATCGCGACGGCCTTTGAAAAGGCGCCCGATATCGTCGCGCGTGTCGGTGGGATCGTGTTGATGGGGGGCGGGTATTTTCAAGGGGGTAATATCACGCCAGCCGCTGAATTTAACATTTACGTTGATCCACAAGCTGCTGATATTGTGATTAAATCTGGCGCACCTATTGTTGTAATGCCGCTGGATGTTACCCACAAGGCACTGGTTACCAAATCTCGCAATGACGCCTTTCGTGCATTGAACACACCGGTCGGCATTGCCGTGGCACAAATGACCGACTTCTTCGAACGTTTTGACAAAGAGAAATACGGCTCCGAAGGGGCACCCCTGCACGACCCCTGCGTGACTGCCTATTTGATCAAGCCGGACCTCTTTACCGGCCGCCACATCAACGTCGAGATCGAAACCCAGTCGGAACTGACCATGGGCATGACGGTCGCTGATTGGTGGGGTGTGACCGACCGTTCGCCCAATGCGACCTTCATGGGGGACATTGATGCGGACGGGTTCTTTGCCCTCCTGACCGAGCGGTTGGGACGGCTGTGAGCGCCGCCCTTACCCTCGCCAAACCCGAGCATCTGGAACGTCTTACCGCGCTTTGCGCCGCATTTCACAACGAGGAAGGCATCACCCAAACCGACGAGGCCCGCCAGGCAGCGCTTGCGCCCCTGCTTCACGGATCGCCCTATGGCGCGGTGTACCTGATTGGGCCAGCCCGCGCGCCCATCGGTTATCTTGTAATATGTTTCGGCTGGTCGATTGAATTTGGCGGTCTTGATGCCATTCTGGATGAGCTTTACATCCGCCCCGGTGTTCGTGGTCGCGGCATCGCAACCGAAAGCCTGATCGCCTTGCCCCGGGCGTTGGCCGAAGGCGGCCTGCGCGCAATTCACCTTGAGGTGGACCGTGAAAACTCTGCTGCGGTCAAGCTTTATAAGCGTGCCGGATTTGCCCCGCGCGACAAGTACATGTTCATGTCGAGAAAGCTTTGAGTTGATGCACATTCCTTTCGACAACAGCTATGCCAAATTACCTGAAAGCTTCTATTCGCGTTTAGAACCCACTTCAGTTTCGGCGCCGAACACGCTGGCTTTTAATAAAAATCTTGCTGATTTACTTGGTATTGAATTAACTGATCCGGCGGAAGTTGCCTTCGTCTTTGGGGGTAACTCAATACCCCATAATGCGGCACCACTTGCTCAGCTTTATGCCGGTCACCAGTTTGGCAGTTATAATCCGCAGCTTGGCGATGGCAGGGCGATCCTGCTCGGTGAAGTCATTGGTACCGACGGCATCCGCCGCGACATCCAACTCAAAGGGTCAGGCCCCACGCCCTATTCCCGCATGGGCGATGGCCGTGCATGGATGGGGCCGGTGTTACGCGAATATGTGATGTCCGAAGCAATGCACGCGCTTGGCATCCCCACCACCCGCGCCCTTGCTGCAGTGTCTACGGGCGACCAGATCTGGCGCGAACAAGGCGCCCTGCCCGGTGCCATTTTGACCCGCGTCGCGCAAAGCCATCTACGGGTTGGTACGTTTCAGGTCTTTGCCCATCGCGGCGAAGTCGAGAACCTCCGGATTCTAACCGACTATGCGATCCAGCGGCATTATCCCGACGCGGCTGGCCCGATGGATCTGCTGCGGGCGGTCTGCGCCGCGCAGGCCGATCTGGTCACGCGCTGGATGTCCGTCGGATTTATCCACGGGGTAATGAACACCGACAATTGTGCCATCAGCGGTGAAACGATCGATTATGGACCCTGCGCTTTCATGGACGCCTTTCACCAGAACCGCGTGTTTAGCTCAATCGATACGCAAGGACGCTATGCATTTGGCGCACAGCCTGGCATTGCTGTCTGGAACATGGCGCAGCTTGCCACCAGCCTGATCCAGCTGTTTGAAGATCGCGACGCGGCTGTCGAAGAAGCGACAGAGATCGTACATGCAATGCCGAAATTGCTGGAGGAAAACTGGCTCAGGCGGTTTGCGGCCAAAATTGGCATTCAGACGCCTCGGCCAGAAGATACTACGTTGATCGAGGACCTGTTGGGCTTGATGCAAACGGAGGGTGCGGATTTTACCAACAGCTTTCGGGCGCTTGGGACAAGCACAGGCAAAGATCAGTTTACCAATCGCGACGCCTTTGAGGGCTGGAGCAAAAAATGGCAAGACCGGATCAAGGACGAAGCCTGTCCGCAAGCCCTGATGCAAGCCGCAAATCCGGCGATCATTCCGCGCAATCACCGGATCGAACAAATGATCAACGCCGCAGTTGCCGGTGACATGGCCCCGTTTGAACGGTTGATGCAGGCGCTTGCGACCCCCTATGTCGAAACCGATGCCGGATTATCGCGCCCGCCGTCCAACCAGGAAATCGTGCCGGCAACCTTTTGCGGCACTTAGGCGCAATAGCCTAAGCCGCACCCCGCGGCTTGCGGTTGATCAGATAAATCCCGCTGGCCACCAGCACCAACGCGCCCCAGACAGAGGGGGCAATCTCTTCGGACAAGAGCAGCCAGCCCAAAATCACCGAAAAGATAGGCGAAAGGAAGCTGAACGAGGCAACCGAAGACGCCGGATAGATCTTCATCAGCCAGAACCAGACCAGAAACCCGAGGCTGGCGATGGCAACGATCTGGAACACCAAACCGGCGATGTGAATCAGTTCAACGTCGCGCAGCAACGGGCCGACGAATGGCGCCAGCAGCAAAAGAAGGGGGGCGGAAACCAAAACCTGAAACATCAGTTGCTGCGCGGGCGGCACGTCGGACAGTGGCGTCGCGCGTACGCAAATCACAATCGCCGCCCAGCAAAAAGCCGATGTCAGCGCCAGTAAATCCCCCATCCAACTGACGCTGCCACCACTGCGATCTGCCAGGGCAACCGCAACCCCTGACATGGCAAGCAGCAAGCCCGCGATCTTGAGCGGTGTCAGCCGTTCACCGGGGAAAAGCACATGGGCGATCAAGGATAGCCAAACCGGCATGGAATAAAAGATCACCGAGGCACGGCTGACCGTCGTAATGTCGAGCGCCGAAAAAAGGCAAAGAAATTCAAGGGTGAAGAACAAGCCAGATGCGACGCCCCCAAGCCAGGCATTGCGCGGCACCGAAAAACTGACTCCGCGCAGGCGCATCCACAGGTAAAGCACCAGCACCGCACCAAGCGAGCGGAGGCCGGCCTGAAACACCGGACCAAATCCGCCTGCCGTCACTTTGATAACAACCTGATTAAATGCCAGATGTAGCGCAAAAGCGATAAGCGCGGCAGCACCGATGGCATCCATATGATCTTTACGTTTCATCGCACCAATAGCGCGGCTGTCAGGCGGCACGTCAATGTGAAACCTTCTGCGGATGAGGTGACACTGCGTATTTTCCCCTCGTGACGGGCGAAGAATCTGTCAGACTAAGGTCAATCAGAGATGGAGAGACAAAATGAGCTTGATGAAAACCCTTGCGAAAGTTGCTGTTGGAGTTGCCATGGCAAAAGGCGCGAACGCGATGATGAATAAGAACCGCAGCGGCGGAACAAGCAGTGCTGGGGGCTTGGGCGGCTTGTTGGGCGGGCTGACCGGCGGCGGATCGGCAGGCGCGGGCGGCGGGCTTCAGGACATGTTGGGTGGCCTGTTGGGCGGCGCAGGCGGTGCAACATCCGGTGGGATGTCTGGCGGGCTTGGTGGATTGCTGAACCAGCTGGGCGGTGCCACGTCCGGTCGTGGCGCATCAGGTGGTGGCCTTGGCGGGTTACTAGGCAGTCTGGCCGGTGCTGCGGGGGCTGGCGGCCTCTTGGCTGGTGCCGGTGCCGCGGTGCAAAAGCGCCCCAAATCAAACGATCATGATTTCGGAGCCGTGCTGAACTCGCAATTTGACTCCACGCCGGAACCAGAAATCGAACCTTCGCAGGATCAGGAAGCCGCGGCCGGTCTGATGCTGGCTGCGATGATCCAGGCCGCCAAATCCGATGGCACCTTTGACGAGGCCGAAAAGGCCAAGCTGCTGGACCAGCTGGGGGATGTCGATGCTGACGAGGCCGCTTTTGTTCAGGCCCAACTGCAAGCACCCGTCGATGTGGCCACCCTTGTGCGCGACACCCCGAACGGTATGGAAGAGCAGATTTATGCCATGTCGCTTTTGGGCATTGATCTGGACACCCAGAAAGAAGCGCAATACCTGCATCAACTTGCACAGGGCTATGGCATGAAGCCAGCGACCATCAACGACATTCATGCGCAAATGGGCGTGCCGTCCCTTTATACCTGAAGGCACTGACCCGACCAGAAAACGAAAACGCGCCCCGAATATGATCCGGAGCGCGTTTTTTTATGCGGCCTGTTGCCCGCCGGACTTGCCGCCGCCGCCACTGCGCCGTCTGCGGCTTGCACCACCGGGTTTGCCGGCGCCCTGCCCGCCACCGCCGCCACCAGGACGACCGCCACGACCACGACCGCGCGACTGTTTGGGCTTTTCTTCGATTTCGGCCCCTTCCCAAGGACGGCCAGAGGCCACGGGAATACGGATTTTCATAACCTTCTGGATGGCGATCAATTCGCCCATCTCGTCAGGGGCGCAGAATGCGATTGCGGCACCGTCTTTACCGGCACGCGCAGTGCGGCCAATCCGGTGGACATAGTTGTCGGGCACATTTGGCAGATCATAGTTATAGACGTGCTTGACGTCAGGAATGTCCAGGCCACGCGCCGCCACGTCAGTGGCAACAAGCACAGTGATCTGACCGGATTTGAAACCCGCAATTGCACGGTCCCGTTGGCCTTGGGATTTATTACCGTGAATCGATGCCGCATCGAACCCGGCTTTCACAAGGTTCTTCATCAGCTTTTCAGAGCCATGTTTCGTCCTGCCAAAAACCAGTGCCCGCTCGCCTTTGTGCTTGGCCATCAGTTCAACCAGCAAAGACTGTTTTTCCGCCTTGGCAATGAAATGCACTTCTTGCGTGACCTTATCCGCCGCCTTGCCCGGAGGAGAAACTTCGATGCGGATTGGATTGCGCAGATAGGTATTGGCAATCTCGTTCATAAGTTTGGGCATTGTGGCCGAGAACAGCATGGTCTGGCGTTCTTTGGGCATCACAGACGAGATTTTGCGCAGATCATGGATGAAGCCCATGTCGAGCATCTGGTCCGCTTCGTCCAGTACGAGGAAGGTGGTTTCGTCCAAACGCACGGCCCGGCGGTCCATCAGGTCAAGCAAACGGCCCGGCGTTGCCACCAGAATATCCACGCCACGGTCCAAACGGTTGATCTGTGGTTTGATGCTTTGACCGCCCACCACCATTTGCGCACGCAATTGAGTACCTTCGCAGAAACCGGCAAGGTTTTGCATGATCTGCTGGGCAAGTTCGCGGGTTGGCGCAAGGATCAGCGCACGGACGGATTTTTGCGAGGGGCGCTTGGGCTCGGCCAGCATCTGCGCAATCAAAGGCACCCCGAAAGCCGCCGTTTTGCCGGTGCCGGTCTGGGCCAGCCCCATCACGTCCCGTCCGTTCAGCGCATGCGGGATGGCTTGTTTCTGGATCGGCGTGGGGTTTTTCAGACCCATTGTTTTCAGGCGTGCCACCAGTACCGGTGGCAGGTCCATCATATCGAAATCGCTCATTCATAGTCTTTCTGCGCACGACGTTTCCCGCACGCGGTAATTTTTGGGCACAAAATTGCACCCCATGGGATCACGCGAAACCGGATCGCAGACAGAGGCCAAATGCCACAAGCCTGTCCGTCGCGTTTCGCCCCACGCGTGATTTTGGGAACATCGGCGGCCTTGGTCAGCCGGACCACATCATCGGGTCTGGCACTGCTCACGCGGCAGAAGGCATCGCTTGACCTCCACATGGGGGAGTGCGCCGCGTAAGTCAACCAAGCGCTTCAAAAGAACACTAACCATCGCGAAAGGCTGGTCCCGCGTGAAAAAGAGCGTTACATCACCCCCACCTCACGATCCAAGGGCCGGTACTATGGGTAAATCCATCATCAAACGTTGCGAGGGTATGGGCCTGCGTATGACCGGCCAGCGCCGCATCATCGCGCAGGTGATCGAAGACAGCGACGACCACCCAGACGTCGAAGAACTGTATACCCGCGCTGCGAACCGGGATGCCGCCATTTCGATTGCGACAGTGTACCGCACGGTAAAGCTGTTTGAGGAGGCCGGTATCCTCGACAAACTGGAGTTCGGTGACGGACGTGCCCGGTACGAAGATGCAGAGCGGGACCATCATGATCACTTGATCGATCTCAATTCCGGTGCGGTGATCGAATTTGTCGACGCAGAGATCGAAGCGCTGCAAGAAAAAATCGCGCAGAAACTGGGATATGAGCTGCGCGGTCACCGGCTGGAGCTATATGGCGTGCCGATCAAGAAAGCAGACGGCTAACACCTTGCCCCTGCCTGTCAAACAGGTCATCTGAGAGTGTAGCAGGCAGACCCCCGAAACACTCAAGGAAATCCGATGGACAATATGCGCGGCGCGGGACTGATGGTGCTGGCAATGCTTGGCTTTGCGCTTGAAGACATGTTCATCAAGCTCCTGTCGGATGCGGCCAGTGTTGGACAGATCCTGATCATGTTAGGGTTTGGCGGCGCACTTGTCTTTGGCACGATTGTTCGGATGCAGGGCAAACCCTTGTTTTCACCCGATATGATCTCTGCCCCGATCGGACTGCGCGCCCTGGGTGAAATGATCGGCACTGTTGCCTTTGTCTCGGCCCTGTCCTTAACCCCGATTTCAAGCGCCTCGGCGATCTTGCAAGCCACACCGCTCGTGGTAACGTTGGGTGCCGCACTGTTTCTGAACGAACCCGTCGGCTGGCGCCGCTGGAGCGCGATTTGCGTCGGGCTTTTCGGCGTGTTGCTGATCATCCGCCCCGGCCTCGACAGCTTTGAAGTCCTGTCGCTGCTGGCCGTTATCGGGGTTTTCATGCTGGCCCTGCGCGATCTGGCAACACGGCGCACACCGGCCACGATCTCAACAATGCAACTCAGTTACCTCGGCTTTGTCGTCCTAATCCCTGCCGGTGCATTATTGATGCTCGCCACTGGCAGCGAAATCGCCTTTTTTGACACCACCCGCTGGGTCTATTTCCTTTCTGCTTTGACGATTGGCCTTTTTGCCTATTACGCGATTGTTGCCGCAATGCGGGTCGGCGAGGTCAGCTTTGTGACCCCGTTCCGCTATGCCCGTCTGGTTTTCGCGCTCGTCATCGGCATCACGATCTTCGACGAATCCCCCGATGCTTTGACCTTGATCGGGGCTGCAATCATTGTGGCGTCGGGTATCTATACGGTTTGGCGCGACCGTCGGGTGACGGCGCGCTCCTAAGACCTTTCCCCGACTGCTCCGGCAGGTTAAGAAGCGCCCAAAGCAGCCAAAGGACAGCGCCATGAGCACCATTGTTGATATTCACGCCCGCGAAATCCTCGACAGCCGGGGCAATCCCACTGTCGAAGTCGATGTAATTCTGGAAGACGGCACAATGGGCCGCGCGGCTGTCCCCTCCGGTGCCTCAACCGGCGCTTATGAGGCCGTAGAGCGGCGCGATGGCGACACCTCCCGCTATATGGGTAAAGGTGTGCTGGAAGCCTGTGCGGCAGTAAACGGCGAAATCGGCGATGCCTTGGTGGGCCTGGATGCGACCGAACAGGTCGAACTCGACGAGATCATGATCGAACTGGACGGCACAGAAAACAAATCCCGTCTGGGCGCAAACGCCATCCTTGGCGTGTCCCTTGCTGCTGCCAAAGCAGCGGCGGACTTCTGCACTCAACCTCTTTTCCGCTATGTCGGCGGCACCTCTGCCCGCGTGTTGCCAGTACCGATGATGAATATCATCAACGGCGGTGAACATGCAGACAACCCGATCGATATTCAGGAATTCATGATCATGCCAGTCGCTGCGGACAACATCCGTGACGCGATCCGAATGGGTGCCGAAGTCTTTCATACGCTGAAGAAAGAACTGTCTGACGCCGGGCTTTCCACCGGTATCGGCGATGAAGGCGGATTCGCGCCCAATATCAGCTCCACCCGCGATGCCCTTGATTTCATTCTGAAATCGATTGAAAAGGCAGGATACAAGCCGGGAGAGGACATGTATCTGGCTCTCGACTGTGCGGCGACAGAGTATTACAAGAACGGAAAATACGAATTATCCGGTGAAAACAAATCGTTGAGCAGCGCAGAGAATGTGGCGTACCTTAGCGCACTGGTAAATGATTACCCCATTATCTCGATCGAAGACGGCATGTCAGAGGATGATTGGGAGGGCTGGAAAGCCCTTACCGACGCGTTGGGCGACAAGGTGCAGCTGGTCGGTGATGACCTGTTTGTCACTAACCCCACCCGTCTTGCCGAAGGCATCAAACGCGGCTCCGCCAATTCCATGTTGGTCAAGGTCAACCAGATCGGCACTCTGACCGAGACGCTCAAGGCCGTCGATATGGCGCACCGTGCGGGCTTTACCAATGTAATGTCGCACCGGTCCGGCGAGACCGAAGATGCGACCATCGCCGACCTCGCCGTGGCGACCAACTGCGGCCAGATCAAAACCGGTTCGCTTGCGCGTTCTGACAGGCTGGCCAAATATAACCAGCTGATCCGCATCGAAGAAATGCTGGGCGAAACCGCTGAATACGCGGGCCGCAGCATTCTGAAATAACCAACAGGGGGGGGTGCGGCCCGACCGCACCCTCGATTGCCCATGTCCCAGATCACCCTGACAGAAGTGACGACAACCGCAGATCTGGACGCTGTGCGCCGTCTCTGCTGGGAATATCGCGATTTCCTGTTGTCCAACACCGAGATTGACAAAGAGATCACCGAGACTTTTTACCCGGTACCGAAATACCAGGCATTGATGGCGGACTTACCTGTTCTCCACGCCCGCCCCAAAGGCATCGTGCTTCTTGCCCGCGACGCCGACGGTGGCGCAGTCGGCTGTGGCATGACCCATGGGTTGGATGATTCAACCTCTGAAATAAAACGGGTTTTCGTGAATGATGCCGCGCGGGGCAAAGGCGTCGCCGCCCGGGTTTGCACCGCGTTAATCGCACAGGCCAGGGCAGATGGATTTTCCCGCATCGTTCTGGACACCTCCAAGAGCTTGCATGCGGCGCAGCGTCTGTACCAGCGTCTGGGCTGTACGCCCTGCGGCCCCTATCAACCGATCCCCGCGGACGTCCTGCCGGAATTGCTGTATTACGAACGCGCCTTATGACGGCCGATCAGATCATCCGGCACCTGAACCTCGCGCCCCACCCTGAAGGCGGATATTACCGCCAGACATGGGTCGCCGGAAACACGGGCCGCCCTACCGGAACCTGCATCTATTTTCTATTGAAAGACGGTGAAACCAGCCATTGGCACAGGGTCGATGCAACCGAAATCTGGCTCTATCATACAGGTGCACCCCTGGTGCTGTCCCTTGCGGAAACAGAAACCGGTCCCGCCAGAGACCACCTGCTGACACCTGACCTACAGAACGGTGCGCCCCAGCTGATCGTCCCCGAACAGCATTGGCAGTCTGCCCGTACCACGGGCGAGTACACGCTGGTCAGCTGCACCGTTTCCCCCGGTTTTCAGTTCGAAGGCTTTACTCTGGCCCCACCAGACATGGATATACCACGTTGACCCGCCAAGCAGCACGATCGCTCCCTCGCTCCAACACGACGCTGCAAGGCAGGCCATCCCGCTTCATTCATCTTGCCAATAAACTCAAAAACCTTTCACGCCACGCCAGCCTCTAGATCCAGATCAGCCGGGCAGGCTCACCGTCCCGCCCCCGACAGCCGCGCGAACTCCCGTTGTCGTTGAACAAGACGTCGGCAAGCCGCGCGCCACCCGCACGGCGAGATAGGCAAAGGCCTGCGCCTCAAGCATATCGCCGTCCAGCCCGATCTCTTCAATTGCCACCACCGGGCAATCAAGGCTGACGTCCAACATCTGCATCAACACTGGATTATTGCGCCCTCCACCGGTAACAAACACCCTCGACGGCAGGCTGGGACAATGCTGCATGGCCTCGGCAACACCAGCGGCACACATGGCCGTCAACGTGGCCGCTGCATCCGCGTCCGACAATTCACCAACCAGCGCCACCATCTCGGCAAAGTCATTGCGGTCCAAAGATTTGGGCGGAATACGCGCAAAATAGGGTTCCGCCAGAAACAGCTCCAGCGCCCCCTGCTCGACCGTGCCTTTGGCGGCCAGTTTGCCACCTTCGTCATACGGCTTGTCCTGGCGGCTTTGCATCAGATCATTCATCGGTGCATTGGCAGGACCCGTGTCAAAAGCCAGCAAAGCCCCCGCGTCCTGCGGACGTGCGACCAAAGGATCAACCCATGTCAGATTGCCCACACCACCCAGATTCAAAAACGCCACCGGTTCCGTGATCCCCGCATAGCGCGCACAGGCATGGTGGAAGAACGGTGCCAGGGGCGCACCTTCGCCGCCCAACTCGACATCCGCACTGCGAAAATCCCAGACCACGGGACAGCCCAACCGCTGCGCCAATGCCGCGCCGTTCCCGACCTGCAAGGTGCCCTGCATCCGCGGGGCATGCGCCAGAGTCTGACCATGAAACCCAATGATATCAACACGGTCCATCGGGTCCAGCAATGCAAAATGCGCCTGCTCCACCACTTCTGCCGCGGCTTCGACCGCTGCACCATGCCATAAACCGAATCCTGCAGCGATGACCGCGCGTTCCCCTGCGGAATAGCTGCGATAGGCTGTTTGTCCGAACGCCAGAATATCGTGCCCGTCTGTAACCAGCACCGCCGCATCGACACCGTCCAACGACGTGCCCGACATCGCCCCCAAGGCCCACACCGGCCCGTCTTTGTTGATTGCCCTGCTCATATCCTGCCCCAAACCTCGGGCCTTTCCCTTGGCGGCCCTTGCGCCTATAGATGCCCCGCAAAGCAAGCGTGAGGCAAGACACCATGACCTACCATCCCAAATCGGATTTCATCACTGTGATGATGGAGCGCGGCTTCCTTGCCGATTGCACCGATTATCAAGGGCTTGACGAGGCCATGTTGAAAGGTGCGATGCCGGGCTACATCGGTTTCGATGCAACGGCCAAATCACTACACGTCGGCTCACTGATCCAGATCATGATGCTACGCTGGCTGCAAAAGACCGGCGGCAAGCCGATTACCCTGATGGGCGGCGGCACAACCAAAGTGGGCGATCCGTCTTTTCGCGCTGACGAACGTCCTTTGTTGGGGCCTGAACAGATCGACGAGAATATCGCCGGCATCAAGAAGGTATTTAGCGCCTACCTGACCTATGGCGACGCACCGACCGATGCGTTGATGATCAACAACGCCGAATGGTTGGACGGATTGAACTACCTCGATTTTCTGCGCGACATCGGGCGGCATTTTTCGATCAACCGGATGTTGTCCTTTGAAAGTGTGAAATCCCGGCTGGACCGCGAACAATCGCTCAGCTTCCTCGAATTCAACTATATGATCTTGCAAGCCTATGATTTCATGGAGCTTCACAGACGGTATGGTTGCATCCTGCAAATGGGTGGCTCGGACCAATGGGGCAATATCGTTAACGGTATTGACCTCACGCGCCGCGTCATTGACGGCGAGGTTTACGGGCTGACATCACCACTGCTGACCACCTCGGACGGCAAGAAAATGGGCAAGTCGCAGTCCGGTGCGATCTGGCTGAACGGTGATATGCTGTCACCCTATGAATTCTGGCAGTTCTGGCGCAATACAACCGACGCCGACGTGGGGCGGTTCCTGAAACTCTATACGGAATTGCCTGTTGCTGAATGTGATCGTTTGGGCGCTCTGGAGGGCGCCGAAATCAATGAGGCCAAGGTACGTTTGGCCAATGAAGTCACAAGCATGCTGCACGGAGTCGAAGCGGCCCGAGCGGCAGAAGCCACAGCGCGCGAAGTGTTTGAAAAGGGCGGTATTGGCGACGATCTGCCCACGCTCACCCTATCTGCCGCAGATATCGGTGACGGCATTTCCATCGTGCAACTGCTGGTCAAATCCGGCCTTGCGGGATCGGGCAAAGAAGCCAAGCGCCTGATTTCCGAAAACGGGGCCAAGATCAATGACGCGGCCCTCAGCGATGCGGGCATGATGGTGGATGCCGCAGCGCTCGCCACGCCGATGAAACTGAGCGCCGGTAAGAAACGTCACGCGCTGGTGCAAATCGGCTGATCGGTTAACGCGGTTTTAACCAAAGTACAGGCTTCATCGGACCCATGTTCGATGAAGCTCGCGGTTCCTCCACGCCCTTGATGCAAGATCCCGCTTTTGCGAAGGCCCTGCATCTGTGCGGGCAAAATCCGCTGGTTCTTCCTGGTGGTTTGATGTTGCTGCGCAGGTGCATCGCCGGCGCGACCCTCACCATGTTGCCACGTGCAGCCCCCCCCGAGGATCTGTACGAACAGTTGCGCGCCATCGGGATGCAACGCTGGCCATTGATCCTCTCACCAGAAACGCCCTGCCGGCTGCCACCCGGTCTGCGCTTGCGTAAAGGCGCTGATTTGGCGGTTCTTGATCTGACGGGCACAGAACAAGACCGACGCGCAGCGCTGCACCCAAAATGGCGCAACCAATTGAAACGCAGCGAAGAGCTGAAGCTGACAGTCTCACGCACTCCCTTACCCGCCGATCCGGACACGCCGGTTTTGCGTCTGGAATCGGAACAAGCACGACAACGCGGATATGCCAATTGGCCCGCCCCGCTGACCGCCAGTTTTGCCGCAGCCGCACCCCGTCAAACCCATCTGTTTCGCGCCCTCTACAAGGGGCGCCCGCTAGCACATATGTTATTCCTGACCCACGGCACCGGTGTGACCTACCACCTTGGCCATACCACCGGTGAGGGCAAAGCGCGGTCTGCCCATAATCTGCTGTTATGGCGGGCGAACCAGTATTTTGCCAAACGCGGGTTTACCCAGATGAACCTGGGCGTTTTGTCAAGAAATACACCCGATCTGAACCGGTTCAAACTGCGTAGCGGTGCAACCCGGCAAAGAACCGGCGGAACCCACCTTTACTGGCGCCCTTTCGCAGGCGGCTAACCTGCAGCGCGGTCTTCCAGATCCAGCCATTCTTCCTCGGACGCCGCCAGTTTTGTCTGACGCTCGACAAGGGCATCGGTTGCTTTCCTGAATTTTACCGGCTCGCGGGTAAAGAGGTCAGGATCGGCAAGCAGACCTTCCACCTTGGCAATCTCCGCCTCCAGCCGCGCTATCTCGGCAGGCAAGGCCTCGAGCCGGTGCTTTTCGGTAAAGCTCAGGCCCTTTTTCGCAACTTTTTTCGGTTCTGCCTTGGCGACTGCGGCCTTTTTCGTCTCGGTCACGCTGGTTGCAAAGTCATCCTGTCCGCGTTGCGACAGGTAGTCGGACCAACCACCAGCATAAACCGTAGCGCGGCCGTCACCTTCCATGGCAATTGTGGTCGCTGCAACGCGGTCCAGAAAATCACGGTCGTGGCTGACCAGAATCACCGTGCCATCATATTGCCCCAAAAGTTCCTGCAACAGATCCAGCGTCTCCACATCCAGATCGTTCGTAGGTTCATCCAGCACCAAGAGGTTGCTCTCGCGGGCCATGATTTTAGCCAGCAGCAACCGGGCCTTTTCACCGCCCGAAAGTGATCGTACCGGCGCACGCGCCTGCGCCTCGTCGAACAGAAATTCCTTGAGATACCCGACAACATGTTTCGGGGTACCGCGCACCAACACCTGATCCGCCTTGCCCGACACCCGCATATCGGGGTCACCGGTCAGTGATTCCCAAAGGGTCATATCACCGTCCAGTTGCGCACGTGCCTGATCGAACAAAGCCAAAGCCAGATTCGTACCCAGCGTCACCTCTCCCTCATCGGGTGTCTCTTTGCCAATCAGCATGTTCAGCAGGGTCGTTTTGCCAACGCCGTTCGGCCCTACCAGCGCGATCCTGTCGCCCCGCTGCACCTTCAACGAGAAATCACGCACAATGGTCTTATCGCCAAACCGCTTGGTGATATTTACGGCTTCCATCACCTTGCGACCAGATTTTGGCCCGGCCTCAAGCGCCATTGCCGCCGCACCTTGACGGTTGATCTGCGAGGCGCGTTCAGCGCGTAGGTCCTGCAAGGCCCGCACACGCCCTTGATTGCGCTTGCGTCGCGCCGAAATACCTTCAACTGCCCACCGCGCCTCTGCCTTGATCTTGCGATTCAGCTTGTGGCGCTGGGTATCCTCTTCTTCCCATGCCGCATCGCGCCAGGCCTCAAAGGCTCCAAAACCCTTCTCCTGACGCTTCACAGAACCCCTGTCAATCCAAAGGGTTGCCTTCGTTAGCTCTCGTAAAAACGCACGGTCGTGGCTGATGATGACAAAGGCAGTCCGTGTGCCCTTCAGCTCTTCTTCCAGCCAACGGATCGCTTCGATATCCAGATGGTTCGTCGGCTCGTCCAGCAACATCAGTTCCGGCTCTTCCGCCATCAAACGCGCCAAGGCCGCACGCCGCCGTTCGCCACCACTTGCCGTCGCAACCGGCCGATCGGGGTCAAATTTCAGGCCTTCGCCAGCACGTTCAACCTTATACATCTCCGACATCTCAAGCGTCGCCGAGGCGAAATCACCCAATGTCTCGTAACCGCTCAAATCCGGGTCCTGCTCCATGTAACCGACGGAAACACCGGGGCCTGCAATCACATCACCGCTGTCCGCTTCGACCAGTCCGGCCATTACCTTCATCAACGTGGACTTGCCGGACCCGTTGCGCCCGACAAGCGCGACGCGGTCGCCAGCTTGCACGACCAACGAAAGGCCTTCAAACACCGGATCACCCCCAAAGGTGAGCGAGATGTCGTTCAGTTGTAAGAGAGGTGCACGTGCCATGAACGGCTGCTATCGCGCCGCCCAAGGCAGGTCAATGCACCCTAAGCTTCATCTTGCCAATAAACTCAAACCAGTGCCCGCAACAAACGCTTGCGCTTGTCGGGAATCGCCCCGATCTCAAGCCCTGTAAACACATGCAGCGTGTTCATCTGGTGATCCACCACAGCGTGATCACTGACCCACCCCCCCATCAGCAGGTAGGTCCGCAGCAACGGCGGCATCCGCAGCCAACCCTTGCGCGCATCGGGTTTACGCCGCAACCGTGCAGCATATTGAAAAACATCTGGCGCCTTTACCCGCGGCAGCCAATGTTGGGGCGCCAGATGCCGGGCGCGCAGCAAGGCAAATGCGTCAAGGTACTTACAGGCTTCAACCCCGGCGAAAGAAGAACAGCCAAACAGCATTTTTACATCCTGACGGTCAACAACAACTGTCATCGCTGCCCAGGCAATCCGCAGGATGTCTGGGTCCTGGCGCTCGGGTGCCACACAGAATCGACCCAGCTCAAGCATCCGGCCCTGATAGGCCTCTAAGGCAGAAAGCTCGTAATATTGCGCCGCATAGCTTTGGCGCAGGCCGGTTCCTTCCAATGGCAACAACCGGTAACAGCAGACCAGCGTGCCGTCTGCTATATCTTCAACCAGAATCTGTGTGCTGTGGCTGTCAAAAACATCGCCATCCCCTGCCCCACCGGTGGCAAAGCAACGGGTACGCAAATCAAGCGCCGCGGCGATATCGGCCTGCGACACCGCCGGACGGACACGGTATCTTCCCTTGAGCAGCGGCTCGATCACCTTCCGGCCTCTGCCTGCAACGCCCTGCTGCGCAACAAGGAGAAGCAGATCATGCGATCCTAGCCTCCAAAGCCTGTCGGGTTAAACCGTCCGATATTGCCTAGCAGCTGACGTAGGAAACTGTTGTCGCTGACCGGCGAAGACGTCACGCGGCGAGACAAGGGAACAACCTGCCCGCGTTCGAGACCAAAGCGTTCGACGTTCTGGACAATGCCCGCGTCGCTAAAGCTGATGGCAACGACCTGACGGTCAATCTCTTGCGGGGCCAGCGGCCCGATCGTGCGTGTCCGCATGCGCACATAGTAATACCCTGATGAATTAAGCACACCGGATGATGCCGGCACGCCAACCTTGTCGGAGACAGTTTCGCGGGTGTCGCTGCCCACTTCGATCAGTGCGAGGTCTTCTTCGGGGGGGACATAGCCATAATTGTTGAACTGGGGTGCGCAGCCGGCAACACCGGTAGCCAAGGCAAAAACTACTGCATGAAGGGCGTGACGGCCCGTTCGGCGAGTGATACGCATATTGTCTGCCCTCTTGGCCATGGAACTTCCGGCTTTTATTCCGCATACACCATGCTGCACCTTGTGTTCAAGAAACGAAAGTAGACCAGATATGGCGCACCTCCCTCCAAGCGACACGGCACTGCGCGTAGCAGAGCTTTCGCAGACTGCCGAAAACTCTTTTTCCCTGCGTCCCGATGCCCAAGAACTAAAGGAGATTGCAGCCGAACTTGGCTTCACATCCCTGCGTAAACTCTCCTTTAGCGGAGGTATTACACCGCTTGCCGGTACGGATTGGACACTTGAGGCCCGGCTAGGTGCCACCATTGTTCAGCCCTGCGTTGTCACCCTCGAGCCGGTGATCACCCGGATCGACCTTAATGTGACCCGCAACTATATAAATACATTCGCCTACCCCGACGAACCCGAAGTCGAAATCCCCGAGGATGACACTTCCGAACCTCTGGGCAGCTGGATTGATCCTGGTATTGTCATGCGCGAGGCTCTGGCACTGGCCGCACCCGATTATCCGCGTAAAGGTGACGCCGAGCTGGGGCAGATGGTTTATACCAAGCCCGGCGAGGCCCCGATGACGGATGAGGATGCGCGCCCTTTTGCCGGACTGGCGGATTTCAAAAGCAAGCTGGAAAAGGGCGGGCACTGACAAGACGGCAACGCCCTGCGAATACCCTCTTGCGTCCGCCCGTTTTCACAGTATTTTGCCGCTCTCACTCCAATTAGGCCCTCCCTTTCCTAATTAAGGTTGGACATCCAGCGCTGCTTTGCCTAAAGCGGCGACACGCCCGATACGGGGTAAATAGAAACACGGGGCTTGGTCAGCGCAAATGTGGCCCAGCCCCCCGAATGACAAAGGCACCAGTCATGGCTGTCCAGCAGAATAAAGTTTCCAAGTCACGCCGCAACAATCGCCGTGCACATGATTCGCTTACCGCAGCGAACCCAGATGAATGTTCCAACTGTGGTGAGCTCAAGCGCCCACACCACATCTGCGCCTCTTGCGGTCACTATGACGAAAAAGAAATCGTCGCATTGACAGAAGAAGTCGACCTGGAAGACGACGCGGCCTAAGCTGGGCCATCGTTTATTCAGATCATAAGGGGCAATCGCATCCATGACGGCACAGACCGATCATCCTGACGCGAAGACCCCTGCCCAGTCAGCCGCGCCCCAGTTCACGGGGCACACTCTGATATCCGTGGACGCCATGGGGGGGGACGAGGGCCCGGCAGCTGTTGTTGCCGGGTGTTCTTTGTCTGCAAAGATCAATCCTGATATTGCCTTTATTCTTCATGGAGACGAGGCACAGCTTGCGCCCTTGGTGGATCGTGATCGCCACCTCCAGGGGCGTTGCGACATCCGCCATGCGACCGGTGTGGTCAGCATGGATGACAAACCCAGCCATGTGGTACGTACCGGCAAGGACACCTCGATGTGGGCGACTGTCGAATCCGTCCGTTCGGGTGAATCCGCTGTTGCCGTGTCTTGTGGCAACACGGGTGCGCTGATGGCGATATCGACGATCCGCCTGCGCAAGCTGCCTGGCGTCAATCGCCCCGCCATCGCAGTGCTATACCCTTCCGCAAACAAACACGGCTTTAACGTGATGCTGGATGTGGGTGCGGATATCCGTGCCGACGCGGAAGACCTCTTGCGTTTTGCCCTGATGGGCGCGTCTTATGCCCGCAACGGGATGAACCTGAAAAAGCCGCGGGTGGGTCTGCTGAATGTCGGCACCGAAGAACACAAGGGCCGCTCCGAATTGAAAGAGGCCTATGACCTGATTCGCGCCCAAGAGGCCGAAGTCGGTTATGACTTTGTCGGTTTCGTCGAAGGTGGCGATATTTCGGGAGCCAAGGCAGATGTCATCGTGACCGACGGCTTTACCGGCAATGTGGCGATCAAGACGGGCGAAGGCACCGCCAAACTGATTGGTATCCGTCTGCGCGAAGCGTTCCAATATTCGATCCTGTCCAAGCTTGCCTCGCTTCTGGCCTATACGTCATTGATGCGCTTGCGGATCAAAATTGACCCCCGCCGTGTAAATGGCGGTGTGTTTTTGGGGCTGAACGGCACGGTCGTTAAATCCCATGGATCGGCCGATGCCACAGGTGTCTCTGCTGCGATCAAACTGGCCGCACAACTGGCCCAAAACCAGTTCAATGATAAACTGGCCGCACGCATTGCCGCCATACTACCGGTCGAGGAGACCCCAGAATGACCACCCGCGCTGTTGTGATCGGTTGTGGGCACTACCTGCCCTCCCGCGTGGTCGAGAACGCCGAGTTCGAGGCGACGCTTGACACCAATGACGAATGGATCCGCTCGCGCTCGGGCATTGAACGCCGCCATTTTGCCTCCGGGGACGAAACGACTTCGTTTATGGCCACCGCTGCGGCAAAGGCTGCGTTAAAAGATGCAGGGCTCGAGCCGGATGATCTCGACGCGATCGTTCTGGCGACCTCGACACCGGATTTCACCTTTCCCTCTGCCGCCACTATGGTGCAGGAGCAACTGGGCATGACACGCGGCTATGCATTTGATGTGCAAGCGGTTTGCGCCGGCTTTGTCTTTGCCCTGAGCAATGCGAATGCGCTGATTTCGTCGGGTCAGGCCAAACGTGTGATGGTCATCGGGGCGGAAACCTTCAGCAAGATCATGGACTGGACCGATCGCAGCACTTGCGTTTTGTTCGGCGATGGCGCTGGCGCGGTTCTGCTTGAAGCGCAAGACGGTTCGGGCGATGCAACAGATCGCGGTATCCTTGCAACCGATCTGAACTCTGACGGGCGCCACCGCGATTTGCTCTATGTTGATGGCGGCGTCAGTACCGGCACCACCGGCTATCTGCGCATGCAGGGCAATCAGGTGTTCCGCCATGCCGTTGCCAAACTCGCCGCCACCGCGACAACGGCGATGGAGCGCGCGGGTGTCAATCCACAAGACGTGGACTGGATCGTGCCACATCAGGCCAACATCCGCATTATCCAAGGAACCGCTAAAAAGCTGGGGTTACCGATGGAGAATGTTGTGGTCACCGTGCAAGACCACGGCAATACCTCTGCCGCCTCGATCCCGCTGGCCCTGTCAGTAGGCCGCGATCGGGGTCAGATCAAACCGGGTGATCTGATTGTGACCGAAGCGATTGGCGGCGGGTTGGCCTGGGGTGCAGTCGTCCTGCGCTGGTGACAGGCTGAAAAGGGCCCGCATTTTCGCATAAAGGCGCCTGCCCAAGCCATTGATATTGACTCTTAAATTTGCCCGCCGTTATGGTGGGGAAAACTCGGGGGAAGTTGAATGACGAATAAAACCTTGACGCGTATGGACCTAAGCGAAGCGGTCTTCCGAGAAGTGGGTCTGTCCCGTAATGAAAGTGCGCAACTCGTTGAATCCGTTCTGGATCACATGTCGGATGCACTTGTCAGCGGCGATCAGGTCAAGATTTCCTCATTTGGCACGTTTTCTGTCCGGGACAAAACCGCCCGCGTGGGCCGCAACCCCAAGACCGGCGAAGAAGTACCGATCAATCCGCGCCGTGTGCTGACATTCCGTCCTTCGCACCTGATGAAAGACCGGGTCGCGGACGGCAACAAGTCCTGATCTGATGCCCAAATCTGCGGACGCCTTTCGCACCATTTCCGAAGTCGCAGACTGGCTGGGCATTCAAGCCCATGTGCTGCGCTTTTGGGAAAGCAAGTTTACCCAAGTACGTCCGGTGAAACGCGCAGGCGGACGACGGTACTACCGCCCCAACGATATGCTGCTGCTTGGCGGAATAAAACAACTGCTGCATGAAGATGGGTTGACCATCAAAGGGGTTCAGAAAATCCTCCGCGAAGAGGGTATAAGCCATGTCGTGCGCCTGTCCCAGCCGCTGGACGAGTTGACACAGTCGTTGCTGGAGGAAACCCCGCCGACTCCCTTCATCGACGCCCCCGAAGAACCGCAGGAAGAAACCGGCGTTGTCTTGAGTTTTGACAAGAAGCCGACTCCTCCGGAAGAACCGGAAGAAACCGAAACAGCTGCGGTCGCCCCGCCCGCCGTTACACCCGCCCAAAAGGATACGGCCCAAGCGGACGCCGAACCTGTTATAGAAGATATACCGCTGGAACCTGTTGTAGAAACAGCGGCACAAGTTGAGCCAGAGCCACCTTTAGCACCAACCGTCAAAGACAAACCGACACCTGTCGTCGAGACCGCACAGGACGCTGCTGAAACACCGGCCATTGCAGATCAGCCGGCAAAAGCTGACGCATTACCGGTGGCAAGTTCACAAAAGTCTGCCGAATCCGATGCTGAACCGGAGGCGAAACAGGATGTCGCGACGGAACCAGAATCAGAACCGGTGGCTGAACCCTTTGAAGTGAACCCGCAAATCACCATTGTGGAACCCGCTCCCAGACCACGTCCAGAACCGACCTTCGATGATGTCCCTCTTGTTGCAGATGAAATCGCTGACAAGCCGGAAGCCGCCGAGGCAGCAGAGACCGAAGCAACACCCGTTACAGCGGACAGTGCAGAGCCGGCGCAACAACAGCCGGACACCACCCCCGCAGTTGATGCACCGTCTTCCGCCCCGGCCGAACAGCGCACCGATGACACATCGCAAGCCGCCAGCCTGCCGGCCTTTTTGCGCCGTCCAATGGCAGATCAACCCGCCCCCTTGGACAACCTGCCTGCCGACAGCGAAGAAACGCCAGAGGAAATTTCAGGCGCGCCCGTCGTACCCGAACCCACCGAACCATCAGCCCCGCCAGCGCCCAAGCCGCGCATCATCGACGTGCCTGTCTTGACGCCAGAGCATGAGATCGCGGCTTCCCCTGCTGTTCTGACCGCTGCATATCGCAGCCGACAACTCAGCACAGCGCAGGCCCGACAGATCGCGCCTTTGCTGCAAAAGCTGACAATCTTGCGCGATTCCATGGCGTCCAGCCGAACCCGAGCGATACAAACAGGTGCCCCCACACCGTCAAACGACTGAACCAATGCGCTTGGTGTTACTTCTCTCTTGCACGCCTGCGAAGATCAGGTATGAACGCCCACATGTCGGGCTATGGCGCAGCCTGGTAGCGCGTCCGTCTGGGGGACGGAAGGTCGCAGGTTCGAGTCCTGCTAGCCCGACCAACCGACATAACTCAAACGCCCGCAGCCCTCTGGGTGTGCGGGCGTTTGACATTCTACAAGAGGCCCTCGAGTGAAAGACATCATGCAGGGTGTGATCCCCAACCAACTGATACAGACGATGATCGACACCGGTGAAATCACCGCCCGTCCTGCGGTCACACCCGAACAGATTCAACCTGCCAGCCTGGACTTGCGTTTGGGCGATGTGGCTTACCGCGTGCGAGCGTCGTTTCTGGCAGGGCACGGTGCCAAAGTGGCGGATCGACTTGAAGAATTCGAAATGCACCGCGTTGACCTGAACGATGGTGCTGTACTTGAAAAAGGCTGTGTTTACGTTGTCCCCTTGATGGAACGATTGGACCTGCCCGCCGATCTGTCCGCGGTTGCCAACGCCAAAAGCTCAACCGGTCGGCTTGATCTGCTGACCCGCACAATCACCGACGGCGGTACCGAATTCGACCGGATCGCGCCAGGATATACCGGCCCACTCTATGCCGAGATTTGCCCGCGCTCCTTCTCGGTACTGGTCCGACCGGGGATGCGGCTGAACCAGATCCGTTTTGGCCGGGGTGACGCTGTGTTGAACGATGACGCCCTGCGCGCCCTGCACGACGTGACACCGCTGGTTGATGGCGAGGCCGTAATTGATGAGGGTTTGGGTTTCTCTGTCGATCTGAAACTCCCGGACACAACGCTGGTCGGTTACCGTGCAAAACCGCACACGGGCGTGATAGATCTGGACAACATAGGCTATTACGATCCGGCGGAATACTGGGAAGAGGTCCACACCCGCAATGGCCAGATCATCCTTGACCCTGGTGCGTTCTACATCCTTGTCAGCCGCGAGGCCGTGACAATCCCGCCCGATTACGCCGCCGAAATGGCCCCCTATCTGGCGATGGTGGGTGAATTCCGCGTACATTACGCAGGTTTTTTCGACCCCGGTTTCGGTTATGCCGATGCAGGCGGTGCGGGATCGCGTGGCGTGCTTGAAGTGCGCTGTCACGAGGCGCCATTTGTGCTTGAGCATGGGCAGGTCGTGGGGCGTTTGGTCTATGAACGCATGTGTGCAGCGCCTACGCAGCTGTACGGGGCGGATTTGGCGTCAAACTACCAAGGGCAAGGCCTGAAATTGTCAAAACATTTCAAGGCCTGACTTGCAGTTGTCTAAGCATCGCGACTGTTTTCAACCCGGCCTGTAAGATCTGAACACAGGCCGCAGCATTTGCGGCCCTTACTGTTCACGACATTGCGGATTCATCCCGTTACGCCCACCGGATCACTTGGCAACTTCGCGAAATGGGGCCTATCTGATCCGCCCCAACACCTTCATCGCCTGTTTCAGCTGACGCGCTTGTTGACCTGCGTAGCGTTCCTGACGGCGCTCTTCTTGCGTTAACTGGGGTGCGATCGGTTTGCCGTAATCGTCCAGTGCATCAGGCGGCATGGGCTGCCCCTTGCGGCGCTGCCCCGCCAAGCCTGCCCTGTCAAATCCCGCATTGATCCCACGGCGGATCAATTGGTTCATCACCTGACGGATGATCATATTTATGATCTGGTTCATCGGCGGTTCCTCGTTTTACCTCAATCCTCTATATAGCCGGGATTGAGGCGATTTTCGGGCCAATGACCATTAATGGCGCAATTAATCCCCGAAAAGCTCCGATTGTCCCTCGGTTGTCTCTTCCTCGACGCCGCCATCACCCATCACCGGCACATCCCCCAACGGTACACGGCTTTCAAGCAACCCGGCAGAGCGCAACTCCTTGAGCCCCGGAAGGTCGCGCGCGTTCTCCAGCCCGAAGTGATCAAGGAACCCCTGCGTCACCACGAAAGTCACGGGCCGCCCCGGCGTCATCTTGCGCCGACCAAAGCGAATCCATTCCATTTCAAGCAGTTGATCCACCGTTCCACGTGACACGGATACGCCGCGAATCTCTTCGATTTCGGCCCTTGTCACCGGTTGGTGGTAGGCAATGATCGCCAAGGTTTCGATTGCAGCGCGGCTGAGCTTGCGGATTTCAACGGTTTCCTGCTGCATCAAGAACCCAAGGTCGGTCGCCGTGCGCATCGCATAGCCATCCCCCACACGGCTCACCTGCACACCGCGCCCCTCATAGCGTTTGCGCAGATAAACCATCGCTTCGGCAGGATCACAGCCGTGCGGCATACGGGCAGCCAATTCGCGCAGGGTAATGGGCTGCGAGGTTGCAAAAAGCACCGCTTCAACCATCCGTTCCTGTTCGACCATCGGCGGGGCTTCAAAAAGGCTGGCTTCTTGTTTTTCAGTATCTTCAGCCACGCGGCACGTCCCTTTTACGCAACTGGATCGGGGCAAAGCTTTCGCTTTGACGGATTTCCAGATGACCCTCTTTCACCAGTTCCAGCGAGGCGGCAAAAGTCGCCGCCGTCGCCGACCGGCGTTTGACCGGATCGCTTTCCCAACCTTCGGGCAAATAGCTGAGCAAATCGCCCCAGTCCCCCGCATAGCCGATGAGCCCGCGCATCCGTTCCAGCGCCTGTTCCATCGTGAACACCGCATCACGGTCCATCACAAAGGGACGGAATTCATCTTTGGTCCTGATCCGGGCGTAGCCTTGCATCAAGTCCAGCAAGGTCGCGGTATAGGTGACCTTGCGCACCCGCTCGACTTCCTTTGTCTGGCCGCGGGCAAAGAAATCTCGCCCCAACTGGTCCCGCGCCATCAGCCGTGCGGCCACGTCTCGCATCGCTTGCAAGCGCTCCAATTGAAAGGCCAGATGCGCCGCCAGCTCTTCGCCTGACGGTCCTTCTTCGGTGGGGTCCGGTGGCAACAACAAGCGCGATTTCAAAAACGCCAGCCAGGCTGCCATCACCAGATAATCCGCTGCCAATTCCAACCGCAGTGCTTTGGCTTTTTCGACAAAGGCCAGATATTGCCGCGCCAGTTGCAACACTGAAATCTTCCGCAGGTCTACCTTTTGCGTGCGGCTGAGCGTCAGCAACAAATCCAGAGGCCCTTCAAAGCCGTCAACATCGATGATCAGCGCTTCGGCGGCCATCCTTTCGGCCACCGATACCTTATCTTCTTCGAATAGAGTTTCAGCCATGCACCGCCCCGCCCAAAAGCGCTTCAAGTTCGCGCTCAAGGGCCGGAATGTCAACGGTGTCGGGGGTCTTGCGCATGGCAATTGCCCGTTCTGCACGAACTTGGGCCGCAGCCGTCATACGGCCCGCCGCCTGTGTCACGGCACGACGGTCTTCCAGGGTGGCATTACAATACAGCACCACGTCACAGCCAGCCTTGATCGACGCCGCCGCGTTTTCAACCGGTGTACCGGACAAAGCCTTCATTGAAATGTCATCGGTCATGATCAGGTTGTCAAAGCCGATCTCGTCGCGGATCAGCTGCATTATCTCGGGCGAAAGGGTTGCAGGCCGGTCATCAATAGCCTCATAGACCAGATGCGCCGTCATCCCCATGGGCAGATGGTTCAACGCTTTGAACGGCGCAAAATCAACGGCGTGCAGGTCTTCTAATAATGCAGAGACCGTCGGCAGATCAAAATGGCTGTCCATGGTCGCGCGACCATGGCCCGGCATGTGTTTCAGAACCGGCAAAACACCACCCTCCAACATACCATCCGCCGCCGCCTGCCCCAGAATAGCAACACGCACAGGGTCGCTGCTGTAACACCGGTTGCGCAGGAATTGATGGGTGGCAACCCCGGCCACATCGACCATCGGTGCGCAATTGCTGTCGATGCCGACGCTGCGCAACTCCTGCGCGATCAGCCGGTACATCAGGTACAACGCCCGTGGCGCATCCGCGCCGGTCAGCGCCACCAGTTCAAGCGGAGGCAACCAATCGCGCCAGTGTGGCGGGCGCATCCGCTGCACGCGCCCACCTTCCTGATCAATTGTAATAACGGCTTCGCGCCCAACCGCATCGCGCATTTCCGCACAAAGGGCGCGCACCTGTTCCGGCGAGTCGATGTTGCGGGCGAACAGGATAAATCCAAACGGATCGGCCTCGCGAAACAGGGCCTTTTCATCTGCCGTCAGGCGCAGACCATCCGCGTCGATGATCGTTGCACCAAAGGTCATCAGCGGGTCACAACAGGAATACAATCCGCGTTCTCGGCAACCAAGGCCGAACAGAACCGGCGCGCGTCCGCGATATCGTCAAACCCCATGGCCCGCAGGCGGTAGAACACCCGTCCGCCGCTGGTGGCTTTTTGCACGATGCGTGCTTTGCCTGACAAATAGACACCGAAACGGCGGCTTAACTGGTCCCATTGTTCGCGCGCAACTTCCGGGCTGTCAAAGGCCCCAAGCTGTACCAACCGTGTGCCCGCTGGCAGGCTGGCGGCCTGTACCTCGTTCGGCGTATTGCTTGAGGGCGCAAGCGCCGCAGGGGTTATCACCGCCCGCTCTGCCGGTCGTTTTTTCGGCCGTCTCGAATGGCGCAATCCCGGCGCATCAATCAGAGAGGCAACCCGGTCTTCAGCTGCCTCGACCTCTTCAACGATAGAGCTGTTGACCGACGCCAATGTCTCTTCCTTGGTTCCGTCCAGAACACCCAGTGGGGCAACGCCAGCGGTCAATTGCGCTACCAGATCTGCCACATCACCGCTTTCAAGCGCGGCCGAAACCTCGGCGGCATCAAGAACAGTTGCATTGTCAGACAGGCTGGCAGCGGCGGTCTGCTGTTGCGATGTTGCCACCATTGAGGCCGGCATCACCTGATCCTCTTCGGTCAATTCAATCGGTTTGGGCGCAAGGATCAGCCGGTCAGCAGGTCTCGCAGCCGTCCCTACCGCCGCCACCGCGTTAACGGAAAGGCCCTGATGACTGGCCTTTTCGCCCCCCGGTTCGTCAGGACGAATGCGCATTTCACCACTGGCCGCACGCACCACCGGAATGCCGCTGACATCCCGAACCAACAGCTCGTACCCCCATATACCAATGCCCGCGACAAGCGCCAAAGATAGCGCAGCCCCTGCAACATTTGTAAGCGTTGTCAGACTGTTGGATGGCGCGGTTGATCTGTGACTTGAACTTGAAACGCGATAGTTCCCCCCCGTCATGGGGGAAGACGTGAAATCTGCCATCTTTGCCTCATTGCCCAGCAGGTACATTGCCCGATGGGTCTGGTCTTGGGGTTACCTGTGTGTCGGCGCGATCTGTCTTAACGCATTTCTTCTGCCGGTGTGACGCCAAGAATACCAAGACCTGCTGCAATTACAATCGCCGTGGACCGCGCAAGCGCGATTTTTGCCCGAGAGGTTTCCGGATCGTCCTGAATAAAGCGCAACGACGGCACATCGTTGCCCTTGTTCCAATGCCCGTGGAGATCCGCAGCGAGCTCGTACAGATAAAATGCCACACGATGTGGTTCGTTGGTACGCGCTGCCGTTTCCACCAAACGTGGCCATTCGGCCAGCTTGCGCAACACGGCCAGTTCGCTGTCGTGATCAAGGAGGCTCAGGTCTGCCCCGGCCAATGTGGCATCATCGGTTTTCAGGCCTGCTTCTGCCGCTTTACGCAGCACAGAAGCCACCCGCGCATGAGCGTATTGCACATAAAATACGGGGTTTTCGCGGCTTTGCTCGAGAACCTTGTCAAAATCAAAGTCCAACATCGCGTCGTTTTTCCGTGTCAGCATGACAAACCGCGTCACATCGGAGCCGACCTGATCCACAACGTCGCGCAAGGTCACAAATGTCCCTGCCCGTTTCGACATCTTGAAAGGCTTGCCATTCTTATATAGCTTCACAAGCTGTGTCAGCTTGATATCCAGCGGCACCTTGCCACCGGACAGGGCTGAAACAGCCGCCTTCATACGTTTGACATAGCCACTGTGATCCGCACCAAAAACGTCGATCAACTGGTCAAATCCGCGCTGCACCTTGTCGTAGTGATAGGCGATATCGGGCGCGAAATAGGTCCAGCCGCCATCGGATTTCATGACGGGCCGGTCCACATCATCACCGTGTTCGGTAGAACGGAACAGGGTCTGCTCCCGCGGCTCCCAATCCTCCGGTTTCTTTCCTTTCGGTGGCTCCAGCACGCCCTGATAAATCAGGCCCTTACCCTTTAGGTCTTGCAAGGCCGCTTCGATCCGCCCCGTCCCATAAAGTGATTTTTCGGAATAAAACACATCCATCTCGACGCCCAAAGCCTTGAGATCGCTGCGGATAAGCTCCATCATCTTTTCGGTGGCGAATTCACGAACATCACCGATCCAGAACTGTTCGCCTTTATCCAGATAGGCGTCACCCACCTTGTCTTTCAGCGCCTCACCAACGGCGATCAGATAGTCGCCGGGATATGTCCCGTCGGGAAAGGCCACCCTTTGACCATGCGCCTCTTGATAGCGCAGATAAACAGAGCGCGCCAAAACATCGACCTGCGCACCGCCGTCATTGATATAATATTCCCGGGTTACATCGAAACCGGCAAAATCCAGCAGCGAGGCCAGCGCATCACCAAACACTGCACCGCGTGTGTGGCCGACGTGCAAAGGCCCCGTCGGGTTGGCGGATACATATTCCACGTTAACCTTCTGGCCCTGCCCCAGCGTGCCACGGCCAAATCCGGTGCCCTCGGTCAGGACGGTTCTTGCGATCGCCTGCCAGACGCTGGGCGCCAACCGCAGGTTCAGAAACCCCGGGCCTGCGATTTCCGCTGATGTCACACGCGGATCTTCCGCCAATTTGGCGGCCAAGATTTCAGCAATATCACGTGGCTTCATGCCGGCAGGTTTCGCCAGCACCATTGCAGCATTGGTCGCCATATCGCCGTGGGCGGCATCGCGCGGCGGTTCGGCCGTGATGGGATCAAAGCTTAATCCCTCAGGCAATGTGCCTGCGGACACCATTTGGCCCAGTGTTGTCGTGATAAGATCGCGGATTTCGGCAAAGATATTCATAGTCAGTTCCTCATTCGCTTGTGTCTCTATCACCTCAATTTGTGCGCTCAACCCCTATCGGACGTCCTGCCCCGTCAGCCGCGCATGTTCAGCATACGCAAAACGATCCGTCATACCGGCAATATAATCGCAAACCATCCGCGCCAACGTGGTGCGGTCTTGCGCCGCCTGAGCAATCTGTTTGGCCCAATCGCGGGGCAGCATGTCAGGGTTTTCAAGGAATAAAGGAAACAAATCCTCGACGATTTTTGTCACCTCGGCCCGTTTGATCATGACAGAGGGCGCACGGTACATGCGGCTGAACAGGAACGCGCGTATCTCTTTCAGATCCTGCCACATCTGGTCAGAAAACATGATAACAGAATGCCCCAAATGCCTGATATCATGAGAGGAAGTCGCACCACTGCTTTCAAGATTGGCCCGTGACGTGTCTATCACATCAGCTACCATCACACCAAAGACCCGGCGCAGGGCCTCGTGCCTGCGCCGGTAATTATCGGTATCAGGATACCTCAAATCCACCTCGGCAAAGGCGGGGCCAATCAACGGCAATGCGACGATTTCATCATCTGTAAATAGTCCGGCCCGCAGCCCGTCATGCAGATCGTGGTTGTTATAAGCTATGTCATCAGACAGGGCGGCGACCTGCGCTTCGGCACTGGCATGGGTGTGCAGTTCAAGATCATGCACCGCATTATATTCCGACAGGGCATAGGGCAAATCGCCGGCCACAGGCCCGTTATGTTTCGCGATGCCTTCCAACGTGTCCCACGTCAGGTTCAGACCGTCGAATTCGGCGTAGTGGCGTTCAAGCGATGTCACGATCTTGATCGCCTGCGCGTTGTGGTCAAATCCGCCGTAAGGGGCCATCGCCGCATGCAACGCGTCTTCACCGGTATGGCCAAAGGGCGTGTGGCCCAGATCATGAGCCAAGGCGACAGCCTCGGTCAGTTCCGCATTCAAACCCAACGCGCCTGAAATTGTTCGGGCGACTTGCGCCACCTCGATCGAATGGGTCAGACGGGTACGATAATAATCGCCCTCGTGTTCCACAAAAACCTGCGTCTTGTGCTTGAGCCTGCGAAAGGCACTGGCGTGGATGATCCGGTCGCGGTCCCGCTGATAACAGGAGCGAAAAGTGCTTTCCTCTTCCGGCACGCGCCGTCCCCTGGCGTGTACTGGATCAGAGGCATATGGTGCGCGCATGGCGGCTGGTCCTTGTGGCCTGTCCTTGGGCTTTCTATATTAGGTTAAACCCGCGATGAAAACCGCCCCACTGGAGTGCGCCCGATGAACCTGCCCCCCAAAGTGACCCCCCGCGCCTTTGAACGTCTGGCCGAGATTGGCGCAGCGGGCGACGGCAAGGCCCTGCGCATCGCCGTTGACGGTGGCGGCTGTTCGGGATTCCAGTACGAAATCGCGCTCGACGAACCCAAGGATGACGATCTGGTTCTGGAAAGTGACGGGCAAAAGGTTGTGGTCGACAGCATTTCGCTGCCCTTCCTCGCCAATGCGGTAATTGATTTCTCGGAAGAACTGATCGGCGCAAGGTTTGTCATCGAGAATCCAAATGCCACTTCGTCTTGTGGCTGCGGCACATCGTTTTCGATGTGACCCTACCCCGTTCTGGCGTTCCGGCTGGCGCTGGCCCGTGCGAACCCTTGGAAAAATGCGGCAAATTTCTGGGTCGAGGTTTCGGCCTGCTTCAGGATTTCCTGGCTCACGATATCTAGCTTTGACATGAGGCAATGGCGCATCGCGCCCCAGTCTCCGTTGCGCAACGGCCCCAGATCGTAAAGGCACTCGCTCAACGGACGCAGCACGCTGGTACGACGAACCTTGGAGATGAAATATGGCGCTTTGTCAGATACTTGCGCCTCAAAGCTCACACCGCCCAAAACCGTTTGCGTCCAACCGGTGACCAAATAGGCATGAAAGGCATCTTGATTGGGGTATTTGGGCACCTCAACTACAGGCAAAATTCGTGAATGAGCCTGCGCGACGGCCTCTATCCAGACTGGGCTTGGCATGGCCCCGACAAAATGCAGAGCTGTGCAAACCTCGGCCAGCAAATCATGGTTTTGATCCAGATAGGCCAGCACACCGATAAAATGCAGGCTGGTCACGACATCCTCGCTGAGCTGCGGATCTTTCCCGCCGTATTCGGATAGATAGAATACAATATGCGTCAGCTCGTAAGCTGCCTTTTTGTTCGGTAGGGCAAAAGTCTCGGCCCGCTCTGCAAACCGCCGGAGCCGGTCATCAATCATGCCTGCGCCCCGAAGGTCAGCGACGCCGCGTCTGGCCAGCAAACGGCGGGCCTCGGCGCGTTGCAAATCAGAAAGCTCGGCCTTCACCAGACCCGCATCTGCCACCCATTGGCACATGGCTTCTCCTTTGCCACCGTCAAAACCCAAATCCTCAAGGTCCAGACATATCGAAAGAAAAAACCGATAATATTGTGGGTAAAACCGCAACTTCTCTTCGATTTGATCGTAGAATTCAGCATAGGGGGCCAGATCATCGACAGTGGTCACAGCCCTTGTCGCCGCCAACATCCCCAGAACTTCTGCATTTTCCTTCAGCCAGAAGACATCGCCTTGCCTACGCCGATTCTGCGCAACCGCAATCATCAAGGTGCTCAGGTTTTGCGAACGGCTGCGTCGTACGGCAGCGTGAAAGGTAATGACATTGCTCATGACGCACCTGACTATTGGCTAAAGGAATGGTTGGGCCCGACCAATTTGCCGGACCCCAAGATGTGCGGAGATGGTTTCAAACGCTACAGGTAAACAGGCCTGTTTCGTCGCCCTCAATCGTATCCGTTCCGATCGTCAGAACACTGCAGGTGAACATTTCGGTCTGCGACCCTTCTGCCATGGATGTACCGGCGTGCAGAACACTGCAGGTGAACATCTCAACTCCGTCCCCTGCCATCATGTCGCTGGCAAAAGATGTGGAACGGTGGCGAGATACGGAATTTTCAAAGCTACGAGCAAATGCAGTCATGGGTACGGTCCTTTGTGTTGTGGTTACCTGCAATCATTGATTGCAACTATAAAACCGTTGCTCGTTAAAAATGAATCTCCAAACGATTTTTTCCGCACCTCATTCTGTCCACAGGCTTATGCACTTTAGTTTTTTAAAATAGCTCTCTGGCGGTTCCTGACATTCTTGGGTTTTCCACAGCAGATAAAAGAGTTACCAACAAAGGCGCTGACGCTCGATATCCTTAAGCGGCTGGAACCAATTGCGACCTTAGGTTGCATTTGCCTGAACCGAATCACCCTAAGGGCGGGTGAGGCCCGCACCAAACCGCGCGGTTTCGACATTGACAACGGACTACAGGGGTTAGGATAAAATGAAGATTGCTACCTTCAATATTAACGGCATCAAAGCCCGCATTGACGCCCTGCCCGCATGGTTGGACACAGCACAGCCCGATGTCGTGCTGCTGCAGGAAATAAAATCTGTCGACGACGCGTTCCCGGCCGAAGTCTTCGAAGAACGTGGTTATAACGTGCACACCCACGGGCAGAAATCGTTTAACGGCGTCGCGATCCTGTCAAAACACCCGCTGGAAGACGTTGTACGAGGTCTGCCCGGCGATGACAGCGATGAACAGGCCCGCTGGATAGAGGCAACCGTGGTGGGTGAAAAAGATGCGGTGCGAATTTGCGGGCTCTATCTGCCCAACGGCAATCCGGCACCAGGCCCGAAATACGACTACAAACTCGCCTGGATGGCCAGGCTTGAGGATCGCGCCCGTGCGCTTCTGGACGCGGAAACACCGTTCCTGATGGCCGGCGACTACAACATCATCCCACAGGCCGAAGACGCGGCAACCCCGGACAGCTGGCGCGAGGACGCGCTGTTTCGCCTCGAATCCCGTGCCGCATGGCGCAGACTTGTGAATCTGGGCCTGACGGAGGCGTTCCGCACCCGCACAGCCGGACCGGGGCACTACAGTTTCTGGGACTATCAGGCAGGCGCGTGGAATCGGAACAACGGCATCCGGATTGATCACTTCCTGTTAAGCCCGGCTTGCGCGGACATGCTGCGCGACTGCCAAATCGACAAAGACGTGCGCGCCGGTGAAAAGCCGTCAGATCACGTGCCGGTTTGGGTTGATCTCGACTTCTGATGTTTCCCGATGGCAAGCCTGAAGCCGCTTCCCTTAACTCTGCACCGACAAAGAATACGGTAAGGAGTGAGGCGCGGGGTTTAGAAGGAAAAGAGCGCAGGTCATCCCCCCGATTAAATACACTGATCCCAGCGATGTCGCGGCTATGCCTCCAGTTCGGCATCCCAATACAGAAAATCCATCCAGCTGTCGTGCAAATGGTTCGGCGGGAATTTCCGGCCCATATTGCGCAACTCCCCCGCCCCCGGCTGACGCGGTGGTTTGCGCAGGTGCAAACCCGTTCGGTGTAGCGGCTTCGACCCTTTGCGCAGATTACACGGAGAACATGCCGCCACGACGTTTTGCCACGACGTCACCCCGCCAGCGGCCCGAGGCACCACAT
This sequence comes from Sulfitobacter sp., assembly GCA_049794055.1. GTDB lineage: Bacteria > Pseudomonadota > Alphaproteobacteria > Rhodobacterales > Rhodobacteraceae > Sulfitobacter. The sequence goes on from JBARCL010000019.1 coordinate 97,045, forward strand.
GATCAAAGGTCAAATCCCCCCGCGCCCCGCAGTACTGGCAACAGAATTCATCCCGCAAGAATAAATTAAAGCGCGTGAAGGCCACGCGCTTTTGAGGTTTTACATAGTCTTTCAAGACGACAACGGAAGGTATCTTCAGCGTCATCGTCGGGCTGTGAACACAGTCGTCATATTCGGCGACGATATCCACCCGATCCAGCCATTTGGCCTTGATCGCGTCCTGCCATGACCAAAGCGACAGCGGATAGTAACTGAGCGGCCGATAATCCGCATTCAGCACCAAGGCGGGCCTGTGCTTCAGCCCCGCCGGGTGTCTGGTAAATTCGGTCCTGAAATCACTGTCCACTGCGGAAGCACCCTCTGCCGTTTGATTCGACTATATCTCGTGGTTTTGCTCTGGCAAGCCAAAGAATTCTACAAGATGTCGCGGACAGGCTTAGTGCAGCTTTGTCACAGCTTTATGACCATTTCACAGGCCCAGTTTGTCGCGCATAAATGCCAGTGCCACGCTTAAACCATCCGGTGCAATGCCGTGGCCGGTGCCTTTCATGACATGGGCATAAACATCTTGCCAGCCAGCAGCCTCCAGCGCCTCGGCGGCTTGGGGCAAGGATTGTGGCGGCACAACATCATCGGCATCGCCGTGCACCAGCAGGATCGGCGGCTTGACCACGGCCTCTTCCGCCAACGATTCAGGTGACAACAAGCGTCCCGAGAACGCGACCACGCCCGCCACCTCGTCCTCGCGGCGCGGGGCGACATGCAACGCCATCATGGTGCCTTGCGAGAAGCCGAACAGCACAACCTGTTCCGGTAAAACATCTTCGTCGACCATAAGCGCATCAAGAAAGGCGTTCAGATCCTGAACGGCGCTGTCCATGCCGCGCATGGACTCCTCTTCGGATGATCCGTCAATCCACGGGATCGGAAACCATTGAAACCCGTTTGGCATGCCTGCGACATTCTCCGGTGCGTCGGGCGCCACGAACAATGTATCGGGCAGATGTTCACCCAGAGGATCAGCCAACCCCAAAAGGTCCGGCCCGTTCGCCCCATAGCCATGCAGGAACACCACAATTGATCTAGTTTCCCCTGATTTCGACTCGCGCCGCACCGCATTTAATACCCGTGTCATCCCAAACCTTCCCTGTTTCTCAAGATACGGTAGTAGGCAAAGAGTGCGCGGGCCGCAACCGACCGCCACGGGGTCCAAGCCTCTGCCATCCTTGCCATTTCTTCTGAAGCCGGCCGCGCAGGCAGGTCGAACAGCCTTTGCGCAGCGACCTGTAAGGCCAAATCCCCTGCCGGAAAAATATCTGCCCGCCCCATACAGAACATCGCATAGATCTGTGCTGTCCACGGCCCGATGCCGGTGAGTGCAGTCAGTCTGGTTATCACCTGCGCATCCTCAAGTGCATGAAGCCCCGCGTAATCCAGATCCGCCGCGGCCAATAACAAGGCATAGCGGACTTTGGGGCGGCTTAATCCGGCATTGCGCAACCCCTCTTGGCCCGCGTCAAGCACTGCGGCTTTCGTGGTCAACCCTGCCGCCACCATCCGTGCGCGAATGGCATCGGCCGAGGCCACACTAACCTGCTGGCTGATGATAATCTCAAGCAGTCCGCCAAACCCATCCGGCTTTAGCCGAAGCGGCAACGGACCGGTCTGCGCCAATGCCTGCTCAAAACGCGGATCCATTTGCCCCAGCCACGCCGCCCCCTCGGCCACGTCCCGATCTACGCGAATGATCCGGCCCGCATCACTCACAGGCGGGCCAGCCAGGCCATCGCATCGACGACATTATCCACAATATCCACGTTTTCGGGTAACGCGGGACGGTCGATCAGGATCACCCGCAGGCGCAATGCCTTTGCCGCCTCCAGTTTGGGGCGACTGGGCAAACCGCCTAAGTTACGTGCAATCAGAACGTCAACGTTGCGCTCCTTGAAAAGACCGATTTCATGGGCCACCGTAAAAGGTGCCGCACCAAAAACCAGTTCGACAAAATCAAACGGGACAACCCGCTGGTGGACCGTCGTTTGGCGCAGCAGCAGGCGAGCCCCTTTGAAAGCAACGAATTCAGGCAGGCTGTCCCATCCGGTCGCTGCGAATACGCGGTCACCGGGCGCAATCAACGGCTGGGCAGCGGCCACATCAATTGCGCTTTGCCACAATACATCCTCGGCAATGTCCCACTTGGGGCGCGACAAAGTCAGGAATGGCAGCCAGCAGGCGATCGCCGCCGCATGGCCCACCCGCGTCAGATGTCCATCAAACCCGTGACTTGCATCCATCACGGCGTCGGCGCCTTGTGCCGCCTGCGCAATTTGCGCCTGCGTCATTTCGGCGCAGACATCAAAAGCAACCGGCATTGGCTCCAGGCCACGCGGCGGCTCCGACATCAAGGCCCGGACCTCGCGCCCCTGCTCTTGCAACGCGACGGCAATCTGCCGTGCCTCTGCACTGCCCGCCAACAAGAGAATATGACCCGTCTGTTTCATTCGCCAGACTTTAGGCCCGCGGGGCGCAGGCACAAGGCCTTCGCAGGGGTTGCCCCTCGCGAAACAGAGGTTTACCCATCAGGCAACAAAGGATTCCCACATGATTGATGACTCCCGCGCCAAGCGCAATGTCGCCGTTCTGGTCGCCGCGCAGGCGTTTCTAGGCAGCCAGATTACCATGATTTTTGTCATCGGTGGTCTGGCCGGACAACAATTGTCGCCCAATGTCTGCCTTGCCACCCTGCCAATTTCGATGATTGTTTTCGGCTCGATGACAACAGCGCCCTGGCTGTCTCCGTTGATGCAGAAACACGGGCGCCGGGCTGGTTTTATTGTTGGCGCTCTGGGCGGGCTGATTGGTGCGATCATCTGCGCCTATGCGCTGACCATCAATAACTTCTGGGTCTTCCTCGCAGGTAGCTACCTAACCGGTATCTACATGTCTTCACAGGGTTTTTTTAGATTTGCCGCAACTGATACCGCCTCTGAAACCTTTCGCCCCAAAGCTATTTCCTATGTCATGGCGGGCGGCTTGATTTCCGCCATCATAGGGCCCCAACTGGTGTCAATCCTGTCGTCTGGCGCGGATGCGACTGTAATGCGGTTCTTGCCGGTTTACATTGCCGCCATGGCGTTGAACGTCATCGGTATGGCGCTGTTTTTCCTGCTGGATATTCCCAAACCACCAGCTCCGACGATGGACAGCCCCAAGGGGCGTACGCGCTTTGAGCTGTTGACCACCCCACGCATTGCGGTGGCCGTGATCTGCGGCATGGTTGCTTATGCGCTCATGAACCTCGTAATGACCTCCACGCCGCTGGCTGTGGTAGGCTGTGGATTTCAGGTGGCGGATGCCTCTAACATCGTGACAGGACATGTATTGGCCATGTTTGCCCCGTCGTTTTTTACCGGCCATCTGATCGCCCGTTTCGGTGTGGAAAAGATCATGGGTCTGGGCATGGCGATACTGGCTGTTGCCGGGGTTGTCGCGCTGCAGGGCGTCCAGCTCGGCAATTTCTACGTCGCGTTGATCCTGTTGGGGCTGGGATGGAACTTTGGATTTATCGGTGCCACCAGCATGCTGGCTGGTGCGCACGAACCGCATGAACGCGGTCGGATGCAGGGCTTGAACGATCTGCTGGTCTTTGGCGGCGTTACCTTTGCCTCATTGGCATCTGGCGGGTTGATGAACTGTTCCGGCGGTGATGCTGCAACGGGTTGGGCCGCCGTCAATATGGCGATGATCCCGTTTCTGGCCTTGGCGGGCGGTGCGCTAATCTGGTTGGTAATGCGTCCGAAAGACGCCTGATCACTACCAGCGCCCCGTGACCGCGCGATAGGCAAGGCCGAACCGGTCGCCTTCTACCGGATCGGGCAGCCGCCCTTCGATCACGGCGGCGGGATCCTGGACTGCTGCCGCAAGGATCGTCTTTGCAGGTCCAACATGCAGCAGGGCTGGACGGGCCGCGGCGCTGATTTTCGAACGGTTGCAGCGGGCCTGTGCAAGCCGCGTCAAAGCGTCCTTCGCAAGACGAACCACACCTTCGTTGGTGCCATCCAGCAGCGGGATACGCCCCCGCGCCTCAAGTTCGGGAATCGCGCGCAACCACGCAGCAATACCCGTCGCAAATGCCGCATCACGCAGGGTCTGTTCATCGGCCTGCCCCAAGGTGCAGGCCGCGACCCACGCCAGATGGCCAGCTGTCTGGTCGATGTATCTGGCAAAATGCGCGGTATCCTCAAAGGCATCTTTGTAGATATCCCAACGCCTTGCAGCGACCAGTTCATCCAGTATCAGGGCCGTCTTGGCCGTCAAAACACCTGCCAGTGGTGTCGCAACTTCGTGGCGGCGTACAGCCTGGCCCTCGGCGATCTGTTCACAGACATCGCGCCACCATTGCAGGCGCATCTCGGCGATCATCGGCTCTTGCGTCACCCATGGTGCGCGCGCAACCTCGACGTTAAAGGCGTAAAGCGGGAACAGCAGTTTACGCGCGGCAACCGGCGCGGCCATAACCGCGCGAAACCGCCATGGATCGGCCCGCTCTACCAACACGGCGCAGGCTGTCAAATCAGCGTCGAAACTCATTGAGGGCGCACAACGCAGAGCAAATACCCGTATTCGCGACGATGGGCTCGCCAGCAGGCGATTTCTTCTTCTGCCTCGTCGAGAACCCCTGTCAGCGTCCTATCCGCCGTCGACCGCAACATCTCGATCCGTCTTTCAACCGGCGTAAAATAGGCCTCCCATGCAGCGTCAGACAAGCGCCGCGTGCCCAAGACCTCGTAACCGGCAGCCGCAATCTGCGTCGTAATGCCGGCTTCATCTGTCATGCTGGGGTATTCCCTATTCCACAGGGTTCTCGCACGTTCCGAAGGGGCATCCGTGAACCAGCAAGCCTCGGAGAACGCGACCACGCCATCCGTATTCAAAGGCTTGCGCCACGCCGTCAGCGCCTTTGTCACCCCAAGAAAATAAACAGCTCCGGCACACCAGATCATATCATAGCTGTTCATGATCGCGGCCATATCCGCCTTGAGAACAGTGACTCGCCCGTCCCCACGCCAGTTCTCCCGCGCACCATCGACAAAATGCGCCGTCTTATCCAAGGCCGTCACATGGCCATCGGGTGCCGCCGCAAGCAAAGCTGCAATATCGCCGCCCGGACCGCACCCCACATCGGCCATCTGTGCCGCGCTTTTAAGCCCCGCCAGCGCTGCGGCCCATGCGATATCCGCAGGTTCGCCCGGCCCTTCGCGCGGCAGATCGCTGTGCAGTTTGAAAAACGCGTCCATCGTGTCAGAGGTCATTGATCAGGCTTTCTATCGCTTGGCGAGTTTCGGGGGCGTTCACGATATCCAGATGGCCAACGCCATCGACAATCACATAACGGCCTTTGTCAGTGACCGCCAACAGAGTTGGTTCATATTGCGCCGCATCAAAGGCTTCGTCCGCCGCACCGGCAATCAGCGTAAAACGCGGCAAGGCCGCGACATCCTTCAGGTATTTGCCACGCGGCGCAAATCCGGTGTTCAGCCGATAGGAATAGGCGGTGGTTGCCGTCTCCCCCAAAGGCCCATCCAGCACCACCTGCGGCATGCCCAACTGCATGATGGTTAGACGGTTTAACGCCGTAATGCGGAAAGTGTTGAGCATGCTAAGCCCAATGATCCGACGCAGCAGCGGGTAGGACCAGCCCCCGGCGTTCGGGCGCATGGTCGGGGCGTCATGTTTCAGGAAAGGGGCCATAAGGATAGCTGCATCCATCATGCCCCCATGTGCCCCACCCGCGAACCGCACCACCAGCCCGCCGCCAGAGGAATGCCCAGCCAGCACAGTCTTTTGACCGGGTTTGGCCGTCGCATTGATCAGATCCGCCAGATCATCCTCGAACTGGTTGATGTAATCAATATCGCCGCGCCGTCCAGGCGCTGTGCCATGTCCGCGCAGGTCAGGAACGACAACATCAGCCGAGGCGGCAAGACCACGCGCCAAAGCGTCAAACTGCATCCCGTGCCAACCGGACCCGTGCACCAGCACCAGCAGCGGGGCGTCTGGTGCCTGCGCCTCATAGCGCCGGACCTGCAACGGATATCCATCCCGCATCGCCACCGGCGTCAATGGCCGCGGTTCCTGCCCCTCCGCTGCAAGCGTATTGGTGAAATCAAGCCCTTCACCGGGGGGCAGATCACCGGGGCGTTGCGATAGGATCAGCACCACTGCGATACCAAGCGTGACCACAATGGAGGAAATGAAAAAAGTCAGCATTTTGCGGATCAACCTTTCGAGTCCTTCAGATCACGGATCAACTTCCAGCGGATCGCATCAAGCAAGGCTTCAAAGCTCGCATCGATTATGTTGGCACTGACACCGACGGTTGACCACCGCTGGCCCTTCCCGTCTTCGCTGTCGATGATCACACGGGTCACAGCTTCGGTTCCACCCTGTGTGATGCGCACCTTGAAATCGACAAGCCGCATGTCTTCGATCAGCGCGGAATATTGCCCTAAATCCTTGGCCAACGCCTTGGCGAGCGCGTTTACCGGACCACGGTCACTGCCCGCGTCGTCCATGCTGTCGCTGACGGACTGGCGCTTTTCACCGTCGACTTTGACGACGACAACCGCTTCGGAAAGGCTGATCATCTTGTCGTACCTGTTTTTGCGCCGCTCAACCGTGACACGGTATCTTTTTACCTCGAAAAGCGCCGGCAACTGGCCAAGGACGTCCCGCGCCAATAGTTCGAAACTTGCCTGCGCCGTGTCATAGGCATATCCGTCGGCCTCGCGGGCTTTGACCTCATCCAGTATCCGGCCAAGCGCGGGGTCGCCCTTGGCCACCTCCAACCCGGCTTCGGTCAGGCGCTTTCGCAGGTTCGACTGGCCCGCCTGATTGGACATCGGGATGATCCGTGCATTGCCCACCAGCGCAGGATCGACATGTTCATAGGTTGTCGGATCTTTGGCAATGGCGCTGGCGTGCAGACCGGCCTTGTGGGCAAAGGCCGACGCCCCCACGAAACCCGCTTGTTTCTGCGGCACGCGATTGAGAATCTCATCCAGCATCCGGCTGGTCCGCGTCAGCCCTTTCAACGCTTTGTGTGTGATGCCAGTGTCATAAAGGCTGGCATAGGGCTCTTTCAACAAAAGGATCGGGATCAGCGCCGTAAGGTTCGCATTGCCACAGCGTTCCCCAAGCCCGTTCAGGGTCCCTTGGATCTGGCGCGCCCCTGCATCGACGGCTGCCAACGTGCAGGCCACCGCGTTTTCCGTGTCATCATGTGTGTGGATGCCGATGTGATCGCCGGGAATACCGGCAGCAATGGCATCAGCGGTGATGTTACCGATTTCCGCAGGCAGCGTCCCACCATTGGTGTCACATAACACGATCCAGCGCGCCCCCGCGTCGTAAACGGTCTTCAGGCATTTCAGTGCATAGTCCGGGTTAGATTTATAACCATCAAAAAAATGCTCTGCGTCAAACAGCGCTTCGCGCCCCGAGGCGACCAAATGGGCGATACTCTCTTTCAGCAAGATCAGATTTTCATCCAGCGTGATCCCCAGCGCTTTGGTCACGTGAAATTCATGGGTCTTACCAACGATACAGACCGATTTTGTGCCCGCATTCAGGACCGCCGCCAGCACATCGTCGTTTTGCGCTGAAATACCGGGGCGTTTGGTCATGCCAAAGGCGGTGAGCCGCGCGGTAGTCTGTGGCGCGGTGTCGAAAAACGCATTGTCGGTGGGGTTGGCACCGGGCCAGCCGCCTTCGATGTAATCCACACCAAGGCTGTCGAGCGCGGCTGCGATCTGGTGCTTCTCCTCGGTCGAGAATTGCACACCTTGAGTTTGTTGCCCGTCACGCAGAGTGGTGTCGTAAAGGGAGAGGTGTTGTTTCATTGGTTATTGTCCCTGCCCTGTGATCCACACACCCGTTCGCGCCCTTTGCACGAACAGCGCCCATAGCCACCCATGGGTGGGCGCTTCACGCCCCTCCGTGATTGGGCGATGTTCTTGGTTGGGAGTGTGGCGCTCATTTGAGGGCGTCCCCCGCTTCCCAGGGCAGGGTTCGCCTCGCCGATCCGGGACACCGGGGTAAAACCATCCCCACAGAGATCGAAACCGTCATATCTGTTGTCAACCTGCCGCCTCAAGAATTGCCTCATCACAACACACCCTTCAGGACTGAAGGATCAAACCCAGCCGGAGCCTTAAGAAACACTTGCTCCTTAGTCATGCGCACCTGAATACCCAACTCGGTCAGCGCTCCCTTTACGCGATCAACCTCGACAAAGTTCTTGGTTTCCATTGCTGTAGCCCGAATGTCGGCAAACTGGCGTTCAAAGGCACTCAGGTCAACGGTTTCTGGATCGGCCCAATTCGGAACCGTCTCCCCCATCAACCCCAGAAAAACCAATGCACTACGTAAAGGGATAACGTCGCCTGTGGCGGAATACTCGTGACAAGCGGTCAAAGCCCCATGAGTATTCAGATCATCCGCGACGGTTGCGACAAATTTTTCATCAAGGCGACCATCGGTGGTGGCTTTTTTGACCTGAAAGTACCACTTGCGCAGCGTCTTCTCCGCCTCCGCCCGCTTCTTCTCGGTCCAATCCATAGGCTTGCGGTAATGCGTAGAAAACATAACAAAACGGATCACCTCACCCGGCACACCCTGCTCCAGCAGATCACGTACAGTAAAGAAATTGCCCAAGCTCTTGGACATCTTCTTGCCCTCGACCTGGAGCATCTCATTGTGCATCCAATACCGGGCAAACCCGTGGCCCGCGCAGGTACTTTGTGCGATCTCGTTTTCATGATGCGGAAAGGTCAGATCATTGCCGCCCCCGTGAATGTCGAACTCACTCCCCAGCAAGGCTTCGGCCATGGCAGAGCATTCGATGTGCCAGCCCGGACGTCCCTTGCCCCATGGGCTGTCCCAGCCGGGAGTATCCGCATCCGACGGTTTCCAAAGGACAAAATCCATCGGGTCTTCTTTGTAGGGGGCCACCTCGACGCGGGCACCCGCGATCATGTCATCCACCGACCGGCCCGACAGCGCACCGTATTTTTCATAGGACCGCACCCGGAACAGCACATGCCCCTCGGCCGCATAGGCATGGCCCTTGGCGATCAGATCTTCGGTCATGGCGATCATTTCGGCGATGTAGGCGGTGGCGCGCGGCATGGCCTTTTGATGTGCCGCCCCCTTGATCGACGGTTGCAAGGCGCCCACAGCGGCCATGTCATCGAGGAACCACTGGGTTGTCTCGGCGGTGATATCGCCAATGGAGCGCCCACTGGCCGCCGCCCGCGCGTTGATCTTGTCATCCACATCGGTGAAATTGCGCACATAAGTGACGTGGTCGGCCCCATAGACATGGCGCAACAAACGATACAGCACGTCAAACACGATCACAGGCCGCGCATTGCCGATATGCGCCCGGTCATAAACCGTCGGCCCGCAGACATACATGCGCACGTCGTCCTCACGCAGAGGCGTAAACGGCTCTTTGCGGCGGGTCTTCGTGTTGTACAGCGTGATCGCGGTTGTCTTCGTCGTGGTCATAGCGTCTTCCTCGCGCAGCGGTCACGCGGGCTTGCCACATATCTTAAGGAAACGAAACGACATGATAACAGCCCGCGAGAGAAATCTCAGCAGGTAATCGTGCAGCAAATAATGCAGGTTATCATGGTCATGGCAAAGAACTAGCCGATGCAGCGACTTCCGGTCAACAGCTGATTGACAAATCAGAACGCCTCTGCGCCCCTGCGCCCTGAAACAGAAAGGGCCCATCATGCAGGCATCACAGCGGATATCAGGAATTCTGGGCGGCGGTTCGGACGGTTGGGACGTCTTTAACAAAGCCCGGGAAATGATCGCAGCAGGCACACCCGTGACCGAACTGACGATCGGGGAACATGACATCCGCACCGCTGCCCCGATCTTGCAAGACATGCACCGCGCCGCCATGAGCGGGCATACCGGCTATGCTTCTGTGCCCGGCGTGACCGCGCTGCGCGAAGAAGTTGCGCGGCGCGTACAGGAGCGCACCGGCGTGCCAACAGCGCCTGAAAACGTGCTGATCACGCCGGGCGGGCAAGCCGCGCTTTTCGCCGCCCATGTGGCGACCTGTGATGCGGGGGACGCCGCGCTCTATCTTGATCCGTTTTATGCCACCTATCCGGGCACCATCCGGGGCGCCAGCGCCAAGCCCGTCTGCATTCAAACCCGTGCCGAAGACGCCTTCCAGCCGCGTGCAAGTGACATCGCTGCAAAGACCAAGGGCGCAAAATCGCTCTTGATCAACTCTCCCAACAATCCGACGGGTGTGGTTTATTCGCGTGCCACATTGGAAGGGATCGCGCAGGTGTGTTGCGACGCAGACCTCTGGCTGATCTCGGACGAAGTCTATGACACGCAGGTCTGGGAAGGCGCACATGTCAGCCCGCGCGCGCTGGACGGGATGGCAGAGCGCGCACTGGTTGTCGGGTCCATGTCGAAATCCCATGCAATGACAGGATCGCGTGTCGGCTGGCTGGTCGGGCCGCGCGACATCATCAGCCATCTGATCAATCTGGCCACCCATACCACCTATGGCGTGCCGGGATTTGTGCAAGAGGCAGCCCTTTTCGCCCTGCAGCTGGGGACTGGTTTCGAAGAAGAAATCGCCGCACCTTTCCGGCGCCGCCGTGAGATTGCCCAAAAAGTGCTGGCCGGACAGAATGCTGTCACCTTGGTACCTGCGCAGGGGGCGATGTATCTGATGCTGGATGTTCGTTCGACAGGGATGTCGGGAGAAGACTTTGCTTTTGCCCTGCTGGAAAAACACCAGATCGCCGTGATGCCCGGCGAGAGCTTTGGCACCTCGGCTAGGGGTCATTTACGGGTGGCCATGACCATCGAAGACAGCGCATTCGAAGCGGCACTCCGGACGCTTTGCGGCTTTGCGCAATCCTGCCAAGAAGGCGCATAAACATCCGAAACCCCACCGTTTTGACCCGAATATTGCTGCACCTGCATGGGTCGCAAACAGGCTGTCACGGCGTAAACAGGATAGAAATACCGGTTTTCTATGCACAAGCTGGTCCCTGAAGGGGCCAGCACATGCGCATCGACATTTGCATTATCACACGGGTCTGCCGCACCATCGGTGCGGAGCGCGGTCGTGCGGCAAGAGGCGCGCCAGGATCGGATTGATCCCCCTCCTTGCCTTTTCCAATTCTCAACCGGATACACACCATGACCGATCAAACTCCCCTTCGTAGCGGTGGCCGCGCAGCCCGCCGTGCTGCCCGTTCCCAGCCCCTTGCCACCCACCTGCGCCCCATTCGCCCTGGCATGGAGGGCGGCCAGTACAAACCGCTGACCCAAGCGGACATGGAAGCCATCCACAACGCCGCCCTCGAAGCGCTGGAAACCATCGGGCTGGCCGATGCCCCGCCCTCAGGCGTGGCCTATCTGACAGGTGCCGGCGCGATTGAAGGCGCCGATGGCCGGATCCGGTTCCCCCGCGCCCTTGTCGAGGACACGTTGGCCAAGGCGAACCGGTCCGTCACTCTATGTGCCCGCGACCCCGCGCATGATCTGGAGCTGTCGGGCAACCGCGTCCATTATGGAACGGCCGGCGCTGCGGTGCATCTGGTTGACGTGCTGACCAACAGCTACCGCGAATGTGGCGTGCAGGATCTGCATGATGCCGCACGGATCACGGATGTGCTGGACAACATCCACTTTCTGCAACGTCCCATGGTGTGCCGCGACATCAGCGACAATTTTGAAATGGACATGAACACGATCTATGGATGTTGTTCCGGCACGATGAAACATGTCGGCACGTCTTTCACCGACCCGTCTTATGTCAAAGACGCACTGGAGATGTTGCACCTGATAGCAGGCGGCGAAGACAAATGGCGCGAACGACCTTTCGTTTCGAATTCGAACTGTTTTGTCGTACCTCCGATGAAATTCGCCACCGAATCCTGTCAGGTGATGGAAGCCTGCATTGAAGGCGGCATGCCTGTCCTGCTGCTGTCCGCGGGCATGGCAGGTGCGACGGCCCCCTCCACCGTGGCGGGCGCGATCACGCAGGCGGTGGCCGAGTGTCTGGCCGGTCTGGTCTATGTGAATGCGGTGAAGCCCGGCCACCCTGCGATCTTTGGCACCTGGCCTTTCGGACTGGATCTGCGCTCGGGGGCGATGACCGGCGGCTCTGGTGAACAGGCGCTGCTGACGGCAGGTTGCGCACAGATGCACGGGTTCTACGGATTGCCCGGCGGTGCAGCCGCAGGCATTGCGGATGCCAAAATGCCGGATATGCAGGCCGGATGGGAGCAGATGTGCTCAAACGTCATGGCCGGGTTGTCGGGGTGCAACATGATCTATGAAGCCGCGGGCATGCATGCGTCATTACTGGGGTTTTGCCACGAATCGTTGATTCTGGGCGACGATATTATCGGTCAGGCACTGCGCTGTGTGCGCGGGATCGAAGTGAACGAGGAAACGCTGGCCCTCGACCAGATGCGGGCGGTCTGTATGGGCGGTCCGGGTCATTACCTTGGCACGGAGCAGACATTGAGCCGGATGGAAGTGGATCACGTCTATCCGACGCTCGGAAATCGTTCATCGCCAAAAGAATGGGACGAGTTGGGCAAACCCGAACTGGTGCCGAATGCGACACTGCGCAAGAATATGATATTGGCAGAGCGTTCGCGTGCCCGGTTTGATCCGCTGGTGGACAAAGCCATCCGCGAGAGGTTCACCATTCACTTACCGGTCTGAGAAAAGAGGGGCTCTGCCCCGTCGCGCAGGCGCGACTCCCCGCAGTACTTACTGCCAAAAAGAGGAGACATTCTTTGGATGCTTCCTTTTTGTTTGCCGGCAGGCACATCTTTGCGGATGTAAGGGTGCCATGGAAATCAAAAGAAAAACGGAGAGCCCTAGCCCTCCGTTGAGTTTCGCCGTTCAAGCTCAATTTGTTAACCGCTCGGTGTTTGTTTTTGCCTGCGGCCTGAACGTCGTCCAGAGCGAACGCATCCGCTCCGTGTCCGTCGTCCCGGATGTGCCGGGGCGACGAGTGGGTGGCAGTCGTTCACGTGTGAACGATGAGAACCCACCCCGTATCTGATCGAGCACCCGAGAGCGCTCCAACCTTTGTTTAACTACACCCCGACGTCCCGCCGCAAGTGTTACACTTCATGCAGGTGCCGTTGCGCACCAGCGTGTAGTTGCCACATTCGCCGCAGGCCTCGCCTTCATAGCCTTGCATCTTGGCCTTGGTACGGGCGTCCAGTGAAACACTTCCCGACGTGACCGTACCCGTCGCAACCGAGGTGGTGGATGCCATCGCCACCGCAACAGCACCCTTGGCAAGGGCCGGCGCCAGCGCCACACTGTCCATGCCCCCTTGCAGCAACACCAATTCCTGTGGGGGGCGGTTGCGCAGGTAGCCGGTCGAACTGATCTGCTTGAGCACCTCAAGTGACCGGCTGGCTGCTGTCTCGGACAACTCAGACACATTGGCGATTGTTTCTTCTTCGCCTTTGCCCAGATCGTCAAAGGTGGCCCCTTCGGGTTTCACATGGGCGAGATCCGTGCGGTCGAGATAGCTGACAGCCAGTTCGCGGAAAATATAATCGAGGATCGACGTTGCATTCTTGATGCTGTCGTTACCCTGCACCATGCCCGCCGGTTCGAATTTGGTGAAGGTGAAGGCATCGACAAACTCCTCGAGCGGCACACCGTATTGCAGGCCGACCGACACCGCGATGGCAAAGTTGTTCATCATCGCACGGAAACCGGCACCTTCCTTGTGCATGTCGATGAAGATTTCGCCTAGCTTGCCATCCTCATATTCGCCGGTGCGCAGATAGACCTTGTGACCACCGACATTGGCCTTCTGGGTATAGCCTTTGCGGCGCTGCGGCATCTTTTCACGGCTGCGGTTGATCACCTCTTTAATAACGATCTTCTCGACGATCTTTTCGGCCAGCACCGTGGCTTTCTCCTGCAGGGAGCCACTCTCGAGGATTTCTGCCGCTTCATCGTCATCCTCAACCAGGGCAGATGCCAAAGGTTGGGACAGTTTGGAACCGTCACGATAAAGCGCGTTGGCCTTGATGCCGAGGGACCATGAAAGCTCGTAGGCCTTCTGGCAGTCTTCAATCGTCGCATCGTTCGGCATGTTGATCGTCTTGGAGATCGCGCCGGAGATGAAGGACTGTGCGGCGGCCATCATGTAGATGTGGCTGTTCACGGACAGATAGCGCTTGCCCTTTTTGCCACAGGGGTTGGCGCAATCGAAGATGCTGTAATGCTCTTCCTTCAGATGTGGCGCGCCTTCGAGTGTCATGGTGCCACAAACGTGGTCATTGGCCGCCTCGATGTCCGCACGTGAAAAGCCAAGGGATTTCAGAAGGTCAAACGTTGGATCATTCAGTTTCTCGGCCGGAATACCAAGGACCTGCGTGCAGAATTCTTCGCCCAGCGTCCACTGGTTGAACACAAACCGGATGTCAAAGGCCTGCGCGAGTGCCGCGTCGACTTTCGCGAGTTCATTGGGGCCAAACCCGTGACCCATGAGGGATGTGTGGTTGATGCCCGGTGCATTGCCGATGCTGCCGTGGCCGACGGCGTAGCCGACGATCTCTTCGATCTGCGCCGAACCGTAACCCTGTTTTTCCAGTGCAGCCGGAACTGATTGGTTGATGATCTTAAAGTAGCCGCCGCCCGCAAGTTTCTTGAATTTCACCAGGGCAAAGTCGGGCTCGATGCCGGTTGTGTCACAATCCATCACCAGACCGATGGTGCCGGTGGGGGCAATCACCGACGTCTGGGCATTACGATAGCCATGGACCTCACCAAGATTCAATGCCTCGTCCCAGCAGGACATCGCCACATCCACAAGGCCCGGCTGCGGGCAGTTGCCGTGATCAAGCGGCACCGGCTTGACGCTGAGGCTTTCGTAGCCTGTTGCGTTGCCATATGCGGCATTGCGGTGGTTGCGCATGACCTTCAGCATATGGTCGGCGTTCTTTTCATACCCCGGGAAGGCCCCCAGCTCGCCCGCCATCTCAGCACTGGTGGCATAGGCAACACCGGTCATGATCGCGGTGAGTGCCCCGCAAAGGGCCCGCCCCTCGTCGCTATCATAAGAATGGCCCATGTTCATCAGCAGCCCGCCGATATTTGCATATCCCAGGCCCAATGTGCGGAAATCATAAGAGCGCTGCGCGATTTCCTTGGAGGGGAACTGCGCCATCATCACGGAGATTTCCAGCGTCACGGTCCATAGGCGTGAGGCGTGCATGTAATCTTCGACGTTAAAGGTGCCGTCCTCAAGGAAGGTCAACAGGTTCATCGAGGCAAGGTTACAGGCCGTGTCATCGAGGAACATATATTCGGAACAAGGGTTTGAACCGCGGATCGCACCGTCTTCGGGGCAAGTGTGCCAGTCATTGACCGTATCGTGATACTGAATGCCCGGATCGGCACAGGCCCATGCGGCATGGCCGACCTGCTCCCACAGATCACGGGCCCGGATGGTTTTGCTGACACGTCCGGTCACGCGGTCGATCAGCTCCCAGTCGGCGTCTTTTTCCACGGCGGTCAGGAAAGCGTTGGTGACGCGGATGGAGTTATTGGAGTTCTGGCCGGAGACGGAGTTATACGCCTCGGAATCCCAATCCGTGTCATAGGTCGGGAATTCGATCGAGGTATGGCCCTGCTTGGCATAATCCAGCACGCGCTTGACATAAGTCTCGGGGATCATGACCTTTTTGGCGGAGCGGATCGCCTGCTTCAACTGGTCGTTCTTGGCGGGATCATAGGCGTCTTCTTCTGCGCCGTCCCAACCCTTGATTGCAGCGAAAAGCAGGTTCAGCTTTTGCTCGTGCATTTTGGAGCCTGCGACGATGCTTGCCACTTTCTGCTCTTCCAACACCTTCCAGTTGATGAAGTCCTCGATATCGGGGTGGTCCGCATCGACAATCACCATCTTGGCGGCGCGGCGCGTGGTGCCACCGGATTTGATGGCCCCCGCTGCACGATCGCCGATTTTCAGAAAGCCCATAAGACCGGAGGACTTGCCGCCACCGGAGAGCGATTCACCCGCACCGCGCAGCGAGGAAAAGTTGGTGCCGGTGCCGGACCCGTATTTGAACAGGCGCGCCTCACGCACCCACAGGTCCATGATGCCGCCGTCTCCTACCAGATCGTCCGCCACGGACTGGATAAAGCAGGCATGCGGCTGTGGATGCTCGTAGGAGGATTTGGAGCGGGTCAGTTTCTCGGTTTTGTAGTCCACATAATAATGGCCCTGTGCCGGGCCGTCGATGCCGTAGGCCCAGTGCAGACCGGTGTTGAACCACTGTGGTGAATTCGGCGCAGCCCGCTGGCTTGCGAGCATGTGGCGCATTTCGTCGTAATAGGCCTGGGCGTCCTCTTCGGTGGTAAAATAGCCGCCTTTCCAGCCCCAATAAGCCCATGCGCCGGCCAGACGGTCAAACACTTGCTTGGAAGACGTCTCGCCGCCCATCGTCGCGCCGTCGGCAGGAACGGAGCGCCACAAGAAGGCGGGCATGCCCTTTTCTTTGACTTTGGTCACAGCGGAAGGGACGCCGGCTTTGCGGAAGTATTTTTGCGCGATCACGTCGCTGGCCACCTGGCTCCAGCTGGAAGGGACTTCGACGTCATCAAGCTTGAATACAATAGAACCGTCTGGGTTACGGATCTCGGATACGGTCGTAATGAAATCAAGCTCTGCGTATGCGTCTGTGCCTGCCTTGGTGAATTTGCGTTCGATCTTCATTATCGCTGCCTCTGTCTTAACTGTTTTATACCTATGGCCACGCTCGTTGAGCGTAACCAAACCCGTTCACCGCCGGTTCAGACACGAATTTCATCTACCAGACCGTCTCGGACAGTCGGGAATTGCAGAACTTGGACGTAACGTGTTGCCGTTTCCCTGCGCTCGTGTCCGGATGCGCCCCTTCAGCGTTAACCACCATATGTTGTGGCGACATCTTCGACTTCCACAACCTGACGTATTCACCCCTGTTCGGTCAACGCGTTTATTTTCAAATCGGGTCTTTGTTTCAGTTGACCGGGGGGGGGAAATTTGAACCGCGCTTGGTGTGCTGATTCACTTGGTTAATATCCACAATACCGAAGCCGGTGTTTTACACGGGGCCAGCTTGAAAAACCCTAAATACACGGCATGTTTAGCCTTATGACCTCAAGTCTTGCGTGAAGTTATCCACAGGTTAACAGTGGGTAAACGCGCCATATCTGGACGCAGAAAATAATTTTGGCGGCCCTCGGGAAATTCATATTTTTGCAACACTCGCGTCAGGAAACGCCCCCGAATCGTAGCCTGGGCAGACAAGAACCCTACCACCGAATGCGGGTTACCGCCCCTCTACACACCAGATGATGTGGCAGAGAAAATTGTGAAAGGACTGCCGCGGCCCGCAATGAAAGCGGTGCGACAAATCACACGGATGCATTAAGGCGGTGTAACTGGCGTTTCGTCGGACCTTCACCCGCGGGTGGATCACCGGGACTGCAACCAGAATCCAATCACTGCCCCGCGCCACAGCGGCCCCCGGACGGGAAAACAGTTTTCAGATCTGGTGAAAGTGGTCGGAGCGAGAGGATTCGAACCTCCGACCCCCTGTACCCAAAACAGGTGCGCTACCAGGCTGCGCCACGCTCCGACTGCCGCTTCTTTAGCCACAGTTCAGACGAATGAAAAGC
>JBARCL010000020.1:0-10049 GCA_049794055.1 Sulfitobacter sp.
ACCGAGACCCGCCCCGTCATTGTGCTGTGTCACTGACAGCGGTGCCAACGGGAAAGCGCGCCAAGAGAGCCGCCAACGCATCTAGATTTTCTAAGGGCAGAAACACCCGCGTCTTCCATTGGATCACTTCGGTAAAGCAGCCCATGGTTTTCAACTCGGTGAGTATCGCGCCCGTGGCACCGATCACTTCCAATCTGGGCTGGCCCATGGCAAGCGAGCGACGCAGTTGGAAGCCGTTTACGAGGCTCAGTGTGGCTCGGGTCTCCATCACGGCGCGCAGAACGTCGTCAGGCTCCATTTGGATGTCATTGTCGAGCCCAAGCCGCGCATAGACGTTGATCAACTGTCCTTGCGAGACCAACCGCCCGATAGCGCGTTCCCCGTCTTCGGTCTGCAGACGGTAAATCCGCATATTGTCGGCAGGCAGACGATCCCAGATCGGCAGGAGAAGGCCGCAGATCAGCGTGATTTTGGAGGTCGTAAACTCCGGTACGGCATCGACCTCAGCCTGCCAGAGCTGTTCAAAGGTGGAGTCATCGACTTCCTGCCAGTTTGACATATTGAACTCACCCAACTCGAACAAATCATAGGTCATTGGACGTAGCAGTTTGATCCGACGGATCGGAACACCATCCTCATCCATGTATGCTGGCGCCTGCGTCATCAGGCCCGCACGCTTTGAATTGGCGTTCCAACAGAGCTTTGCATTTGGCGTTCTGGCGCAAATGGACTTCGCCTTGGTGAGCGTCAGCGGCTCGTTGCGGTCCGTTCGTTCAATCGTAAGCGCTGTTGCCGTCGCGCCCGTCGCTTCATGCTCAAAAATGACCTTACGATCGACAATCACAAACCGTTCGGCGCGCAGGGTTTCAAGACCAACATCTAGCGTACCCGCCTGCCGCGCATCTTCGATGATCGCGGAGAGCAGTTCGCCAAAGGCGTCAAAGATTGCGTCCTGCATGCCAATCTTCAACGCAAGACACCTATTGAGGAACTGCTGGATGGGCGGAAGGACCTCTCTCATGCACCCGTCGGCATCATCAAGGGTTAGCCCCGTCACTTCCTGAAACCGCGCGAAAGAGCAGGCATCGATCTTACCTGCGCGCAGTTTGTAGAAGAACTGGCGCAGTGCCGCGCGCGCATAGGGGCTTTCAAGATTGTCCTCGGCGCGGAACATGTTCTGTCCGCCGGTCTCACGTTGGCCCTTTGTAATCGCACCAAGCGTGTCGAGGCGTCGGGCAATTGTGGACAAAAATCGCTTCTCGCCTTTGACGTTTGTGGCAACGGGGCGAAACAAGGGCGGCAGCGCTTGATTGGTCCTGTTGGTGCGTCCTAGACCTTGAATCGCGTTGTCAGCCTTCCAGCCCGGCTCCAGCAGATAGTGCACGCGCAACCGCTGGTTCTTCGCACCAAGATCCGCGTGATACGAGCGCCCGGTGCCACCTGCGTCTGAAAAGACCAGGATGCGCTTGGTATCATCCATGAAGGCTTGGGTTTCGCCGAGGTTGGAGGAGGCAGGTCTATTCTCGACCTTCAGGCGCCCCTCAAACGTCCGCACAATCCGGCGCTTGCGTCCTGTGACTTCTGCCACCACATCCCCGCTGAAATGCCATAGGATCTGATCCAATGCGCCTTGTACGGGTGCCAATGCGCCAAGATGCTCGATCAGATTATCGCGCCGCTGCTCAGCCTCGCGGCATATGATTGGCGTGCCCCCCGCATCAACCGCAGGGCGGGATCGTAGATCACCATTCTCGTCGGTGTAGGGCTCAAACAGCTGCGTTGGGAAGGAATGCGCCAGATAATCCATGACATATTCCCTCGGCGTGATGTCGACCTGCAGATCATGCCACTCAGAGGGTGGGATGCCATCAAGGCGACGTTCCATCAGCGCTTCACTGGTTGACACGACCTGCACGACAGCGGCATGACCTGCGGCGAGGTCTGCCTCGATGGCTTTAATCAGAGATGGACATTTCATGGCAGTGATTAAGTGATTGAAAAACCTCTGCTTATTACTTTCAAAGGCGGACCGCGCTGCGGATTTAGCTTGTGGGTTAAGAGTACCTCCCTCAGACGAGATACCTGATGCTTCCAGCGCCGCTTCAAGATTGTTGTGAATAATCTGAAACGCATCCGCATAGCTGTCATAGATCGCGACCTGAGCGGGTGTCAGGTCATGAACCAGCATGTCGTATTCCACACCGGCATAGGACAGCGACCGCGCCAGATAGAGCCCGAGGGCTTTGAGGTCGCGCGAAATCATCTCCATCGCCGCAATGCCACCTGCTTCCATGGAGGACACGAATTCGGCTTGGGTCACAAAGGGAAAATCGCCCGTGCCCCACAGGCCAAGACGGGATGCATAGGCAAGGTTGCCCACGACGGTTGCGCCGGTGGCCGAGACATAGAGGATGCGCGCATCTGGTACGGCATTCTGCAATGCCAGCCCCGCAAGACCTTGCTGCGACGCTTTCTTGTCGCCGCGTGCGGATTTCTCGCCAGCCGCATTCGCCATGGCGTGGCTTTCATCAAAGGCGATGACGCCGTCAAAACCTTCACCGAGCCATGCGACCACCTGATCAAGTCGAGAGGCCTTGCCCTCGCGCTCTGCAGAACGGAGCGTGGCATAGGTAACAAACAAGATGCCCTCAGCCAGCCGGATATCGCTGCCCTGGCGAGACTTGGACAGCGGCACGATATCGCTTTCCCGACCACCCAGAGCCATCCAGTCGCGTTTGGCGTCCTCAATGAGCTTGTCGCTCTTGGAGACCCAGACAGCACGTTTACGGCCACGCAACCAATTGTCGACGATAATGCCTGCGACTTGCCGTCCTTTGCCGCACCCAGTGCCATCCCCAAGGAACCAGCCCTTGCGCAGGCGAAAGGCCCCTTCGTCGGTCTCAGCCGCGGCTACAAGCTGTCCCGCGATCTCACTTGGCTTAAACCAACCCTTGAGATGACAGGCATGGGCATGTCCCGCATAGATGAGACTTTCGAGCTGCGGTGCGGACAATACACCGTCACGCTTAAACGCCGCGGGCAAAAGGGGCTGATAGCTGGGCAGCGGCGGCGGCACTGACGCCATGGCTGCGGACTGCACTAATGAAGTTGGATGTGTAGCAGCACCCTCAATCTCGAAGGCCTGCAGCGTATAGTCCTCGTACACCGCGTCTTGCAAAGTGCCTTGGGGGTCTGTCCAGGCCTTCGGTTGATACACAAGCGGAATGGCGTCGACGCTGTCGAAGGGATGTTTGGCGCGCTCTGCGGCGATGGTACGGGTTTCTGAGCGGGCAGCATCGCGCAGTGCGTGCACATTGAGCCGTGTCGCAGGTTTTGGAGCGATCTGACGCGCATTGGTGGGGCAGGGGGGCACGCCATCCGCGCGGCCCGGGCAATGGGCCAAAACAGCCGCCAGCAGATCACCGGTTGTTTCGCACAAGGGATAGTAGGCGTCCTCGGCGTCGGTCTTTACCGCATCATCGCCAACGCTTCGTTTGTCGATGACAGTCAGCCGCGTATCGATGCTCGTGCCGTGTCGCGCAAAAACCTTGCCAGCAATGGCTGCAGAAAAGACAACATCCGCAACCTCGCCAATGCTTCTGAAGGTCGACTGATGGCTTTTGGTTGTTGGCGCGAAGCTTTCGCCCGTGATCACAACGAGGCGTCCAGCGGGGGCAAGGCGTGCCAAAGCTGACAGAACGTGCTGACTGGTTGCCTTGCGGTACTTCCCGTCGACGTGTTGAGCCGCAGAGAAGGGCGGGTTCATGACGATGACCGAGGGAGTGATCGCGCGATCAAGCCTGTCGTCAATAGACGCGGCATCGTGATCAAATATCGGAGTACCCTCAAAAAGGGCGCGCAACACCCCGCGCCGCGTTTCAGCCAGTTCGTTCAAGGCAATGCCTGCGCCTGAGACTTGAGCAAAAACAGCTAGCATCCCCGTGCCCGCAGAAGGCTCAAGAACGAGGTCAGTTGCGCAAAACCCAGCAGCATGAGCAACAATCGCCGCGAGGGGCAGGGGGGTCGAGAATTGCTGCAAACGAACGCTGTCTTCCGAGCGCCGCGTGTGTGGCGGCGCAAGTGCCGACAACCGTTCGATCATGCTGAGAAACTGGGCAGGGGAAGCGGCTTGCTTTTGCATTAACGCGCCGTAGCGCTTGATCATGATGATCTGGGCAATTTCTGCCGCATCGTAGGCGTCCTTCCAGACCCATGCACCGCTTGTGTCACTTGCGTCAAAAGCGCCCTCCATCGCTGCGCGCAGTGTCTTCGCATCAATAGGCTGCCCGGCCTCAAAATGCTGCAAAAGGCTGTTTGCTGCGAGGATCAGTTGATGCGCTGTCTCGGAAGTGGGGGAAGATGCGTGAATGGTGTCGATAAGCGCAACCGTTTTTGGATGTGCATTCATGTCGAGTCTCCAATGTCTGAAAGCAGGAAAAGGAGGCGATCCAGCTTATCCGGATCGCCTGATACTTGTGAGTTTGGGGATGTCAGGCGGCTGGGCGACTGAACTTTTCAGCGGTGCGATCCTCGAGGTTGAAATAGAGATTCTCGGTCGCCTTCTTGAAGCCCGGCGGCTTTCGGGCTGCGAGACACCGCACGGATGCACGGCAGCCTTCGCCATGCTCCATCGCAAAATGGGTGACCTTAGCGATGAGGTCGTCCATTCCCGCGGCTTTCAGCTGCTTTTCGGGATAGCTGTCCATCATCGTGAACTTGGTCACGACAAATGCGCCCTCACGATGCGCCGGATAGAGAATGATCTTGTAATCGCGTGTTTGTGCCATTTTGTGGCCTCCAGTGACGGCTGCTGAGACAATCTCGAGCCTTGAAATCCGCCAGCAGGAAAAAGCCGCCCTCAATCAGAGAGCGGCATAGAATTCGATCAACAGGAGGGAAGGAACGTCAGTATTCTGATGGCAAAAGCAACGTCAGCACACGGCGCGTCTGTTCCGGGTCAGTCGGCTTATCTGAGCCCATTTCATAATTGACGTCATACAAATCCAGCTTGAACCAGATCGTTGTGCCAAAGACCTCAACTGCGCCAAATTCATGCCAACCGTGGGGGTCATTGTCGGGCGTGAACGCTTCAAACGCTGCCACTTGGCGCGTGGCGGCGAGGCGCGCGTCTGGGCCCATGGCGGCAACACCTGAGGTCATCACAAACTGACCTTTGGGCGTGTTCTCGGCGTCGTTGAAGAACATGATCGATTTACGGAATGCATCGTTTTGGGCTGCGATTAATGCGGCCTCGGTCGCAGGGTTGTTTTGCAATACTGTGGTCATGGGTCGTCTCCATGCAGGCGAGCTGAACCAATTTCAGCTTACGGCACCTGCAAGACGGAAAGGGCCGCCCTTTTTGCAAAGGCGACCCACACGGATATTGCTGTCTTAAAGCGCCGGACTAAGCTGCTGTTTCGCTCAAGAACGCCGGTAAAGCGTCTGGCGCGGTATCTTCTGCATCTGGAGCTATTTCACCGTCATCTTCCGCTGGATCAACGTCAGACGTCCTTGGCAAACTGGACGTCTCCATCAGATCATCGACGCCCTTGAATGCCATACCATCAGGAAGCCAGCGCGCCGTCTTGGCGGCAACAGCTGCGTCAAAGCCTTCCGTTTCGTCGGCACTCTCAGCGAATGCACGTTCCATCGCGGCCGCAATATCACCTTTGCGTTCTCTGCTGCGCTCTTCGGCATAGTCGTCGCCGACAAGTTTACGGGCCATTGTGACCGCGTGACCTTTGTTGACCCGCCTCCAGTATGTCGAAGCTGTCGGGCGCCAACAGGCGGCCACATCGACGTCCAAACGCGCACCAATTTCTTCGATGATCGGAGTAGGGTGATTGTCGGAGAGAAGCTGCGGCTTGATCGCAAGACCCACGGCCCAAGAGAACAAAGCTTGCTTCTGGGGCAGGGGGAGTGCTGACATCGCCTGAAAGTCGTCTGGTTTTTCCAGCGTCATCCACTCGACCGCGAGATCCTGTTCCAGCGCATCAAGCATCTTTTGCGCAACCGTGTCGGCGTGCAAGGTCTCACGGTTTTGAGCCAAAAACGGGCTGATCGAGATGTTGAGCGCCTCTGTGCCGTAGGAACGTGACAAAGCCTGTTCACACAACGCATAGAGCATCACATCAAAGGCCACATCGTAGTCCGCGGCCAAATGTGCGCGCAGAATATGCTGGCGCGAAGCACGCAGGTCATCGGCGAGGCTTGCCGAGATACCGTCTGCTTTGCGCAGTGTTGTCGCCGGATCAGAGACTGGAACGGGTGCTGAGGACGTCGGAGGGGTAACGTTCGGGCTGGAAACAGCAATCTCTGCATCACCATCTACCGGATCTTCAGTTTGCTCTGCAGCGACGGGAATGTCCTCGGGGCGTACCAAACCTTTCTCAACCCGCAATGCGCCGTCATGACCAATGGTCACGACACACCCCGCGATCGCTTGATCAGCTGGAGCATAAGGCTGTCGTGCCTTCTGTAGCGCCTCAATTTCGCGAAGCCGTGGCTCAATGGCGTAATATTCGTCTGCTTCGGCATCCGTCCAATCTGCACCGTCATTGGCCGCTGCCAGTTCTTCTTCTCGTGCCATCAGAGCATTCTCTTCAGCCAATAGGTCAGCATCAGGTTCGATGTCTTGCGGATAGACGCGCCCAAAACTGCGGAAGGCACCGTAATCGACGGACAGATGTACTTCGACCCACTTCCAATCAGCTTCAAATACCTTTGCCTCAGCCTGCAGTTTTTCAACAGCAAGGCGTTCCAGAAGCTCAGGATTTTCCATATGTGCGGCAGCATTATCGTCGAACAGATCACGCAACAGGACACCACCCGCTGCTTCATAAGCCTCGATGCCGACAAAGCGGCCGATGCTTGAACTGGCAGAATGTGCCGTCTCGGTCAGCTGACGTTTGATGGACTGCGGATGAATGTGATAGCCGCCCTTCACTGCGTTCCAGACAGTCATCTGACGATCATGATCATCGGTCAACGTGAACGCCATGACGCATTCCAGTGTCAGCTCACCGGCGCGGAATTGCTCGATAAGTTCTGGAGCGATGCGGGCCAACTTCAGACGGCGACGCACGAGATCGACACTGACCCCGAACTTAAGCGCAATGTCGTCTTCTGTGCGACCCTCAGCAATCATCTGGGCAAACGCCTCAAATTGGTCAGCAGGGTGCATCGCCGCGCGCTGGAGGTTTTCCGTTGTAGAAGTGACAATCGCGTTTTGTTCATCTTCGACCAGACATGAGACAGGGTGATCGCTCGGGATGTTACCATCACTGGCCAACTGCTTGAGCGCCTTTAGGCGACGACCACCTGCATCCACTGCGAATTTTGCGTCAGACAACGCATGGACGACGAGGTTCTGTTTGATGCCGTTTTCACGAATGCTGGCGAGCAGTTCTGCATCATCGGCTACGCTTGCGGCGACCTTGCGTACGTTGAGCGGGCTAAGCTCCAACTGATCGAGTGGGATCATGCGGAGGTCTTGCGTCATTGCGATTGGGGGCGCTGCGGCGACAGCAACTTTTGCGGCCGCCGACGTCTTCTTGGTATTCGCTTTGGTTTGGGATTTTGCCATGGGTTTCGTCCTTTTGGACGGGCCCGGATGAGACTCTCTCTATCCTTTCAAGCCCGGCAATCGGGCTTCCCTTTCTCTGGCTCTAGCAAGGTTTTGCGAACGAACTGAAATTGGTAGCGCAAATTTTTTAACTGCTACCTTAGCGATAGTGATTGCGCCGAAAATCCCGCAAACTAGAGTAGTTGGTAAGAGGGTTTTGTTAATGGCATTAATTCTAAAGTTTTTTCGAGTAGTCTTTTTCTATGCAGTATACTTTTTGATTTGCATGGTAATCGTTGTAACCGTCTTGGAGGGATGGGCCGTTGGTGGGCAGATGCTTTTTGCCTTTGGATTGCCTATCTTTCTGGTCTGGTGGCAAGAAAAGAGACGATCCCGCAAGTTAGAAATAATCGCGCTTTCTGCTGAAAGTTCCGACACAAGTGTCCCTCAATCTGAGCCAGTGGCCCGCGTAAGTGCACACGACAAACGCATCGAGCGTGAGCGAGAGAAAACTCGTGAAGCGAATGCGATTGAATCATCTTCGAGAACGCCGCCCAAACCACCTAAACAAGACTATGCAGAAATCGTGCGTGCTGGTCAGTCTGCCGCGCCAGCACTTTCCGCCATTGCTACACGGTACGAAAACGCGCGACCCACGTCTCAAATGAAGCAATCGAATTCACGTAAAAGCGGCTGGATACCTGCAGCAGAGACTGCGACTGTTGCTGGACGAGACATTGGTGGAATGGTCTATGTCGGCACGCCGCTATTACTCAATCATCATGGCTATCGCGACAAATGCAGGGCCTACATCGACCCGTCACTTTCTGTCGCTAGGACAGGAGACGATAGGGCAGGGGAGGGCATGTCGTACTGGCCTGGGTACTCCGATATTTCAGCACGAAGCAGGGCAACCTATCTTGAATGGTTGGCGAATGGCCGTTCCGACCCATCCTACGATCCGGGCTACATGTTCTTGTACTTCTATGGGTTGGAACGAAGATTTTTCGTCGACCAATCCAACGCGGATGCCAAGGATATCATCGCCGAAGTTCGGCGATTGATTTCTCTCTATCCTGAGAATCATTCGGTGAGGCGATACTTGGGTGAATTTCTTGATATCGCGACACTTGCCGAAACTGAGTCTGAGGCGCTGGAACCGACGTTTGAACGCCAGGGTTGGGAGCTTCCTTTTTCGCTGAAATATGCGATTGGCGCTCGTCTTGATAAGGGAGAAACCCTACGTGCAGACTGGGTTCTGAGCTGGTTGATGTGCCATCCTGAGAGCCATTTACGCACGCCTGCATCGCGTTGCCGTGATGAATTTCTCGCACTCTTCAAGATCCGGTTTGAAGATCGCTTTCCAAACGGGCTGAAGGTCAGCAAACCGCGCAAACACCTCAAAGCAACGTATCGCGCAGCCTCAAGCGAGTTCGAAGGAACTATCAACCCGACGGCCGACGGCAAACCCATTCCTGATATCTCAGGATTGCGAAAGCCGGTCGAGATCGCACAGGAAGTCGCTGATGAAGTCATAGACGATCTTGATAAGCTGAGCCGCTATCTTGGTCGGAACCCCGAGGGCAGGGGAAGCATCGAAGCGCACGCCCTCTTGCCACTAGATCTGTGGAGCATGTTCCCGTCGACAGAAATGGAAGCGCTCAAAGATTGGGCGCGGGGGATCATGCAGAGCGGCGGTCTTATCCCGCTGGCCGATGTGATTGAAAAGCTCGAAGGACAACGCAGCGCTAAGATTGGCAAGCGACAGCTAACGGGAGCGGCAGATGCTTTGGCGCGTCTTGGATTTGGGCTGGCGCCTGACCCGCGCTTTGCACTGCGTTCCCCGAAGCCGGAAGAACCTGTAGTTTTGTTTGATCTCGGCGAGCAGATCGAAAAGCTGGAAGATGTTTCGTCAAGCTACCAGACAGCTTTGATGGAGTTGGCTCTTGCCTCGTTTGTTGCCCATGCAGACGGGCGTATCGCCGATGCTGAACGCAAAGCACTGGAGGCTCAAATCGCATCTGTTTCGGGGCTGAGTGAACAAGAGCGGCGCCGGCTTCAGGCAAATATGGTATGGTTCCTTGCAGTGCCGCCTGACATGACACTGCTGCGCCGTAAACTCAAAGATGTTGGTGTAGAAGACCAAACGGCGATGCGCGCGGCCTTGGTGGGTGCGGCACACGCCGATGGTGTTATTCAATCCGAAGAAGTCGCTAGCATCGAAAAGGTGTACAAGGCATTGGGCCTTGATCCATCACTCGCTTATTCCGACCTTCACGCTGGAGAGATTGCCGACGCGCCACGCACTGTTCGTGCGGCCCAGCCTGGTAATTCTGGGGAGGCCATTCCTGAACTGCCAAAGGACACTGCGCCAGTGCTGGATGCGTCGCGGATTGCAGCCATTAGATCAGATACGGCGCGGGTGTCTTCTGTCCTTGGGCAGATATTTGACGCCGAGGAAGAAACAGTAGAGGACGAGGACCCC
>JBARCL010000021.1:0-1895 GCA_049794055.1 Sulfitobacter sp.
CGGTGACATTGAAACGTCGGGCAACAAGTTAAATGCCCCGCCTGAGCTGCTTGCCCGGTTCTCTGACTTCTTCCAATGGGACCCCCAACCGCCAAAAACTGCGCTCGCGCTGGCCGAGATGACTGCCCGGCTGTGCAGGTTGCTGCGCGAAGAGGTGACAGAGCAGCTTGGCGAGGGGTCTGGTCCCTTGACCAATTTGGCAACAGACTGGCGCAAGCTGCTCTTCCCCAATGCGACCGATGCAGCTTTTGCCGATGGATACGCTCAGGCGGTGACATTCGGTATGTTGATGGCGCGTGCGCGGAAAATACCGCTCAAGGATGGCCTTGATCGCGTGGCGAAAGAACTGCGCCAGACCAACACGTTGATCGGCACGGCACTTCGCTTGCTAACCGATGATGCCGAAAATCAGGCGACTCTGAAAACGTCGCTTGCGACCCTGACCCGGGTTCTCGATGCCGTGGAATGGGACGTGATCAGCAAGGGCGACCCCGAGGCGTGGCTGTATTTCTATGAGAAGTTTCTGAAGGCCTATGATGACGAGCTGCGGCGCAAGACTGGGTCTTATTACACGCCGCCAGAGGTTGTTATGTCTATGGTGCGTCTGGTGGACGAGGCTTTGCGATCAAGCGCCTATTTCGGTTTGGTTGATGGCTTGGGAAACCAGAACGTCACAGTAGCTGATCCGGCCACAGGTACAGGGACATATCTTCTGGGCATTTTACGCAGGATCGCAGAGGCCACGGAAGAGGATCAGGGACCCGGTGCCGTGCCGGGTGTGATCCAGGCGGCGATCCCGCGTTTGATCGGTTTTGAGCTTCAGTTCGGACCATTCGCCGTTGCCCAGCTGCGCTTGTTGGCAGAGCTACGCGATCTGGTTGGCGATGACTTTGCCGGTCACGCCGACCCGATGCGTCTCTATGTGACCGACACTTTGGGCAACCCGTACCTGGAAGACGAGTATATCCCGCAAATTTTGATGCCCCTCGGGGAATCCCGAAGGCAAGCAAACGAGATAAAGAAACAGGAGAAGATCACGGTTGTGATCGGGAACCCGCCCTATAAGAACCAGGCGGCGGGACTTGGGGGATGGGTGGAAACCGGCAGCGCCAACCGGCCAGGGCCGTTGATGGACTGGATGCCTCCAACAGAGTGGAATGTTGGGACGCACACCAAGCATTTGCGTAACCTATATGTGTATTTCTGGAGGTGGGCGACGTGGAAAGTCTTTGGTGACGGTGATCCGGCAGAGTTCGATGGACAGCGTGAGCGCGACCAGACAGGGGTGATCAGCTTTATCACTGTGGCTGGTTTCTTAAATGGCCCAGGATTTCAGAAAATGCGCGCTGATCTTCGCGCGCAGGCAGATGAAATCTGGGTGATCGACTGTACACCCGAAGGCCATCAACCGCCCGTATCGAGCCGCATATTTCAGGATGTGCAGCAGCCAGTTTGCATCGTCATGGCGTTGCGGAAAACGAAAGCCTCGAAAGATCAACCTGCGCGCGTTCGCTATCGTGTTCTCTGCTCTGGTGACAGAACGGACAAGTTCGAGGATTTGAAGGCCATTACCCTTGAAGGCCCGGCGTGGCAGGAATGTGCGACCCAACCTCGCGCATCTTTCTTGCCTGAAAACATAGGGGCTTGGGCGGACTTTGTCCCGCTCGAAGAGCTGTTCACCTATGATGGATCGGGCGTTATGCCAGGTCGTGTTTGGGTGATTGCACCTGATAAGGTGACTCTAGAAGATCGCTGGAATGCGCTTGTCACTCAGAAAGATGCGAAGAAGAAGGCCAGCGATTTTCACCCGCATATGCGGAAAGGAAAGCCAGGGGACAAACACATAGACAAACCCCTCAAAAGTGGGCTGTTCGGTCACCCCTTCCGTTCAGGTC
>JBARCL010000022.1:0-2466 GCA_049794055.1 Sulfitobacter sp.
GGCGCCGGAGGCGCAGCATGCGGCGATGGCCGTTGCTATGCAGCGTTTGGGGCAGGGGGGCGAGGCACCGGGGGTAAGGGCCGCGAGGGCGGTGCTTGACGGGATAGGGCAGAATTGACGCGCCAGGGCGCGACATGGTTTTAAGGGAATGAGGGCTCTGCCCTCAAACTCCCGCAGCATTTAAGGCCAAAAAGAGAAGAAGGGCGGTTGGTCGGCTTGGGGGTTAACCTTTGTGGATCCATCCACCGCCAAAGATGCGTGAGCTGTCGGGATCGTAAAAGACGCAGGCCTGACCCGGCGAGACGCCTTGTTCGGGGGTCAGCAGTTCGACTTCGGCTGTGGTGTCGCTGAGCGGGCGCAGGATCGCGTCTGTTGGCGGGCGGGTCGAGCGGACTTTGACCGCGATGGGCCATTCTGTGCGTGACATCAGGGGGGCCGCGCCCAGCCAGTTGATTTCGCGCAGGGGGACGGTGCGGGTTGCCAGCATGGATTTCGGGCCGACGACCACTTCTTTACGGTCCGCGTCCAGTTTCACCACATAAAGCGGGTCGGAGAGGCCGCCGATGCCGAGACCACGGCGTTGGCCGACGGTGTAGTTGATGATGCCGTCGTGGCGCGCGAGGACGGTGCCGTCTGTATCGACGATGTCACCGGGATCTGCGGCTTCGGGACGCAGTTTCAGGATCACGGAGGCGTAATCGCCATTGGGCACAAAGCAGATGTCCTGACTGTCGGGTTTCAGGGCCACGCTGAGGCCGTATTTTGCAGCCAGTGCGCGGGTATCGTCTTTGGACGGCAGATGGCCCAATGGGAAGCGCAGATAGTCCAGTTGCTCTGGTGTTGTGGAGAACAGAAAATAGCTTTGATCGCGGCTGGCGTCAGCTGCGCTGTGCAGTTCGGCACCATCCGCGCCCATTTTGCGTTGGATGTAGTGACCTGTGGCCATGCAGTCGGCCTCGAGATCTTTGGCGGTTTCCAGCAGATCCTTGAATTTCACACGTTCGTTGCAGCGGATGCAGGGCACAGGGGTGGCCCCGCCCAGATAGCTGTCGGCAAATTCGTCGATGACCGCGTCTTTGAAGACGTTCTCGTAGTCCAGTACGTAATGCGGGAAACCCATGTCTTCGGCCACGCGGCGGGCATCGTGAATGTCGATGCCTGCGCAACAGGCCCCCTTTTTCGCCAGCGCGGCCCCGTGATCGTAAAGCTGCAGGGTGACGCCGACCACATCATAGCCTTCTTCGGCTAGCATCGCCGCGACAACGGAACTGTCGACACCACCTGACATGGCGACAACCACACGGGTATCGGCGGGGGCTTTGGCAAAGCCCAAAGAATTCAGCGGCGGGTTCTGATCAAGCGGCATGGTGTTCTCCGGAAGGTGTTAGGGTGGAATATAGGAAAATCCTAACTACTCACAAGGGGGGGCTTCATGCAGCGTTAAGGGCGATGCGGGCATGGTTCATTTGTTACGAATGAATGGATAGTCCTGATGTACCTTAAAAAAGTCGATGGCCCGCGGTCGGTGACGCTGGCAGACGGCAGTGTGATGAGCCAGGCCGATTTGCCAAGTGCCAATACCCGCCGCTGGGTCGCCTCGCGCAAGGCGGCGGTGGTGCGCGGGGTGGTTTACGGCTTGATGAGCCAGGCAGAGGCGCTTGACCGGTACCAGATCAGTGAAGATGAATTTCTGGAATGGGTGCGCGCCGTGACCGAACATGGCGAAGCCGCACTGAAAGCGACATCCTTACAAAAGTATAGACAACTTTAAGTTGTTGATGTATTTTTCACTCATCGGTAACGGGTGATTAACCTTTTTTGTTCAGTTTCTAGTCCAATGGCCCAATCCAATGCGAAGATGACCAATCGGAGAATTTGAATGCGTGTACTGCTTGTCGAAGACGATCCCACAACATCGCGCAGCATCGAACTGATGCTGACCCATGCCAACCTGAACGTCTATGCGACGGATCTTGGCGAGGAGGGGATCGATTTGGCAAAACTATATGATTACGACCTGATCCTGCTGGATCTTGATCTACCGGATATGAATGGTCACGAGGTGCTGCGCCAATTGCGTCTGAGCCGGATTGAAACGCCGATCCTGATCCTGTCGGGGTCCGATGACACCGAAAACAAGATCAAGGGGTTCGGATTTGGCGCCGATGACTATCTGACAAAGCCGTTTCACCGTGAAGAACTGGTTGCCCGCATTCACGCCATCATCCGCCGCTCGAAAGGACATTCCCAGTCGGTTATCGAGACCGGTCAGATTGCAGTTAACCTTGATGCGAAAACAGTGGCGGTGGACAATCAGACCGTTCATCTGACGGGCAAGGAATACCAGATGTTAGAACTGCTGTCTTTGCGCAAGGGCACGACCCTGACCAAAGAAATGTTCCTGAACCATCTTTACGGTGGCATGGACGAGCCCGAGCTTAAGATCATTGATGTCTTTATCTGCAA
>JBARCL010000023.1:0-2352 GCA_049794055.1 Sulfitobacter sp.
CAGACTTGATCACCACTTCGATCACGGCATCGCGGCCATAAACGGCAATCGGGTAGTCTTCGTTGGACGAGGTCCAAAGATCGCGCAAGGTGCGTGCGGCATCCCCGTCTGATCGTTCGAGGACAGAATTGATCCGTTGTTCGCCGTCCGTCAGATCGTAGGTCTCTCGATCATCCACATAGGCCACAAGATTGGCTTGGATGATGGCATCGCTCTCAGATAAGGACAGAGCTTGAACGGCAGCGACGCGGTCCATTTGGCCGGTTTCTTTGTCGACAACGACGACAAAGGTTTCAATCGATTTGAGCGGGAACAAGCTTGCACCAGCGACCATTCCTGCCAGCCCGACCAGAACGCCAGCTGCCGCCACAAAATAGGCAAATCGTTCGCGCCTGCGTGGGCCGTAGATAAAATCCACTGCAAAGGCATCGCTTTGGTCTTGGCTTGTTTGGCTTTTCATTTTTGGTGTTGGCCTTTCATCAAGAGGCGCGGAAGGATTTGACAGTGTTGAGCGCTGAGGCGGGCGTTTGTCGGATCGCTTCGCCTGTTTTGACAACGCCGCTGTTCACCACTTGCTGGAGTTCTTGCGGTGATTTGCCCGTTGCAAGGCGCGCGGCACTGCCCGTGCCGTAATCGCTTGTGTTAACGATGCCGCGGCGTGCCAGCCCCGTTAGTCCAACAGCGTTGGAGGCGATGCCCATCACGCCCGTGAGGTTGGAAGCAATATAAGGAACGGATGCCATGATTCCGGCGCTCAGCAGCAGGATGACCAAGAAGGGCAAGATAAGGCTGACGGTTTCGACATCGACGGGATCGGCGGAGGCATCGCCGATGGCCTCAGCGATTGCCACGATAATGCCAGCAGCACCCGCAGCGGCGACGGGCATTAAGGCGTAGCCGATGGTTGCACGGCTCCAGGCCTCAAAGAGGGATTGGGTTGGTTTGAAGAGGGATGTGATGATCATAAAAGGGGCGATCACGATCATGAGCGCAAAGACGATCTTGGCGAATGCAATAATTCCTGCGGTGACAGCCGCGAAAAGAGCCGAGAGAACAAAGAAGATGGCACCGAGCACTGCCCCGAAGACCCAGCCTGCTTGATCGCCGATGGTGTCGCCGTAGGCCGTGATGCGGGCCACCATGTTGTCGAGGCTCTCGTAGACGCCAGCCTCGTCGCCGGATCCAGTGAGAGCGAGAATAGATGCGCCGACCGAGTCCGGCACTTGTGTCGCGATACCGTAGATGACGCTGAAATTGTCCCAACTTTGTGCGAAGATAGCGACCAGTGAAATTTTGATCCCAAATGCAAACGCGCTGCCAAAGGTCATTGGCCGGAGCTGCATCACGACATTGATGCCCAGCAAAATCAACAACAGGATGGCACCCGCTGTGATGACATCGCCAACGGCGGCTGCAGAGGAGATAAAACCATCTTGCGCCACGCTGTCGACGGCTGCGTCGACTTGGTCGAGGATATCGCGAATAATCCCCATCTATTCGGCGCAAGCCTCGGCGTGCTCGACCTCAAGCGCTTCGGCCATTGCGTAGAGATCGAGGACTTTGAACGGCAAGCGCGGATTGTCAGATATCTGAAAGCGCGGCAGTTCTGCGAGAGCCATGTTCCATGTGAATTCTCCCAAGAGGCAATCACAGGTTTCGGCTTCAAGATGCTCTTCTGCGACAAGGATGCGCAGAATAGAGCGATATCCGTTGCGCAAATAAGCGGTCTCGGCGAGATCAGCAGGCGGACGCGGAACGCGGCAGGACTCCTCGGCATCTGATGTGATGGCCATTGAACTGAACGGCTTTGGCCCGCCGGATGTAGCATCAGGTGTTTCAGCAAAAGCGGAGACAGGCAGCGCGATAAGCAGCGTTGCAAAGATCGAACGGAGTGCATTTGGGGCATTCATCATCATGGGTCCACCGCCATGGATCTGAACCGCCGCTCGTCTGCCAATGTTGCCGCATCAACCACACCAAGCTGTCCTGCGCTGACACCTTGTGCCGCTTCCAAGCGCCAGATTTGGGTCAGGATGATGCCGAGTTCCGCAGTGACCCGCGTGTTCAAATCAACGGCCGCTTTCAAACCGTCCTGATCGTCGATCAAGCCAACCATTGTCTCTAACCGTTCCAAGCTCTGCCCTGCTTCTGCATGGCTTTCTTGAGCCGCAACAGACAACATGGCGCTGGCGCCGGCGGATGTTGCGATGCGGTTGTCGGCAGGCTCAGGCGAAGAGGAGAGGGTGCTTAATGTCTCTGATGTGAACCCGCTTCCGGATTATACCCGTTCGACCGAGGCTTCCAGTTCAGCGCCGGGATTGAAGCCGCTCAGGAAATCGCCGTCCGCCAAAG
>JBARCL010000024.1:0-2118 GCA_049794055.1 Sulfitobacter sp.
ACCAGTAAGGCGGCCCAGATAAAAGGGATCAGTCCGGCGAGGCCCAACAGGAGTGCCGCAGCGGGGATACGGCCGATCATTTGCATCGTTATGCCCGCTCGAAAGCAAGGCGGCCCGCGAGCGCGGCAAAGATCGCGGCGAAAGAACGGTTCAACCAGCGCATGACGGTTTCAGAGCCCAGCAGCCAGACCCGCGCGGTCGCTGCAAACCAGCCGTAGAGAATGAAAATCGCAAAGGTCATCGCCATGAACACGGCCCCCAGCAACGCCATTTCAAAGGTCGCGGTTTCGGCAGTCCCGCTTAGGAACGGAGGCAGCAGGGCAAGAAAGAATACCGACAATTTGGGGTTTAGAATGTTGATCAGGGCACCACGCCGCGCAATCACCAGCCCGCTGTCGCCGCTTTGACGGGCAGAGACCGCAAGGGCGCCGCCCGAGCGCAGGCTTTGCCACGCGAGATACAGCAGATAGGCCACGCCTGCGAACTTCACCAAGGTGAACAGCACCGCCGATGTGTGCAGCACAGCCGCAAGCCCAAGTGTTGCGGCTGCCAGATGCGGAATGATCCCGAAGGTACAGCCCAACGCGGCCCAGAACGCGGCGCGCCGCCCCTGACCCAAGCCAAGTGCCAGCGTATAGATCACCCCTGTACCGGGAATGATGACAACGACCAGTGCGGTCAGCAGGAATTGCACTGAAATCATGGGGTGCCCTTTTTGCGAAATGTTGCGGCCAAGCCTAGGCGGCACCGGCTTGCAGGTAAAGCGGGGAGTTCCGGTTCAAGCCGGTGCGCGCAGCACACGCGGCACTTTGAATTCGACGTTTTCCTGTGCGGTTTCCACCAATTCCTGCGTCACGGTATACTTCGCGTCAAAGGCGGCGATAACCTCGTTGATCAGCACTTCGGGGGCGGATGCACCGGCGGTGATGCCAATGCTGCGGATACCCTCAAGACTGCGCCAGTCGATGTCATCGGCGCGCTGCACCAGTTGCGCGTATTTACAGCCGGCGCGTGCACCAACTTCGACCAGACGTTTGGAATTGCTGGAATTCGGCGCACCAACCACCAGCATCGCGTCACACTTCGGGGCCATCGCTTTGACCGCTTCTTGTCGGTTGGTGGTGGCGTAACAGATGTCTTCTTTGTGCGGACCGACAATGGCCGGAAACCGCGCGTTCAGGGCCGCGACAATCTCGGCGGTGTCATCAACGCTAAGGGTGGTTTGGGTCACATAGGCCAGTTTGGCAGGATCGCGCACGGTGACCGATGCGACATCATCGGGGGCCTCGACCAACAAGACCTCACCGTCGGGCAGTTGCCCCATGGTGCCCACGGTTTCGGGATGGCCCGCATGGCCGATCATGATCATTTGCAATCCGGCATCGGCAT
The DNA here is from genome assembly GCA_049794055.1 of Sulfitobacter sp. GTDB lineage: Bacteria > Pseudomonadota > Alphaproteobacteria > Rhodobacterales > Rhodobacteraceae > Sulfitobacter. Next base: position 1,390 of record JBARCL010000024.1, read on the forward strand.
GGCGTTGCGCTTCGATATGCACCTTGCTGACCAGGGGGCAGGTGGCATCGACAAACACCATCTGCCGCGCCGCCGCAGCGGAGGGGACGGATTTCGGCACCCCATGTGCGGAAAAGATCACCGGCCGGTCGTCGGGGCATTCGTCCAGTTCCTCGACAAACACCGCGCCCTTGTCGCGCAAGCCGTCGACCACGAATTTGTTGTGCACAATCTCGTGGCGCACAAACACCGGTGCACCCCACTTCTCCAGAGACATTTCAACGATCTTGATCGCGCGATCCACGCCGGCGCAAAACCCGCGCGGGGCTGCAAGATAGAGGGTCAGTGGCGGCTTGGTCATGGCGTGTTCCTTCGTCTGCGATAGACCTAATCGCTTGCAGCACACAGGTCCAGCCTTGGGTTCAGATGATCCGTGATGCAAGAAATTCAACTAAGGGTTGGTAATTTAATGGAGTTCGTCTACAGTTATTATGTCACATAAGGAGTAGGACCGGATTTCAAGACAATGAATAACTGACCGACCGTGTATTTCGATAAATTCTGAATGAGGCTGACAAAGCCCGCAGATGCACCGTTGCTCGAAATTATATCGTTGGTTGTACAGAGCAGAAAGTACAGGCTATGCGACTACTAGCAGTAGACGACGACAGCGTGATCCTTGAGTTGCTTGAGGTTTTCCTCACCTCGATTGGATATGACGATGTCGAATATGTTACCTCCGGTGCAGAA
>JBARCL010000025.1:0-28746 GCA_049794055.1 Sulfitobacter sp.
CTGCAACGCCGGCGGTCGCAACCAGAGCTGTTGTAGCGAAGAGAACTTTTTTCATGAGTTTACCCTCGGTTTATAATTCACATGCCCAAGCCGGGGAATCCGGAAAGGGTATGAAGGGTGTTTGCCCTTGATGGCCCTCGGTTGGCAAGAAGCCTGAAACGCTTCCCGACATTGCCCTGACCAATGGTGCAGCTTTGCCACAGTTTTGACATCAGGACCGCACCTTTCATCCCATGGATCGGCGCAGGGTTGCGCCGATCCATGGGGAATCGCCTCTATACATATGCCTTGCTCAGGCGGCAGAGCTTGGTTAGACCATTGCAAAACAGGCAAAGGATCGCAGGCATGGCCCGTATAACCATATGCAAAATCGCCCTTATTACTGTCCTAGTGGCGGCGCTTGGCGGCTGTGGTGCGCTACGCTCTTTGGGTGGCGGGACCACACAGCAATCTGCCAGCGCGTCGAATCCTAATATTCCTGGCAATATTGAGACAAACTCAGAGAATACCATTTGGTCGATCTTCAACCGCAAGACCGGCGACAACACCATTGCGGTCAACAAATACCTCTGGTCCGCCTCGCTGGAAGTGCTGTCGTTCCTGCCGGTACAATCGGTTGATCCTTTCACCGGCGTGATCGTCACTGGCTATGGCACCCCTCCGGGCGGTGGCAAGGCCTACAGGGCAACGGTACTTGTCGATGATCCTGCCCTTGATGCCCGTTCGCTGAACGTCGCCTTGCAAACCCGCGGCGGCCGCGCGGTCAGTAAAGCCACCGCACGTGCCGTTGAAGATGCGATTCTTAGCCGCGCACGCGAATTGCGCATCGCTGACAATAAGTTCTGAGCCCAGCCTCTTTCACACTGTTTCACGCCGGGCCCTGTAGATAAGCAGCCCGGCGTTTTCCATTCTAAAGGGCCACAAGCCCCATTCTAAAAGGTCCAAGAGATGTCCCGATACACCCCTGCCGAGATCGAAGCCCGTTGGCAGAAAGCCTGGGAGAAAGACGATATTTTCAAGGCGGTTCGTTCTGCCGACAAACCCAAGTATTACGTGCTTGAGATGTTCCCCTATCCGTCGGGCCGCATCCATATGGGTCATGTGCGCAACTACACGATGGGCGACGTGATTGCGCGTTACAAGATCGCGACGGGGCACAATGTATTGCACCCGATGGGCTGGGATGCCTTTGGCATGCCGGCTGAAAACGCCGCGATGGCGATTGGCGGCCACCCCAAGGATTGGACCTACGGCAACATCGCGGAGATGAAGAAACAGATGAAGCCGCTGGGCCTGTCCATCGACTGGACCCGTGAATTCGCAACCTGCGATCCTGAATACTACGGTCAGCAACAGGCGCTATTCATTGATTTCCTTGCCGAAGGTCTGGTCTATCGCAAGAACGCCATCGTGAATTGGGATCCGGTTGATATGACCGTGCTGGCCAATGAACAGGTCGAGGCCGGACGCGGCTGGCGTTCTGGTGCGCTGGTAGAGCGGCGCGAGCTGACGCAGTGGTTCTTCAAGATTTCAGAGCATTCAGAAGAACTGCTCGACGCACTTGATTCGCTTGATAACTGGCCCGCCAAGGTCAAGCTGATGCAGGCCAACTGGATCGGCAAATCGCGCGGGCTTCAATTTGCGTTCTCAACCGTCGATGCCCCCGAAGGCCATGACCGGATAGAGGTTTACACCACCCGCCCCGACACATTGCTGGGGGCGTCGTTTGTCGGCATCTCGCCAGATCATCCGCTCGCCAAACTGCTTGAGAAGGACAATCCCGACCTTGCCGCCTTCTGCGCCGAATGCCGCAAGGGCGGCACCACTGAAGAAGCGATTGAAACAGCCGAAAAGCTGGGTTTTGATACCGGCATCACCGTGCGCCACCCTTTTGATACGGCACATGAATTGCCCGTCTATATCGCCAACTTTATCCTGATGGATTACGGCACAGGCGCGATTTTCGGCTGTCCGGCGCACGACCAGCGCGACTTTGAATTCGCGACGAAATACGAGCTGCCTATCATTTCAACCTACCTGCCCTCTGACGACAGTGCGGAAGAACTGTCCGAAGCCTTTGTGCCGGCGAAAACTGACAAGGTGTTCTACAACCGCGGCTTTGCCGGCGAACAGTGGCAGACCGGAAACGAAGCCATCGACGCCGCAATCGCGTTCTGCGAGGAAAACGGTGTTGGCCAAGGCGTCACTAAATTCCGCCTGCGCGATTGGGGACTGTCACGCCAACGTTATTGGGGTTGCCCGATTCCCGTTGTGCATTGTGATGCCTGTGGCGTGGTGCCGGAAAAGAAAGAAAATCTGCCGATAGAGCTGCCTTATGACGTGAGTTTCGACACGCCCGGCAACCCGCTTGACCGGCATCCGACATGGCGCGACTGTGCCTGCCCGGCTTGCGGCAAGCCAGCCAAGCGCGAAACCGATACGATGGATACGTTCGTCGATTCGTCATGGTATTTCGCCCGCTTCACTGCGCCCGACGCCAAAACACCGACCAACATGGAAGACGCCAAGTACTGGATGAACGTCGACCAGTACATTGGCGGTATTGAACACGCGATTCTGCATCTGCTTTATTCACGCTTCTTCGCCCGCGCGATGCAGATCACCGGCCATTTGCCAGAATCGGCCATCGAGCCGTTTGATGCATTGTTTACGCAAGGGATGGTAACCCACGCCATCTACCAAACACCAAAACAGGATGGGCGGCCCACCTACCACTATCCCGAAGCGGTCGATCTGCGTGATGGCAAGGCGTACCTCAAGCAAGACGGGAGCGAAGTCGAAATCATCCCCTCCGCCAAGATGTCCAAGTCCAAGAACAACGTCGTGGACCCGCTGAGCATCATCTCGAATTATGGCGCGGATACCGCCCGCTGGTTCGTCCTGTCCGATTCGCCCCCTGAGCGGGACGTGGAATGGACCGCGTCAGGTGCCGAAGCGGCGTTCAAACATCTTGGCCGTGTTTGGAACATCTGCGACCGGATCGGCGCGATGGGCAAGGATGCCGCTGGCACGGGCGACGAAGAACTGCTGCGTACCATGCATAAAACCATCCACGATGTGACGATGGGTGTCGAATCCTTCGGCTTTAACGCGGCCATCGCCAAGCTGTATGCATTCACCGCGACCTTGCACAAATCCAAGGCCAGCCATGCCGCGCAGCGTGAGGCCGTGATGACACTGGCACAGCTGATGTCCCCGATGACACCCCATCTGGCCGAAGACATCTGGGCACATCAGGGTGGTGAAGGGCTGATCGTCACCGCCCCGTGGCCAAAAGCGGATGAGGCTATGCTGGTTGATGACCAAGTCACCCTGCCGATCCAGATCAACGGCAAGCGGCGGGCGGAAATCACCGTTCCTGCTGATATGTCGAAAGAAGAGGTTGAAAAAATCGCCCTCGCCCATGAAGCTGTCATTCGAACCCTTGATGGTGCGACGCCCAAAAAAGTAATCGTTGTGCCCGGACGGATTGTGAATGTTGTCGCTTAAAACACTTTCAGCTTCGATCGAATCGCTTGTTAGCGGCCCCGTGCCGCGCACAATCGCAAGAAGCGATGCGCTTGACCTCGAAGAAAACCGGAAGGGCTGCAACCGCCGCATCATGCTTCTTGCTCCGCTGGTTCTTGCGGCCTGCGGGTTCGAGCCTGTTTATGCACCGGGTGGTTCGGGGGCCACCTTGCAAAATCGCGTCGCCGTTGACCCGCCCGGCAGTCAGGACAGCTATCTTCTGGTGCGCGAGCTTGAGAATCGCTTGGGGCGCAGTGATGATCCGGCTTTTGCCTTGTCGATGGTGATCAACACTTCACAGGCGCAACTCGCGATTGACCGCGAAGGTGACACAGGACGTTTCAACCGCATTGCCAACGTGCAATACAGCCTGCGCAATCTGGCGACCGGCCAAATTCTGACCTCGGGCAAGGTCGAAAACTTTGTCGGCTATTCCGCTACCGGCACTACAGTCGAAACCTTGGCAGGCGAACAGAACTCGCAAGAGCGTCTGATGAATATCATGGCCGACCAGATTGTCGACCGGTTGTACGCTGCCGATCTCAGCATATGAAGCTTAGCCCGCGTGACGCAAATGCCTATTTCAAAAGTCCGGACAAGGACAAAACCGGCCTACTGATCTTTGGCAGTGATGCCATGCGCGTGGCATTGAAGCGTCAGGAATTCCTCAAGGCGCTGCTTGGCACACAAGCCGAAGAAGAGATGCGCCTGACCCGCATTCCCGCCGCCGAATTGCGACGTGAACCCGCAATGTTGATGGATGCGATCAAAGCGATCGGGTTCTTCCCGGGCCCGCGCGCTGCATTTGTCGAAGATGCCAATGACAATATTGCGCAGATCCTTTTGAACACGCTGAAAGACTGGCAACCCGGTGATGCCCAGATTGTTGTCACAGGGGGCGATCTCAAGAAAACGTCCAAGGTGCGCAAGGCTTTCGAGGCGCATCCAAACGGCTATGCGGTCGCGATCTATGACAACCCGCCCGACCGCGCCGAGATAGAGCGGATGCTGTCCGATGCCAAGCTGACCCCGGACAATGACGCCATGGCAGCCCTCACCGATCTGGCGCGTGCCATTGATCCGGGGGATTTCCGCCAGACGCTGGAAAAGCTTTCGCTGTATAAACTGAACGACGACGCCCCGCTCAGCGCGGATGACGTTACCGCCTGCGCGCCCACCTCCACCGAGGCGGATGTCGATGATATTCTGCATGTGGTGGCGGAGGCCCGTGCCCGTGACATCGGACCCGTCATGAGCAAGCTGCAAGCCCAGGGTGTCACCGCCGTCAACCTAACCATCATGGCAACCCGTCATTTTCGCACATTGTACCGTATTGCGGCCAATCCCGGCGCCCCGATCTACGGCGTACGGGATCGCGATCGCGTGGCGCGGCAATCCAAGAGCTGGGGGGCTGCCAAGCTGGAAACAGCGCTCTCTGTCCTGACCGATACCGATCTGACCCTGCGTTCTGCAGGGCAGAATGCGCCCGCGATTGCGCTGGTCGAACGTGCCTTCATTCGCCTCGCGATGCTCGGCGCACAGAAAAACCGCTGAAAGGGAAAACTATGTATACCGTTGTCGGAGCCACGAAATCCCGCGCCTTCCGTGTCATGTGGATGCTTGAAGAGTTGGGTGAGGACTATGCCCATATCGCCGCGGGTCCGCGCACCCGTGAAGCGATGGAATACAACCCGTCTGGCAAGATACCCGCGCTTCTGGACGGTGATCAGATATTGACCGACAGCGTCGCCATCATGACCTATCTGGGTGATAAACATGGCAAATTGACCGCGCCTGCCGGCACCATCGCCCGCGCACGTCAGGACGCGATGACATTCTGGCTGATCGACGAATTTGATGCGATTCTCTGGGCGGCTGCAAAACACAGCTTTGTTTTTCCCGAAGAGCACCGCGTGCCCGAAATAAAGCCCAGCCTGAAGAACGAATTCACCCGCGCCGCTGATCTGTTGGCCGAACGCCTTGAGGGCCCTTTCCTGATGGGTGATCAAATGACCCATGCCGACATTCTGGCGGTACATTGTATCAACTGGTCGATTGGCGCGGGGTTTCCGCGGATCAACGACAAAATTGGCCAGTGGGCCGCAACCATGCGCGAGCGTGACGCTTTCAAGGCCGCACAGGCCAAGCAGCCGGCGTAGGCAGGTTTTACCCCGCCGAGATCGCCCATTCAGCCGCATGCTGACCGGCCCAACGGCCCGTCGCAAAGCAGGCCGAAATAAGATAGCCACCAGTGGGCGCTTCCCAGTCCAGCATTTCTCCGGCGGCAAAAACGCCGGGGAGGTTGCGCAACATCAGCCCTGCATCCATCGCCACAAACGGAATACCGCCAGCGGTCGAAATCGCTTCGTCCATCGGGCGCAGCCCTGCGTTCTTAATCGGCAGGGCCTTGAGCAAACGGGCTGTCGCCCGGAGCTTGTCCGGCAACGGCCGCGCCATTTCCTGAACCAAAGCGATTTGCGCAGGTGTCAGCTTGAGCGTTTTTCGCAGGTGGTTGGACAGGCTCGCCTTGCCACGTGGGGCTTGCAATCTGGTGGTCACTTCCGGCACGGACAGATCCGGCAGAAGATCAAGGAACAGGTCATGCCCTTCGCGCACGCCACGCGATACGGAATAAATGCCGCCGCCTTCAAGACCCTGCGCGGACAAGGTCGCCTCGCCGCGCGAATAATAGGGACCAGCCCGCCACGCGACACCTTTCAGCGGGGTACCCAGATGTTTTGTCATATGATCCGACCATGGGACCTGAATGCCTGCATTTGATCCTTCGAAAGGCGCAAGGGGGATGCCTTTCTCCGCAAGGATACCGGCCCATTGGCCCGTCGCGCCCAATCGCGACCAGCTTGCCCCGCCCAAGGCCAGAACTGTCACATCGGCAGCAATCGTCTGCACGCCCTCTGGGGTCTGGAACGCCAATACATTTCCGTCCCACCCCTGCCACATCCAGCGCGTATTGACCGCTACTCCCAGATCGGCCAGCCGCCCCATCCAGGCCCTCAGCAGCGGCGACGCTTTCATTGCCGTGGGAAATACGCGTCCCGTCGAGCCGGTAAAAACCTCCTGCTCCAATCCCCGCGCCCAGTCTTGCACGGCATCCGGCCCGAAACTTTCGATCATCGGAGTGAGCGGGCTGCGGGCCTCGGCAAACACCTCCATGAAAGGCACAAAAGCTTCGTCTTTGGTCAGGTTCAGGCCCGATTTTCCGGCCATCAGGAACTTGCGCCCAACCGAGGGTTTTCCCTCACAAACCGTTACACGCAGCCCTGCCTGTGCCATAACTTCGGCCGCCATCAACCCTGCGGGGCCAGCCCCGATCACTACGCCATGTTTCATGTATCCACTTTCGGAAATCCGCCCTTAATCTCGACCACACGCTGCGGATAGGGGATTTCGATGTTCGCGTCTTTTAACGCATTCCAAATCAGGAACAATACATCAGAAGTGTATTTGTTTGGTCCATCGTCAAGGCCGTTAACCCAGAATTCCACAGCGAAATCTATGCCGTTGTCGCCAAAACCGCGCAGCTCGCAATCGGGAGGATAGGGCAGGTCCAGTACTTCGGGATGTGTCGCAACTGCCGCTTCGATCAATGGCGGGATGAGGTTGATATCCGTATCATAGCTAACCGAAAACGGCGCTTCGTACCGGTTGGCGGAGCCGCTGTCGGAGTAATTGACCACCCGTGTGGTGATAAAATCTTCGTTCGGGACGACGATCCAGCGACCATCAAAGGTTTCAAGAATCGCGGCACGTGCCATCATTTTGACGATCTTGCCCTGTTCACCACCGTCCAGTTCCACATAGTCGCCAACTGTTGCCTGTCCTTCAACCAGCAGAATCACACCCGAAATAAAGTTCGATGCGATCTTTTGCAGACCAAACCCAAGACCAACACCAATCGCCCCCCCCAGGACGGCGAGCGCGCTCAGGTTGATCCCCATGATGTTCATCAACAGCAAAAACGCCAAACCGAAGATCGAGAATTCAGCGGTTTTGATCAACAGCTGCCGGATTGAAGGACGCATTTCCTCGTTTTTGGCAATCAGGGCAGTGGTTTGCGTATTCGACCACTGCCCCAGCCAGAACAGCAACGATCCGGCAATTAATCCACGCACCAACGTCATCAATGAAAAGCGGATATTGCCGACGCCGACAATCGTGTCGGTCAGGGCAGCGCTCGCGACATCCAACAGACCCAGCGTATAGATCGCCATGATTGGCAGCAGAATGTATCGCCCCAACAGCTTGAGAAACGGATCCTTGACGATGTCGCGTACCAACGCACGGGCCGCCAGAAACAGGAAAAGGCGTTTGCCGAACGCAATGACAGCACCGGAATCAAACAGCGACCGCACGATGCCTTCGCCAACGCCGGTCAAGGCATAGGCCAGCAAGGGAGAGATCAGCGCAAGATACGGCAAGATAAAGCGGCGCGGCGTCGCAAAGATCGTTTCGTTATCGCCCGGATCAATCAGTTTTTTCAGCGCGGGCTTTAACCTGCGCGAGATCAATCCCGCAAGGAACCATGCCAGAACCAGCAGCGCGAATTGCGACCAAGCAGCGGGGCTCAGCAGCCAGGTCATTGCCAGATCCCAGCCTTGCACACCATAGCCGAAGGCCTGCTGCACGATTTCCGGCTGGGAAGAGAGATCAAATTGCATGGTATCGCCTTGCTTTACGGGCCCGTTGCGCCATGCTCTTGCCTGCCTTGATGGCAAGGTTCAAGTTTTTTGCGATAGGAAGGCGGATTTGCCTATGGTTTCCTAGGCGATGTGGCGGCGCAGCAGGTCCTGGTCTTGACAGGGCCTGCCCCACGGCTGACGGTGGCGAAAAACAAAACGAGGCTTCGATGCGTATCTTCCTGACCCTTACCGCCCTACTTGTCCTTGCCGCCTGTGACGTACCCTTTGTGCCGCTGATCTAAAGGCTGCACAGCCGTTTAATGTCTGCGGCCACATCCGCTTTGGCCGCGACGGTCAGGGTGCAAAGCTCCTGCGCCTGATTCAACAGGTTATCCGGTTCGACGATGCGGTCGATCAGACCGAAACTAAGTGCCTCGGGCGCTTCAATCTTTTGCCCGCCCATCAGCATGAGCTTGGTCCGTGCAGGGCCTATCAGCGCGGCCATTCGCGCGGGGTCAGAAGGTTGCGGCAAGAAGCCGAGTTTCATCACCGGATAAAAGAACTTTGCTGTCGGCACGGAAATACGCAAATCGCAGGCCAGTGCCATGCCCATGGCCCCGCCCGCCAGCGTGCCGTTCAACGCAGCAATCGTCAGACCCGGTAGGGCGGCGATGGCACTCGACAAACGTTCCCACACATCAGATGTCGCAAGACCCGCACGCGCCTCGTCCAGATCGGCACCGGCACTGAAAACCTTGCCGCGCCCTGTCAGAATCACAGCGCGGGCAGCCCCTGCGCTTTCCATGATCTCGGCCAGTTCGGTCAGCATGGCATGGGTCAGGGAATTCGCCTTATCCGGCCGGTTGATCCTAACCGTCCAGATGCCCCCATCTTTGGCCAGATTGATCATGACAGGCCCACTGCCCGGCGGATGCCTTCGTCGCGTAGCGAAATTTCCTCGCCGGTAAAACCGTCCGCCTCTGCGCCGCACATCCACAAAAGGCATCTGGCGGGCCAGTCGGCGGGAATGTGATCTTCCCACGCCAGTTTACTGATCGGGTTGATGCCCGACGCCTTTATCTCACGCTGCATCTGTGTGGCGACTGTGCCCGGCGACAGACCGATGGCGCGGATGCCATTCTCGGCTTCTTCCAGATGAATGCATTTGGTCAGCATGTGAACGGCGGCCTTGGAGGCGCAATAATGGCTCCATGCCTCGACTGGCCCATGTGCCGCGCCCGACGAAATGGTCAGGATAGAACCGCCGCCGTTTGCCTTCATAACAGGTAAGGCTGCCCGCATGCCGTTGAATACACCCTTGAGGTTGATATCGATCACATGGCCCCACGCATCGGGGTCCGCGTCAGCCAAATGCGAGACCGGCTCGATCACCCCGGCGTTGTTGATCAAAACGTCAAGACCGCCAAATGCCTGAACCGTCCGCGCCACAGCCGTCTCCATATCGTTGTAACTGGCGACGTCACAAGGAATGGCAATAGCCGCTTTTCCGATTTCTCTGACCAGATCGTCCAGTGCCCCTTCGGAGCGGGCCAGCAAAGCCACGTTTGCGCCGGCCTTTGCGAAAATCCGCGCTGCTTCGGCCCCGATTCCACGGCTTGCACCGGTGATCATGACAGTTTTGTTTTGCAGGTCCATGGTGTCGCATTCCCTCTGTTCAGTTTTGTGGTTTTTGCATTTCCATTACGGCATGTGGTAGTCTTCCGCCGAAGATTGGTCCAGCCCCGACCAGACAGCTTGACCTTGTCCAGCCTTTGACCGACTTTGCGCAAACATCGCCAAAAAGGAATTTCCCATGTCCCGTTTCACGCCGATTGTTCTTGGCCTCGCATTGCCCTTTTCCCTTGTCGCACAGGCCGCTTGGGCGGACTTGGCACCACAGGACGTCTGGGGCGACTGGCGGGATTACATGGAAGGCATGGGGTATAAAATTGCCGCGACCGAAACGGTGAATGGTGATGACCTGACGGTCAGCAACATCAGCTTTAGTTTTGCCGTCCCCGATACCGAGGGGACGATGACAATGTCGCTGGGGACGATTGATTTTAATCAGAACCGCGATGGCACGGTTGCCGTTGTGATGCCGAATACCATGCCGCTCACAGTGACCGGCAAGGACGAGACTGCAGACGGGCAACCCTTTGCCATGACCATGAACTTTACACAAACCGGTCATGCGATGACTGCCAGCGGCACCCCCAGGGCGATGACCTATCTCTATACCGCGCAAGCTTTTGCGATGGACATGACCCAGATGCAGGTGGGCGATGAACAGATGACCGCGCAGGACGCGCGAATGAAATTTACCGGCACCAATCTAAGCAGCACGACAACCATGACCATCGGAGATATGCGCGGCTATGATCAGACCGGGAGCATTGAAAATGTGAGTTTTGACATTTTTGTCAAGAACCCCGACGAGGCGGAGGCCCAAGGTGCGATCAAAGGCACCATGAACGGCATTACCTTGGCAGGTCAGGGCGAGATTCCGCTTGAAGTGGCAAAAGACGCCGATATGGCGATGATTTTGGCAGACGGGTTCGATGTGGCGGGCACTCTGAGCTATGCATCCGGAAATTCAGAATTTGATATCAAAGACCCCGAGAATGGCAACTATGTGATGAAAACCGCGTCACAGGGTGGCGATTTTGCCTTCAAGGTGGGCGCGGACGGTCTTGCCTATGACGTGGCCCAACGCGACGTGAGCGTGGGCGTCACGATGGAAATGATGCCTTTCCCCTTTGAAATCAAGATGGCCGAGAGCGGCTTTAACATTGCGATGCCGGTCAGCAAATCGGACGAGGCGCAGGATTTTGCCTTGGGGTTGAAGCTGCGCGATTTTACCATGTCCGATATCATCTGGAGCATGTTTGACCCCGCCGCCCAATTGCCCCGTGATCCGGCAACCGTTGTGTTGGACCTGACCGGCAAAGCCAAGTTGTTGGTCGACTGGATGAACCCCGACGCCGCCGCCCAGATGACAGGGGCCCCCGGCGCGTTAAAAGATGTGAGTCTTGGTAAACTGCTGGTCAGCGCTGCGGGAGCCAGACTGGAAGGCGCGGGCAACATCACCTTTGATGGCGCCGCGGCCGGTCTGTTGCCGGGTGCGGGCAACCCTGTGGGTGACGTGGATTTTGCATTGGCAGGGGGTAACGGATTGCTGGACAAGCTGGTCGCGATGGGCGTGTTGCCACAGGATCAGGCGATGGGTGCACGGATGATGATGGGTCTGTTTGCCGTACCCGGTGATGCGCCCGACACGCTGAAGTCAAAGATCGAATTTACCCCCGAAGGTCAAATTCTGGCAAACGGGCAACGCCTGCGCTAACCGGCGCGCAGGCTGGAAAAATGGCAGTCAATATCTGGGCGCAGCACATGCCGGGCCCTTTGAACATGCGTCCCTTGTTCTTTGAGGGGGCGCGGGTTACCTCTGCTTACAACTCAAACCGGAGCTTTCCCTTATGATTCAGCCTTTGGATGCGCTGACCAAATCGCTTTTGCAGGCCGCCACCAAAGCCGGCGCCGACTGTGCCGAGGCCAAGGCCGTGCAGGCGACATCGGTTTCTGTAGATGTGCGCGGCAATGTCTTGGAACAGGCCGAACGCTCCGAAGGTGTCGACATCGGCTTGCGCGTCTTTGTCGGGCAACGTGCGGCGACCGTGTCGGCCTCTGACACCTCAAACCGCACCATCGAAGAGATGGCTGAACGGGCGGTCGCGATGGCACGAGAAGCCCCCGAGGATCCCTACGCAGGGCTTGCGGCGCCGGACCAGCTGGCCCAATCATGGGACGTCGAGGCGCTGGAACTTTGTGACCCTACGCCAGAGCCGTCGCCAGAAGCCCTACAGGACGATGCGGCCCGCGCCGAAGCCGCCGCTCTTGGCGTCAAGGGTGTCACACAGGTGCAATCGGCCGGTGCAGGCTATGGCACACACAGGGTCTTTACCTCCATGACCAACGGTTTCGAGGGTGGATACAGCCGCTCGGACCGCGGGCTGTCCTGTGTCGCAATCGCGGGAACAGGCGCCGGGATGGAACGTGATTACGATGGTGACGGACGAATTTTTCAAAGCGACATGCGCACAGCCGACGACATCGGGACATCCGCAGGCAAACGCGCCGTGGAACGCCTGCATGCGCGCAAACCACCAACAGGTGCCTATCCAGTGCTGTTTGACGAACGCATTTCCTCCAGCCTGATCGGCCACCTGCTTTCTGCCGTGAACGGCAGTGCGGTCGCCCGCGGCGCGTCCTTTCTGCGCGAAGCCATGGGCGAGGCCGTCTTGCCCGATCACCTGTCATTGATCGAGGATCCGCACCGCCCCCGCACCAGCGGTTCGCGTCCCTTTGACGCGGAAGGCCTGCCAACGCACAAACGGGTCATCGTCGAAAATGGTGTATTGCAAGGTTGGACGCTTGATCTGGCCAATGCCCGTAAACTGAAGATGGCTCCGACCGGCAATGCAGCCCGCAGCACATCATCCGCGCCCAGCCCGACAAATTGGAATGTATCACTGACACAAGGCGAGCAGACCCGTGCGGAACTGGTCCGCGAAATGGGTACTGGGCTGCTGGTGACCTCGATGATCGGCTCGACCATCAACCCCAATACCGGTGATTATTCACGCGGGGCTGCCGGTTTCTGGATCGAAAACGGAGAAATCACCCATGCCATCAACGAATGTACCATCGCAGGCAATCTACGCGATATGTTGCGCCGGATAATCCCGGCCAATGACGCGCGCACGCACCTCAGCCGCGTTGTGCCGTCCCTCCTGATCGAAGGGATGACACTTGCCGGCGCATGACCTGCCCCTGCTGATCGACGCGGCCCGGATGGCGGGGCGCGTGGCCACCAGCTTTACCGGCCCCACAGCTCAGCGCTGGGACAAGGCCGATGATGCCGGACCGGTGACCGAAGCCGATCTGGCAGTCAACGCCCAGTTATTGTCGACCTTGCGGCTGGCCCGTCCGGATTATGGCTGGCTGTCGGAAGAAACCGAAGACAACTCAGATCGCTTGTCCCAGGAACGCGTGTTTATCGTTGATCCGATTGATGGCACCCGCAGCTTTGTTGAAGGGTCAAACACCTGGGCACATTCGATCGCGGTGGCCGAACACGGGGTTATCACAGCCGCAGTTGTTTACCTCCCGCTAAGAAACAAGCTTTATGCAGCAGCCAAGGGCCATGGGGCCAGCTGCAATGGTGTGCCAATCATCGTGTCAGATCAATCACCGCTCAGACAGTCTACGGTGCTGGCTGCCAAGCCCGCGTTGCACGGCACGCACTGGAAAACAAACATCGCGCCTGATTTCAAGCGCAGCTTCCGGCCCTCGCTTGCCTACCGCCTCGCGCTTGTCGGGGAAGGCCGGTTCGAAGCGATGATAACCCTGCGCCAGAGCTGGGAATGGGACATCGCCGCTGGGGCGCTGATCGTGGCCGAGGCTGGCGGCGTCACCTTTGACCGGACCGGTGCACCCCTACGGTTTAACAATGCCGACCCACGGCTGAATGGTGTGGTGGCAGGCGGTAATCCGGCCTGCGCTGCTTTAATCGACGCACTTGCGTGACGACCCTCATCTGGGTACGCAGCTATTGCGCCTGCCCGTATCAACAAGGATCCTGACATGACCCAACGCTTGCACCTCGTCTTTGGCGGCGAACTGGTAAATCCCAGTGAAAACACATTCAAAAACGTCGATGACATCCATGTTGTTGGTATTTTCCCGAACTACGCCAGCGCTTTCGATGCATGGAAAAACGAAGCGCAACGCACGGTCGACAACGCCCATATGCGCTATTTCATCGCGCATTTGCACCGGCTTCGGGACGAGGAAACACCAGCCTCTTCGACCGAAGAGCTGGGCTAACTTCTGATGGCGCGGTCGTCTCTGGGGCTGACGGCCTACCGTGCGCTGACCCGGCACGCCACAAAAGTGCCGGAAGAAGCACCTGTGCGACCGCGCATAAAGGGCGAACTGGTCTGGATACATGCTGGGGAACCCGGCAACCTGCTCGCGGTGCAAGACTTTGCCTTACGCTTGGTCACGGTGCGGGAAGGATTGCAGGTCTTGATCACCCTGCCCGAGCAAGCGGGCGCTCAACGGCCTGCGCCTGCCCGCGCCGACAGTGCCTTGATCCAGATCGCCGTTCCCGGTGAACATCCCTCTGCGGTAAGCGCTTTCCTTGACCACTGGCGGCCGGACACCTGCATATGGATTTGGGGCGGTCTGCGCCCTAATCTTGTGCTCGAAGCGGCTGATCGCGGGTGTCCGATGTTCCTGATAGATGCCGATGCCCGTGGTTTTGACGGCCGCCGCGACCGCTGGCTGCCCGCTTTGGCACGTCGGCTCTTATCACGATTCAATGCCGTCTTTGCAAGATCGGAAAGCGATCACAAACGGCTGAATCACCTTGGACTGTCCGCCAAATCCCTCACCCAGACCGGGCCGCTTCTTGCAGGTGGGCAGGTATTGCCATGTGTAGACAGCGATCTGAACGAATTGTCCGCCGCAATGGGGGGGCGGCCTGCCTGGTTTGCTGCAGGTGTGTCGGACAGGGAAATCGGAATCATACTCGATGCCCATAAACAGGCGCTGCGGCTATCACACCGCTTGTTGCTGATCTTGCAACCCGATGATCCCAACAAACTGACCAAGGTGGTTGAACAGGCGGCAAGCCGCAGTATCACAACGGCCCAGTGGGACGATGCCCAGTTCCCTGATGACACCACGCAATTGCTGGTTTCCGGCGACTCCGCCGAACGCGGGCTTTTCTTCCGACTGGCACCCGTGTCGTTTCTGGGAGGCACCTTGATACAGGGCAACAGCAGCTGTGATCCTCTGGAGGCAGCTTCCTTGGGGTCCGCGATCCTTTATGGCCCGCGCCTGCGCCAGTTCATGCCCTCTTACTCCCGCCTTGCCGCTGCCGGCGCGGCGCGGATCGTCAATGACGTGGATGCCTTGGGCACTGCAGTTTCCCGTTTGATCGCCCCCGACCAAGCGGCAGCGATGGCGCATGCCGGCTGGGATGTCATAAGCCAGGGCGCCGAATTAACGGACCGCATTATCGAACTCGTACAAGACGCATTGGACAGGGAGCTTAGCCGCGCATGATCCGCTCTCCCGCCTTTTGGCACCTGCCGGAACCGGATTGGCGCGCCATTGCGCTGCAGCCGTTAGGGGCGCTTTATGCACGCGCCACAGCGCGGCGACTGGCAGGCGGGATGCGTCAACGCATGACGGTTCCAGTGATCTGCATCGGCAACATCAACGCCGGCGGTACTGGCAAGACACCGACGGTGATGGCCGTGGTCGAACATTTGCGCGGGCTGTTTCATGAACCGCATATCGTCTCGCGTGGCTATGGTGGCACCTTTGAAGGTCCGGTGCGGGTTGACCCCGCGCGGCACAAGGCCGCCGACGTCGGAGACGAACCGCTACTGTTAGCGGCCTTTGCCGAAGTCTGGGTGGCCAAGGACCGCGCAGCTGGGGCCACGGCCGCGCAGGCGGCAGGCGCCACGGTCATCGTACTGGATGACGGTTTTCAGAACCCGGCCCTGGCCTATGATCTATCTGTTGTTGTCGTCGATGCAGCCAAGGGATTTGGCAACGGTTTATGCCTGCCCGCAGGACCGTTGCGCGAACCTGCCGCAGTGGGTCTGGCGCGGGCCGATCTATTGCTGTCAATCGGAGAGGATACCGCACAGGACGATTTCGCCAAAATACCGCTTCCCGCCAATTTGCCCCATGTGCGGGCCAGACTGGAGCCGCTGCAAACCGGTATGGACTGGAGCGACAGCCGCGTCCTTGCTTTTGCGGGCATCGGACATCCGGAAAAGTTTTTCGCGACGTTGCGCGGATTGGGCGCGCAGATCGTCCATGCCGAAGCTTTAGACGACCACCAGCCCCTTACCGCTGCATTGATGGCGCGTTTGGAAGCAGACGCAGCGGCACGCGGTGCACAGCTTGTCACCACAGAAAAGGATGCAGTCCGCCTGCCTGCAAGTTTCCGCAGCAAGGTGATTACCCTGCCTGTTCGGCTGGAGATGGCAGAGGACAATCCACTGTTTAAAGCCTTGCAAGCGCTGCCCAAACCGGCGTGATACGGGAAATTTCGAAGTTTCCCGCGTTTCTTGGAAAGAAACCGCCCCCTACCTCAATTGTCTTCGCCCAGTTTCGGTGCGGGGCGGTGCAGCGCCAGTTCCGCATCCGAGAACCGGAAAGGCGACCGTAACCCCGGCACACCGTCCAATTCGATCTGCATGCCGCGCGCCACGACTTGCGGATCAGCCATCACATCATCCAGGTTGTTGATCGGACCGGCCGGGACGTTATGTGCCTCGCAATCCGCCAGCAAATCGTCACGGGTCCGCTGTGATGTGGCCCCCTCGATCCGGCGGTTCATTTCGGGCCTATGCGCAACGCGGTCCGCGTTTTTGGCATATTCGGGCGCGGTTGCCATATCATCGAGCCCCAGTAGACGGCACAGGCGCTGGAACTGGCCATCATTGCCCGTCGCGATAATGATATGACCGTCCGAGGTCTCGAATACCTCGTAGGGCGTCAGGTTGGGATGGGCATTGCCCATCCGCGTCGGTGCAACGCCCGTCGTCAGATAATTCATCGCCTGATTGCCCGTGATTGCCACGGCACAATCCAGCAACGCCATATCAATATGTTGACCGCGTCCCGTCCGGCCGCGCTGGTGGACCGCTGCAAGAATGGCAGTCGTTGCATAAACGCCGGTGAACACATCGGTGATCGCCATACCCGACTTTTGCGGCTGGCGGTCCGGTTCGCCAGTGATCGACATCAGGCCGGACATTCCTTGAATGATAAAGTCATATCCCGCGCGGTGCGCATATGGCCCCGTGTGACCAAACCCGGTGATGGAGCAATAGATCAGTCGCGGGAACTCCTCGCGCAAGCTGTCATAATCCAAACCGTATTTCGCAAGGCCTCCAGTCTTGAAGTTCTCTATCACAATGTCCGCATCGCGCAGCAGGTCTTTCAGTTGGGATTGGCCGGCGTCAGTGCGAAAATCAATCGTGACACTGGCTTTACCGCGGTTTGTCGAGTGGAAATAGGACGCCGAGACATCTTCTCCCCGCGTCACAAAGGGCGGGCCCCACTGGCGCGTGTCATCGCCCGCGGGGCTTTCAACCTTAATGACATCACAGCCCAGATCGGAAAGGGTTTGCCCGGCCCAGGGCCCCGCCAGAACACGCGCCATCTCGACCACCTTCAAACCGGCAAGAGGGCCCGAGTTGGGAGTACTCATTAACTGCCCAACTCTGTGTCGATCAGCGCCTTCATCTCGGCGTAGGGCATATTTGAATGCTTGGCCCCGTTGATCACGAAGCTGGGCGTTGACGTGATGTCGTCACTGTTTTTGTTTTCCTCAAACCAAGCCACGAGCGTCTGGGCTTTTTCGGCGTCTTGCAAGCAGGCTTCGATGGTATCGTTGTCGATCCCGGCCAAACGCGCGATCTTGCGCAGTTCGTTGACAATCGCGGCGGGTTCGCCTGCGCGGGCCCAGTTGGATTGCCCCTTATAGATCAGTTCAGCGATGCCAAAGAACTTTTCCTGCCCACCACAGCGGGCGATCATCGAGGCCCACAAGCCCGGACGGTCGAAATAGACTTCGCGGTAAATGAATTTGATCTTTCCCGTGTCGATGAAATCAGCCTTGAGCTGTTTGAAGGCGCCACTGTGGAAATCTGCACAATGCGGGCAGGTAAAAGAAGCATACTCGATCACGGTAACCGCCGCGTCGGGATTTCCAAGTACCATTTCGGTAATGCTTGAGGTGTCAACGTCACCTGTTGTGGTCTGCGCATTTGCTGCGCTGGCAAGGTTTGGCAATTCCGTCGAACGACTGCTGCCTGCCAGATTGCTGGTCAGCGCCCAGCCGCCAAGGCCAAGCACGGCAAAGCCACCAAGTATCATGTTTCTGCGCTGCATCATGTGTATCCTTTGCTGCTGTTCAGCGGTTTGTCTTGTTCAATATGTTCTCGCCCAAACGTGCAAGGGCATCACGCAGACCATCGTCGGAAACAGGCTGTGCTGCCTCTGCCGCCATTTGTCGCAGCGCCGGATCAGGGGCGGGTTTTGCAACCGGCTTCTTATGGCCAAAGGCGACTTTCCCATCGGAAAATCCAGTCGCTGCCGTCTGGGTAATCCGCACACGGGCAATAGCGTTATAGCCGTAAACCGCGTTCACTTTTGCACGCAACTTTTCCTTTTGCATCTCAAGTATCGGCGCATTTGCGCCATTGGTCAGCAAAGTCAGGGTCGCGCCCATGCCGCCGCGGCTATACCCGATGTCGACAGGCTGGGCGATGCTGGCGATGTCCTGCCCGGCGATCTCGCTCCATTGAGTCAAAAGCCGTGACTGGGCAAAACCGCGGGTTTCAGATGCACGCCGGATCTGCCCCGACAGTAAACTGTACGTGCGTTTGAACCCTTTTGTACTGGTGCGCCTTGGCGGCATGGTTATGTTTCCTTTGGATCGTATCTATACAATAGTCTGCCGACCCTCCAGCACCAACCAAAGCAAGCAACGGAAGTCATAAAAATTGCGTGATACGCCCGACATAACTGACCTGCCAGGCCTTTTGCTCGACTGGTACGATGTACATGCCCGCGAAATGCCGTGGCGTGTGGGGCCTGCGCAACGCAAGGCAGGGGCTGTGCCCGATCCATACCGAATCTGGATGAGCGAAATCATGTTGCAGCAAACCACCGTTGTGACTGTGCGCGACTATTTCCAACGCTTTGTGACCCGTTGGCCCACGGTTCGCGATCTGGCCGCAGCGCGAGATGCGGATGTAATGGCGGAATGGGCCGGACTGGGCTATTATGCGCGGGCCCGCAACCTGCTGAAATGTGCGCGCGCAGTGGTCAATGAACATGGTGGCGTGTTTCCGGCGGATTATGCCGCCCTGCTTAAATTACCCGGCATCGGCCCCTATACCGCCGCTGCCGTATCCTCGATTGCTTTTGATTTGCGCCATACGGTGCTGGACGGCAATGTCGAACGCGTGATGGCGCGGCTTTATGATATCCACACGCCGCTGCCTGCGGCCAAACCAGAGTTGATGGACCGTGCCGATGCATTGACGCCTGCCAAACGCCCTGGGGATTATGCCCAAGCGGTGATGGATTTGGGCGCAACGATTTGTTCGCCCAAATCACCCGCTTGCGGGATTTGCCCGTGGCGTGATCCCTGTGCAGCGCGGGCCATAGGCACACAAGGAGAGTTGCCCAAGAAAACGCCAAAGAAACCGAAACCCGTGCGCCATGGCACTGTCTATCTGGCACAAAGGGAAGACGGCGCCTGGTTACTGGAAACACGGCCTGACAAAGGGTTGCTAGGTGGGATGTTGGGCTGGCCCGGGTCAGAGTGGGTTGATGTGTCGACCCCCCTCCCGGCAGGCACCCCCCCGCTTGAGGCCAATTGGCACCTGCTGAATGGTCAGGTGCGTCATACCTTTACGCATTTTCATCTGATCTTAAACGTGATGCGCGCCACAGTGCCAACCACCGCGGCTGGCGCTTTCCTGCCGCAGGATCGATTTCGCCCGTCGGATTTGCCCACCGTCATGCGCAAGGCCTTCGATTTATCACAGAGCTGACCGCATGTCGCCGCTTTGAACTGGGGTGAATCTGCGATATACGCACCCCAACTTGTGCCCTCTAAGGTCATAGCCCATGTCAAAACAAACCCCCGACATCCCCCGCGCCGAACTGCGCCGTCTGTCACGCGCTCTACCGTTCTGGATGTCGCTGGGGCTGATTCCTCTGGCGTGGATCTCTGCAATCTTTGGCGGCTGGACCATTGCCTTGTTGCCGCTGGTAACATGGTATCTGTTTACCATTCTGGATGCGGTATTGGGGTTGAACACGGATAACGCCGACACCGAGGCAAGCGACGAGGAGCTGTATTGGTATCGCCTGATTACCCTGCTCTGGGTGCCAGCGCAATTCCTGACGGTGTTCGGGCTGATCTGGTATGTTCCGCAGGCCGATCACTTGGGTCTATTCGAAAGTGTTGCCCTGTTCTTTGGCGTTGGGGTGATCACCGGCACCATCGGCATCAACTACAGCCACGAATTGATGCACCAGAAAAACAGGGTTGAACGGTTTCTGGCGGATGCATTGCTGGCCATGGTGCTTTACTCCCATTTCCGGTCCGAGCATCTGCTGGTGCATCACCGCTATGTTGCCACCCCGCGCGATCCCGTGACGGCGCGGTATAACGAAGGATTTCACCGGTTTTATCCCAGGGTTTTACGCCAGTGTTTTCACTCTGCCTTCAAAGCCGAGGCCGATATGCTGGCCCGTAAAAGCCAGCCTTGGCATAGCTTTGGCAACCCGTTCTGGAAGTATTGGATCATGCAAATAACGTGCCTTTTGCTTGCGCTGCTCCTTGGCGGGTGGTCCGGCGTAATGCTGTTTCTGGTGCAGGCCGCCATTGCTATCTGGCAACTTGAGCTGGTCAATTACATCGAACATTACGGCCTGACCCGCAAACATCTGGGCGAGGGCAAGTATGAACACGTGAAACCGCATCATTCATGGAACGCCGCCCATAAGGCATCGAATTGGCTCTTGATCAATCTTCAACGCCATTCGGATCATCACTATAAACCCGATCGCCGTTTTCCTGTGTTGCAGAATTATGGAACCGAAGCGGCCCCGCAATTGCCCTTTGGATATCCGGTGATGACGATGGCGGCGATGGTTCCACCGTTATGGCGGCGCATCATGAACCCGCGGGTACGCCAATGGCGCAAGACGTATTACCCCGAAATTTCCGACTGGAGCGACTATAACAAACGGCTGACGCCGATGCCCCGCTGAGTCGCACCAATTCTTAATACTTCTGTGGCATCCCTTCAGGTGAAACATGAATGGGACGAGGTCATGCCGTCGAACATTACCCAGTTATCAAAATACCGCCCCCATCAGACCTGTTTGATTGTGGAAGACAGCGAATTTGACCGGCAAAAAATGACACGGGTGATGAACCGGTCTCGGCAACCGTTCCACATCGAGGTAGCTGCAACCCTGAAATCCGCGCGGCGTGCGATGGAAAAGGTACAGGTTTCCCTGATCTTGCTCGATAACAATCTACCTGACGGATTGGGTGCAGATTTCGCGCTGGAACTTTCCCGCGATCCGCATTTCGCAAACATTCCTGTGATAATCATCAGTGACTGGCCATCGCCCTTCATGTGGGAAAAAGCGTCAAGCGCCGGTGTGGCCTATGTATTGAGCAAGACCGAATTTGACGGGCGTTACGTTCATGCGGTGTTACAGGCAAACCAAGAAAAGCGTTTGAACTAGAAGGAAAATTCGGCCTTTCCTTCGCTGTCAGGCACCCCTGTGCGAAACGAAAAAGGCCCCGCCACAAGGGCGGGGCTAAGGTAAGTGCCTTTAATAGGCAACCTTCGTGACGAAGGCCGCAGGCACCGGCGGTGTTCTAGTGTGTTTCCGGTCTTCCTTTTGCAAGGGCAGCCTCGCCAGGCCCAACCGGCCAGAGGGTCTGGCAAGACAGGTTTCAAGTCACAGCTACCGGAAACGACAATTCTCAGTTGGCCATTTCGGCCCGTATCTGCTGGCGCAAGAGGTCAATCGGCACACGTTTGCCGTCCTTCTTAAAGCACCAATAGGTCCACCCGTTGCAGCTAGGCGCTTTTTCATAAGCCGCGCCAACCTGATGGATTGATCCTTTGACATCAGAGCCGATCAATGTGCCATCGGCACGCACCTTGGCTTTATGACGACCATTCAGGGAATACAGTTCCTCGCCCGGCCGCAACATGCCTCGCTCTACCAACTGGCCAAAGGGCACACGTGGTTCCGCGCGTTTGGATGTTGTGGTCTGCAGTGCCTCGCGATCAAATTTTCGCACCTTCGACAGACGTTTGGTCGCGACCTTACGATAGGCCTCTTCGCGCTCGATTCCGATGAAGTCACGGCCCAGCATTTTCGCAACGGCCCCCGTGGTCCCAGTTCCAAAAAATGGATCAAGGATTACGTCACCGGGGTTGGTCGAACCGACCAGAATACGGTGCAAAAGGCTTTCGGGTTTTTGCGTTGGATGGGCCTTGTCGCCCTCTTCATTCTTCAAGCGCTCATGACCGGTGCAGATTGGCAGCACCCAATCGCTACGCATCTGGATCCCTTCGTTTAGCGCCTTCAGCGCCTCATAGTTAAAAGTGTATTTGGAGTTCTCGTCTTTACCCGCCCAGATCATCGTCTCATGCGCATTGGTAAAGCGTTTGCCACGAAAGTTAGGCATTGGATTGGATTTGCGCCAGACAACGTCGTTCAAAATCCAGAAACCGGCGTCTTGCAGGGCAGCACCAACACGGAAAATATTGTGATAGCTGCCAATAACCCAGATCGCACCATTAGGCTTTAGCAACCGACGGGCAGCTTTCAGCCATGCTCGGGTGAATTCATCGTAGACCTTAAAGCTGGCGAACTGGTCCCATTCGTCGTCAACCGCGTCTACTTTGGAGTTGTCCGGGCGCATCAGATCGCCGCGTAATTGCAGGTTATAGGGAGGGTCGGCAAAGATCAGGTCAACGCTCGCCTCCGGCAGAGCGTTCATCGCCTCGATACAGTCGCCATCAAGGATCGTGTTCAATGGAAGCACCGCGGTACTTTTTTCAATCGTCTTCATCAATTTTCTGCCTCTGGTCCCCGGCACATTTTGTGCTCGTTTGTTGGGATCAGGATGAGTCAAAGATGATTCGCGGTCAATTTGTTTTTTGAATCAAAAGGTTAAGAATAATTCTTGCTACAACATCTTGTGTACGGGTTTGAACGAACGTCTATGGTGTGGGGTAACCCCAAGTTCTTGAAGCGCCTCTATGTGTCTTTTTGATCCATATCCCATGTTGGATTCCCAGCCATATCCGGGGTGCTGTTGCGCAAGGGACAACATGACACAATCTCGACAAATTTTGGCCATAATTGAGGCCGCCGAAATACTCTGCGAACGGGTATCGCCCTTGATAATCGTCTGGGCGGGCAGGACCAGATCGCGTGGCAACATGTTGCCGTCGACCAAAACATAATCGGCAGGTGTCTTAAGCCCCGCAATCGCGCGCATCATTGCCAGATGGCTGGCACGCAGGATGTTTATCTCGTCGATTTCCGCAACAGAGGCATGGGCAATGCTGACCTCGGCCACTTCCATAATCTCGGCGTAAAGCCGTTCGCGGGCTTTCTTGCTGAGCTTCTTGGAATCGTTCAGGCCTTCGGGGATACGCGCAGGGTCCAGAATCACCGCCGCTGCCGTCACCGGACCGGCCAAGGGCCCGCGACCCACTTCATCAACACCTGCAATGCGGGTGAACCCCTGCGCCGCAGCGGCGCGTTCAAATTCAAAATCTGGTTTCATAAACCTTCAAGACCGCAAACCGACCAAAGGCTCAATACGAAAAAGGGAGGATGCCCGAACATCCTCCCCAGTCAACCGGGTGAAGGGACCCACCCGGATCAAGGCGCGATGTTACCCCCGCGCCAAACGGAATCCGTGTTCACGCAGGCAGCGCGCCTCATATCCACGCCGCTCGCCGCGACGGGTGTTGAAGATATAGTTGCACTGGCGCGGCAAGCGGTGCGCGAACCGATAATTCCGTTCCAGACAACGGTTGGGGAACATCCGCACACTGCCGCGGCGGGTCTTTACCCTGCGCAGGCATTCCTCGGGCAATAGCTTGCGGTTCACCCGGTCCGGCAAGGGACGCGGCTTGGGCTGATCATAGCGCGGCGGCTGATAGGCAGGTTTCCTGTAATCAGGCTTCTGGTGAATAGGCCTGTCATACTGTGGGGTCCGGTAATCCGGCGTTTGCTGATGGTTGCCGGCCTGCTTCTTCTTGTCATTCCTGTCGTGGATGATCTTGCCCACAACGGCCAATCCCAGAATTGCGGCAATGGTGTTGGCGGTCTGGCGGTCCCCGGCGAAAGCCGGAAGCGACCCCAAGGTTGTCAACGCGATGGATGCGGCGGCGACAGTGGCGATGAACTTGCGGTACATATTGGTGATCCTTTCTGTTGCGCGGTGCGGGACAGCCCGTGCTTTGATGGGATCACTTTGGGTTTGGCCCGCCGAGACAGGCAATAACAGGGCCCTGATATCCGATAACAAGAACGCAGGCGTTTGGCGGATATTGAATATCACTGCGCGAACGCCCAAAGATGGTGGCATGAAACATCTTTACCTTCCCCTTGCCTTCGGGCTTTTGATTGGCTGCACCCTCCCTGCCCAGGCGGCGGAGTGTTATGCCGATTACAAAGCCAAACAGGACGATCCGTTGCGGCTTCATTACGGTGTGGCGCAGATAAACGGGGCCTGCGATGCCAGATCAGCCACTGCTGAACTGGCCCCGCGTCTTGCCGCCCAAGGCTGGACGTTGCTTCACGTCGTCTCTACCTTCGGTGACGACGGGCTTGCTCAAAGGAAAGACAGTGCCGGACAAAACTACCTCCGCTTCTGATTTGCGCCGTTTTGTCGGCTATGGCATCGTGGCCATTGTCGCCCTGTTGATCGTCGGGGCCGGTGTGCTGTTCTGGACCTTGCCCGACGCGAACCTGTTCAACGCGCAGGTGGAACGCATCTTTGTCGAGAACGACGATTTGACCAGCGGCGCCACGATCAAACTGCTGGAAATCCTTGCCCAGTCAGGCACAGCATTTTCGGACACGCTGGCCAGCTACCGGATGGTGATTTTCGTACTTCTGGTGTTTGCCTCTGCGATGTTGGTCGCCGCACTGGTGTTTCTGATCATGTTGATGACGTTCAACCGCCGCATGGCACAGATCGAACGTGTCGGCATTCAGGTGAATTCGTTACTGATCAGCCGTGAGGAAAATACAGTTTACCTCAACAACCTCGGTTTCAAGCTGACCGCCGCGGCGATGGAAACGATGTCCGTGCTGGCCGAGGCACGGATGGATGATGATGTAATGTCCGGTTCAGAAATCGAGGGCGTGATATCAGGACGTTTGGCTTCCGATTGTGACGAAGCTGCGGGAGCGACACGCATCAAACGCCTGCGCGATACGCTGGGCAACCAGATCGTCAGTGAATTGCTGGTCAAGAACATCGCGCGGCGCGGGTATATGCTGGCCATCGATAAGGACGTGATCAAGGTGATCTGAGAAAGGGCCTCTGGTCATTGTCCCCTACTCGGGTCTAGGCTGCGCCCAAATTCATCCCGAGGACAATTCACATGCCCGCCCCCCAGAACCCCTTCAAGAAAGCCCTGTCTATGGGTAAGACCCAATTCGGCTGTTGGGTCGGTCTTGCCGATACCTTCAGCGCCGAATTGATGGGAACCGCCGGTTTTGACTGGCTGGTGATTGACGGCGAACATGCGCCAAATGATTTGCGCAGCATTCTGGCACAATTGCAGGTTCTGGAAGCCTCGGACAGCCATCCGGTTGTCCGCCTGCCCGTTGGTGAAACCTATATGTTGAAACAGGTATTGGATGCTGGTGCCCAAACCGTTCTGGTCCCGATGGTGGAAAGCGCGGATCAGGCCCGCCAGCTGGTGCGCGACGTTACCTATCCGCCGCATGGGGATCGTGGTGTCGGCTATGCGCTCAGCCGTGCCGCGCGATTCTCGCAAATCGCCGACTACGGAACGACAGCGGATGCGCAGATATGTCTGCTGGTGCAGGTCGAGAACCTCAAGGGGTTGGCCGCGCTGGATGATATCCTTGCCATCGACGGCATCGATGGCGTGTTTATCGGCCCTGCCGATCTGGCGGCAGACATGGGACACATGGGAGACAGCCTTCACGAGGATGTGCAGACCGCGATCATGGATGCGCTGGCGCGTATCCGCGCCGCTGGCAAGGCACCTGGCATCCTGTCGACCCATGATCCGATGACCAAGGCCGCACTTGCCGCCGGTGCCCAATTCGTCGCCGTCGGGGCAGATATATTGCTGCTCTCCCGCGCAGCGCAGGCGCTGAGCGCCCGTTGGAAAGAACGCGCATAATATGAACGCAGGTATCCTTTTGCTGGGGCTAGCCTATGTGCTCAGCCAGTTTTTCCGCGCCTTCCTTGCGGTGCTTTCAGAAATCCTCGAGCGGGATCTGGGGGCGATGCCTGACGATCTGGCCTTCGCCTCTGGCCTGTGGTTCTTGACTTTCGCTGCCTGCCAGATCCCTATCGGTGCCGCGCTTGACAGCATCGGCCCAAGGCGCACGGCGGGCTGGCTTTTGCTGGTCGGCGGGGCGGGCGGGGCCGCGGTTTTTGCGCTGGCGACATCCCCGGTGCACATCACCATTGCCATGGCCCTGATCGGGGTCGGTTGTGCGCCGGTACTGATGGCCTCTTACTATATCTTTGCCCGCGAATACCCACCTGCTACATTTGCCATTCTGGCCTCTGTCATGGTGGGGGCGGGCAGTTTGGGCAATCTGGTTGCCGCTTATCCGACAGCCTTGGCAGCCGAAATGATGGGGTGGCGCAACACACTTTGGGGTTTGGCAGCTTTGTCGGGCCTGGTCGCACTTGGCACGCTGGTCTTGGTCAAGGACCCCCCCCGCGTCACCGACGGGATCAAGGGATCCATGTCGGAACTATTGCGTATCCGCGCGCTTTGGCCGATTTATCTGTTGATCGGTGTCAGCTATGCCTTTCCCGGTGCGGTACGCGGCCTGTGGATCGGGCCATATCTGGCGGATGTATTTGCCACGGATACCGCGGCCATTGGACAGGCCAGTTTGCTCATGGGGCTTGCCATGGTGTTGGGCGCCCTGGCCTATGGCATTGCCGACAAGGCCAGCCCATCACGCAAATGGATGATCGCCGGTGGCACAGCTTTGGCGATTTCCGCAGGTGGCACCCTGATTTTTCTTCCTGCCAGCAGCTTTGCCCTCAGCGTCTTTCTAATGTGTGCAATCGGCTTTTTCGGGGCTGGCTATCCAGTGCTGATGGCGCATGGCCGCAGTTTTTTGCCCAGCCATTTGATCGGGCGCGGTGTTACCCTGCTGAACCTGTTCAGCATCGGCGGCGTTGGCATTGCGCAATTCCTGTCAGGCCGCGTTTACCGCGCCGCCTTACCGGGAGATGCGCCCGCCGATCCTTATGTCGCAGTTTTCGCGCTGTTCCTGATCGCGCTTACCGTTGGCTTTGTGGTGTATCTGTTCAGTCAGGACAAATCAGACTGACCGCCCCTTCATCCGAGCGGCTGCCAATGTATAACCTCCCGCGCCCCCGTCGATGAAATGTACGTGGTCATCTGTCATGATCGACGGCACGATACAGGTCATCATCGCCTCGTCCTGCGTGGCAATGCCGTATTCGATGTGACCTTGGGCCTTGGCTGCGCTTAACACAGTTTCGATCTGCGCTTGCGTGGCCGGGTCACAGTCCAGCGTCATTTTCAGACCGTCGTCGCGTTTGCGAAAATCAGCGTTCTCACCGACAATACGCGCATACCGGCGGGCATCAACCCCCCCCAGCTTTAGACCCGTGCGGATCAAAAACCATGCCACAAAGGATTCGAACAAGACGCTTCGCCGCGCCGCGCCCAGCGAGCCTGAACCATGCGCCGCATGCGCCTCAAGCACCGCACCTTTTGGCGGCCAACCCGTCCCCGGACCAGTCGCCGGTGCCGGATGCCCGCCCCGCTCCAACCCTTGAGCAAGGGCGACGATCCGGTCATAAACCTGCGTGATCACTTCATCAGCGACCCCTGCAACTGGGGCCACGAGGATCGACAGAATGGTGCCATTACGTGCGGGCATCGCAGACCAGCGGCACGACAAGCCCGTCAAATCCGGCAAGTCGTCCTGCGTTGCAGGGGAAATCGTATGGTGCCCCGCCTTCATTTTGGCTTCGGCCCAATTCATCCCACCGCCATCGAACATCGCATAATCGACACCGTCGGAAACCTGAAAGCGGGCCACGCGCACATCATGTGCCGCCGCCCGCACATCCGCGACAGGCACCAAGGCGATCCGCATTTCGATGCCGAATTCGGTCCGGGCCCAGCGCGCCACCCGCGCCAAAGCATCACGCGCGGTCGCTTCGTCCTTTGGCGGCACCGCAAAACCGGCCCCATCACCGCCGAATACAAACGGGAAGGCCGCCCCTTTCAGGGCATTCATCATCGCAGAAATGACAGCCGCACCCACCATGTTGACAGTCTTGTACTGTCCGGCCTGCACCAAACCTGTGGAATCTACGATGTCGGAAACGCCAACAAACCAGTCCTGAGGCAACGGGGTAAAACGATCCGATTGTGTCAGCTGGTCAAACTCACTGATGCGCGGCACCTCGTCGTAAAATCTATCCGTCTGGGTCATCTGGCCTGCCTTGTTGATTGGGGCAAGGATAGCACGCCCCGGAAGGCACAAACCAGTCCAGCGACGCAGGGGCCTTTCCACGGATAGGCAAGCGGTGTATGTGCGCCGCACCACCCCTTATATAACGGAGAAATAAGATGGGTTATCGCGTCGCCGTCGTGGGCGCCACTGGCAATGTGGGCCGCGAAATGCTGAACATCCTGGCCGAACGCCA
>JBARCL010000026.1:0-7131 GCA_049794055.1 Sulfitobacter sp.
ATGCGGACTTTCCCGACATTCGTCTTTGCTCCTTCGCTGACGCAGCATTCGTTTGCATGCGCAGCGCGGTCACTTCTGCGGCCCTGTGTATGCCTCCGAAGTAGCCATTCAAGACAACGCTTCAAGAGGAGAGATTATCTGGCCGCTGATGGAAGAGATTTTGATGATCGGCCAATTCAAACTTTCAGCACGTCGATTGGTGCCGCCGACCGTGTAGATTAGTTGGTTTAGCCTTTGAGAAGTTTTTCTTGGACAACTGTCCTGATTTTTTGCTTAATAAAAGAGTCTAAAATATGGCGTCGTGATTCTGGGCTGTTTTGTTGAGGAGAACGAGGAGGAAAATCAGGGAGAAGATAATGGAGTATGATTTTGTAATCATAGGGGGGGGCTCCGCAGGAGCGACATTGGCATCAAGGCTGAGCGAAGATCCGAACATATCAGTATGCCTGCTCGAGGCCGGCGGCAAAGGAACAAACATTCTACTGCGCGCACCTGCTGGTGTGGTTGCTGTGCTGCCAGGGCACGGAAAGCTGTTCAACTGGGCTTTCAACACTGTGCCGCAACCGGGTTTGAACGGGCGCAAAGGTTATCAACCTCGCGGTCGAGCGCTTGGTGGTTCTTCTGCGATCAACGCGATGCTTTATGTGCGTGGGCACAAATCGGATTACGATGGCTGGGCCGAAGCGGGCTGTGAAGGATGGTCTTGGGACGAATGCCTTCCCTATTTCAAGAAGTCAGAGAACAACGAAAATGGATCTGACGATTTTCATGGGAATAGCGGCCCGCTGCAAGTATCTGATCAGAAAGAGCCACGCCCGATTACCCATGCCTTTGTAGAGGCGGCGCAGAGCCTTCAGCACCGCCGCACGGACGACTTCAACACCGGCGACAACGAGGGTGTCGGCATTTATCAAGTCACCCAATTCCATGGCAAAGATAAGAACGGAGAGCGTTGTTCGGCGGCCGCCGGATACTTGCACCCTGTCATGGACCGACCCAACTTGACCATCATAACAAAGGCCCGCGCCACGAAAATTCTGTTTGAGGGCAAGCGAGCGGTAGGGGTCGCCTATCGGCTGAGCAAGCAAGACAAGGAAGTTCGGGCGAGCAAGGAAGTCATCTTGTCCGGTGGCGCGTTCCAATCTCCGCAATTGTTGCAATTGTCAGGCGTGGGGCGTCCGCAAGACATTACCCAACATGGCATCGACATGGTGCATGAACTGCCCGGCGTTGGGCAAAACCTGCAGGACCACCTTGATTTCATCCTCGCCAACAAGACCGGGGATACCGATAACTTCGGTATCGGGTTGCGCGGCACAGCGCGTTTGACCAGTGCGATCCTGAAGTGGTGGCGCAAGGGCACAGGCATGATTGCCACGCCCTTCGCAGAAGGGGCAGCCTTCCTGAAAACCGATCCCGCACTGGATCGACCTGACATCCAATTGCACTTTGTGATCTCTATTGTGGATAACCACGCCAAGCGCCTGCACCTCGGTTATGGTTATAGCTGTCACGTCTGCGCGTTGCGTCCTCATTCCCGAGGCGAAGTTTTCCTGAATAGTGCTGATCCGATGGCAGACCCCGGCATTGATCCGAAATTCTTGTCAGACCGCCGTGATCTGGAAACCACCATCAAAGGGGCCAAGATGACCCGCGAAATTCTTGAGGCCCCGCCCATGGCAGGCTTCAAAAAGAAAGAGCTGTTCGGGGTCACTGACAATATGTCTGACGCGGAGTGGGAAAAACACATTCGCGCCCGCGCCGATACGATCTATCATCCCATCGGAACCTGCAAGATGGGCACCGATCATATGGCGGTGGTTGACCCACAACTGAAGGTGCATGGACTCGATGGGCTGCGTGTCGTCGATGCTTCTGTCATGCCCACGTTGATTGGCGGAAACACCAATGCGCCCACCATCATGATCGCGGAACGATGCGCGGACATGATCAAGGCCGAATACGCGGCTTAAGCACAAAAAAGACCCCGCATGACCGTTCGACGCGGGGTCCGCACAACCAACAAACCAGGGGAGAGAGCTATGTTGGGTTTAATGATGAAACAAGAGTTGCTGATCAGCGACTTGATTGTCCATGCTGGAAAATACCACAGCGATACCGAGATCATCTCGCGCGAGACATCCGGCGAAATGCATACAACAAACTGGCGCGGAGTGAGCGACGCCTCGCGCCAACTGGCCTCAGCGCTGTCTAAGCTGGGGCTGTCACAGGGGGACCGCGTCGCGACACTGGCGTGGAACAATCACCGTCATTTGAAGATTTGGTTCGCGGTTTCGGGCGGGGGTATGGTGTGTCATACGTTGAACCCGCGCTTGCCCCCAGAGCAGTTTATCTTCATCTGCAACGATGCCAATGATAGGGCAATGTTCTTTGACAAGACGTTTATGCCGCTGATTACCGGTACACGGGCGCATCTGAAAACAATCGAACATTATATCTACATGGGCTCGCGCGACGAAGACGTGCTGGCCGCCATTCCGGATGTGGTTTTCTTTGACGAGCTGATCGAAACCGGTGCTGATGATTATACATGGCCGCAGTTTGGCGAAGAAACGCCATGTTCGCTTTGCTATACGTCGGGAACGACAGGCAATCCCAAGGGCGTGCTTTATACCAACCGCTCCACGATGCTGCATACCTTCGCGATCAGCTTGCCGGATTCACTGGCGTTGTCGGCAAATGAGATCATTTTGCCAGTGGTGCCAATGTTTCATGCCAATGCTTGGGGCATCCCCTATGCGACCGCTATGACAGGCGCGAAGGTGGTGATGCCGGGGCCGGGATTGGATGGTGACAGTCTTTTGGAACTGATCGACACGTATAAAGTATCTCTCGCTTTGGGCGTGCCGACAATCTGGATGATGCTGCTGGCGGCTGCCGACAAATCCGGCTCCAAAATGGAAAGCCTAACGCGCAATGTGATTGGCGGTTCCGCTGCCGCACCGTCGATGATTGCCGCGTTCCGCGATGACTACGCCTGCGAAACAATCCACGCTTGGGGGATGACGGAAACATCGCCCTTGGGAACGGCGAACCAAATCAAGGCCAAACATCTGGACCTTGACGCAGAAGCAATGGCCGACCTGCGGGCGGGCCAAGGGCGCCCGCCTTTTGGCATTGATCTGCGAATTGTCGATGAGACCGGTAAAGTGCTCCCCAACGACGGGACGACCGAGGGCGCGTTGCAATGTCGCGGTCATTGGGTTGTCGATACCTATTTCGGCACCAACGAAAGCGTGGTCTCAGGGGGCGGCTGGTTTGACACGGGCGATGTATCAACCATAGACGAAGATGGGTTCATGGTGATCCGCGACCGCACGAAGGACATTATCAAATCTGGTGGAGAATGGATTTCTTCCGTCGACCTGGAAGGCATCGCCGTGGCGCATCCGGGTATCGCCATGGCCGCGGCGATTGGCGCGACCCATCCGAAATGGGATGAACGCCCCATCATTATCGCGGTGCCTGCCGAGGGAACCAAGCCAAGCGAAGCCGAGATTCTCGCGATGTTCGAAGGCAAGGTTGCCAGTTGGCAGATCCCGGATGCGGTGGTCTTTACCGATGCAATCCCACTTAACGCGACGGGCAAAATGCTGAAGAACAAACTGCGCGAGCAGTTTGGGAACACTTTGATTGAAAAAGGAGTTTGACGATGGATGGTTCGAGGATCACAACATTTGTAGACGAATACGACGCAGCGCTGAACGCGCTGGATGCTGCCAAGGACACATGGGCGCAGACTGACAATGCCGAACGCATCGCACTGCTGAACCAAGTCAAAGACAACCTTAAAAGCGTGGCAAAAGGCTGGGCAGAGACTGCCGCACGTAAAAAGCAAATCCCCGAAGGATCGCCGTTGATCGGGGAAGAGTGGACCTCCGGCCCCTATGCCCTGATGTCCGGTTGCAACGGTTTCATTCAAACACTGAGCGGGATGGAGGGAAAGGCATATCTGGAACATCTGCCAAAACGCTTGCTGCCGACAGGTCAAACTGCCGTAAAGGTGCTGCCGCATTCGATCTGGGATCACTTGCTGCTTTCAGGGGTCAAGGCCGAGGTTTGGATGCAGAAAGGTGTGAACGCTGCCAATCTCGCTAAGAACGCCGCGACTATCTATGACGAACCCGCGTCACAGCGCCAGGGCAAGGTCGCGCTGGTTCTTGGAGCGGGCAACATCGCCTCAATCGCGCCACTGGATGTATTGCAAAAACTGTTGATCGAAAATCAGGTAGTTATCCTCAAGATGAACCCGGTTAATGACTATCTGACGGACTATTTGCAGACCGCGCTTAAGCCCTTCATCGACCGTGACTTTGTGCGCATCGTCAAAGGCGACGGTGCTGCGGGTGCCTACCTGACCGAGCATCCGATCATCGAAGAGCTGCACATCACCGGTGCCGCCTCGACCCATGATGCGATTGTCTGGGGTACTGGTGCTGAGGGCGAGGAGAACCGCAAGGCGGGTACACCCAAGAACAACAGACGGCTCACGTCCGAGCTGGGCGCAGTGTGCCCAACCATCGTTGTTCCCGGCCCGTGGTCTAATGCGGATCTCAAATTTCAGGCCGAACATATCGCAACGCAAAAGCTGCATAACTCTGGGTTTAATTGCGTCGCTTGTCAGGTTTTGATCATGCCCAAAGGTTGGAACAAGGGCGAAACCCTGATGGACAACCTGCGCAAGGTGATCGCGAAATCGACCCGACTTGCTTATTATCCGGGTGCTGCGGATAGGCTGGAAACGTTCAAGGGCAAAGCTGCAAACGTAGAAACTGTCGCCCGTGGCAAAGCACCTGCCGCAATCATCAACAGCGTTGATGAAGCCGACTGGTTCCGCGAAAACGAAGTCTTCGCGCCTGCTATGTCGACACTTGAAATGGACGCGCCAGATGCCGAATCCTACCTGAAGGCGGCCATTGCCTATGCCAACGATCAATTGCATGGCACTCTGGGGGCGAATGTCTTGATCCACCCCAAAACCATCCGCAAAATTGGAAAGAATCGCTTTGACGAAATCATCGCCGATCTGCGCTATGGGGCCATTGCGATCAATGCATGGACGGGATTGGCCTTTCTTGCGACCGCTTGCCCCTGGGGTGCGTTCCCGGGCCACACGCCCGAAGATGTTCAATCGGGCATTGGCACAGTGCACAACACCTTCATGTTGGAAAACACCGAACGATGTGTGGTGCAGGCCCCGTGGAGTCCGTTTCCGCGCAATTTGCTATCTGGCAGCTTCACTCTATTGCCGCGCCCGCCGTGGTTTATCACTAACCGCAAACAGGACAAAGTTGGCGAACTGCTGACCGATTTCCAGTACAAACCAAGCTGGTTCAAATTGCCCCGCATCTTTTTGAACGCGTTACTTGGTTAAACAAAGGCCCGGGTGCAATACCTTGCGCTCGGACGCCACAAAGAGCATTTAGCACCTATGAATGAAATGCCCTCCAAATTGAAAGCACGCTCGGATCGCAAGAATGCCAAACGGGGTTTGAAGAAGCAGCAGATCGCAGAAAGCGCGATCAAAGCGCTTGTCGAGCTTGGATATGCAAACACCAGTCTGCGCGACATCGCTGAGCAAAGCGACTTGTCGCTGGGTATGCTGCATTATTATTTTGACGATCGCGCTGACCTGATCGTTTTCTGTGTGTCCCGTTACAAACGGGATTTCGTGGCAGAAATTGCCAGCGCCTTAGCGGCGGCGAAGGGGCGCGATAGCGTGGTTGATGCCTTTAGCGAGGTGTTGTCTGGGTCGATTGTCAATGATGCTCAGACCCACCGACTTTGGTATGACATTCGCAATCAGGCGATGTTCGATGAAGCCTTTCGCCCCGAGGTCGAAGATATTGAACGCAAATTGATTGACGTCGTGCGCTCTGCTTTCCAGCAAGCCGGGCATGGCAGCCCCCCAAACGTTGAGCTCGCTTATGCGCTTCTCGACGGAGCTTTCCGTTTCTTGATGCAGGGCCAGTTTGGAACCTCTCCTAGATCGAAGGAAGACCTGAAAGCCGTTTTTCAGGACGTGCTAAACCAGTTCCTTTAGTCTTTACAAGGCAATGGTCTAAGGATTGGAGTGAATGCACATCTTCATCGAAAAACCCCCGCCCAATTCTCTGACTTGGCCACTGCTCCCTGGTAGAGATTGTGTTGACGGCAGCATATTTCGGAATAGCCCTCAGTTCAGCCGACCCACCGCAGTGTGGTTTTTAATGGCTGGTTTTTCCGCCGCTCGGCAGCACCGATTTTACGCTGACGCAGCAAAATCCATGCTGTGAGCGCATGCCGCGAGAAAAACGAACTTACAGGATGGGCTCAATTTGTGAATTCGCTATGGCTTGCTCCAACGTCCGCTGTTGGTCGCGACGGCAGGTTCTATTCCCCTAACATCTCCTCAATCATCTCTTCCCGCATATCTAGCGTTCGCTCCCAAGCCTTCGGTACATCCGCCTCGCGCTCCAACGTCTCCGGCGTAGGCTGCTGCTCCATCTCAACCCCTTCGGCCATGACCCGCATCCCCCGCGCCTCGCGCCGTTCCGCACGTTCTCGCGCCGGCGGATGGCCCGCGGTATCATTCGCCCCCTGCGCTCTGTCTTCGTCACTTCCGACACCCCATGGCCCAACACCTTCCACACTTGGCGGATAAGGAAACGGCATGTCCTTCTGTTTGGCGTCCATCGCCTTAAACACCGGATCATCGAAATACTTCACCCTTTGCGCTTTGATCGGATGCTGCGGTGAAGCGAGAATGATCACCTCATCAGGATCCATCAGACGCGCCTCAGTTTCTGACAACAACGGCCGCTCTTCCAATCGCGCCGATGTCGAGGTCGCACCCAATATCCCCTTGTTCCGCCCATACATCCGCGTCACAGCTTCCCGCGTTGTGCTCCCCACGGCAGCCGACACCTCCTTCACCGTCCGCTGATCCCGCGGCGTGATGTAAAGCTTCAGCCCTGCCCCGTTCTCCAAGCTCTCGCGACCTTCAGATCCATAAATCCGATCCAGCGACGCCAGGGACTGCGCGATCATCGCCACCCTGCCACCGTAGCTCGCCAACGAATGGATCGCGCGCTCCAGATATGGCATCGCGCCCATCTGCTGGAATTCATC
>JBARCL010000027.1:0-26049 GCA_049794055.1 Sulfitobacter sp.
CAACTTTTTTCCACTTCGGCGTATTCGGCAACTTCTTGATCATCGACAGTAGACAAATACCCTTTCTTGTCTGAACTTGAAGATAAAAGGCTCCGTAAAATTCCGCCGTGCTCCAAACCAACGTCCCACCTAAAGCCCTTCTCCATAGGGATAAGGTATTTGCCGCAAACCTGCACACCCCGTGAAGGGTCTATGCGACTAACATCCGTAAACCGCGACCGCCACGGGTGGCGGGGTGAACCCCGCCCTACGGCCATGCCCTGTCGGCCTTCGGATCCCAACACCCGTTACCGCATCCCAATGCGCCTATGGCGCATAGCCCCTTCCCTTCCCCCCATGGGGAAGGGGCTTCAACGCAGCCTAAGCGAGGGTGGGCAACGGGCAGTCAACAGCGGTGTCGTTTGGCGCAGGGGCGGGAATAACATCTGTGGCTGCGGGTGAGCGCCAAAACGGCGGGGTGAACTCCGCCCTGCGGGGCGCGCGCACCACGTGGGTTTCACCCACCCTACCAATCCCGCAAATCACGCCGTAGGGTGGGTGCAACCCACGCATCCGAAAGCCAACAAATGACCCCCGAAACCGCCCAGACCATCCTTGATCAGGGGTTCGCCCCATGGATCAAGGCCCTGTCCCCCGTGATCAACGAAATCACCGCCGAGCGCACCGTCATGACCATCCCGATCACCCCCGATATCAAACGCATTGGCGACATCGTCTGTGGTCAGGCTCTCACCGCGCTGGCTGATACCGCCATGGTCTTTGCCTGTTTTGGCCATTTGGACGCGCCCGAACCCGTGGGCACCGTGACGCTGGACACGCAATTCCTGCGCCCCGCCACGGGCGACAGCATCCGCTGCGAGGCCGAGGTGACGCGGGCGGGCAAGTCGATGATCTTTACCCGCTGCACATTGACCGCCGAACCCTCGGGCAAGCCTGTGGCCATAGCCACCGCCACCTTTGCCAGATGATCCGCGTCCTGTTCCTGTGCCTGCTGCTGGCATCCTGTAGCCGCCCCTTGACCAACAATGAACGCGCTTTTCTGGACACGATCCACGGCGATACCTTGAACTATGACCGGGTGCGTCTGCACGATGGCGCCCCGACCCGCACCGTCACCTTTCGCCGCAAACCAAGGCCGCGCACCACCTGTCGCGAGTTGATCCTGCCACCGCCGACAGAGGCGATTGTAACCACCAAACCCGCCGCCGTGGCGCTCTACAACCGTATCCTGTTCGACAAGGACTGGTTCATCGAGGATTACCTGCCCGATTACCCCGACACCATCGGTCTGATCGCCGCCATGCTTTTTGCCCATGAACTGACCCACGTCTGGCAATGGCAAAACCGGGCCACCACGGGGTATTCACCGCTGCGCGCCGCCTATGAACATGGGGGCGGGGCGGATCCGTACCTGTTCGAGATCGACACCGCCCGTAAATTCGGTGACTTCGGGTTTGAACAGCAAGGCTCGATTGTCGAGGAATATGTCTGCTGTCGCGCCCTAGCGCCCAAGGCCCCGCGCACCCAGCGATTGCACGGGTTGATCGCTCAGGTCATGCCGGTGAAACCCCTGCCCCAGTCACGCGAATGGAATGTCCGCCTGCCATGGGACGGGGCGCAATTGCACGGGATTTGTGGTTAGGCTCGCCCCCCCTTAACGTGCATCAGAAGCGAACCTATCAAGACATATCAGTGGGTTGCGCCGTGACGGGCATAGGGGGTCTATTTGCGAGCGGCGCCGGCTGGTGAGATAAAGGGATATGTTCGCCCTTGGGGTTTAACAGGTTTCGCTGATGATCCATTGCCCGGCAGGGTCATCCCAAAGATGATCCCGAGAGGGGGCGTTGCATCTGCTTGAAATAGAACCGCTATTCCTGCGCAGACGCGCCTTGTCATAAACGAAATCTGATAAACTGTCGGTGCAAACAGGGGGCCAAAGCCTAACGCTGGATGCTCTCCAGATAGCCCAGCAATCCCGCCAACGCCCGCGGTGTCGGTGTCAGCACCCCGTCCACCTCGAGCGGGACCAGATCAATGGCCATACCACGCCCAAACTCGGGCATGACGCGGATCAGATGCCCTTCAACCGGATCACCCCAGATATAGCTGAGCGCGCGGGCCGTCGGGAACGTGCCGCCGTTCCCCCGCGCTAGAATCGTCAGGTCCGCCGGTTTGGGCTTCAGATCGCCGCTGATTGGTCCGTTACCCCGTCCGTTGGCCCCGTGACAGGACGCACAGTTTTGCGCGTAAAACGCCTGCCCCTCGTCTGGTTCGGGCATGGATACCGGCGCACAGGCGACCAATAGGGCGAGCGTGACCGCGGCCCCGAGGGAAGTGACGGTGACATTCATGACGCTCTCCTGTTTCTCATTATTGATGGCAGCTTGCTTGTCCTACAGCACCACGCCATGATTCATATCAAATCCAATCCGGACACACCAACTCCGAAAGGCATCAAATGGCCCAATATGCGATAATCATGTTGATTGCAGGCATCGGCATTCCGGTACTGGCGGCAATGAACGCTGCTTTGGGGCGGCATGTGGGATCACCGGCGGCGGCAGCGACGGTGTTGTTTGTCGTCGCCTTTGTCAGCTCGCTGGTTGTGATGATCCTCACCGGGCCGCATGCGCTGACCCGCTTTGCCACAGCCCCGAAACACCTGTTTCTGGCCGGATCGCTGATCGCGTTTTACGTGCTGACCATCACCTTCATCGCGCCGCATTTCGGGATCGGCAATGCGGTGTTCTTTGTCCTGCTGGGCCAACTGATTTCAGCTGCCGCCATTGACCATTTTGGTCTGTTCGGCGCGCAAGTGTCGCCGTTGGGGCTGGCCCGCACGGGGGGCATCGCCCTCATGGCGGCCGGTGTCTGGCTTACCCAGCAGGTGTAGCCAGTTCTAGCATCTGCTGCCAAACGGCATCAGCCACCTCGACGGGATCCGTCGCCCGCTTGCCTTGGCCTGGCATCCTTGCACCTTCATCTGCGCTGGCCGCGGCGCTAAGTACCTCAAGCTTTGCCCCGAAATCAGGCGCTGTCGAGGGATCAATCACGATATAGTATTGCCCCAGATCATGCGGTGCGCCTTCGGCGGCTTTCAGCGGTTTGACGTCGCGCGACAAGACACCGCCGGTCAGCCCTGCGGCCAAAATCTCGGCCATCAGGCCAAAACCCCAGCCCTTATAGCCACCCATCGACACCAGCGAACCGGCAATCGCCTCGGTCGGGTCTGTCGTCGGGTTGCCGTTGGCGTCCACGGCCCAGCCTTCGGGAATGGATTCGCCTGCGGCCTTGGCCATGGTGATCTTGCCCAAAGCCACCGTGGTGGTGGATTGGTCAAACTGCATGGCAATCCCGCCCGCCCCGTCCGGTACGGAAAAGGCAATCGGGTTGGTGCCGATCACCCGGGTCTTGCCCCCTGGGGCCGCAACAATCGGAGAGGCGTTGGTAAAACCAATCCCTATAAACCCGGCGCGCGCAATTTGTTCGGTAAAATAGCCCAGCGAGGTGCAGGTATGGGCATGGCCCACGGCCAGTGACGCAATGCCGGACTGGCGGGCAGCATCCAGTGCAACAGGCAGCCCGTAAGCAAAGGCCGGTTGGGCAAACCCGAAATGCGCGTCCACATGCACCGCAGCGCTGCGCGGCGTGGTCACGGTAGGGGTGACTGCCCCTTTGACGCGACCCGATTTCAACTGAAGGCAGTAGCTTTCAACATAGTACAAACCGCAAATCTTGTTCCCGATGGCTTCGGCGGCGGTCACCGCGCGGGCGACTTCGGCAGCGGCAAAGCCCTTTGCCCCATGGGCCAGCAGTGCCGCCTGAACGGTTTGTTGAATCAGTTCCAGTGAAACTTGCGCCATCTTTGTCCCTTGCTATCGATCAGCCCGACCGGTCGACCGAAGATGACTCTGCGCAACGGGGTCGGCTGCGTCAAGCGCTGATGCGCATCAAAGCGATACAAGCCGCCCCGCCTCAAGCCGTATCTGACGGTCCATCCGCGCTGCCAGCTCAAGGTTATGGGTTGCGATAAGCGCTGACAGCCCCGTCTCGCGCACCAGTTCCAGCAGCGCCCCAAACACCTGATCCGAAGTTGCGGGATCAAGGTTGCCAGTCGGTTCGTCCGCCAATAACAGTTTTGGGGCGTTGGCCAGCGCACGGCAAAACGCCACCCGCTGCTGTTCGCCCCCAGACAGGGCGGCGGGACGGTGACCGGCGCGGGCCAAAATGCCGACTTTCTCCAGTAACCCACCTGCACGGGCCTCGGCGGCGGCACGGACCACCCCGTTGGCCAGCTGCGGCAGCACGATGTTTTCAAGCGCGGTAAATTCCGGCAACAGATGGTGGAACTGATAAATAAACCCCACATCGGCGCGGCGCATGCGGGTGCGGCGGCGGTCGGATTGACCGGTCATATCCTCGCCCGCGATCCGCACGGTGCCGCCATCAGGCGTATCCAGCAGCCCCCCGATATGCAGCAGGGTCGATTTTCCGGCCCCCGAAGGGGCGACCAGCGCGACAACCTCTCCCTCGGAAAGCTGCAAATCCACGCCCCGCAAGACCTGCACTTCATTGGGTTTACCTTTGTTATAGGCCTTGGTGATGCCTGAAAGGTGCAGGACCGGATCACTCATAGCGCAACGCCTCCACAGGGTTCATCGCGGCCGCGCGGCGGGCCGGAAACAGGGTGACGATAAAGGACAAGCCCAAAGACAGCGC
The DNA here is from genome assembly GCA_049794055.1 of Sulfitobacter sp. Classification (GTDB taxonomy): domain Bacteria; phylum Pseudomonadota; class Alphaproteobacteria; order Rhodobacterales; family Rhodobacteraceae; genus Sulfitobacter. The sequence continues at coordinate 4,720 of JBARCL010000027.1, forward strand.
AACCGCAGACAGCACATCACCCAATTGCAGTTTCGCAGGCAAGAAATAAATGCCCCGCACGGAAGCGTCCCATGCGGTGCCGCCCGAGAGGTAATTCACAAAGGCGAAAACCTGATCCACATAAAGCGCAAAGAGACAGCCAAGGACCACCCCCATCGCGGTGCCGATGATACCGGTGAACGAGCCACATATAAAAAACACCCGCATGATCGACCCTTGGGTCAGCCCCATTGTGCGCAGAATACCAATGTCGCGGCCCTTGTTCTTGACCAGCATGATCAGTCCCGAAACGATATTCATCGCGGCGATCAATACCAGCACCGACAGGATCACAAACATCACGCGATCCTCGATATCGAGCGCGTTCAGGAACGCACCCGACGCATCCCGCCAAGTCCAGATCTGGCCACGTTCGCCAGCCGCCTGCAATAGTGGCAACGCCATCTCGGCAACGCGTTCAGGTTCTTCGACCATCACTTCAAGTTCGTCCGCTACCCCTTCGCGATTAAAAAAGGATTGCGCCTCGCTGATCGGAAGATAAGCACGGGTCCGGTCGATGTCATAGCGCCCTGCGGAAAAGATATAAACCACCTCATAGGCATTCACCCGCGGACTGGTGCCAAAGGCGGTTTTCACCCCGTTTGGCGAAATCAGTTTGATCCGGTCCCCGACCGTCACGCCAAGGCTGCGGGCCACCCCGATACCAAGGGCGATGCCCGCGTCAAAACGGTTGATGTCGCCCAGCGCCTGTTCGGAAACAGCAATGCGCGGAATGGTTTTCAGATCCGCCGCGGCGATGCCAAACACTTCGACACCCGCATTTGACTGGCCACGGTTGGCCATCACCTGTTGACGCACCAAAGGGGCCACGCGGGTGACACCGGGAACCGTGCGCAGCTGTTCGGCAAGCTGTTCATAGTCGGTAATGGTACGGTCAATCTGGCCGTTCGCGGCGACATCACCAAACTGGTACACCGTCACATGGGCGTTTGCCCCAAGGATCGTATCAACGAATTCGGCCCGAAACCCCGAGCGCACGGACAGTGTTGCAATCAATGCAAACACCGCCAGCGTGATCCCGATCAGGCTGATCCAGGTCATCACACTGACGCCGCCTTCGGCACGGCGCGCGCGCAGATAGCGCCAGGCGATCATCCATTCAAAAGGGGCAAAAGGGGTCGTCTGCGCCATACAAGGCTCCTGATTGATGCCGCGCAAGGTGGCGGGTTGGCGGGGGGCGGTCAAGCGGGGTTTGGGCGCCGGCGAAACGGCCAGAACAGCAGCTTGAAGAATACGGCCAGCATCGCGCTGCCAAGGACAAACCCAACAACAGCAAAGCTGATCCCCGCAAAGTTCAGCGGCACAGCCGGTTGATAGGCCGCCCAGGCGGCCTGTGCGATCTGCGCATCACTCAGGCGCGGTAGGTTGTAGGCGCGCATGAACGGCCCCTGCCCCTCTAATGCGGCCAGATCAGCGCTGAGCCGGTTAAACCGTGCGAACGTCTGGGTCATATCGGCCTGACGGCGCTCCAGAAATTCGCTGCCCTGCATTTGCGCAAGGGCGGCTCCACGATCCAGCCCCACCGCAGCAGCAGACGCATCAAAATCCGCAACCACCTCGGCCAGCGCATCCACGGCGCCGCCCAATCGCTGGGCATACTGCTGGGAAAACTCCGGAAATTGCGAAGCCGCCGCCGCCCCGGCGATCCCACCGGCCAAAGTCAGACTGCGCAGGATCATATTGGAGCGGCTCCTTTTTGGTTCATCCTGTTTCAGGCGATCCCGGCATAGATTTGTCCGAGCTTCTGAATAGCGGCTTCCGGCGGCATCTCCTCGCTTTCACCCGTACGGCGCGAGGTCAGTTCGACCACACCGTTTTTCAATCCCCTTGGCCCGACCGTAATCCGCCAGGGCAGACCGATCAGATCCATCGAGGCAAACTTGCCCCCCGCCCGTTCGTTGCGATCATCATACAGCGGCTCCAACCCCATCAGGGTCATCGCGGAATAAAGCGCCTCGCAAGCCGCATCCGCTTCGGCATCCCCTTGCTTGAGGTTCACGATACCCGCATGGAACGGCGTCACGCCCTCGGGCCATATGATGCCCTTGTCGTCATGGCTGGCTTCGATGATCGCGCCCAGCAAGCGGCTGACCCCGATCCCGTGACTGCCCATATGCACCGGCAAGTTCTTGCCGTCAGGGCCCTGCACCGTTGCGCCCATGGCCTCTGAATACTTGGTGCCGAAGTAAAAGATTTGCCCCACTTCGATGCCGCGCGCAGTACGGCGCCGCTCCTCGGGCACTTCGTTGAACAAGGCCACATCATGGGTTTCATCCGTGCGTGCGTATTTGGTGGTGAATTCTTCCATCACAGCGGCACAGTCTTCCACGCTGTTATAGTCGATCTCCCTGTCTCCAAAGCTCAGGTCCGTTACGGCACTGTCATAAAACACCTCGGACTCGCCGGTTTCTGCCAGTACGAGAAATTCGTGGGTGTCATCCCCGCCAATCGGGCCCGAGTCGGCCCGCATCGGGATCGCCTGCAGGCCCATGCGCTCGTAGGTACGCAGATAAGTGACCAGATGGCGGTTGTAGGCATGCAGCGCGTCTTCTTTGGTCAGGTCAAAGTTATACCCGTCCTTCATCAAGAACTCGCGTCCCCGCATTACCCCGAAACGCGGACGCACTTCGTCACGAAACTTCCACTGGATCTGATACATTGTCAGCGGCAGGTCCTTGTAGCTGCTGACATGGGCGCGAAAGATATCGGTGATCAACTCCTCCGCCGTCGGCGTGAACAGCATATCGCGCCCCCCCCGATCCTTGATCCGCAGCATCTCGTCGCCATAGGCGTCATAGCGCCCGCTTTCCCGCCACAGGTCCGCAGACTGGATCGTGGGCATCAGCATTGCCAAATGCCCCGCCCGCGCCTGTTCCTGATGCACGATATTCTCAAGCTTGCGCAGGATCTTGAAGCCCATCGGCAACCACGAATAAATCCCGGCTGCAGATTGCTTGATCAGCCCCGCCCGCAACATCAGGCGATGGCTGACAATCTGCGCCTCGCTGGGGTTTTCCTTCAGCACAGGCAGAAAATAACGGCTCAGACGCATGGGGTCGCTCCTCGAAAACGCAATACAATTTCCCTGCTGCCTAATAGAACGCGGGCGCCAACACAATTGCCCTTCTCTTTTTGGCCTTAAATGCTGCGGGAGTTTGAGGGCAGAGCCCTCATCCCATTTTTCTCAAGGAAAATTGCACCATCTCGCCTTTACTATGAATCGTTCCTTACCACCAATGTCCCGAGGGCGCCGCAGCCGCGGCAGGGTATTGGTGGGTCGGGTTAACGGCGAGACGGTGGGATAAAATCGAATGCGGGCTTGCCCGCCCCTTCAGGTCACGGCCCGCTGCGCCAACGCGACCGCCACTTTGGTCGCAAGCGCCATGTCCTGAACCGATATCCACTCCAGCGGTCCGTGAATCTCCTGCATGCCGGTAAACACATTCGGGCACGGCACACCCATCTCGGTCAACCGTGACCCGTCCGTGCCGCCGCGAATGGGCACAGATACCGGTGCAAGCCCCACATCCTCCACCGCAGCCCGGACCAGCTCCACCGGCGTCATATCCTTCTCAAGCCAATAGCGCATATTGCGGTATTGCGGCGTAATCTGGCAACTGATCCGCGCCCGTGGCTCCCCTGCCGCCACCGCATCACAGACCTGACGCAGCAGATCGCCTTTAGCTGCCAGACCGTCCAACTCGAAATCACGAATAATTAGGGTGATCGCCGCTTCGCTCGAACCACCATTGACCTCAGACACATGAATGAAACCCTCTGGGCCTTCCGTGGTATCGGGCGTCATGCGCACCTGCGGCAGCATCATCACAATCTTGCTGACCAGATGCAGCGCATTCACCATCTTGTCTTTGGCAAAACCGGGGTGGGCGGACACACCTGTCACCCGCACCACCGCACCATCGGCGGAGAACGTCTCGAACTCGATCTCGCCGGGTTTGCCGCCATCAAAGGTATAGGCAAAGTCCACGCCAAAATCCTTTGGAAGCCGCGCATCCACCCCACGCCCGATTTCTTCATCGGGGGTAATGGCCAGCCGGATCGCCCCGTGCTTGATCTGCGGATTCTCCAGCAAGTGCCGCGCCGCGGTCATCGCAATCGCCACTCCGGCCTTATCGTCCCCGCCCAGCAGGGTAAGCCCGCTGGCAGTGATAATATCCTCGCCTTGTTTCTCAGCCAGATAGGGCGCGTTCTCGGGTGACAGTTTCAATTCGGGTGCATCCGCAAAGGTGATATCACCGCCGTTATACCCGCGATGCACCACGGGCTTCACACCTGTTGCATTGAACTGCGGCGCGGTGTCCACATGGGCGCACCAGCCCATGACCGGCCCCTCGGCTGTTGCGGGTATGGTTGCAAGAACAACGCCGTAATCGGTCAACTGCACGTCCTGTGCGCCGATCTCGGTCAACTCTGCCACCAGTAGGCGCGACATATCCAGCTGGATGTCAGTGCTGGGCTGTCGCGCAGAGGACTCATCACTTTGGCTGTCGATGGCGGCATAGCGCACAAGGCGCGCCTCCAGTTCACTGTCAAATTCGCTACGCTTCATTTCGATCTCCTTTGGCCCGATGTGGTGGGGTCACGCCCCGCAAGTCAAGACCGAGTGCCCAGCAGATTCTTGCCGGTTGCGCAGCCCCGATACGTCGATTTTCCCGAATTGGCCATGTTTCACCGTCCCTGCCCTTGAAACACGCCCCGTATCGCGCAATGTCAAAAGAACACCTAACGGAGAGCAACCATGGCGCTGCCGATCAGAGACCAACTGAAATACTGGGGTATCGCGACAGCGGTGTTTCTGGTCGTCCTGTGGTTTCTGGGCGATGTCTTGATGCCTTTTCTGCTGGGCGGGGCGATCGCCTATTTCCTTGACCCTGTGGCCGATCGACTTGAACGGATGGGGCTAAGCCGCGCACTGTCCACCGCTTTGATTACAATCGTCGGCGTACTGATCTTTGTCGCCATGGCCCTGCTGGTCGTGCCCACGCTGGTCAAACAGGCGATCAGCCTTGTACAAACCGCCCCGCAGCTGTTTCAGGATTTCACCGCTTTCCTGACCACCCGTTTCCCTGCGCTGCTGGATGAAACCTCGACCCTCAGCACCTCTCTGGCTTCTATCGGGGCAACCATTCAGGAACGTGGCGGCGCGCTGCTTCAAACGGCGCTGGCGTCTTTTGCGTCGATCATAAACATAGTGATCCTGTTTGTGATCGTACCGGTGGTAGCGGTGTATCTGCTGCTGGATTGGGACCGGATGGTCGCGGCGATTGACCAGTTGGTGCCCCGCGACCACGCCACAACCGTGCGCAAGCTGGCACGCGAGATTGACCGAACGCTGGCCTCCTTCATCCGCGGGATGGGCACAGTTTGCCTGATCCTTGGCACCTATTATGCCATCGCCCTGATGATGGTCGGCCTGCAGTTCGGCCTTGTCGTCGGATTTATTGCCGGTCTGGTGACCTTTATCCCCTATCTGGGGGCGCTGTTGGGCGGTGCTTTGGCCATTGGCCTGGCATTGTTCCAGTTCTGGGGGGACTGGCTGTCCATTGGTCTGGTTGCCGGCATATTTGGTCTGGGTCAGGTGATCGAAGGCAACCTGCTGACGCCAAAACTGGTCGGCAATTCGGTTGGGCTTCACCCTGTCTGGTTGATCCTGTCGCTCTCTGCCTTTGGTACATTGTTCGGCTTTGTCGGCATGTTAGTTGCAGTACCTCTGGCCGCCTCGATCGGGGTGCTCGCGCGTTTTGCCGTGGCCCAATACCGCGACAGCCTGCTGTATCAGGGCACCGCCCGAAAAAACCGGAACTGACATGGCAGAACAACTTGGATTAGACCTTCCCAGCCGGACCGCGCTGGGGCGGGATGCATTTTTTGTCGCGCCGTCAAACACCGTGGCATTGGCGATGATCGACACATGGCCCGCATGGGCGGGCGGCAAGCTGGTGCTGACAGGCCCCAGAGGTGCGGGCAAAACCCACCTGACACATGTTTGGGCTGCGACGGCTGATGCGAGAATTATCTCAGCCGCGGACTTGCACGGCGCTGATATCCCGTCTCTGGCGCAAAACCACATTGCTGTGGAGGACATCCCGACAATCGCGGGCAACGCCGAGGCAGAAACCGCGCTGTTTCACCTGCACAACCTGACGCTGGCCGAAGGCCACACCCTGCTGCTGACCGGCACGCCCCCTGTTGTCGGCTGGGGATTGCACCTGCCCGACCTGATCAGCCGACTGCAGGGCACCACCGCTGCTGTCCTAGAAGCGCCGGATGATGCGCTGCTGTCAGCGCTGCTGGTGAAGCTCTTGGCCGACCGCCAGCTGATGCCGAAACCTGCGCTGATCTCCTATCTGCTCGGGCGGATGGACCGCTCCTTTGGCGCGGCCATTGATCTGGTGGCGCGTCTTGATGCCGCCAGCCTTGCCCGCAAGAAACCGATCACCATCAAACTTGCTGCGGCTGTGCTGGACAAGTCCCCCACTGACGCGTGATAGTGATGTCATAAATCAATTACAAATCTGCCGCATAAGGCCGCCATGACCCAAACCGATTTTCTGACGGGCGCGTTCCCGCCCAGCGTTGATATGCCTGATCTGGATCTCACGGGTCCGGGGCGATTTTTCAACCGTGAACTCAGCTGGCTGGGGTTCAACTGGCGTGTTCTGGAAGAGGCCGAAAACCCGCGCGTGCCCTTGCTGGAACGGCTGCGCTTCCTGTCCATTTCGGCGGATAACCTGGATGAATTCTATACGGTGCGCGTGGCAGGCCTGCGCGAGCTGGCCCAGGCCGGCAATACCACACCCGCCTATGACGGGCTGACACCTGCGGAACAGCTGGTGTTGATCAACGAAGACGCGCGCAATCTGATGCAGACCCAGCAGCGCGTGCTGGTTGATCTGATGGCTGAAATGGATGCCCAGAACATCTATCTGGAGCACACCGCCGATCTGACCAAAGCCGATCTGGTCTATCTCAAGGATGTCTTTTTGAATCAGGTCTTCGCGGTTCTGTCGCCGCTGGCCATTGACCCCGCACATCCTTTCCCGTTCATTCCCAACACCGGCTACGCGCTGGCTTTGCAACTGGAACGGTCAAGCGACAAACGCCCGTTGCAAGCCCTGCTGCCGATCCCTGCACAGATCGAGCGGTTCATTCCCCTGCCTGCTACCGAAGGCACGTTGCGCTACCTGCCGCTCGAAGACCTGCTGGTCATACATATTCCTGACCTGTTTCCCGGTTATAAACTGAAATCCCATTTCGAATTCCGTGTCTTGCGCGACAGTGATCTGGAGGTCGAGGACGAGGCCGAGGACCTTGTTCGCGAATTCGAGGTCGCATTGAAGCGCCGCCGTCGCGGCGAGGTTGTGCGCCTGACCCATTCAGCCGGAGCGCCTGAAAAGCTCAAGGCGGTGATCATGGCCGAACTCGGGGTGCTTGACCGTGATGTGATCGAAATCGACGGGATGATCGGGGTGGACGACCTGTCTGAACTGGTCACCGATACGCGGCCCGATCTGTTATGGCCGCAGTTCAGCCCACGGGTTCCCGAGCGGGTACAGGACCACGACGGCGACATGTTCGAAGCGATCCGCCAGAAAGACATGCTGCTGCATCACCCCTATGAGACCTTCGATATGGTTGTCCGGTATCTGGCCCAGGCGGCTCGTGATCCGAACGTAGTGGCGATCAAACAGACACTTTATCGTACCTCGCGCGACAGCCCGATTGTCGAAGCCCTATGCGAAGCGGCCGAGGACGGGAAATCGGTTACCGCACTTGTCGAGCTGAAAGCCCGTTTTGACGAGGCCGCCAACATCCGCCAGTCGCGCCGTTTGGAACGCGCGGGCGCCCATGTGGTGTATGGCTTTATCGACCTGAAAACACACGCGAAAATATCAACGGTGGTGCGCCGTGAAGGCAACCAGTTGGTTACTTATACACATTACGGCACCGGTAACTACCACCCGATTACCGCGCGGATTTACACCGATCTGTCCCTATTCACCTGTGACCAGAAACTGGGCCGCGACGCGACCAAGGTGTTCAACTATCTGTCCGGTTATGCGCAGCCCGACAGCCTTGATAATCTTGCCATTTCGCCGACCACCCTCAAGCCGCGCCTGCTTGAGATGATCGCGGCAGAAGCCGCCCATGCAAAGGCAGGTCAGCCTGCCATGATCTGGGCCAAGATGAATTCGCTGATTGATGACGAGGTGATCGACGCGCTTTACGCTGCCTCGCAGGCCGGTGTGCAGATCAGTCTTGTGATCCGTGGCATCTGCGGGCTGCGCCCCGGCATCACGGGCCTGTCCGAGAACATTCGTGTGAAATCCATTGTCGGACGGTTTCTGGAACATTCGCGGATTGTCTGCTTTGGCAATGGCGCAGGGTTGCCCCATAAAAAGGCACGCGTGTTTATCTCCTCTGCCGACTGGATGGGGCGCAACCTGAACCGGCGTGTGGAAACCCTGGTCGAGATCGAGAACCAGACCGTCAAAGCCCAGATCGTCAGCCAGATCATGGCGGCAAATCTGGCCGATGTGGCGCAAAGCTGGATCATGGCCCCCGATGGCAGTTTTGAACGCCCCGCCTATCAGGAAGGGCAGTTCACTTTTAACTGCCACCGGTTCTTTATGGAAAACCCGTCATTGTCAGGGCGTGGATCAGCGGGTGCATCGGATGTACCCAAACTGACCCATACCGAAGATTGAAAGACTGCGCTGATTTGGCACGCGTTAGCGATTGACCTGAAGGCCGCACTGCCCCATTTTGCGCCGCATACCCCCCGCAGGAGAGCCCATGGCAGATCTGACCGAAAGGCCCCCTTCGGCCGTGCCCGAAACAGGCATCGCCGAGCTTGGATTATTTGGAAAACCCCTGTTTGAAGACCCTTCGGCGCGGGCCTTGGCGCGGGTAGGTGTGGTTGATGTCGGCTCCAACTCTGTCCGTCTGGTGGTATTCGACGGTGCCGCGCGTTCACCAGCCTATTTCTACAACGAAAAGATCATGTGCGCCTTGGGTGCAGGCATGGCGCAAAGCGGCCATTTGTCGCCCGAAGGTCGGGTACGGGCCTTGTCAGCCATGCGACGTTTCAAGAAACTGGCGGACGGAATGGGGCTGTCGGAATTGTCTGTTGTGGCCACGGCAGCGGTGCGCGATGCCAGCGACGGGCGTGATTTCTGCGACGAGGTGTTGCGCGAAACCGGTCTGCGCATCTGGGTGATAGACGGCGAGGAAGAGGCACGGCTTTCGGCGCAGGGTGTCTTGCTGGGCTGGCCGGGGGCCTATGGGCTGGTCTGCGACATTGGCGGGTCTTCGATGGAATTGGCGGAAATCTCGGGCGGACGCGTGGGCCGGCGCGTGACATCGCAACTGGGGCCGCTGAAACTGCGCGACATCAAGGGCGGCGCCAAGGCCCGCAAGGCCCACATCAGCGAAGTCATGGCCAAGCTGGAAGAGACCATGGGCGCACAACGCGACCGCTTGTTTCTGGTCGGCGGTTCGTGGCGTGCGATTGCGCGGATCGACATGCTGCGGCGCGGCTATCCGCTGCAGGTGCTGCATGAATACCGCATGACACCCCGGGCGGTTTCCGCCACCGTGAAATTCATCAAACAGACCGACCCCGAAGAACTGCGGGCGGCCTCTGGCGTGTCCTCAAACCGGATGGCACTGGTGCCCTTTGCCGCCGAAGTGCTGTCCCAGCTGGTCAAGACCTTTCGCCCCAAAGACATCGCTGTCTCAAGCTATGGCATCCGCGAAGGCATGCTTTATGAGCAGATGCCGCAACGCCTGCGCGACCGTGATCCACTGATCGAGGCCTGCCGGTTTGCCGAGGCCAAGGATGCGCGCATGCCCGGGTTCGGCAAAACCCTGTATAACTTCATTCTGCCGCTCTATAAATCCGCCCCTGCCCCGCGCAAACGCCTGATCAAGGCGGCCTGCCTGTTGCATGACGTCAGCTGGCGGGCCCATCCCGACTACCGCGCCGAAGTCTGTTTCGATAACGCCACCCGCGCCAATCTGGGCGGTCTGAAACATGTTGAACGGGTGTTTCTGGGGTTGGCATTGTTACACCGCTATTCCAACAAACGCGAGAATGCACGCTTCAACGATCTCTATGAAATGTTGAACGAAACCCAAAGGGCAGAAGCAGAAGTTCTTGGCAAAGCCATGCGATTTGGCGCGATGTTGTGGATGAATCCCGACGAGGATCGGGGGGAAATCCGTTGGTTCTCAAAGAAGAAGCAGCTGCAGCTTCGGCTGACCTCGGACATGCTGCCCCTGTTCGGCGAAGTGGCAGAGGCGCGGTTGAATTCACTTGCCCTTTCTCTTGGTGCCGCGGTCGAGATCAAAACCGTCAAGGACCGCAAGACGTCTTAAATCTCGGCATAGATTTCTATCAGATTTCCATCAGGATCGCGAAAGAAAAGGGTGCGATGGCCGAAGTTCCTGTCCGTGGGCGGCGACAAAACGGCGATGCCTTTGTCAGCCAATTCCCGCGCACAGGCATCAACGGCCGACACCGGCACCCGAAACGCGAGTTGAAGGGTGGCTGTTCCTTGCGGCACGGGCACGTCCGACGCTGTCAGCCCCGGAATGCAGAGCGCCAGAATGGTATCGCCCACACGGTATTCGAACCAGCTCTTTGACAAAGCGCGATCCAGAACAAACCCCAGGACACCCTCGTAGAATTGCCGCATCGCCGCCATGTCGCGGGTAATGATAACCGTGTAGTCCACTGCCGTTATCGCATCAAAGGCCGATGTCATCAGAGTTCGACCTGAGGTGCAGGTTCCGCCGGTGTTTCCGGCGGGGTCATCGGATGCTCGAGCTTGCGGCGGATGATAATATCGCCATTGGGCAGCACCTCTGGCGGCAAATAGACGCTCCAGTCCTCAACCTCGCTCAACAACTCGGATAGTTTGGGGCCCATCTCATCTGCGAATTGTCGTAGCGCCGGTGCCATTTCATCAGCCAGCCCTTGCAAATCCTCTATCGCAGGTTCCATTTTTTTCAGAATCCCTTCCAGAAACATCTGAGCGCCGCGTTCCATCAGGGAGAGGCCGGGTGCATCCTCCGCTTGCGCTGCGGGGGTGTAAAAGCTGATGGCTAAAGCAAAGGGAATGACCTGTTTCATGTCCCCAATATAGGGGAATACCCGCAGAATTACAAAGTCTCGTCCAGATCAAGTGTTACCGGAAAATGGTCCGAGGCCGTGACCAGCGCATCACGCAGCACTGGTGTATTCCAACACTCGGGATCGTCCAGCGGGTGCCAGATCCGCCACTCTGCACCCTTGGCGCGGATGTCATCGGTCACCATGATATAGTCCAGCAACGCCTGTAAGAACCGTTTTTCATGTTTGATCCAGAACCGCGCCGACGTCGGCATTGCCCCCAGCTTGCGTGACAGCGCCTGACGCGCATGCGGGTCAAATAACAACTGCTCCTGGCCGTGACCCATCACAATCTCGACAGAGGAGCGGCCAAACAGGTTTTCAAATGCGTCCAGCCCGACCCCGTCGTTCAAGTCTCCCAAGACCATCAGCGGCGTGCCTTCGGCCAGATGTTCGTCAATCCGGCCCCGCAACCAGATTGCCTGCGCCAGTTGTTTGCGCCGGTTGGCAATGTTGATCGTCAAGGCCTGCGCATCGTTGCGTGCACCATGCGGTGCTTTGGATTTCAGATGTGCGCCGATCATGCGGAAGTGAAACCCCGACAGGGTCTCGACCGCCAGCTCAAGCGGTGGCTTTGAAAATACCACAAGGTCTTCATGGGCATCCACGTCGAGATCAATCCGCAGCGCCCCGTCAAACTTCGGCGCCCCCTTGGCCCCGTCAGGACCCGATGCGCCACCCCGTGGATCATGGTGCACCCGCAGAACGTCGGGGGCGTACATCAAGGCAATTTCCTGCTGCGTCTCATTAGAGAAACCGATCACCGTCTCGCAGGCCCGCAGACCGAAATGCTCGGCAAATCCGGTCAGCGCCGCCACCGTCGATCGTTTGGTGCTCTGGTCCGGTGCTTCGATCACCATGACAGCATCCGCATCCAAAGCCTGAAACACCACCCCCAAGGCCGCTGTCTGCTGGGCACGGGTGACATTAAAGCGGGCGGACCAGCCGTCATCATTATGCAACCTGTTTTCATCATCAAACAGGGCGGAAAACCATTCGACGTTATAGGTGGCGATCCGCATCAAACCGTCTTGCCAGACAGGGTTGCCCATGCGCGGTTGATGTCAATCATACGTTTTTCGGCCATGCGCACCGCTTCCTGTGGCAGGCCCCGCGCCACCAGCGCGTCGGGGTGATTGTCGCGCACCAGCTGACGCCATGCGGCACGGGCCTGCGCAGGTGTCGCATCGGGCGCGATCCCCAGAACAGTATGCGGCAAAGGCAAGGTATCGGGCACAAAGCGCGCCTTGAGTGCAGCAAAACGGGTATCGGATATGCCGAAAATCCGCGCAACATCTTCCAGAAAAGCATCTTCGTTGGGGTGATACATGCCATCGGCCATCGCGATGTGAAACAGCCCTTCCATCAGATCACAGAGCATTTCAGGCTGGTCCTGAAACATGTTTGCAATCCGGCGGGCGTAATCATCAAATCCGGCAACATCCTGACGGGCAAGGTTAAAGACCCGTGCCGCCCCTTCGGTATCACCTTCGGAAATCTGGAAAACCTCGCGAAAGGCCATAACCTCATCGCGGGTGACAAGCCCGTCCGCCTTGGCCATCTTGGCCCCCAGCGCAATCACGGCAATGGTAAAGGCGACCGACCGTTCCGGCGGACTGCGCAAACGGTCGAAAACCGCGCCCAAACCTTCGCCGGAAGTCAGCGCAGAAAGCGCTTCGGATATGCGTAGCCAAATCGACATATGGCGACTTTAACCCCTGCGGGAAAAGAAGTCAGGGCGAATGCGGCGATTTCGACATCAAATTCAGGTTAGTCTACGGGTCTGCCCCCCGACTTCAAACTGCGCCTCAAGACGGCGCGGCCCCTTTTCAAAACGGATCCGCAGATCACTCAGATGCGGCGCAAGCAAGGCGGCCAATGAGTCTGCTTCGGGGTGGCGCACCGTGAGCCCAGTCAGTCTGGCCCCCGAATTGCCCAGCCGGGCAGCGGGATGCGCGTCTCCCTCCCATTCGATCAGTGCCGGGGCGCAATTGTCGAAGGGCAGCACGCCGTCGGCAGGCACCGCCATCCGCCAGCGCAGATCACCCCGCTGCAACGACACCGGCTGGCCAAAGCCCTCGGGTAAACGGGCAAGCGTTGCATCCAGATCGTCGCAACGACAAATCCAGTTGGTCAGTTGCGCCGCACCCGTGAAACGATCCAGATCAAACCAACGCGGCCTGTCCGGCTCCGGTGCGTCGGGGTTCATGGCGATCGCCTCAAGGTACAAACCATCCTCAAGGCCCAGCAAGGTATTATGCGTATGAAACACCGCATGTTCCCCGCCAGGCTGCAGCGCAGTCTTCAAGGCCTCTTGGACATGAACGGTCGCATCCTGCAGCGTCCCTCCGGACACGGCAAGATGATCCAGAACGATCACCCTACCGCCCCCTCTTTTTGGCCATAAATACTGTCCGCACTCTCATCCCCGCGCCATACGGATAAGTTTCAGAATATCCTCGGCCGCCGCAGGAATATTGGTCCCCGGTCCAAAAATCGCCTTAACCCCTGCATCATAAAGGAACTGATAGTCCTGCTGCGGAATGACACCGCCACAAATCACCAGTATATCCTCGGCCCCGGCTTCTTTCAGCGCCTTTACCAGCTGCGGTGCCAGCGTTTTATGCCCGGCGGCCTGTGACGAAATACCGATGACATGGACGTCATTGTCCACCGCATCCTGCGCTGCCTCGGCGGGGGTCTGGAACAAGGGGCCCACATCCACGTCAAACCCGATGTCGGCAAAGGCGGTTGCAATAACCTTGGCACCGCGGTCATGGCCGTCCTGTCCCATCTTGACGACCAGCATACGCGGGCGGCGGCCCTCGTCTTCGGCAAAGGCCTCGACCGATTTCTGGATCGCGGCAAAACCTGCGTCACCCTCATAGGCCGCGCCATAGACGCCTGCCAAGGTCTTTACTTCCGCACGGTGGCGGCCGAACTTTTCTTCCATCGCCATGCTGATCTCTCCCACCGTGGCGCGTGCGCGGGCGGCTTCCACGGCCCCTTCCAGCAAATTCCCGCCCTCACCTGCGCGGCGTGTCAGCTCTGCAAGCGCTGCAGTGCAGGCCGTCTCATCGCGGGTGGCGCGGATTTCCTTAAGCCGCTCGATCTGGCTGATCCGTACGGCGACGTTATCCACATCAAGGATATCAATCGGCTCTTCCTTGTCGCGGCGATATTTGTTCACGCCCACGATAACCTCTGTACCCCGGTCGATATTGGCCTGCCGTGTCGCAGCGGCTTCCTCGATGCGCAGCTTGGGCATGCCGCTGGCAACCGCTTTGGTCATCCCGCCCATCTCTTCGACCTCTTCGATCATTTTCCACGCCGCCTCGGCCAGATCATGGGTCAGCTTTTCGACGTAATAGGACCCGGCGAGCGGATCGACCACATTGGTTACGCCGGTTTCTTCCTGCAAAATCAATTGGGTATTGCGGGCGATACGCGCAGAATGTTCGGTTGGCAGGCCAATCGCCTCGTCCAGCGAGTTGGTGTGAAGCGACTGCGTGCCGCCCAGCACCGCCGACATTGCCTCGAATGCCGTGCGCACAACGTTGTTGTAGGGATCCTGTTCAGCCAGCGACACACCCGAGGTCTGGCAATGGGTGCGCAGCATTGAGGATTTGGAGTCCTTCGGCTCGAATTCCGACATGATCCGGTGCCATAACAGACGCGCCGCACGCAGTTTGGCCGCTTCCATGAAAAAGTTCATGCCGATGGCAAAGAAGAACGACAGCCGCGGGGCAAAACGATCGACATCCATGCCCGCCGCAATCGCGGTGCGCACATATTCACGGCCATCGGCAAGGGTAAAGGCAAGTTCCTGCACAAGGTTCGCGCCGGCCTCTTGCATGTGATAGCCCGAGATCGAGATCGAGTTGAATTTCGGCATGTTGTCAGAGGTATATTCAATTATATCCCCGATGATCCGCATCGACGGTTCGGGGGGGTAAATATAGGTGTTGCGGACCATGAATTCCTTCAAGATGTCATTCTGAATGGTACCGGAAAGAACCGATTTATCATGCCCCTGCTCTTCACCCGCAACGATAAAGCTGGCCAAGATCGGGATGACCGCACCGTTCATCGTCATCGACACGCTGACCTTGTCCAGCGGAATGCCGTCAAACAGGATCTTCATGTCTTCGACGCTATCAATGGCCACGCCCGCCTTGCCGACATCACCCTCAACCCGCGGGTGGTCGCTGTCATACCCCCGGTGTGTCGCCAGATCAAAGGCCACGGAAACGCCCTGTTGACCCGCAGCCAGGTTGCGGCGGTAAAAGGCGTTGGATTCCTCCGCCGTCGAAAAGCCGGCATATTGGCGGATCGTCCAAGGGCGCCCCGCATACATTGTCGCCTTTACGCCGCGGGTAAACGGCCCTTCACCCGGCATGGAGCCAAGATGCGAAACCCCGTCAAGATCGGCCGCCGTATAGACCGGTTGCACGTCGATGCCTTCCAGCGTTTTCCACGTGAGATCATCAACACTGCGTCCGCGCAACTCTGCCTCAGCTGTGCTGCGCCACTTGTCCTGTGATTGGTCTTTGGTCATATCTTTGTCCTTTTGTGAGTGCACCGGATGGCAGATATGTCTCTGCTCTGTTGGGGCACGTATCCTCTGTCAATCGGGCCAGACCATCCGCACCGGCAAGCAGCCAGTGCAAATCGTCTGCGTAATTTTCCCGCAGAATTGCGGTTTGTTCCGGGGTAAAGGGCTGCCAAC
The DNA here is from genome assembly GCA_049794055.1 of Sulfitobacter sp. Classification (GTDB taxonomy): domain Bacteria; phylum Pseudomonadota; class Alphaproteobacteria; order Rhodobacterales; family Rhodobacteraceae; genus Sulfitobacter. The sequence continues at coordinate 20,706 of JBARCL010000027.1, forward strand.
GGCCCAGTTCGTCAGGCAGCAGGTCGGGGTCGCTCCCCTGATCCGCCAGTCCGGCCCGCAGGGTTTGCAGGTCGGGCGAGCGGTTAAGCCAGCGACGGCGGGTGTCTTTTGGAACGTCCTTTTCTAGTGCCGTGCGCAGCAGCCGCTCAGGCCGGCCGGTAACGGCCTCAAAGGTCAAAACGTCAATCTGCGCGCCCGGAGCGGCGCACGCCAGATCGGTGATGACATCGCGCCAGGTTCGGCGGTTTCTGGCGATCGCTTCAAGCTTTCGCGCGGATGGGACCGGATGCCCCCGCGACACGGTCAGTGCGCAGGCAGATGCCCACCAGATGTCCTGAGACCGGACCGACAGCACGATGCGGCGCAAGCGCCCGCCAAATGCTGCCGATATCCGCGCCGTTCGCTCCCCAGCCGCCGGATACAGCCGTTCCGCCCTGATGTTCTGTTTGCAATTGCCAAGCAGGTTTTCGTCACTGATCAGCAATTGCTCAACGCCCTGCGCCCTGGCTTGCGTGGCAAACAGACGAATCCGCCCTTCGGCACGTTTGGCCAGATTGCGTCCTCTCGGTGCGGTTGAATTGCGAAACAGCCCCGGAAACACCGAGGTACGGGCCCTTTCCGGCCCCCAATAGGCAATGTGTTGCGCTGACAGCCCGTCAAGGTGATCGCCTATATAGTGCTGGAACGTCGTCGTCGCAGTGCGATGTGCACCCAAATGCAGAATGACATCCATGATGGATCGACCCAGTCTTTTCCAGAAGGCCGCCCCGTTCGGCCATTCAGCGGGGATGGCCCCCGTCATGGCGTATAACCCCTTGAATTGACGTTAATGCTGCTCCTGTGCCGATTTGCCATCGCATTTGCGCCGATCCCGCCTATATCATGGTCAACAGGAGAGACCATGAAACGCCTTACCGCCCTTGTTATCGCAGGACTAATCGCCACCGCACCCCTCGCGCAGGAGACCTCTGCCGATGCCGACACCATGCTGTTTGCCCCAGCGGATATGGCAGATTTGAGCGAATTTCGCTGGAAAAAGCGGCCTGTTCTGGTCTTTGCAGACAGTGCCGATGATCCGGCCTTCATCGAACAGATGGAACTGTTGCGCGCCCGTGAAGAAGAACTTCTTAAACGCGATGTGATTGTGCTGACCGACACAGATCCGGCCGCCCGCTCGGCGCTGCGACTGCAAATGCGACCGCGGGGGTTCATGCTGGTGCTGGTGGGCAAGGATGGCGGTAATAAATTGCGCAAACCTTTCCCTTGGGACGTGCGCGAAATCACCCGCAGCATTGACAAAATGCCGATGCGCCAACGCGAAATCCGCGAAGAGAAGGAAGCGGCGCGTGCGCGCTGAGACTTGCACTGCCCGCAGCAGTCACCTATATTTAAGGGGCAACTGATAGGGAGGCGCGATATGCAAAGTAATCCTGACATTCCGCTTACACCGATCCCTGTGACCGGCCGGACCGGCCCGCGTCCGGGTTATTGAACTGCGCCGAAACACGGTCAGCCGCAGCATCCCCTCCATCGGCATAGGCTTTGATCATTGCCGTGGCGAACAATCCGAAATCAACCAATTGCTGCTTCATCGCGATATAGTCTTCGTACATGGCGATGCGTCTGCTTTGCGCCATTGCAGTGAACCCCTTGCCGCGCATGTCCTCTGAATGCGCAGCCAAGGTCTTGATCTGACTGTAGTAAGCCACGATCGGATCTATCGTGCGACGGGGCAGAATGTGAATTTCGGGAATAACGGCATCGAAGATGTGATCCCCGTGTTCGCGTGGGATGAACGGCACAAACGCCGGATTCTCTCGCATCAAAACGATCATCTCCTTGCCCTGTGCCGCAAGCGTTTGCGGCCCGATCAGGTTGGCAACCGTTGTCCCGATCTCGGCATAAAGCGCACGATGCACGTCGCGCAACCGTTCCGCCCGTAGCCGCGCCGCATCGCGCCGGTTTTGCCAGCCATTAAAGACCCAGCCCGCTGACACAAAGGCACCGGCAATCACTGCCTGCCAGATACGTGCGTCAACGGACCAGACCCATGTTATGACGGGGTTCGAGGTCACTCAAACTCCATGATCACATCATCAACCGCCAGACTGTCGCCGGCACCTGCATTGACCTTGCTGACCACGCCCTTTTTCTCGGCGCGCAGGATGTTTTCCATCTTCATCGCCTCAATGGTACACAGTGCCTGGCCCTCCTGCACCTCGTCGCCCACCGCCACGTCAAGTTTGACGATCAGACCCGGCATCGGGCAAAGCAACATCTTGGATGTATCGGGGGCCACTTTTTCCGGCATCAAACGCGCAAGTTCAGCCTGACGCGGCGTGCGCACATGTACCTTCAGGTCCGCCCCCCGGGTACGGATGCGGAACCCGCCCGAGATCTTGCCAACCTTCATCACCAAAGGCGCATCATTGATTGTCATCGACGCCAGTTGATCCCCCGGTGTCCAGTTGCCCGAAACCCGCAACGCGCTCTCATCCTCGAACCGGACCGTGGCACCGTCCTTGTCGGCTTCGATCACCAGATCAAAGGAATGGCCCTGAACGGCCACGTTCCAATCATGGCCAACCTTGCGTTCGTGGTTGTCCATCCGGCCGGAAACGCGGGCGCGGCGGATTTCAGCCAGGCGATGCATGGCGGCAGTTGCAGCAGCGATGCGGCGCAATTCGGATTCTGCCAGCTCAACTCCTTCAAATCCGTCGGGATATTGTTCTTCGATAAAGGCCGTCGTCATCGCACCCTCGATGAAAATCGGGTGGTCCATCACGGCAGACAGGAACGGCAGGTTGTGACCGATGCCTTCAACCTCGAAACTGTCGAGGGCAACACGCATCTGTTCGATGGCTTCTGCACGGGTCGGCGCCCATGTGCAAAGCTTTGCGATCATCGGGTCGTAATACATTGAGATTTCACCACCCTCGTAAACGCCGGTGTCGTTGCGCACAGCGAAGGTGCCGGTGGGCGCATCATCCGCCCATTTGCCATTGTCAGACAACGGGCCGGCCGCGATTTCCTGCGGGGGGCGGTAGCGGGTCAAACGGCCAATCGATGGCAGGAATCCGCGGTAAGGGTCTTCTGCATAGAGGCGGTTTTCAATGGACCAGCCGTTCAGTTTGATGTCGGATTGTTTGATTGAGAGCTTTTCACCATTCGCCACGCGGATCATCTGCTCGACCAGATCAACGCCGGTGATCAGTTCGGTCACCGGGTGTTCCACCTGAAGGCGTGTGTTCATCTCAAGGAAATAGAAGTTCTTGTCCCCGTCCACGATGAATTCCACCGTACCGGCACTTGCGTAGTCCACAGCAAGGGCCAGGGCGACGGCCTGCTCTCCCATCGCTTTGCGGGTCGCTTCATCAAGAAAAGGCGACGGTGCCTCTTCGACCACTTTCTGGTTGCGGCGTTGGATCGAACATTCGCGTTCGCCCAGATAGACGCCATTGCCATGAGAGTCGCAGAGCACCTGAATTTCGATGTGGCGCGGTTGGGTCACGAACTTCTCGATGAAAATCCGGTCGTCGCCAAAAGAATTGGCCGCTTCGTTCTTGGAGGATTGGAAGCCTTCACGGGCTTCGGCGTCATTCCATGCGATCCGCATCCCCTTGCCGCCGCCGCCCGCTGACGCCTTTAGCATCACCGGATAGCCAACCTCGTTTGAGATCTTTACCGCCTCATCCGCGTCCGCGATCAGCCCCATATAGCCGGGAACCGTGCTGACCCCTGCTTCCTGTGCGATTTTCTTTGAGGTGATCTTGTCCCCCATCTTTTCAATCGCCCCGACTGGGGGGCCGACAAAAGCAACGCCGGCGGCCTGCAAGGCTTCGGCGAACTTGCTGTTCTCAGAAAGGAAACCATAACCCGGATGCACGGCTTCGGCGCCTGAGGCCTTGATCGCCTCCATCACCTTGTCGATGACGATATAAGACTGGTTGGCAGGGGGCGGGCCGATGTGAATCGCCTCATCCGCCATCTGCACATGCAGGGCCTGCGCGTCGGCGTCCGAATAAATCGCAACCGAGGTCAGCCCCATCTTCTTGGCGGTTTTGATAACGCGGCAGGCAATCTCGCCACGGTTAGCGATCAGGATTTTCTTGAACATGGGGTGTCCTTTTGAGTCTTGAGAGAAACGCGAAAGCCCCGCAACAGCGGGTGCTGTGCAGGGTGATTAAGTCGGATGCGGCAGCGTGACTGCGCCGCAGAAGTCAGATTAGTTGACGGATCGGCATTTGCCCGGGTTAAGCTGGCAATAGGCGATGTTACCGGCCGCACCGATGGCCGCCCCTTGCAAAAGGCTGCCGCTGGTGACGGCCGCAGCACCTGCGCCGACGGCAGTGCCCACGAGGCCCTGTTCGGCAAGCGTGTCGCCGCAAGCGGCAAGGCCGCTGCATAAGATAACGGTGCCCGTAATGCGCGTGATGGACATTTTTCTGTTCCTTGTCTGCTCGGACCTGCGCCGCGGACAAGGACAATCGGGCCATGGCGCAGGGCAGATTTTTTTGTCATCTCACCTAGAACCAGCGCACCAGAAAAAGCGGACAGCAGCGCGGAAAAAGCGCCCTGCTGTCCCAGAGGGGAAGGGGTATGGTCTAAGTGTGTCAAAGGCGCCCCCAATCGGGAACCACATTTCACAAGAGCAACCCTGTGCCGACGCGCCGCCACAGCCAAGCGCACATCGCCACGCAATCCGATTTCGGCTGCGCACCGCTGATTTGGAAGGGAAGCGGGCAAAAACATGCCGATCAATCCTCGAAGGCTTCGGGGAATGTGGCACGCGCGGCGGTCTCGTTGATCACCAGCAGGCTTTCATAATGAGCCGGATCAAACGGATCAGTCGCGGGCAGCACCTCGCGGCCAAACAGCCACGACAGGCGGCCGGCGTCTAGATTGCCACGCTCAAAGGGGTGCGGGCCAAAGTGTTCCCACAGCGCCTTCATGAAACCTGCATCCGCACGTTTGTCCGCTGGACGACGGTCCGAGCGGCGTTCGCGCTTGGTCAACGGCGTTACGCCCTTGGGGTTGGGCCGACGGATGGTGAATTGAAAATCGGTACTGGGCAAACGGCCCGGAAATCCGCGATGTTTCAGCATATAGGCTGGCATCAGACGGCCCTCCGATTTTGGGGCCGTGTTTGGCGAATTGTCAGTAAAGGTGTCGGGACAGGCGCGTGGGCCTGCCCCGGGGCAAGCTTACTTGTACTTACCTGTGTATGTTGGCTCAACCGAGATGGGCTCGGGCTCGACAACAACATATTCTTCTTCGGTCTGGCCTGATGTACAGGCAGCAACAGTGGCGATGAAACCAATGGCTGCCAGGAATTTGATGCTCT
>JBARCL010000028.1:0-9326 GCA_049794055.1 Sulfitobacter sp.
GAGGCATCGTATCCAACATCTTGTCATTGCGCTTGAAGGGGGCTGCCTTTCCGTGGCTCTTCCAGTCGGGTTTGAACACCACCTGCGTCACGCCGCGCGTATTTGCCCAGCTCGCGGCAATCATCTCTGCACCTTTGGGCGTGCCGCCGTGCAAGAGAACCATATCGGGGTATTTCTGATGGGTGGCATCAAGGACGGCCCAGATCAGATCATAGGCCTGATAGTCCCCGCCGGAGAAGGCAATGCGGGTGCCTTCGGGACAATGCACTTCGGTCTCTTTGCGTCGCTTGGCTGACAGGAAGGCCCGACTGTCCACGACTGCAGATGTCAGACCCTTGTGCGACACCCGCGATCCGGCACGGGGCATCCAGGGCGAACCTGTTGCGGCGGAAAAGTGGTCACAGGCCAGATCGCGCATTTGCTCGAAGGCGTCACGATGGTCCCAGAGTTTCAGCCCGATCATCTGCAGGCGTTCCAGCTCGACCGAGGCGACCTCTGAGCCGTCCTGGCAGGCCATGCTTTCGCGGACCTCGAATTCATTGTCATCAAGACGCTTTTGGATGTGGGTGAGGCGGCGATGAAAGAGGGAGGTGAGTGACCAGAGCATCTCTTCGAGATTGTCTTCCAACTGGCTGTCATTAAGCAGGCCGATGGTGGTCTCAAAAAGCGTCGTCATGGCGAGTTCAACCTGATCTGGCTGGGGCAGGGGGCGATGATCGGTTTCACCGGGCCCTGGCTTTGCGCCATGTAGGGCAAGGTGATCGAGAATGGCTGAGGTTTGGCCGATACCCTCTGGGTTGGTTTCTGATTGCTGTGGCATCTTTGGTTCCTCTGTTTGATCTGACCCGATTTGGATGGGGCGATAACAGGACCGGCGGCGACCGGTTTGCATCCGCAAGGATCGCAGCGCAGCGGAGAATGCGGCCGTGGCAGAAAATTGATCCCGCGAGGAATGACCCGCTGTCTTTGGCGGGGCAGGGGAATTTTCTGGTGCGGGCGGATTGCTGGCCGGGCGAGGGGCACTCAGCCCCGACCCGTTGGTCCATCGCTCCCTTCATCCAAACGGGATCAGATCGAACCTCTTGGAACCTTTAGCCACGGCGGAAACTTCCCCGAGGCTGTTGGCCTCAGCCCTCACCTTCTCCGAGACCTTGTTCTTTCATGGCCTTGAGCAATGCCTGTCGCAGCGCATCCTTGCCATCAACTAGCAGATCTTCGTTGAAATCCCCCAGCCTTGGCACGAGATCCCCGACGATCAGGCCCTGCGGTGCCAGTCGGTTGCGCAATTGAAGCGCTGCGCGTTCGCCTGCCGCGTCATTGTCCCGCGCGATCCAGATGCGCCGCACACCCGATGGTGGAATGAAGAGACCGAGATGCGTGGCTGTGAGACAGGAGGCGAGGTCAGATTCGGGAAGGGCCGTGCCGACCGAGAGGGTGTTCTCGAGACCCTCGCCGACAATCAGATCGGCGCGATCTGCCCCTGACCAGAACCGAATGGCGTTGCCGTGTAACTGGCCCAATATCCGCTTCGGGCTGTCGATGTCTGCAATGCCACCGGTGAACGGGTCCAGATAGGTGCGCGCGCACCCGGTGATCTGTCCCTGATTGTCCGTGATCTTCGCGAGGAGGGCAGGGCGCTGTTCTGGTGGAGCGTCCTCGCCCCTGCGCAGAAAGACCTTGGGGTGATAGCGCAGGGCCGGCCCGAAGCGCGAGATGGCGCGGGCATGGAGGTATGCGGCGGCGACAGTGCCCAGGATCGGCCTGCTATAGGAAAACAGTTTTCGCGCCCGTGTGATGCGTTTGCTGGATGCCGCTGCGGGCTGAGCGCGAGAGCGGGCAGCACTGTGTTCGATAGGGCAGGGGACCGCGCCAAGAAAGCTCTGGGCTTCGCTCAGGGTCTCCTTCAGCGACAGGGATCCGAGTTTGGCGTGCAGAAGATCAATCAGATCGCCGTATTCACCGCTTTGATAATCCGTCCACCCACCCGCCTTTCGGCCATCCAGTGCATGCAGACGAATTGCAAGGCTTTGACCGGCGACGCCTGAGGTGTCACCGATCTGCCAGTAGTTGCCTTGCTTGCGCCCTTCGGGAAAATAATACCGACAAAAGCCTTCGGCGCGACCTGCCAGATCGGCGGAGAGGTCTGCCACTTTGCGGCTGTTGCTCATGACGCGCTACCCGCCACATTGGACCCAACAGGGTATTTAGCGAGGACTTTTGCCAGCACTTCCCTTGATCCCACCGGGATAAACGCCCGTGTCTTCCATTGGATCACTTCGGTGAAACAGCCCAGTGCCTTCACTTCAGGCAGCGCCGATCCCGTCACACCCATCACCTCAAGCCGTGGCTGCCCCATGACCATCGAGCGCCGCAGTTGAAACCCATTGACCAGTTTGAGGGTGGCCCGTTTGTCCATCACGGCACGCAGCACCTCATCAGGTTCCATCTGCAATTCGCAATCAAGCCGCAGTCGCGCATAGACATTGATCAGCTGGTCTTGGGTTACCAAACGTCCGACCGCGCGTTCTCCATCCGTGGTTTGCAAGCGGTAGATCCGCATATTGTCGGCGGGCAGTCGATCCCAGATCGGCAGAAGCAGTCCACAGATCAGCGTGATCTTTGACGTGGAGAACTCCGGCACTACATCGACCTCAGCCTGCCAAAGCTGTTCAAACATCGCATCATCCACCTCCTCCCAGTTCGATTTGGCGAACTCACTCAGCGCACATATCTCATTTGCCACCGGCCGCAGCAGTTTGACCCGCAAGATGGGCACACCGTCCTCATCCATGAAGGCAGGCGCATTGGTCATCAGGCCAGCGCGTTTCGAGGCTTTGTTCCAATAAAGCCGCGCCCCATCCATCTTTGCGCAAATGGCTTTTACCTTGGCGAGGGTCAGCGGGTCGTTGCGGTCCGTGCGTTCAACTGTCAGCGCTGTAGCGGTCGCACCCGTTGCCTCATGCTCGAAGATGACTTTGCGCTCAACAATCTCGAACTTCTCGGCCCGCAGAGTTTCCAGTCCGACGTCAAGCGTGCCCGCCTGGCGCGCATCCTCAATAATTGCGGAGAGGAAAATGCCGAACGCGTCAAAGATGGCGTCCTGCATCTCAATGGTCAGGGCCAGACAGCGATTGAGGAATTGCTGTATCGGCGGCAAGGTCTCTTTCATCGACCCGTCCGCGTCATCAAGCGTCAGACCGGTCATCTCCTGGAACCGCGCATATGAACAGGCATCGATCTTGCCAGCTCGCAGTTTGTAAAAGAACTGCCGCAGCGCCGCGCGGGCATAGGGACTTTCAAGATTGTCCTCGGCGCGGAACATGTTCTGGCCGCCGGTTTCACGCTGGCCTTTGGTGATCGCACCGAGTGTGTCGAGGCGACGCGCAATGGTGGAGAGAAACCGCTTCTCGCCTTTGACGTTGGTGGCCACGGGTCGAAACAGCGGCGGCTGCGCCTGATTGGTGCGGTTGGTGCGCCCCAAACCTTGGATAGCATTGTCTGCCTTCCAGCCTGGCTCGAGCAGGTAGTGCACGCGTAGGCGCTGGTTCTTTGCGCCAAGATCAGCGTGATAGCTTCGTCCCGTGCCACCCGCATCTGAAAACACCAGAATGCGCTTGGTGTCATCCATGAAGGCTTGGGTTTCGCCTAAGTTGGAGGAGACGGGGCGGTTTTCGACTTTGAGGCGCCCCTCAGGGGTGCGCACGATCCGGCGTTTACGCCCCGTGACTTCAGCCACCACGTCCCCGCCAAAGTGCCAAAGGATTTGGTCCAACGCACCTTGCACGGGTGCGAGCGCACCAAGATGCTCGATTAGATCATCCTTCCTGCGCTCCGCCTCGCGGCAAATCACCGGATTGCCAGTGGCATCAAGGGCTGGTCGGGAGCGCAGATCACCGTTCTCGTCGGTGTAAGGTTCAAACAGCTGGATCGGAAAGGAATGCGCCAGGTAATCCATCACATATTCCCTCGGCGTGATGTCGACCTGCAGATCGTGCCACTCTGACGGTGGGATATCGGCAAGACGGCGTTCCATCAGTGCCTCACTGGTCGAGACCACTTGCACAACGGCAGAGTGCCCCACCTCAAGGTCAGCATCGATGGCTTTGATGAGCGAGGGGCACTTCATCGCCGTGATCAGATGGTTGAAAAACCGCTGTTTGTTGCTCTCGAAGGCGGAGCGCGCCGCAGATTTGGCTTGAGGGTTTAGCGTGCCCGTCTCAGACGAAATACCCGACGCCTCAAGCGCTGCTTCGAGATTGTTATGAATAATCTGAAACGCCTCAGCATAACTGTCATAGATCGCCACCTGGGCCGGTGAGAGGTCATGCACCAGCATGTCGTATTCGACACCTGCATAAGATAGGGATCGCGCGAGGTAGAGCCCAAGGGCTTTCAGGTCGCGCGAAATCATCTCCATGGCGGCGATACCGCCCGCCTCCATTGCCGAGACAAACGCGGCGCGCGTCGCAAAAGGGAAGTCACCTGTGCCCCAGAGCCCCAAGCGCGAGGCATAAGCTAGATTGCCGACGACCGTGGCCCCAGTGGCCGAGACATAAAGAACACGCGCGTCTGGAAGTGCATTTTGCAAATGCAGCCCTGCGAGACCCTGCTGCGACGCCTTCTTGTCACCGCGCGCCGATGTCTCGCCAGCCGCATTGGCCATCGCGTGGCTTTCATCAAAGGCGATGACGCCGTCAAAATCAGCACCAAGCCATGTGACGACCTGAGCAAGACGCGAGGCTTTGCCGTCCCGCTCGGCGGAGCGCAGCGTTGCATAGGTTACAAACAGGATACCTTCTGCAAGCCTGATATCGCTCCCTTGGCGAAACTTCGACAAAGGCACAATGTCGCTTTCCCGCCCCCCAAGCGCCATCCAGTCGCGCCGCGCATCCTCGATCAGTTTATCGCTTTTTGAAACCCAGACCGCACGTTTACGTCCCTTGAGCCAGTTGTCGACGATGACACCCGCAACCTGTCGTCCTTTGCCGCACCCGGTGCCATCCCCAAGGAACCAACCCTTGCGCAGACGGAACGCACCCTCATCCTCTTCGGAGGCCGCAACAAGCTGCCCTGCGATCTCACCCTGCCGAAACCAGCCCTTGAGATGCGTCTCATGGGCATTGCCCGCGTAGATGACACTTTCCAGCTGCGGCGCGGACAGTACGCCATCTGTAATCAAGTGTTCGGGTAAAATTGGATGATAAGAGGGCAGGGGCGGCGGCACGGAGGCCATGGCGGCGGATTGCACAAGCGCTGTTGGATGGGTGGCGGCATGTTCGATGCTGATCGCCTGAAGGGTATAGTCCTCATAGACCGTGTCTTGCAGCGTGCCTGTTGGCTCACTCCAGGGTTTGGGCAGGTAGTCGAGCGATGCGGCCTCAACACTGTCAAAAGGATGTTTGGCGCGTTCCACGGCGATGGCGCGGGTTTCTTGGCGGGCCGCGTTGCGCAGGGCGTTAACATCGAGGCGTGATGGCTGCTCTGGGGCGATCTGAGCCGCACCGATTGGCGCATTGGGTCCGTCAGTGGGACGCTCGGGGCAATGCTTGAGAACGGAAGCGAGTAGTTCCGCCGTTGTTTCGCAAATCGGGTGATAGGCGCAGCCCATGTCGGTTACGCCCGCCTCGACGCCGTCCTCGCGTTTGTCGATCACAGTGAGGCGCGTGTCGATACTGGTTCCATGCCGCGCGAAGACCTTGCCCGCGACCGCTGCCGAGAAGACCACGTCTGCGACCTCCCCAATATGGCGAAACGTCGATTGATTGCTTTTGGTCGCCGGGCTGAAACTCTCGCCGGTGATGACCACCATGCGGCCACCCGGTGCCAGTCGCGCCAGGGCGGACAACACATGCTGGCTGGTCGCCTGACGGTATTTACCATCGACATGTTGCGCGGCCGAGAAGGGTGGATTCATCACGATGACCGAGGGCTTAATCGCGCGATCCAAACGATCATCGATCGACGCCGCGTCGTTATCTGAGACTTGCACCTCAGGAAACAAGTGACCGAGAATATTGCGGCGGGTCTCCGCAAGTTCATTCAGCGCGAGGCGCGCGCCGGAAATCTGCGCAAAGATAGCAAGCATGCCTGTCCCGGCCGATGGCTCCAGCACCAGATCAGTTGTTCGGATGTCGGCGGCCTGTGCAACAATCGCCGCGAGGGGCAGGGGTGTTGAGAACTGCTGCAACCGCACGCTGTCCTCAGACCGCCGTGTATGCGACGGCGCGAGGGCTGCGAGACGTTCAATCATGGAGAGGTAGGCTGCGGGGGATGTGGCGTGGTGCTGCATCACTGCGCCGTAACGCGACAGCATCATGATCTGGGCAACCTCAGCTGCATCATAGGCATCCTTCCAGATCCACGCGCCTTGGGCATCACTGGATCCAAACGCCGCCTCCATCGCGGCGCGGAGCATTTTGGCATCAATAGGTTTGCCCGCTTTGAAATGCATGAACAGCTGTTCCGCTGCGCGCATCAAAGATTTGGCAAAATCTGGGGGAGGTGGTGAGGTTGGGGTTTCTGCGATTGGGCCAGCGGCGAGGGCCGTCGTCTTGGGATGAGCATTCATGGGCGTTCTCCGGGTTGGGGTTTCCCCCAGCCCGCGCGCACTCTCTCACCCGGGAGGGGTCACCCCTCCCGCCCTGCCTCTGGCTCTTTTTGGCAAGCAGATCGCGCCGTCAGGGCATCGGAGCGGCGGCAGCGTTCTGCTCCATTGATGATGAGAGGCCAGGACGTGGAATGGCTGCGCGAGCCTCTGGCAAACAATGTTCCTCGAAATCTCCGACAAAGCCCCAACAGGCGTCCACCTCTTCGCCGTCCACCTCGACCGTGTATCCGTAAATCCTGCCACCGAGGAAATCGTCATAAGTCTCGACTTCTGATCGCAGCATATCTTCCACGCGCGCTCGCAATTTCTTGGATACGCGCATCACGCCAAATTCCTTCCACACATCGTCGAGTGTGACATAGATGAACCCAACCTGACCGGAATCCCAAGGACAGTGGAACCCCGTGGTGTTCATCGCCAGGCCGGAATGGTCATAGAGATAGACGGGGAGAATTACCGCCCGTTTCTGGGCCAGTTCCATCAAACGCCGGAACGAATGGTCTGTCTCATCGGCACAACCGGCGAGATCGCAAAGGAATGCGTGAGGATCACCAAATCTGTGATCATCGCCCAGAGTGTAGCGTCGATGCCAACAGACCATCGTCCCAAGGTTGCACCAGTCTCGCGGGCTTTCCGCGTCCTCGTCATGGTAGATTCTGATCGTATGTCCGTGATGGACCTCTTCGTGAACCGGATCGTGCATGGAAATGTTCCTTTATGCCAGACACAGCAAACCCGCCAACAGCCAAATGGGCAGGGCGGGTTTGTTGCATTTTGTTTGAGGTGGGGGTTGAAATGGATGCGCGTCGAAGCGCTGGTTTATACGACCTTGCTGGACCGCATTTTGACACGCTGAACACTGTGCCGCAGCAACCAGTCTTCATAGCCAAGGATGGTCCGTTGGGACATGACGGCCGCGATCCACGCCGCTCGCGGATCACCAACCATCGCCTCTAATGCTTTATCAATATGCCCATTGGCCATCCAGGCCTGAGGTTGAATGCGCCCCAGCCAATCGGCGAGGGACGGGATCTTTCCCCGACAATCCTCTTTGACGTGCTGTTCCCCAATCCAGCGGATCGGAATGGTCGGGCCCGCGCTGTTGGTCAGGGTTAGTCCAAACATGCGTTGTGCCTCAAAGACACCTTGGGTGTGATGACGCAATGCCCGGTGGGTGAAGACCGCAAAATGCTCCTTGCTGGCGTCAAACCAATTATGCACGTCCTGATAATCCTCAGGCGCGCCACCAAAGCGACGCGCCGAACTCTCGGCGTGATGTAGCGGATGTGCCATCTCATAAATCCTCGTATTCGGTGGTGGCGGATTCCACGTAACGATTGCTGTGGCTGATGGTGATCTTGTCGGTCTCGAGGTTCCATTCCAACGAGCCGTATCCGCCTTCGTTGTTCTCAAAGCCGGGGTTGAGCGCATAGGCGAAGTCCCAGGCGAAATCTTCAACGCGGCGGTTCACTTCGGTATCGAGTTTGATTTCCGTCGGAGTCGGCGTCACGTCTTCGACATTGCCGGAATCGCCATAGCCTTCGTATTGCACTTCAAGCAGCGTCGCGCCCAAGGCGCGCAGCTCCGTGAGAAGCGCTGTTCGGGTTTCAACGCGGGCCGCTTCGGCCTTCTTTTGCGCTGCCGCATATTGCGCGGCGTAATCAAGTGTCTGTGTCATGTGATTGGTCCTTTGAGTTTGCGTCACGGCGGTCTCCAAGGCGAAGACCGCCGACAGTTGGATGGAATTTGCGCGTCTATGCGGCGTCTGGGTCTTTCGCCTTCGTGCGCTCCTCAAGGTTGAAATAGAGGTTCTCGGTCGCTTTCTTGAAGCCGGGCGGTTTGCGCGCCGCGAGGCAGCGCACCGAAGCGCTACAGCTTTCGCCATGCGCCATCGCAAAATCGGTAATCTGCGCGATCAGGTCATCCATGCCCGCAGCCTGGACGTGTTTTTCGGGGTAGCTCGCCATCATCGTGAACTGGGTCACAACGAAGCCGCCATCGCGATGTGCGGGGTAGAGCGTGATCTTATAGTCGCGTGATTGTGCCATTTCTGGGTCTCCATGACGGGCGACACGGAGGTATCCCGTGTGCTTGGACAACCCGTCAGAGCGAAAGGACCGCCCTTTGTGCAAGGGCGATCCGAAAGGGAACTGGTTTGAGCGTTGAGTCAGTATTCTGACGGTAGAAGCAGGGTCAAAACGCGGCGGGTTTGCTCAGGATCACTTGGATCGGGGGAGCCGTATTCGTAGTTCACGTCATAAGCGTCAATTTTGAACCAGACCGTGGTGCCAAGAACCTCGACGGCTCCAAATTCATGAAAGCCGTAGGGATCGTTGTCTGGCGTGAAGGCTTGAAACGCCGCAACGGCCCGCGTGGCGGCAAGGCGCGCATCTGGACCCAGTGCCATGACGCCTCGGGTCATCACGAACTGTCCTTTCGGCGTATTCTCAGTGTCATTGAAAAACAAGATCGACCCGCGAAACGCGTCGTTTTGGGCTGCGATCTTGGCTGTGTCGTCAACTTGTGCGTCTTTAAGTAGGGCTGCCATTTGGTCTCTCCGCGGCGGGCCAGCCGAACCATTCCGACTTTTGAAACCCGCCAGACGGAAAGGGCCGCCCTTTGTGCAAGGACGGCCCAGTCAGAGTTTACGGTTGGAATGGAGACCTTAAGCCGCGTCGTCGGTCATGAAGGCGGGGAGTTCGTCGGCCTCAGCGTCGGA
>JBARCL010000029.1:0-158129 GCA_049794055.1 Sulfitobacter sp.
GCCAATGCACCAGAAGGCGGGATTACAGCGTGGTACACGATGCGTTTGACAGAGATTGGTGAGGACAAGGACGCTCAGGGATTTGGCGATCTTGCGCAGGCAATCAGTGACTACGAAGAACGCGACAGAATCCGAACCGATGTTTGGCTGGAGCACTTTCCCTTAAAAGTCGATGGCTCACCATAAGGCACTGAACCTGCAATTCCGGTCAGTTGACTGAGATGTGCGAAAATCACGAATTTATTCCAACAATCCCAACAACTTAACAGCTGAAAATCACTCCTAAAGCACCATAAGCACGGCAAACAGCGTTGCTACCGTGTTGTGCTAGGACTGTGCTAGGTGCACGGCGCTATGCTCACAACTTACTGTGCTAGTTGATAAAAATATGACTGTGCTAGCACTGTGCTAGGTAAAATCGTGCTAGCACAGCGGATTCGCTGCAGTGCAGAAAAACTCTAACTAGCTGTTTTCGCTTGGTAAAAGTGGTGCCCGGGGGCGGAATCGAACCACCGACACGAGGATTTTCAATCCACTGCTCTACCCCTGAGCTACCCAGGCACGGGACACCAAATCTTTGGTGGGGTGTGGGCCTTCTAGGAGTTTGCGGGCGGGGTGTCCAGCGTCTTTTTTATCTTATTCACCCTCTCCCTACCAACCCCTACCTAATGCGGCTTTTGGACCGCATCCATCGCCGCCTCAACGGCTTCTACTGCCGCATCCATGTCTTCGGGATCGCGCGATAGGGTGGCGTAAGATCCGTTAAACCACTTGGCCAGATCCAGGTCCGCGCAGCGCCGTGAACAAAAGGGCCGGTATTTCGGATCGGCCTCCGCCTTGCATATCGGACAGGTCATGCAAGGGCCTCAGTCAACGGCACCCGCGCCCTTTTGCGCTGCAACTCGTAGTGGCCAAGCGGGGTCCACCCCACCAGCGCGGTGTCTACGTCGTCCCCGCGAAACGCCGCCCGCAGCGCGTTTTCAAAAGCGCGGCGGTCTTTCTTTGGCATCGGGGCCAGATCAAGGGTAATCTGCCCTCCTAGGCCCCGCACACGCAGGGCACGCGGCAGCAAACGGGCGCAGGCCATGTTGGCCTTGATGCCCGCGGCAAGGGACGCGTCGTTGCCCGTATTCACATCCACGGCAACCAAGGCGCGGGTCGGTTCCACATACATCGAAGCCCCGCCACCCAAACCGACCAGAGCACCTTTGGCATCTTCCAACGCATCCAAAGCTCCCCGGGTTTCAAACCCGCCGGTCTCGGTCACCACCTCGGCGGGGGTTGTCCATTCCCGCCACGCCAACACATGCGGACCATCACCTTCGATCAGAACTTCCATTTGCGTTGCCGTATCTTCAACAACGGTTGCGGCAAGCCCAAGCATGGCGGCAATGTCATCCGCAATCTCTTCGGCCCCTGCCCCAACGCAAGACGATCGCATGATCAGCCCGTGAGCCGTCCCGTCAGCGGCATCATGGGCGATTTCCAGCAAGCGGTCGCGCTCGCCCTCATCTTTGATGCTGCGCGAGATGTTCAGACCGGGAGCGTCAGGTGTGACAATAGCATAACGGCTTTTAAACAAGACCTTGGTAGTGACGGGAATCGCCTTGCCCGGTTCGGCATATCCCGAGACTTGCACCAGAATGGGGTGACCCGGCGCCAGACCCTTGATCTGGCGTAAAAATGCAGACCCGTCAGGGGTCTTCAAGAACATCCCGCCTTGCCCTTTGACCGGACGGTCCGCAATGGCGCGATAGACGGTACCGGGGCGTGGTGCGTCACTGTCGACCAGCAGATCGTCCAGCTTGCCATCCACCATCAGGGCGGCGGCCTCAACCTCGCCCAAATGATCGAGTATTATCGTGCGACCCTTCATCAGGAGCCTCCATACAGGGGGTATCCCGCTGCAATCAGCAGGTTTGCGGTTTCTGCAAGGGGCAGGCCCACGATAGCGGTGAAAGAACCGCTGATCCACGGGATAAACGCACCTGCCGGCCCCTGAATACCATAGCCGCCGGCCTTGCCCTGCCAGTCGCCGGTGGCGAGGTAGGATTTGATTTCAGCGTCAGATAAAGACTTCATCCTGACAACGGATTGTACGTCACGTTCCCAGATCTTGGCTCCGCGTCTCACAGCAACAGCAGTAATCACCTTGTGCCGCCGCCCCGACATCAGACGCAAGAATGCTTCCGCTTCGGCCGCATCGGCAGGTTTACCCAGAATGCGACGCCCAAGAGCCACTGTAGTATCGGCACAAAGCACGATGTCATCGGCGCCAGCCTCGACCGCGGCCACCTTTTCATGCGCCATACGGCCACAATAGGGGCGCGGCAGCTCTGCATTCACGGGGTCTTCGTCAATATCGGGCGGGCGTACAGCGTCAGGCACCACGCCCATCTGGGCAAGGAGTTCCAAACGGCGCGGGGAGCCTGATCCCAGAATGAACTGCATGGTTGCACACGATGCGCAAAAACCCGCGCAGCCCTATAAGGTTATTTAAAGCGGTAGTTGATCCGACCTTTAGTCAAATCGTACGGGGTCATTTCGACCTGTACTTTGTCGCCTGCCAGAACACGGATGCGGTTCTTGCGCATCTTTCCTGCCGTATGCGCGATGATCTCATGGCCGTTTTCCAGCTCGACCCGAAACGTCGCGTTAGGCAAGAGTTCCTTCACAACACCGGGAAATTCGAGCGTATCTTCCTTGGCCATGGTCTCTCCTACATGATTCACCCCAACGTTGGGGCCACGCGACTAAATGAGCGCTTCTGCGATGTTTTTCAAGGGGTTTAGCGTCTATGAGAGGGTTTGAATCACTTAAAGCGGCTTGAAATCAAAGATTTCAACGCATTAAGCATCATTGTTTCACCCGCCAAGCACAAATTTACGACATTTAACGTAGTCTTGCCAATGTCGCCGGCTGGTCACGCCCGATCTGGTGGCGCCAGTGTTTCCGGTTCAGC
Organism: Sulfitobacter sp.; assembly: GCA_049794055.1. Taxonomy (GTDB): domain Bacteria; phylum Pseudomonadota; class Alphaproteobacteria; order Rhodobacterales; family Rhodobacteraceae; genus Sulfitobacter. Next base: position 2,963 of record JBARCL010000029.1, read on the forward strand.
ACAATACCGTCACGACGCACCTCTGCCACCTGTGCAAGATCAACCTCGGCGTAAGTCCAGACGGGATCGTTCAACGCGCCCGCGGCCAGTACGCCCGTTTCAGGAAAGCCACGATCCGGCGGGCAGTAGATTCCCCCCGCACCAAAAGACGTGCCCAGAGCCTCTGACCAATACGCCGTCCCCACGACCGACGACATTGCTGTGATACACTGGTTTTCCAACGCCCGTGCCATGGTACCGATGCGCACCCGCCAATATCCGGCTAGCGTTTCGGTCACGCTGGGCACACAGATCACGTCACATTCGCTAAGCGCTCGCCCCAACAGGGGAAATTCGCTGTCATAGCATATCAGGATGCCGATTTTTCCCAATGTGGTGTCAAAGACCTGCAAAGGATTACCCGGAACGACATCCCAGATTTCTTCCTCGAACCGGGTCATGATCTGTTTATCCTGCACACCGATTTGCCCTGTTGGCGTGACCAGGCGCGCGCGATTCACAGGCCGCGTTTCGGTTGCTGCCGGGGCCGAAGCCGCCACAATGTGCACACCGTATTCAGCCGCAAGACGCGCGTGGACTGCGTCCGCATCCGCCAGTCTGTCAGACACGGCAAAAAGGGACATTTCCAGATCGCTCGCAACCTCGGGCTTATCCAGTGTCGCCAACTCCATTGCCCCGTATTCAGGGAACACCAACAGTTCAGCCCCTTGCCCTGCAGCCTGTGCGACCCAATAAGCGAGCTTGTCTTCGTAGTGTGCCCAAGATGTCAGCACATCAAGCGGATAGGCGGCGGTTGCGATCTTCATGGTAGGCTCTCCTGTAATGGCGCAACTGTGCGGGCATTTCGATGCCGCCGCAAGTCGTCTTGACGCCGGCCAATGTTCGTTTCACACAAGCCCAATGGCACGCTTGCCAAATAAATCAAGGAGACCCCGATGCGCAAAATTGTGATCCTGACCGGCGCCGGCATTTCCGCCGAAAGCGGCATCGAAACCTTTCGCGCCGACGACGGGCTTTGGGCGCAGCACAGGGTCGAGGATGTGGCCACTCCCGAAGGATTCATGCGCGATCCCGAACTGGTGGTAAATTTCTATAACGCCCGACGTGCGCAAGCCGCCGAGGTTGCCCCGAACGCGGCCCATCGCGCACTTGCGCAGCTTGAAGCAGAACATGACGACGAGGTCGTCGTGATCACGCAAAACGTCGATGACCTGCATGAACGCGGGGGCACCAAAGCGCTCTATCATATGCACGGCCACCTCAAGGGCGCGCTTTGCGCATCCTGTGATCATCGCTGGCCTGCACCGATGGTGATGGCCGCAGGTGATGTCTGCCCGTCCTGCCTGGCCCCTGACGCGCGTCCTGACATCGTGTGGTTCGGGGAGATGCCTTACGATATGGATGTGCTGGTGGATCACGTCACACAAGCTGACATATTTGTCGCTATCGGCACCTCGGGCAATGTTTACCCCGCCGCTGGTTTCGTGGCCGAAGCCCGACGTGCGGGCGCCCATACGATTGAGTTTAATCTGGAGCCCTCGGCCGTAGGCAACCAGTTCGCCGAACACCGGATCGGACCAGCGTCACAAACCGTAACCTCTTGGGTGGCCGAGGTTCTTGCCAAGTAAGGGTGGACAAAATGCCCAGCTGCATCCCGCCCACCCGCAGGCTTAGCTGTCGTTGCTATGCTTCATTGTGCCATGATCCGCTTTGCGATTGTGATCGACTGGTATAACGACCTCGACCTCACCTGCCTTTTCGAACGTCAGGATAACGGTCACTTCTTGACCCTGCACCAAAGGTCCTGTCAGCCCCATAAACATGATATGGTCGCCCCCGCGTTGCAACAGGTGCATACCACCTGCCGGAACAGCAATGCCACCTTCGATCTCGACCATCTGCATCACACCGTTGCCCGCGTCCTTATGCGTATGCAGCTCAACGCGTTTGGCCACATCGCTGGACGCAGCGACCAGCCGGTCATCCGCATCCCTGCCATTCTTCAGCATCAAGAATGCCGCGCCGGTTTTGGACGTCGGGGTGGAGCTGCGGATATAGGCGTCCTTGATGGTGATTTCACCCGCAAAAAGCGCCGTGGTGCTGAGAATGCAAGCGGCCACGCCTGCTGCGAATACTGTCGTAAATTTCATCTGATTATCCTTGATTGACTGAGTTAAAGGGGAACGTCAGACACTCAAGGGCGGGCCACGCACGGGCGGTCCGAAACGGATCGCAGCAGCCCGCATCTGCACTGCGGCAAAGCGGGGCAATTGAACAGAGATAATGCGGGACGGCGCTTTGGCCACCGTCGGTGGCGCGCTAAAGGCGATGCCTGCGACGCATTCGGGACAGATATGAGGGGCCATCGTCGGCGCCCCCTCGGCATCGGTATATACCGTCATCGTGCCCGAGCCGTGGCAGATCACCATCTGCCCCGTCGCAGCCGCAGCGCCACGAGCAACGGCCATCGACTGGGACGTCACAGCCAACAAGAAGGCGAGTAAGAGAGAGGTCAGCGAGCGCGTCATACACCCGATCTATCCAATGGGCCGACGAATGACGATAGACAAAACGACGCAACCCCGGACACAAGGGTCCGGGGTTGCGCGTAACTTTAAAATGCAGCGCAGCTTAGCTCAGCGCGTCGGCTTCCACTGTGGACTTGCCAATCGCTTTCTTGATCTTCAGCGCGTTGGCGGACAGCTCGGTGTCTTTCGCTTTGGCCAAGAATGCATCCAGACCACCACGGTGATCAACAGAGCGCAGGGCATGTGCCGAAATACGCAGCTTGAACGAACGGCCCAGCGATTCGGACTGCAGCGTTGTCTGGTTCAGGTTCGGCAAAAAGCGGCGACGCGTCTTGTTGTTCGCGTGGCTTACGTTGTTGCCCGTCATCGGGCCTTTTCCGGTCAATTCGCAAACGCGCGACATGGGTTCATCCTCTTGTTTTAGTGGTGTGGCACCCTTTTTGAGCGCAACACATAAAAGGGGCCGCGATGCGACCCTGAAACTTGTTTCTGGGCTTTAGTGGGAATCGGATAGGGCGTCAACCCGAGCCTGACGTGAAGGGCGGGTTTCTGTGGCATTGGCAGCCTCGGCACTCCGGTTTGTCACGGCAAAGCCGATTGGACGCGCCATTGTCCGAACATCACAGAAAAGATTAACACGCCGCGCAGGTGGTATTCCCTCTTCCCTCTGTGCCGTCAATTTGTCAAACCTCTGTGCATGAGCATCCAGACACGCGCCCTCCTCGTCCATCTTTTCACAGCTACAGGCGCCGTTTTTGCCATGCTGGCCATGCTGGCGGCGGTTGATGGCAAATGGGACCTGATGTTCCTTTGGCTTGTCGTCGCCTTTTTTGTGGATGGTATCGATGGCCCGCTGGCCCGCCGCTATGACGTCAAAACCAATGCCCCGCAATTCGACGGTATGTTATTGGATTTGATCATCGACTACCTGACATATGTCTTTATCCCCGCCTTTGCCCTTTTCAAATCTGGCCTTATGGATGGCTGGAGCGGCTGGGTCATGATTATCGTCGTCACCTTTGCTTCGGCCATGTACTTTTGCGATACCCGCATGAAAACAAAGGATAATTCATTCTGGGGATTCCCTGGGTGTTTTAACATGCTGGTGCTGGTGCTTTTCGCCCTGTCCCCGCCTTGGTGGATATGTTTGATTATTGTGACGATATTGTCTGTCACCATGTTCCTGTCCGTTAAATTCGTACATCCCGTGCGCACGGAACGCTGGCGCTTTGTCACCTTGCCGATGGCGCTGGCCTGGGTCTTTTTCGCCGGCTGGGCCGCTTGGGTGGATTTCCACCCGGAAAGCTGGGCGCATTTCGGGTTGGTTATGACCTCAATCTATCTTTGCGTAGCAGGTGCAGTCCAACAACTCACCGAACCAAAAGACTAGATCAGCAACCCCGCCGCCCCTTCATGGCGCAGCAATGCCACTTTCGTTTCCACACCGCCGCGGCCGGAAAATCCCGTCAAACCTTTGGCCCCCATGACACGATGACAAGGAATGATCACCGGAATCGGGTTTCCCCCGCAGGCTTGCCCGACAGATTGCGCAGGCACGCCCAGCTCTTTGGCAATCTCACCGTAAGTGCGGGTATAGCCAAACGGAATGGCAGACATCACACGGCAGACATCTTGCTGGAACCTCGATCCCGCAACGCGCAGCGGCAGATCAAACACCACAAGCTTTCCGCTGGCATAGGCCTCAAGCTGCTTTGCACCTTCATCCAGCAGATCAGAGCGGTCCAGATGCGCCAAACGCCCCCATTCCAGCGCCGTGATGGCCCCGTCTACTTCGACAAGCGTGAGATCGCCAAACGGCGTAGAGACAGAGCGCTTCAACATAAAAAGACCCTGCACCGTGTGGCGCAGGGTCTCAATCCGAAACTTGCGAAATACCGTAAGGCGGGGTTCACCCTGCCACCACAGTCCGGTTAGCTTACCGCCGCATCACAACGCCCGCAGACGCCTGCATGGCTATGCGTGCCCACATCCGGCAGCACCTTCCAACAGCGTGCGCATTTCCCGCCTTCCGCTTTTGCAAAGACCACCGCTACACCCTCGACCTCGGGCATCACAAACGCGTCAGCAGGTGCCGCATCGCCACTGATCGTCACATCCGACGTGATGCTCACATCCTCGAACGACACGCTTTGCAACGCCGCACGCTGATCCGTATCGGCCACGTAAACCATCGGTGCCGCTTCCAGTGACGCGCCAATCACCTTCTCCACCCGTTGGACCTCCAACGCCGAGGTCACAACCCGACGCGCGGCACGGACCTTGGCCCATTTCGCCGCCAGTTCGGGGTTCAACCACGTGCTTGGTGTCTCTGGAATATCCGTGAGGTGAACCGAACTTTCCTCGCCCGGGAACCGCTCAAGCCAAACCTCTTCCATCGTGAACACCAGCACAGGTGCCAACCATGTCGTCAGACGGTGGAACAGGATATCCAGCACAGTGCGCGCCGCACGACGTCGTTCCGTATCCCCATCACAATACAGCGCATCCTTGCGGATATCGAAATAGAACGCCGATAGATCAACAGTGGCAAAGGTAAACACCGCCTGAAACACGCCCTGAAAATCGAACTTGGCATAGCCGTCGCGCACAACCTGATCCAATTCCGCCAAACGGTGCAGGATCAACCGCTCCAATTCTGGCATATCCTTGGAATCAACGCGATCCGCCTCGCTGAAATCACTCAAAGACCCCAGCATATAGCGCATCGTGTTGCGCAGGCGGCGATAGCTATCTGCCACGCCCTTCAGGATTTCGTCACCGATCCGCTGGTCCTGCGTATAATCCGTCTGCGCCACCCAAAGCCGCAGAATATCCGCGCCATATTGCTGGATGATCTTCTCAGGCACGATGGTATTGCCGATGGATTTGGACATCTTCATGCCCTTCGCATCCAGCGTAAATCCATGCGTCACTACATTGCGGTAAGGTGCCCGCCCCGTGGTGCCAACTGATTGCAACAGCGACGAGTGGAACCAGCCGCGATGCTGGTCGGTGCCTTCCATGTAAACATCGGCGATACCATCGTCGGTGCCGTCTTCACGATCTCGCAGAGTGAAAGCATGGGTCGAGCCAGAATCGAACCACACATCCAAGATGTCAGTGACCTGCTCATAGTCGTCAGGGTTTACGATGCCACCAAGGAAGCGCTCCTTAGCACCGTCTTCATACCACGCATCGGCACCCTCAACCTCAAAGGCCTCAACAATCCGCTGGTTCACTTCCGCGTTGCGCAGCAAGAACCCTTCGTCCGTCGGCAGCACGCCTTTGCGCGTGAAACACGTCAACGGCACGCCCCAGGCCCGTTGGCGGCTGAGCACCCAATCCGGCCGCGCCTCCATCATCGCATGCAGACGGTTGCGGCCCGATTTGGGCGTCCAGTTCACATTGTCGATCTCGGTCAACGCCCGTTCGCGGATGGTCGTGCCGTGCATGTCGAGCCCGTCACCCACCGTCTTGTCAATCGCAGCAAACCACTGCGGCGTGTTGCGGTAAATCACCGGTGCCTTGGAACGCCACGAATGCGGATAGCTGTGTTTGATCTTACCGCGTGCGAGCAGGCCACCGACCTCGACCAGTTTGTCGATCACAGCCGCATTCGCATTGCCCTCTTTGCCGTTCGGCTTGAGGATCGCCTTGCCGCCAAAGAACGGCAGATCATCGCGGTAGCGGCCATCAGGGTTCACGTTGTAGGTGATGACCTGCTCCAGCATCCCCAGATCGCGATAGAGGTCATATTCCTCAAGACCGTGGGAGGGCGCGCAATGCACAAAGCCCGTGCCTTCGGTGTCGGTGACGAAGTCAGCGGCACGGAAATCACGCAGATCGTCCCACTCTCCGTTGCCCCCCTCTGCACCGGCAAGCGGGTGCTTCAGCGACAAGCCAGACAATTCATCCGCCGTCACATCCCGGACCCGTGTCCACATGTCATCCTCTAGCCGCGCACGGCCCAGAACATCCACGGCTAATGTGTCGGCCAGCAAGAATTTCTCGCCAACAGATGCCCAACATTCATCAGGTGTCGATGTCACTTCATAGAGGCCATAAGAAATCCCCTCACCGTAAACCACGGCTTTATTCGAAGGCATGGTCCACGGTGTTGTCGTCCAGATCACCACCTGCGCATTCTCAAGGTCACCACCACCGACAACCTCAAACTTCACCCAAACCGTAAAGCTCTCCTTGTCGTGGTACTCCACCTCCGCCTCAGCCAGCGCCGTTTGCTCCACCGGCGACCACATCACCGGCTTTGACCCCTGGTACAGCGTCCCGTTCATCAGGAACTTCATGAACTCCTCGGCAATCACCCGCTCCGCATGAAAATCCATCGTAAGGTACGGATCCGCCCAATTGCCTGTGATGCCCAAGCGCTTGAATTCCTCGCGCTGCACATCAACCCAACCGGCAGCAAAATTGCGACACTCTGCACGGAATTCGTTGATCGGCACCTCGTCCTTGTCGCGGCCCTTCTTGCGGTACTGCTCCTCGATCTTCCACTCGATCGGCAAACCGTGGCAATCCCACCCCGGGATATAGCGTGCATCAAAACCCATCATCTGATGGCTGCGTACGATCATATCCTTGATGGTTTTGTTCAACGCATGACCGATGTGCAAATGCCCGTTGGCATAGGGCGGGCCGTCATGCAGCGTAAATGCATCACGGCCCTGTTTCTCGCGCAAGCGATCATAAACGCCAATCTTTTCCCAACGCGCCAACCAATCGGGTTCGCGCTTGGGCAATCCCGCCCGCATCGGAAAATCAGTCTTGGGCAGGTTCAACGTGGATTTATAGTCAACAGTCTCTGGCGTATCGGCGCACATGTCAGGCGTCCTTCGGATAATAGTGGAATAGGTCAGGTGAATACCTGAGATCAGGGCGGTGCGATCAACTCAAGCACCTTTACCCGGCGTCTCATCAACTCAGAGCGCCGGGGATATAATTCGAATAAGGGTCAACGAAAGCCAAGCCATGCGCCGCTTATACGCAGCCACAAACAGCCCGACAAGCCCTCCTCTTTTTGGCCGTAAATCCTGCGGGGAATCGGTCTTTGACCGATGGGGCAGAGCCCCTGAAACAAATGGATTACAGGCATGCCTGCCGCTTGGGATCAACTCTTGCCAAACAACCCGCCCAAGGCGTTCTTCACAATGCCGCGCACCTTCGGGCGTTTTCCTGCACCAAAGGGTAAAGGCCGGCACACTTCCATCGCGGCCACACCCACACGCGCTGTCAAGGCACCATTCACCAAACCCTCACCAAACCGACGCGACAATTTGCCCAGAATCGTGCCCCCCAACACTGGCTCCAGCAAGTCGTCACCCACAGCCACCGCGCCTGTCGCGACCATATGGCTCAACACGGCACGGGTCAGCCGCCACGATCCGAAAAAACCCGACCGACCGCCATAGACCTCGGCCACCCGCCGGATCATCCGCAGGTTCGACGTTAGCGCCGCCGCCACATCCGCCAGCGCCAGCGGAACCAGAGCCGTCACGGTCGCCACCTGCCTTGCAGCCGCTTCAACCTCGCGGCTGGCCGCAGTGTCAAGCGGCCCCAATAACTCGGCTTCGGCCAGATCAAGAAGTCCTTGCGCATCCATCTGATCCCCGCGCAGTTCCGCCAACCGCTCCCGCCCCCAGCGCGTATCTTCACGCCCCTTATACAGGGCGACAAGCCGGTCAGTGACATTGCGTGACGCTGTCAAATCCGCCTGCGCCAAGGCTTCTCCCGCAGCGTGGCGTAACCCGTCCAAACGTGACAACCGCCCGAATGCCGCCATTTCACGCAGTCCAAGCAAAGCCAAAACCAGAACAAAGGCACCCAGCAAAACGGTCATCGCCAGCCCCAGCAGCGGATAACGCGCCATCAAATCCACCACATATGTCCATGCGGCAATCGATACCAACGCGCCGATCAGTGCCGTCGCTAGCCACCAGAACAGGCGCACCAAACGCGACGGCTTGCGGGCGGCAAGGCGTGCGGCCATCTGCATCGCCTGCCCTTGCGGGGCGACCGGCACCATATCTGGCACCGGCACTGCGGCTGCCACCTGCGGGCGCGGGGCCGTGTCAGCCTCCAGATCGAACAGAACCGGACCTTTGGCCATCACACACCCTCCTTACGCCACTGCAACCGGATGTCTGGCAAACCTTCGTCATTGCCCGTACCGTCGGTGCGTTCCTGCTCTTCAAACCCGTGTTTCACATAAAAATCCTGCGCCGCGGTATTCGCCTGAAAGGTCCAAAGCGTCAGAACCTCATGCGCCCCCTGCAAATGCTGCAACAACGCTGTTCCCACACCATGACGACGCGCCGATCGCACGACATAAAGCGCATCCAGATCCTGCCCGTCGCTGGCCGCAAACCCCACGACATCACCGTCTACCTCGGCAATTGATACCCAGCCACGCTCGATCAGCGCGCCGGCATGGGCAATATCCTCTGCCCCTGAATGCAGTATGGGCATCCAGTCCGTCGTCGCTGCAAACTCCGACAAGATTGCGCCAATCTTTCCGGCATCGGTGGAACGTGCCGCACGCAGTTTGATCATAACCTGTCGCCGATCAGAAATTCGGCGGCACGGTCCAGCCGGATATGCGGCGGCCCGTCTCCCGGCTTCAACGCCAGAGGCGCAGGTGCAAAGCGCATCACCTTATAATCCTGATCCAGCCATTTATCCGCACCCGCCCGTGCCGGATTCAGCAAATGCGCCGGATCCGCGGGCAATTCACCGGGGTAAAACGCCGCCTCCGTGCCCGTCTCCAACAGGGTGCCGCGCACCACGTTCAGTGGCATGCCATCGTGTTCCATCACAGCCTCAGTCGTGGCCCGCAAAGACGCAATCGCCATCGCCGCAGTTCCAGCGCCCGCATATTGCGCACGATCGCGGGCCTCGCGGGTCAGCGCCTCCATAATCGCGCTGAGCTTGGCGTGTTGTGTGTGATGCAAATGATCCGCCTTGGTCGCTGCAAAGAGAATTTTCTCAACCCGCTTGCCGCCCAGCAAGTTGGACAGAAACCCGTTCTTGCCGGGGCGGAAGGCACTCAGGGTCTCGCTCATGGCGTGGCGCAAATCGTCCACCGCTTGGGGTCCTTGATGGATTGCGCCCAGCGCATCCACCAAGACCACCTGACGGTCGATCCGCGCAAAGTGGTCGCGAAAAAACGGCTGTACCACACGAGACTTATAGGCCTCAAACCGCCGCGCCATTTCGCGGTGCAGCGAACCGCGCTTTGACGGGCCATCAGTCGGGATCGGTGCGAATGTCAGTACAGGCGATCCCGCCAGATCGCCGGGCAGCAGGAACCGCCCCGGTGTGCAATCCGAAAATCCCGCGACCCGCGCCTCATTCAGGTAGGCGGCAAAGCGTTTGGCCAGGTCTTGCGCAAGGGCTTCGTCATGTTCCAGCGATGGGTCAACCCCGCCCACTAACCCCAGAAAGTCCTGGGCGGATGAACGGCCTTTTATGCGCGCCAGAGTTTCCTTTGACCAGGCTTCGAAACTCCGCTCCATCAACCCCAGATCAAGCAGCCATTCGCCCGGATAATCCACAATATCAAGGTGCACAGTGCGCGCGCCTTGCAGCCCCGCCAGCAACCCGCTGGGCCGTACTTTTAGCGACAGGCGCAGCTCGGAAATCGCCCGTGTGCTGTCGGGCCAATGCGGGGTTTGTCCAGTCAATGCCGCCAGATGTTTCTCGTATTCAAACCGTGGCAAAGTATCATTTGGTTGAGGCTGCAAAAACGCCGCCTCAATCCGTCCTTCTGAAGCGGCAAGCAAGCCCGGCATCCGCCCACGGTCCAACAGATTTGCCACCAGCGAAGTAATAAAGACCGTCTTGCCCGACCGCGCCAATCCTGTGACACCCAGACGGATCACCGGCTCGAACAAGGTCTCGGACACTGTATCCTGCACCGCTTCAATTTGGCGCCAGATGCCATCGGCAATGCGTGTGATGACCAAAACCGTTCCGTCCTTTGCTATCTCAGCAAGTAACATAGGGATGCACCTGAGGGATTGCCAGAAGCCATAGCGCAGGGTAGAGCGCGGCCTATGCACCGCTATGCCCTGAAAATCGAATACGACGGCACCCCCTTCGTCGGGTGGCAGCGCCAGAACGACCATGCCTCAGTGCAGGGTGTGATCGAGGCGGCATTGACCAAACTGCAAAAAGGCGAACATACAATTGCGGCTGCCGGGCGCACCGACAAGGGTGTGCATGCCTTGGGGCAAGTGGCCCATTGCGATCTGGAGCAGGAATGGGAGCCCTTTCGCCTGTGGGAAGCGCTGAACTATCATTGCAAACCGCACCCCGTTGCCATTGTCGGCTGTGTACCTGTTACCGAAGCCTTTCACGCAAGGTTCTCGGCACTTGAACGCCGCTATCACTTTCGAATCCTGTGCCGCCGTCCCCCCGCCACCCATCAGGCCGGTCTGGTCTGGCAGGTCAAAAGCCCGCTGAACCTTGACGCGATGCAGGAAGCCGCGAAGGTTCTGCTTGGGCAACATGACTTTACCACCTTTCGCTCGACCATTTGCCAGGCGCAAACTCCGGTTAAAACACTGGACCGGCTGGATGTCGAACGGGTCGAGACGCCTTGGGGCACGGAATACCATTTCGACGTCCGCGCACGGTCCTTCTTGCACAATCAGGTGCGCAGTTTTGTTGGCTCGCTTGAGCGGGTCGGCGCGGGGACATGGACCCCGCAAGATATGAAAAACGCATTAGAGGCCCGTGACCGTGCCGCCTGCGGACCGGTCAGCCCGCCACACGGCCTGTACCTCGCGCATGTCACCTATGAGAACGATCCGTTTATCTAAGAGGCCCGCTTACGCCAGCGACGGCCATTCACCGTGATGTTTGCCCTCGGCATCCATCCGCGCAAAGCCGTGAGCGCCAAAAAAATCTCGCTGCGCCTGAATCATATTCGCTGATCCCCGCCCTCGCCGGATACTGTCATACCATGCCAGAGCAGCCGATAACGCAGGCAATGCCACACCTGATAATGCCCCGACCGCCACAACCCGCCGCAGACCGGGGATACTGGCCTCCAGCAAGGTCACAATCTTGGGGGCAAGGATCAGCTGCCCCATCGGTAAATCGCCGCGAAACGCCACAGCCAGGTCATCCAGCAGGCGAGAGCGAATGATACAGCCCGCCCGCCAAATCTCTGATATTCGAGCAAGATCAAGCGACCAGTTGAACTCTTCCGATGCCGCCGATAGGACCCGAAAGCCCTGCGCATGACCCAGAATACGCCCCGCCAACAACGCCTGTTCCAAATCATCTACGCTTGGCATTCCTGCCTCCAGCAGGCCTGCGGGCAGCAAAGGTTCTGCCATCACCCGAAACGCTTTTTCCGACGACCAGCCCCGCGCGCCAACCGCCGCCTCAATTGTGCTGGCCGATTGCCCCATCTTGAGCGCCTCGATCAAGGTCCAACGGCCCGTCCCCTTTTGGCCCGCCTGATCCAGAATGACATCGACCATTGGTTGTCCGGTTTGCGCATCGACTGTCTGTAACACCGCTGCCGACACCTCGATCAGATAGGAACTCAGCGGTCCAGCTTGCCAGCTTTCAAACAATGCACCAATTTCCACAGCGTCCTGCCCACCCGCATCACGCAGCAAGCCGTAGACCTCGGCGATCATCTGCATGTCCGCGTATTCGATGCCGTTGTGCACCGTTTTCACAAAATGCCCCGCCCCGTCCGGCCCAAGGTGATCGACGCAAGGTTCACCCTCAAACTTTGCCGCTATCGCCTCGGCCATCGGGCGCAGTGCCTGCCACGCATGTGTGGTGCCACCCACCATCATCGACGGGCCGTGCCGCGCACCTTCTTCGCCGCCCGACACCCCCATGCCGACAAAGTGAAACCCCGTCCCGTCAAAGGCCTCTGCCCGTCTTATGGTGTCATTGAAATCGGCGTTACCGCCGTCGATCAAGGTGTCGCCTTCCTCCAGAAAGGGTGTAATCGCCGAGATCATTGCGTCCATCGGCGCCCCTGACGGGATCATGAACAGGATGCTGCGAGGCCGTGCAATCGCGCTGACAAAAGCGCCCAAATCCGCTTCACCGATCATCTGCGCGGTCAGATCTCCGGCCTCTGACAGGAAATCCGTGATCCAATCGGGCTCGCGGTTTGATACGGCCACGCGGAAACCTTTGTCGGCAAGGTTCATCGCCAACGCCGATCCCATGGTTCCCAACCCGTAGACACCGATGTCCGCACCGCTTGTTGATCTTGTCATATGTCAGCTGCTCCTGTGGCTCGCCACAAACTGCGGCCAGAGCACCGGCAGTACAAGAGGATAGAGCCGCGTTTTACACCCACCTTGAAAAACGAATCAAGAACAGCTATATAAACCTCTGATATTTCGATAAAAGAGATCACCAGAGGTCCGATGAGCACCGCCGCAAAGCACAGGCATACAGATAAGGGTACGAAAAAACCGCAGCGCCCCAAGCGTCTGCAGGTGGCCGCGCTGTGCTATAAAGAGACCAAGCTGGGTAGACAGGTCTTGTTGATAACAAGCCGCGACACGGGACGCTGGATTGTGCCCAAGGGCTGGCCGATGAAGGGCAAGGACGATCACGAGGCTGCACTGATCGAGGCGTGGGAAGAAGCCGGGGTCAGCAAGGCCGACATCGAAGAAGAGCCTATGGGTTTTTTCGAGTACGCAAAGGGACTATCGTCGGGAAATATCGTGCCGATTGAGGCACATGTATATATGACCCGGGTGCGTGACTTGCAGAATTCCTATCCCGAAGTACACCAGCGTACGCGCAAATGGTTCAGCCCCTGTGAAGCCGCCGAATTGGTTGACGAACCCGATCTGAAAACAATTCTACGTGCGCTCTGAGCGCGACTGATCTGCGATCGCCGCGGCAAGTTCCCGCCTCAAAGCCAGCGGGGTCAGACGGGGCAGGCCTTCACCCGCCAGTTCCGCCGTGCGCATGACATCAAGCACCAATGCATTGACCGGCGTGGCGATGCCAAGTGTTTGGCCCATCTCCACCACGAGCCCCTGAAGCGCCTCTATTTCTGTGAAGCGGCCTTCCATCAGATCATAGGACATAGACGTCCGGGCCTGCGGGTCAATCTTGAGCATCGCCGCCGCGACGCGGGTAAATAACACGGTAGGCAGGCGCAGCACCCAAGGAATCAGAGATACAGAAACCGGCGTGGACGATACCGGCCGGATCCCGTGACCATGGATCACCTGCAGCGCCTCGCTCCACTGATCAGCCAGCAGTTTGCGCCAGCCGCGGTCTTTGAGCTGTGCCTGAATTGGCAGACCGCTTAGCGCGTTCAGTGCATTATTGAGGTTTATCAGGAACTTACCCCATTGCACATTCTCAATCTCGCGGCTTTCAAGGCAGGTCAGACCCGGCACGTCCAAGATCTGAGCCAGATCGCCCGCGCCCGCTTCAATGACAATATTGCCTTCGACCGCGCGGTGGTAACATCCCTGCCCCATCGGCACGACATTAAACGGCACCATGCCCGCACGCACATCACAGGCAGGCAGAAGCCGACGCAGCGCAGCACCATTGGACACGCCGTTCTGCAAACTGACCACCCGTGTGTTACGTGGAGAATGGCTGTCGATCAATGCCGCCATGGTATCGGTATCCCGCGACTTCACGGTCACCAGCACGACATCTGCGCCAGCCAAAGCGGTCGGATCCGTGCGGATGCCAATGGCATCGGCGCTGACCTGCCGGGCCATCCCGTCCAGATCGGTCAGGGTAAGACCATGTGTACGGATTTCAGCGGCAATGCGCGGGCGCACCAGCAATGTGACATTGCGCCCAGCCGCAGCCAGAAGCCCCCCCACAAAACACCCGATGGAACCCGCGCCCGCAACAACGATATGCGGATCGCTATTTTCCAAGACAGAAACGCATGACCGCCTTTTGCGCGTGAAGGCGGTTTTCGGCCTCGTCAAAGATCACCGAATTGGGGCCGTCCATCACAGCAGAGGTTGCCTCGTCCTCGCGGTGGGCAGGCAGGCAATGCATGAACAAGGCGTCGGGCTTGGCCTTGCCCATCAGCGCCTCGTTCACCTGATAGCCGCGCAGCTGGTTGTGACGACGTTCGCGGGCTGATTGGGGGTCATGCATCGATACCCAGGTATCCGTGACCACCAGATCGGCACCTTGTACGGCGACATTAGGGTCGCGCTCGATCGTGTAAAGGCCGTCAAGTGCAGCTTCGGGATCCAATGGCGGTGGACCGGTAAAAACCAGATCAAAGTCAAACTGCCGGGCAGCATGGGCAAAACTGGCGAAAACATTGTTGCCGTCACCGGACCAGACCACCTTTTTGCCTTTGATAGGGCCGTTATGTTCCTCGAACGTCATGATATCGGCCATGATCTGACAGGGGTGACTGCGGTTGGTCAGCCCGTTGATGACCGGCACTGTGGCGTATTCCGCCATGTCCAAAAGGGTCTGTTCCTCGAAGGTGCGGATCATGATCAGATCGACATAGCGCGACAGCACGCGCGCCGTGTCGGCAATGGTCTCACCATGTCCCAACTGCATATCCGCGCCGGAAAGCACCATTGTCTGCCCGCCCATCTGGCGCACCCCAACGTCAAAACTGACGCGGGTGCGGGTCGAGGGCTTTTCAAAAATCAACGCGACCATATGGTCTTTGAGCGGCTGATCGTCATCGCCAGCCCCTTTGGGCCGGTCCGCGCGGGCGTTTTTTATGGTGATGGCATTATCGATAATGCCGCGAAGATCGGATTTTGAGGTGGTGTTGATGTCTAGAAAATGGGTCATCACGTGCTTTTCAATTGAAATGCCGCACCCAGACGTTGGTGCGGACAGTATTTAGGGCCAAAAAGAATTAGGAAGAAGAGAGTGTCGCAGCGGCAGCGTCCAGTCGGGCAACGGCCTCTGCGATCTCCTCATCCGTGATGGTGAGCGGTGGCAGCAGGCGGACCACATTGTCTGCGGCGGGGACGGTGATGACCTCTTGGGCATAGCCTGCCGTAACCACATCACCCGGTGCAACCTTGCATTTCAGGCCAAGCATCAAACCTGTGCCGCGCACGCTTTCGAAGATGTCGGGATGGCTGGAAACCAGCCCTTCGAGTTTCTGACGCATCAAGCCGGCCTTGCGGTTCACCTCTGCCAGAAAGGCAGGGTCGCTGACGATATCCATCACCGCACAGCCCACGGCACAGCCAAGCGGGTTGCCACCATAGGTCGAGCCATGTGTGCCTGCGGTCATGCCGGAGGCCGCGTTTTCCGTGGCCAGCACCGCCCCCAACGGGAAGCCGCCGCCGATGCCTTTAGCCACCATCATGATATCCGGCGTCACGCCGGCCCACTCGTGGGCAAACAGCTTGCCGGTCCGGCCTACGCCGCACTGTACCTCGTCGAGGATCATCAGGATGCCGTGTTCGTCGCAAAGGTCGCGCAGGCCCTTGAGGCAGGCGTCGGGCAGCGGGCGGATGCCGCCCTCACCTTGCACCGGTTCGACCATTACGGCGCAGGTCTTGTCGGTGATGGCCGCACGCAGCGCATCGTGATCGCCAAACGGCAGATGGATAAATCCACCAAGCAGCGGCCCAAAACCTTTGGTCATTTTCTCGGATCCGGCTGCAGCGATGCCTGCCGCAGAGCGCCCGTGAAACGCGCCGTCAAAGGTGATGATTTCGACCCGCTCGGGTTGGTCCTTGTCGTAAAAATGCTTGCGTGCCATCTTTACCGCCAGCTCGCAGGCTTCGGTGCCGGAGTTGGTGAAGAATACGGTGTCGGCAAATGTATGTTCCACCAGCCGGTCTGCCAGCGCCTTTTGCTGGGGGATCTGGTAAAGGTTCGAGGTATGCCAAAGCTGGCCAGCCTGTGTGTTTAATGCCGAAACCAACGCGGGATGTGCATGGCCCAGCGCGTTCACCGCAATGCCCGCACCAAGGTCCAGAAAACGTCGCCCGTCCGCCTCTGTCAGCCAGGTACCTGCACCGGAGACAAAGCTTAACGGTGCGCGTGAATAGGTCGGCAGAACGGAAGAGATCATCTGAATCATCCTTATATGAGGCTGCTGAAACGCTTTGCCTTGAAGAGGGCAAAAGGCCATGGGCGGCGTGTCGGGTCAAGTGTGTTTGGGGGGTGCAACGCACCAGGATCAGACCTGCGGCATGCAGGCCACGACGGCTCGGGGATTAGCCTTGGCGTCGTCGAAGAAAGATATCTGTTTGCGTGATCATAGGGCGTTGATACTGTGCTTCTTTCTGTTTGCCCAGCCCCTATTTATGCGCCCCCTGCTCGGCGGCCTTGCTGTGATTACAGGTTTCGGCCATAGCGGAGCCATGTATCTTGCCAAACCCCAGAGCAACATCACGGCTGCCTTGTTGATCGCAACGGCCACCGCCTTTATTGCCGCGACCATGGTAATTGCCAAAGCATTGGGAAGCGGCAGTTTCGGCCCCCCGTTGCACGCATTGCAAATCAGTCACGGACGGTTCCTGTTTGCCTTTCTGGGGATCAGCACCCTGGCACTGGTTATACGACCCGGGATTGAGCGCCCCCATTGGAGCCTGCATCTGGCGCGGACCGGTTGCGGTTGGGCAGGCGTGACGCTGATGTTTGCCTCTGTTGCCTATATTCCGCTGGCCGATGCCACCGCGATCACCTTTCTCAACCCCGTCTTTGCAATGATCCTTGCCATCCCGTTGCTGGGCGAAAAAGTCGGCCGGATCCGCTGGTCCGCCGCGGCACTTGCCTTTGGCGGGGCGTTGATCCTGCTGCGGCCAACGCCGGCCAGTTTCGATCCCGCTGCCTTGCTGGCCCTGGGTGCGGCCGCGATCATGGGACTGGAGTTGATCTTTATCAAAAAGCTGGCGGGGCGCGAAAATCCTTTCCAGATTTTGCTATTCAACAACGGATTGGGCTTGTGTCTTGCCAGCCTTGCCGTGATTCCGTTTTGGCAACCACCGACGGCTGCGCAATGGGGTTTGCTGGTCGCAATCGGCCTGTGCATGGCCATCGCCCAAAGCTTTTTTGTCAACGCTGTCGCACGCGCCGAGGCCAGTTTTGTCGCGCCTTTCAGCTATGGCACGCTGATCTTTGCGGCGCTTTACGATGTGTTATTCTACAATGTGATACCGGACAGCGTTACCTATCTGGGCGCGGGTATTATCATCGCCGGAGCGGTGATCTTATTGCTGCGTGAGGCGCAGTTGAAACGAACCGTTGCGGGTACCGTGGCAAGGCAATAACGTATCGTCCCTTGCACGTGCCCGCCGAAGGTTTAGTATAGGGACTTGAATTTGCTTAGGCGGTCCTCTCGGCGGGGCCGCTTTTTGATAAGAGAGACTTGCAATGTCCTGGACCGATGAGCGCGTTGAAACGCTGAAGAAAATGTGGGGCGAAGGCCAGTCGGCAAGCCAGATCGCCAAGGAACTGGGCGGTGTGACGCGCAATGCCGTGATCGGCAAGGTACACCGCCTGGGACTGTCCAACCGCGCCACCACAGGTGCTGCGGCCAAACCTGACGCCAAGCCCAAGGCCAAGCCGGCGCCCAAAGCCGAGGCAAAACCGAAGGCCAAGGTCGAAGCGAAAGAGCCGGTGATCATGCAAACGGTGGCCGCCGCGCCACCAAAATCGACTTTGCCAGCCCGCAAACAGATCATTCCCGCAGGCCAGCCTCTGCCGCCGCAGCCTTCGGCGAACGAAATCTCGCCTGAAGCTTTGGCCAAGGTTAATGAAGTCGAGAAGAAGGCCAAAAAGATCGGCTTGATGGAATTGACCGAACGGACCTGTAAATGGCCGGTCGGCGACCCGGCGACCGAAGATTTCTGGTTCTGCGGATTGCCGGTCAAACAGGGCAAACCCTATTGCGAAGCCCATGTCGGCGTTGCCTTCCAGCCGATGTCGTCGCGGCGGGACCGTCGCCGCTAAGCAGATTTTCCTACGCAAGAATTGAAGGGCGGGCAGCAATGCGCCGCCCTTTTGCTTTATACGTCTC
This sequence comes from Sulfitobacter sp., assembly GCA_049794055.1. GTDB lineage: Bacteria > Pseudomonadota > Alphaproteobacteria > Rhodobacterales > Rhodobacteraceae > Sulfitobacter. The sequence continues at coordinate 21,497 of JBARCL010000029.1, forward strand.
ATTGGAGCCGAAAGAACAGTCGCGCGGGACGGCCACACTGGACCCAGCCAGAACGGGACCACCCACCGCCTTTCACCAACTTACGTACACGGTTTACGCCCGTCTGATCGTCTCTGAAGATCAATAGATTGCACCTTGGCACACTTCGTGCATTGGTGGTTTGCCCACGTCTACTTCGGAAAGGTTCGATGATGTCCGATACAATCCGCGCTGCTGATGCCCTTGCCCGCCGCCTTTACGCTGCCGGCTGTCGAACCGCTTTCGGCATGCCCGGCGGAGAAGTGCTGAGCGTCATTGACGCGCTGCAGGCCGCCGGTATCCGGTTTATCCTCGCCAAACACGAAAACGCGGCCGGTTTCATGGCGGAGGCTGTGCACCACCGGGACCATGCTCCTGCAATTCTGGTTGGCACCATCGGGCCGGGCACCTTGAACGGAGTGAATACCGTCGCCAACGCCCTGCAGGATCAGGTGCCATTGATTGTGATCTCTGGTTGCATGGATGCTGACGAGGTGCAGCGCTACACCCATCAGGTGGTGGACCACCAGGCCGTGTTCCGTCCGCTGACCAAAGCGACATTCCGCCTTAACGCCGGTGCGGCCCATACCATCGCGGACAAAGCAGTCGCGATTGCCACTGAAGGGCGCATGGGGCCTGTACATATCGACGTGCCGATTTCTGTTGCAGATACCCCGGTGCCCGCCACCGCCCCAAGGTCGCGCCCGGCGGCATCGCCCGCCGCACCCAGCGGTGCCGACCTTGCCACGGCCCGTGGCTGGCTGGAAAACGCGCGGCGACCGGTGATGGTTGTCGGTGTTGACGTGCTGAACCAACATGCTGACAAGGCGGTGATCGAATTCGCCGAGGATCACAACATCCCCGTCATCACCACCTATAAGGCCAAGGGCATCCTGCCCGAAGATCATGTGCTGTCCTTGGGCGGCGCGGGCCTATCGCCGCTTGCCGACCGCCATTTACTGCCCTTTGTGCAATCCGCCGACCTGATCTTATGTGTCGGGTATGACCCGATTGAAATGCGCCCCGGCTGGCGCGATGTCTGGGACCCGGCCATTCAGAATGTCATCGACATTTCCGCAGTGCCCAACCATCACTACATGCACCAGGCGACGCTGAACTTCGTGACCGATTGCGCCGCCACCCTGAAAGCCCTGAGTGACGAGCTGGACGTGCAAGAGACATGGGGTAAAGGCCAAATTCCCAAGCTGAAACAAGCACTGGACGCAAGCTTTCCGGCGGATGAAAGCTGGGGACCAGCCGCCATCATTGACACCTGCCGCAAGACCCTGCCCCGCGACACAATCGCCTCTGTGGACAGCGGTGCGCATCGCATCCTTCTGTCGCAGATGTGGGAATGTTACGCCCCGCGCGATCTGATGCAATCTTCGGCCCTTTGCACCATGGGGTGCGCAGTGCCGATGGCCATCGGAGCCAAACTGGCCTCTCCCGACCGCACTGTGGTTTCCTTTTCTGGTGACGCTGGTTTCCTGATGGTCGCGGGTGAACTGGCGACGGCAGCTGAACTCGACCTTGCCGCCATCTTTGTCGTGTTTGTTGATGCCTCGCTTGCCCTGATAGAAAAAAAGCAGCGCGAGCGCCAGTTGACCAACACAGGCGTCGATTTTGCCCAGCACAACTTTGCTGCCATGGGCGTGGCATATGGCGGTGTCGGCGTCACCGTGCGCAGCCGCAACGCGCTGGAAACCGCCATAAAGAAAGCAATGCAGGCCGATACGTTTACCGTAATCGCCGCAGTAATTGACCAGGGAGCCTATGATGGCCGTATCTAAGGGGGCCCTTGACGGGCTGTTTGTCCTCGACCTCAGCCGTATCCTTGCCGGTCCTACCTGCACCCAGATGTTGGGCGACCTCGGCGCAACAGTCATCAAGGTTGAAAACCCCAAAACGGGTGGGGATGACACCCGTGGCTGGGGGCCGAATTACGCGCGCAACACAGATGACACACTGTCGGACCTGTCAGCCTATTACATGGCCGCCAATCGCAACAAACGCTCAATTGCTGTCGATATCGCCACGCCCGAAGGTCAACGTATCCTGCGCCACCTCGCCGCCCGCGCCGATATTGTGGTCGAGAATTTCAAACCGGACGGGCTGAAGAAATACGGGCTCGATCATGAAACCATGCTCAAGGCACACCCTGCCCTCGTCTATTGCTCGATCTCGGGTTACGGACAGACCGGCCCGAACCGCAGCCAGCCCGGATATGACCTTATGGCCCAAGGATTCGGCGGCATCATGTCGATCACCGGTGATCCCGAAGGCCCGCCGATGAAAGTCGGCGTCGGCATTTCGGATGTCATGTGCGGCATGTATGCGACCATTGGCGTGCTGGCCGCCATGCGCCACCGTGATCAGACCGGCGAAGGCCAGCATATCGACCTGTCCTTGGTCGATTCCTCGATGGCATGGCTGATCAACGAGGGTACAAATTACCTTTCCTCCGGCCAGTTGCCTGAACGGCGCGGCAACGCGCATCCGAATATCGTACCCTACGACACGTTTGAGTGTCGCGACGGGCATATCTTGCTGGCCGTCGGCAACGACGCGCAGTTCGCCCGTTATTGCGATGCCTTGGACCTTGCGGAAACCGCAGCCGATCCACGCTTTGCTACCAACCTTGGAAGGATCGAAAACCGCGCTGCGCTGATGGCAGCGATCCGGCCTGCCATGCAGGCGCTTTCCAAAGACGATCTGCTGTCCCGTTTGCGAGGTGTCAGCGTGCCCTGCGGGCCGATCAACACCATAAAAGAGGCGCTGACGTCCGATCAGGCACGGGCACGCGGTGCCGTAGTGAAAATCCCCCGTGCCGACATCGACCAAGGTCACGTTAACCTGCTTGGTAATCCGCTGAAATTTTCGGCAACCCCTGTAACCTACAACCGCGCACCGCCGCGTTTCGGGCAGGATACGACAGAAGTTCTTGAAACATGGGGGCCGGACACAGCTGAAAATTGTGAATAAAGCAGCCTAAACACAAGATATTGTGCTAAAATCGCCCCTTAAGCCGGTAGCGCTGGAAGGGTTTGACACAAATGCTCACGAAACCTGCCGCCCGCTTCACGTTGGCGTGTGAGCACCGCTCTGCCCATTTTTTGAAGACCCAAACCCGCGTAGCCTAAACCGAACCATGATTGTTCGCGAAAGGCCCGCAGCCATGAAACATGACATTTGCAACGCCCCTGTTACCTTGCAAACCCAGTTGGCGCTCGACAGTTGGAACGCCATGATCCGTGCCTTTCTGGCCCATAAACCGGCCACGCCCCAGCATCTTGGCGCGGTGATCGAAACAGAGCCGCAGTTTGCCATGGCCCATGCCGTGCGCGGTTTATTCTCACTTTTGATGGGACGCGCCGAGATGTGGCAGGTTGCCGAAGATGCCCGTACCGCCGCACATGCAGCCCGTGCGGAAATTCCTATAAACAGCCGCGAAGCCGGGTGGGTTTGCGCCCTTGATCATTGGCTTGCCGATAGCCCCACAGGTGCGATTGCCGCCCTTGAACACATCCTTGATGACACCCCCCAAGACACGCTGACGGCCAAAGCCAGCCACGCCATCCGCTTTATCCTCGGGGATGCCAAGGGCATGCGCACATCTGTTGAACGGGTCATGCCTGCACATGACGTGGACCACCCTTTGCGTGGCTATTTGATGGGATGCCACGCCTTTACACTTGAGGAAACCGGCGCCTATGACGCCGCCGAACTAAGGGGGCGCACCGGGTTAACCTATGCGCCCGACGATGCCTGGGGGCTGCATGCCGTGGCCCATGTGCATGACATGCGCGCCGAAGCGGACGCCGGTATCACCTTGATTGAAACCCACCAAAACGCTTGGAACGGTTCCAACAACTTTCGCTACCACGTCTGGTGGCACAAGGCCCTACTGCACATGGACAAGGGCGAATTTGATGTGGCTCTTGGCCTTTATGACAGCCAGATCCGCGCAGAAAAAACCGACGATTACCGCGACATCTCAAACGCCACCTCGCTGCTGCTGCGGCTTGAGCTTGAGGGGGTCGATATAGGCGAACGGTGGGAAGAACTTGGCGCATTTGCGGAAAACCGGATCGATGATGGCTGTTTGGTCTTTGCCGATCTGCACTACCAACTGGCCCTTGCCGGAGCCGCCAAAGGAAAAGCCGCTGCAGCGATGACAGCCCGCTTTGCCCGCGACGCCTGCCGCAACGGCGACATGGCGCAACGGGTGGCTGATCCGGGGCTTGCTGCGCTCGCCGGGCTCAACGCCTTCGCTGAAGGGCGTTACAGCAATGCCTTTACACAATTGGCAAATGCCCGCCGAAAAATGCAGACCATCGGCGGAAGTCATGCCCAACGCGATGTATTTGAACGAATGACCATTGACGCTGGCCTACGTGCAGGCCATTTCGACGCGGCAGAACAAGTCCTGCAAGAACGGCTTTCCCTGCGGGCGGGCCACGAGGACAGATTCACCGCCACCCGTTTCGACCAACTGACACGCGCGCGGCGTATTCCTGCGCAATAGGTTCGGATATCGCTGCCCGATGACACTTGCTGACACCACATCCTTCCCCTCACCCGCTGCCGCAGCGGTGGCACAGTCCACGCCACGCGTCCGCGATCTGCGTTTGGATTTTTTCCGCGGTATCGCGATGTTCATTATCCTGATCGCACATACCCAGGACAATTTCCTGATCTCATGGATTCCGGCCCGCTGGGGGTTTTCCGACGCGACCGAGATATTCGTGTTCTGCTCTGGTATGGCTTCCGCCATCGCCTTTGGCGGCGTGTTCGACCGGGCTGGGTGGGTGCTGGGCACCGCCCGCGTGTTGTTCCGCGTCTGGCAAGTCTACTGGGCCCATGTCGGGTTGTTCTTTGCCACCCTCGCGCTGACGGTTTACCTGACCGATCTGGATTTAACGGGGATCAATTATTGGGGCCAATTGAACCTTTGGATGATCTTTGTGGAAAGCGAAAGGTGGGAAAACCCTGACATCCTGCTTGGTTTTATGACCCTGCGATATGTACCGAATTATTTTGACATCCTGCCGATGTACATGATCGTCCTCTTGATGATGCCCGTTGTTATGGCCCTGTCCTGCGTCGACCTGCGGCTCGTCGCCGCTTTCGTCATCGGGGTCTGGCTCCTGAGCCAGATCGGCCTTATGCAAAGCCTAAACCTTGGCGCCTATCATCTTGAGTTTCCGGCAGAACCCTGGAGCGAACGTCCCTGGTTCTTCAACCCCTTCGGCTGGCAGCTGATCTTTTTCACCGGTTTTGCCTTTATGCGCGGCTGGTTGCCCAAGCCGCCGGTCCACACAGCTATGTTGGTATTTGCCCTCTTCCTCGTGATCGCCAACGTCCCGCTGTCCAACATCGGTGTGCGCGAACTAGGGCTCGACTGGGCCCGCGACTGGCGCAGTGTTTATGAACCGTTCTTTAACAAAACCGATTTCGGTATCCTGCGTTATGTGCATTTTCTCGCCCTTGCCTATCTCTTCTGGGTCTTGGCGGGCGACAAAGGCAATAACCTGCGCGGGTCCGAAGATAACGCCCTTGCACGAATATGGAGCGCTGCACTCAAGATCATCCTGAGAGTCGGTCAACAGAGCCTCGCAGTCTTCATTACCAGCATGTTCACCGCCCGTTTAATGGGGTTTATGTTAGATGTCGTCGGCCGAGGCATCGCCATGACACTTCTGGTAAATCTTTTCGGTTTTGTTGTGCTGATCGGTGTGGCTTACGGCGCGCACTGGTTTAAATCGCAGCCTTGGCGCGTGAAGGTTACACCATGATCCGGCGTGATGTTTTGAAATCCCTTGCCGCGCTTGCGGCTGTTCCTGCCACTGTCTGGGCCGAAGAACCTGGTCTGCGCCTGAGCGAAACGGGCACGCCGTTTGACGCGGAAACCGTGACCGGCCTGGCCCGCGCCATGGCCGCCGAACCCTATGCACCCCGCCCGCAAATCCCTGAAAGCTGGCGCAATCTGTCTTATGACGACTACCGCAAAATCTGGTTCGACGCCCGCAATGCGCTGTGGGAAAATACCGACGCCCCGCAGCGCGTCGACGTGTTTCCTCCCGGTTTGTATTTTCCACAGGCCGTCGCGCTGAATCTTGTCGAAAACGGTACCAGCCGGCCCATCCGTTTTGACATGGATGTCTTTGACACCACCGACACTTTCCCCGTGATCGAGATCGACGAGACCCTTGGCTACTCCGGACTGCGGCTGCGTGCCGAGCTTGCGAAATCCGGCATTTTTCAGGAATACGCAGTTTTTCAGGGCGCCAGTTATTTCCGTGGTATTGGCACAGGCGAGATTTACGGCCTGTCCGCGCGCGGGCTGGCGTTGAAGACCGGTGACCCGATGGGCGAGGAGTTCCCTGATTTCACCGCCTTCTGGATGGAACGATCCGCCCCGGGCAGCGACATGATTACGCTGCATGCTCTGCTCGACAGCCCGTCCTGCACGGGGGGCTACCGGTTTGACATAACCCACGGCCCTGTTCTGGAAATGAAGATTACTGCGACGGTGTTCGCCCGCACGGATCTGGAACATATCGGCATCGCACCGCTGACCTCGATGTTTCTTTTCGACGACACCATGCGACAGCGTTTCTCGGATTTCCGCCCAGCCGTGCACGACAGCGACGGCTTACTGATCCACAATGGCGGTGGCGAAGTGCTGTGGCGCCCCCTGTCCAACCCCACCAGCCTGCAGGTCAGCGCCTTTACCGACAGTAATCCGCGCGGCTTTGGCCTGTGCCAGCGCAAGCGGGCCTTTTCTGATTTCAATGACCTTGAGGCGCTGTACCACCACCGGCCCGCTGTCTGGATTACGCCCGGCGAAGATTGGGGGCAAGGCGCAGTCACCCTTGTGGAAATCCCCGCAGACCTCGAAATCTACGACAATATTGTGACCTATTGGCGCCCGGAGACCACCATCAAAGCAGGTTCCGAACACGCCATGAGCTATACCTTGCATTGGGGGGGCGACCCCGTGCCAGTCACTGCGGACATCCCTGTCAAAGTCCTGAATACAGCCATCGGTGGCCGCCCTGAAGGCGGGCAAATCGTTGCCATCGACTTTGCCGCTGGCAAGCGCGTCCCCCACGACCTGAACAGCATAGAAATCATCCTGCACAACAACACTGGCACGGTGACCCCGGGGATCGTCCAGCGAAACCCCGAAACTGACGGACCGCGCCTTGCTTTTACATTTCACCCGGAAGGCGCGGAACTGATTGAGTTTCGTGCCCAACTGCGCCTGAACGGTGAACCACTGAGTGAAGTCTGGTTGTACCGGTGGACCACGACATGACCAGCGACACCCCCCAATTCACAACCATGCCAGCACCCGCGCCACTGAAAATGCTGGCACAGGACCTAAGAACAGCACCGACATCCCGCCAGTGCATCACCGCTGAAACGCAATCTTCGCCATGGCGCATTGCCGTGTTCATCCCCGCCGTGATCGCCACCATCTGCCTGATGGTCGGCATGTACAGTTGGTTGGCAGGCATGGGCATGACGGGTCTGGAATGGGCGCTATTGATGATGATCGGCGCAACTTTTGTCTGGGTCACACTGTCGGTCAGCACCGTGGGCGTGGCCATCGCCGGCATCCTTGCCCGCGAGGTGGCCGACAGCCGTGCACCTACGGATGTGACGCCGATTGATGTGGCACTTTTGGTGCCAGTCTATAACGAAGTGCCCTGGGATGTTTTCGGCAATGCCGCCGCCATGCTGGACGATCTGGCAATCCGCAAGACCACACACCGTTACAGCTTGTTTATCCTGTCAGATACCCGCGACGAAACCATTGCAGCGCAGGAAGTACAGGCCTTCGCCCGCCTACGCAACACCGCACCCTACCCCGTGCATTACCGCCGCCGCGCGAACAATACGGATAAGAAGGTTGGCAATCTGGTCGACTGGATTACCGGTTGGGGGGCTGTTTACGAGGGTATGCTGGTGCTGGATGCCGATAGCCTGATGACGGGACGTGCGATTGACAGGCTGGCCTCCGAGCTGTCCAGCGCCCCCGACACCGGACTGATCCAGACCTTCCCGATGCTAATCGGTGCCGAGACCCTGTTCGCCCGCCTGCAACAGTTTTCAAATATTGCCTATGGTTGGCTGCTGGCCGAAGGGCTGGCCTTGTGGTCTCACTCCGAAGGCAACTACTGGGGCCATAACGCCATCATCCGCACACAGGCCTTTGCCCAAAGCGCCGGGCTGCCGCATCTCACGGCGGGGGGCCGCGACGATTTGATCCTGAGCCATGATTTTGTCGAAGCCGGCTTGCTGCGCCGCGCTGGCTGGCGCGTGCGCTTTTTGCCACGTGTCACGGGCAGTTTTGAAGAAACCCCCGGCACGTTGATCGATTACACACTGCGCGACCGGCGCTGGTGTCGCGGCAACCTCCAACATCTGCGCCTGCTGGCGACTCGCGGGTTGCACCCGGTGTCGCGGTTTCACTTGTTTCACGGGGCTGTGAGCTATCTGCTGTCGCCTGCGTGGTTCCTTCTGCTGGTGATCTGGGCTTTGCTGGGCAAAGACGCGGAAACCAACGTCGTGCGCTATTTCAACGAGGCGAATCCGTTCTTTCCCGACTGGCCCCCCGCCATGAGCCACATTGATTCAGCCGTCTTTCTGTTCATCATGTACGCAATGTTGCTGACCCCCAAGGTGGTCGCCGCCGCAATGATTGCCGCAACCCCTGCCGCCACGCGCATCTTTGGCGGGCGCGGCGCGTTCCTGACTGCATTTGGTACCGAGGTCCTCCTGTCAGTGGCCTATGCGCCGGTCATGATGATCCAGCAAACCAAAGCCGTGCTGCGGGCGATCTTTACCCGCTCGGAACCTTGGGCGCCACAGACGCGCGATGCGCAACACTATCCCTTGGCGACACTGGTAAAGTTCCACTGGATCGAGACCTTCTTGGGGCTGATCCTCGCAGTGGGGTTAAGTGCTGGCCTGATTTCGCTCTGGTTGCTGCCCATCGCAGCAAGCCTGTTGTTGGCGGTGCCACTCTCGGCCCTGTCCGCCCTGAACCTTGCCAAACGCGCCCCGCGCAGCCTAGCAATGAACAGCCCCTACACCCTGCGTGAACCGGCAATTGTAACCCGTGCGAAAGTAGCGCGGGCACAGATGAGAACGCAGTTGAACATGAATGCCCCCGCAGAATAGCCCGCGCAGGGCCAAGGCTGCAGCAGCACGTGGGCCGCTTTAATCCGCCTGCACCACCGGCAATCCGCGGATCAACCAACCCGGCCCGGCGCCCGATCCCGACATGCCTTCGGGCACGTCCAATATCTGCGTAAAACCGGCCTTGGTCAGCCGGGCCAACATCCGCGCAGATCGCACACCACGTGCACAGATCAACGCAATCGGGAGATCCTTGCGCCCACCTGTCCGGCGCAACAACACCTCGATGAAATCATCCGCTCGCATATCAATGGCGACTGCACCTTGCCCGACACCTGTGCGCGCCCATTCATCCGGCCTGCGGATATCGACCAAGATGATTTCACCCGCAGCTGCCGCCGCTTGCGCTTCCGGCGCGGTCAGATCGCCGCCCTGCACCGTGGCACCAACGTTAAACCACCGCATCCCTGCCAAGGCAGTGACCCCAAGGGCTGCGCCCCCCCCCAGCAAGAAGACCCGCCGCGCAACACGCGACGGGTTTGCGTCCTGTGGCAAGGGGGGACTGTCTTGAGCCATTATTTAAGCGGTGCCGTTGAGGTATACTGCGGGATCACACTATCTGAACCGGCTTTGGGTTCAATCGAGGCCCAGTTGCTTTCCGCCAGATTGATATTGCCCGGAATGTCTTCCTCCCAAAAGCCCACCACGTTTTTGGTAATGTTCAGGTAAAGCTTGCCATCCACAATGCGCCACAGGTTCGGGTTGCCCGGTACCTTGCCACCTTTGGAAACGCCGTAAGCGCAGTGCCCGTCATACTGCGGCGCGTATTTTGTAGGCTCTGCCAGAAACGCATCGCGGTTCGCCTCAGTCGAGAAGGCGAATGTAGCGCCGTTATGCTCGGCGGTGATGTCTGCCTTGCCTGGAATGGCAGCGGGCTGCGATTGGCCAACGGGATTCTGCGCCAGACTGAAATAGGCGACCACGTCATGGCCAGAGGCCGCGTATCCGGTGCCGTCCACATATTGATCGCCAGCAAAGGCTTGTCCTGCTACGGCGAGGGCTGTTGCGGCGGCAGCGATGGTAAGAGTGAAACGGTTCATTATCGGCTCTCCTGTCTGTTGGTGTCTGTTTCATTCAACCTAGGCAGGCCGCACACCCATTGCACCCCACGAGCCTGTGACCTCGCGCCGACGTGAGCATCCGGTGATCAAACAGACCCAATGGGCCCCGTTTATTTCAAGATCGGCGGTTTAGAAGGGTCCGACCCCGGTGGCATCCGCGGTGTATGTTGCAATCCTTCGCCCTGAGGCAGATCAAAGCGCAGACCAACCTTGGCCAGTTTTACCACTGCGGAATCGTCGGGGTCAAAGAAACCCACATCCATCGCCCCAGCTTCGATGCCCGAAAAGGTCAACGCCTCGGAGGCGGCCCGCACCAAAGCATCCTGTGCGCGCGGGATCGCCCCGACAAAAGCCAACAAATGCCCGCGCCCGCCGCCCTGATATTCCACCGCCACCAGAAAGGCACCAGCAGCCATGCCCGTCGCCGTGGCCAGTTTGCCGTCGATTGCGGTGATCAATGCTTCTGGCAAACCTTTGGGCGGCAGCACCTGTGCGATCCGCGCCTCAACCTCGCCCGCCTCTTGTGCCAGCGTGTCGCGCAACCATGCCATTGCACCCGCAGGCAACAGAATTTCAGAAGGGGCCACACCGATATTGACGGCCAGCCCCAAATCCTGCCCTTCAAGCATGCCCGCAATCGCACGGCCTGACAGAGCCACATAGGGTGCCGGCTTGCCCACATAGGCCGCGAGGCGTTCCGCCCGATCAAAAACGATGACAAAGACTTCATCCAGCAGCACCGGATTGATCTGATCCTCGACCGGTTCCGCCTCAAGCAGCAAGAACAGTTCAACATCCGCGATCCGTTCATAAAACCGCAAACGGGCGGTATCGTCCTGTTCTGCGGCCATCATCGCGGCATGGGCCACGTCCAACGGGGTTGTTTCAGCCATTCAGCACCTCTTTCACTGCACCCTGCAGGCGCGGCAGCACATCCGCCGCGAACCACGGGTTTTTCTTGAGCCATCCGGTATTGCGCCAGGACGGATGAGGCAAGCAAAACACGCCCTTAGGATGATCACGCCAGCCCGCGACGGCGTTAGTTACCTTGGTAAACCCTTCCAGATGGTATTTCATCGCATAGCCACCAATCAGAATCTTCAACCGGACGTCAGGCAGCATTGCCAAGGCATCGGCCCGCCAGGTCTTTGCGCAAATTGGCGGCGGCGGCAGGTCACTGCCTTTGGCATCATAACCGGGAAAGCAAAAACCCATCGGCAGGATTGCCACTTTGCTGCGGTCATAAAAGCACGCGGTGTCCATCCCCAGCCAGTCACGCAGGCGCGCGCCCGAGGCATCGTTGAAGGGTCTGTGTGTCTCATGCACCCTGATCCCCGGTGCCTGACCTGCAATCAGGATACGCGCCGAAGGCGCGAACCAGACGATCGGGTTGGGGGCATGCCCGGTTGCAGTGGCCGCAAAACGCGCGGCACAAAGGGAGCAGGCTTTCAAATCATCGCGAATATCTTTCATAGCCGATAGATACGCGATGCTTGGGGCGTGCCAACCCCTCAGATCTGAAGTCATTTCGAAATCTATCGAAATAAAACTTGCGCCGCGCATTCATTTCTATATTTCTAGAAACATGAAACAAGAATCACAACCCACACCGCCCCTAACCCTTGCCGCCGCAAGTTTTGCCGCCCTTGGCTCGGAACAACGCCTGTCCGTGCTGCGCTGTCTGGTGCGTGCGGGCCCGGAAGGGCTGAGCATCGGAGAGCTTGGAGAGCGCACCGGCGTTACCGGTTCCACCCTGACACACCATCTCAAGCTGTTGAACACCACCGGACTGGTCAAACAGCAACGCCTCGGGCGCAGCACGATCTGCGCGGCTGTAGCCTATGCCGAGGTCGAAGCCCTCGCGCACTTCCTTCTTACCGAATGCTGCGCGGATGCCTCCGCGCCCTGCAAGGATCACGATCATGACTGATACGACCCACTCCCATAGCACAGCTTCTGAAAACCTGTTCAAACGCTGGAATCCCGGTGCATGGGGCGTGATTGCCCTGATCCTTGCCGCCGTCGCGATCTTTGCCCCCGCCACCTTGACCGAGACGGTCACTTTCACTCTGACAGCACTTGGCAGCACCGCGCCGTTTATCGTTTTTGCCGTGCTCGCAGTCGCCTATCTCAAGGCGTCGGGTGCCGAAACCCTGCTGGCCCGCGCCTTCGAGGGCAACCCGGCGCGAATGATCGTCATGGCGGCGTTGCTTGGCGGGCTGTCACCGTTCTGCTCTTGCGAGGTGATCCCGTTTATCGCCGCTTTGCTGGCGGTCGGGGCCCCATTGGGCGCGGTCATGGCCTTTTGGCTGGCCTCCCCGCTGATGGACCCTGCGATGTTCGCGATCACCTCCGGCACGCTGGGGTTTGACTTTGCATTGGCCAAGACTGTGGCGGCTGTCAGCCTTGGAATGTTTGGTGGTTTTGGTGTCATGTTGATGGCGAATACGCCCATTTTTTCTAATCCACTGCGTGAAACCCCTGCTGCAAGCAGCTGTTGTTCTTCTTCAAAACCGTTTTCCGGCGCGCCTGTCTGGAAATTCTGGAGTGACAGCGACCGGCGCACGACTTTTGCCGATACAGCCCGCAGCAATGCGCTGTTTCTCACGAAATGGTTGGCCCTCGCCTATCTGATCGAAGCCCTGATGCTGCGCTACGTGCCTGCTGATCTGATCGCCAGCTTCCTTGGTGGCACCGGTGTTACACCGATCCTTCTGGGCGCTTTGGTCGGCGCACCGGCATATCTGAACGGTTATGCCGCGGTTCCGCTGATCGATGCGCTGTTGGCCCAAGGGATGAGCAACGGGGCTGCCATGTCCTTTGTCATCGCAGGGGGTGTCAGCTGTATTCCAGCGGCCATCGCCGTCTGGGCACTGGTGAAACCCCGCGTCTTCGCTGCCTATCTGGGGTTTGCCCTTACGGGTGCCATTGCCGCGGGTCTGGCTTGGCAGGCCATCGCCTAAGAACAGTTAACGACGGTTTAATCTCCTGCTCCCATTGTGATCCTGTGCCAATGTACCGCGACTTGGACATTTGTTTCCAATTAGGACATAATGTCGCCAAAGTCGCGGTATAAGTCATTGATCGAACCTCTGGAAAAGAGGGCAAGGCAAGTAAAACAAGCAGCAACCGGAGCAGGCATGCTGGAATTCGAAAATGTATCAAAGTCCTATTGGACAGGCACCCAGCACAAGGTGATCCTGGACAAGGTCTCGTTCAAGGTTGAACTTGGCCGGTCTTTGGGCATTCTGGCACCAAACGGCACCGGCAAAACGACACTGATCAATATGATGGCCGGTCTTGAAAAACCCGATGAGGGCGAGATCCGGCGCAGCTGCAACATCTCCTTTCCTCTCGGATTTATGGGCGGTGTTGTCAGCAAAGTGTCGGCGATGGAAAACGCCCGATATATCGCCCGCCTTTATGGGCTTGATCCCGACTATGTTGAAAGTTTCTGTCGCTGGCTGTGCAACCTTGGCGAATATTTCGACCAGCCTTTGGGCACCTATTCCGCCGGCATGCGAGCGCGCTTTTCTTTCGCGCTGATGCTGGCCCTTGATTTCGACATGTACCTGATTGACGAGGGCATGCCGTCCACTACCGACGTGGAATTTAATCGTAAAGCAGGGGAAATCCTGCAAGAACGTTTACGCACGACCACAATCATCATCGTCGCGCACCAGGCTGAAACGTTGCAAAAATTTGCACGCTCTGCCGCTGTCCTGCTGGATGGTCAACTATGTATGTTCGACACCTTGGAAGAAGCGAAACAGTTGTATGACTACGAAACCCAAGGCTAGAAAATTCCGTATTAGACGGAACACGCCGACATCTGACGCCCCCCTCCGGACCACATCGGTTATGGCCCCCAAACCCGTTCCCGATCCACACCCACCTCAAGAGCCGCAACAACCCGTAGCTCAGGCTGCGCCCCCTCGACCTGCGGCCCCGCCCCCAAAGGCCGTAGAGCAACCCGCGCCGACATCATCGCAACCACAAGTGGACGAAGGTGCCGTTTCACCCGCTGTCGAAGTGGCCGGTGAAACCGATATAGACGCGATCCGCCGTGAAGGGCTGACAGGGCGCCAATTGCGCATGGCACGGCGCGTTGCCCAAAAACACGATCTGGCGCCGATTTCCGATTTTGATGCGGTGCGTCTGTTGCGCGCGAAAGGCATCGATCCGTTTGAACGTTCGAACATGCTTGAACTTGTGGTGCCGCAAGGCAACGGCGCTGACGGCCCCCAGCAATTGGGCCGGATCGAAACCAGCAGAAACCAACTGCCCCAGACGGTACCCAGCGGCGGCAACAATCTCCCCTCGACCGAAATCAGCCCTGCTGACCGCCGCGCCCGCGAAATTTCCGACATCCAGCGCGACATCACCAAACGCAGACGTCGCAAGCTCGGCCTTCTGCTGGTGCGTCTGGCGTTTTTCGTTATGCTACCGACCATTGCCGCCGGATATTACTTCTACAACGTGGCAACACCGATGTATGCCACTAACAGCCAGTTTCTGATCATCCAGAGCGAAGGCGGCGGCGGTGCCAGCCCCTTTGGCAATATCCTGCCCACACAATTTGCAAACTCTGCCGACAGCATCGCGACGCAGGCCTATTTGCAATCCAAAGATGCCATGCTGCGGCTGGATCAGGATGTCGGTTTCAAGGACCACTTTTCCGACAAGAATATCGATCCGATCCAACGTCTGGGCGAAGGCGCGACCAACGAAGAGACGTTCAAGACCTATAAGAAGAACGTCAAAATCGGCTATGATCCCACCGAAGGTGTTATCCGTATGGAAGTCATCGCCGGCGATCCGAATATATCCGCTTCATTTTCCGAAAGCCTGATTAAATACGCCGAAGAACGGGTGAACAACCTGTCCAAGCAAAAGCGTGAAGACGGGATGCGGGACGCCCTGATCGGCTTTGATACGGCCCAACAAAAGCGGCGCGACGCGCAAGAAGCATTGATCCGCATGCAGGTTGAAAACGGTGTTGACCCGCAGGCTGAAATTATGGCGATCCGTACACAGATTACCACCTACGAAGGCATGCTGATCGAAAAAGAGCTGGAACTGTCCGCCCTGTTGGACAACGCCCGCCCCAACCGTGCCAAGGTCGACGGGGCCCGTGGCGATTTGCGTCGCCTTGAGGAACAACTCGACAAGCTCAAGGAAAAAATGAATTCCTCGACCACAGGCGATAACTCGCTGGCGGAACAATCCGTCCGGATGCAGCTTGCCCAGACGGATCTGGCAGCCGCTGATATGGTCCTTCAATCCGCTCAAACCGCAATGGATCAGGCACGCACCGAGGCAAGCCGCCAGGTCCGCTATCTGACCGTCGCCGTCGAACCCGTTGCCCCGCAAGAACCCACCTATCCGCGCAAATTCGAAAACACGATCTTGGCTTTCCTGATCTTTGCAGGCATCTACCTGATGTTGTCTTTGACAGCGTCGATCCTCAGAGAACAGGTAACTTCATGACCCAAATCACAATTGGTGATGTCATTATTGGCAACGACCGTCCGCTGACGGTGATCGCCGGTCCCTGCCAGCTTGAAAGCGAGACCCACGCTCAGATGATCGCAGGCCAGATGAAAGAAGCCTGCGCCGCCGCCGGTGCGCAATATGTGTTCAAAGCTAGCTATGACAAGGCGAACCGCACATCGCTGGCGGGTATCCGCGGCCTTGGCATCGACGAAGGCCTGAAGGTGCTTCAGTCCGTCGCGCGCGCCAATGAAGTGCCGGTACTGACCGATGTCCATACCGAAGCCCAATGCGCCATTGCCGCCGAAGTGGTCGACATCCTGCAAATTCCCGCATTTCTGTGCCGCCAGACCGATATGCTTTTGGCCGCCGGTCACACAGGCAAAGTGGTGAATGTGAAAAAGGGCCAGTGGTTGGCACCCTGGGAAATGGGCAATATCGTCGACAAAATTGAATCGACCGGCAACAAACGTATCCTGCTGACCGAACGTGGCACCGCCTTTGGCTACAACACTCTTGTTGCCGACATGCGCAGCCTGCCCCAGATGGCGCAGACCGGATACCCTGTAGTGATGGACGCGACCCATTCCGTTGCTCAGCCCGGCGGCCTTGGCGGTTCTTCCGGCGGCCAACGTGAATTTGCACCCGTCATGGCCCGTGCGGCTGTCGCAATTGGTGTTGGCGCGGTCTTCCTTGAAACACATGAAGATCCTGACAACGCCCCAAGCGACGGCCCGAATTCCATCTACCTTGATCAAATGCCGAACCTCATCGCCACTTTGATGAAGTTCGACGCATTGGCAAAACAATATCCGCTGACTTTCTAGATTAAAACCATACCAAGCGAGGCGTCTCACGTGACCAAACCCGCCCCTACCGTTTCCCAGAACACATGGGAATTTCTGCGCGACGCGATGATCACGCCCACCGGTTTTCGCGAATATGACGCCCGCTGGAAGTATCCCGACGACATCAACCTCCCGGGTATCACTGCCCTCGGTCTTGGCCTTGGCACCCAGATGCACCGCCGTGGGATCGAACCGGTGATCGCCGTCGGCAACGACTATCGTGACTACTCCCTGTCGATCAAAAACGCCCTGATGCTGGGCCTGATGCAAGCAGGAATTCATGTAAAAGACATTGGTCCCGCTGTATCACCCATGGCCTATTTTGCGCAGTTCCACCTTGATGCGCCTGCGGTGGCGATGGTCACCGCGTCGCACAATCCCAACGGCTGGACCGGCGTCAAGATGGGCTTTGAACGCCCCCTTACCCATGGCCCCGACGAGATGGCCGAGCTGCGCGATATCGTTCTGAACGGCGAAGGCCAGCCCCGCGACGGTGGAAAATACGAGTTCGTCGAGGGCCTGCGCGAGGCCTACCTAGACGATCTGGTTGGTGACTTCAAAATGACCCGAAAACTCAAGGTTGTCTGCGCCACCGGCAACGGCACAGCCTCCGCTTTCGGACCGGAACTGTTCAAACGCATCGGTGTCGAAGTTGTCGAGAGCCACAATAGGCTCGACTACACCTTCCCCCACTACAATCCGAACCCCGAAGCCATGGAAATGTTACACGACATGAGCGCTTCCGTAAGAGCCTCCGGTGCAGACTTCGCCCTTGGTTTTGATGGCGACGGCGATCGCTGCGGCGTGGTGGACGATGAGGGTGAAGAGATTTTTGCCGACAAGGTCGGCGTCATCATGGCCCGTGATCTGGCCAAGATCTATCCAAACGCTACCTTCGTTGCAGACGTGAAATCCACTGGCCTCTTCGCCTCTGACCCTGAACTCCTCAAACATGGCGTCACAGCAGATTACTGGAAAACCGGCCATTCACATATGAAACGCCGCGTTAAAGAGATTGGCGCATTGGCGGGTTTCGAGAAATCCGGCCACTACTTCCTCGCTGAACCCATCGGCCGCGGCTACGACTGCGGTATGCGGGTCGCGGTAGAGATCTGCAAACTGATGGACCGCAATCCAGACATGTCCATGTCCGACCTACGCAAAGCGCTGCCGCAAACCTGGGCCACACCAACGATGTCGCCCTATGCCTCGGACCTTGAAAAATACGATATCCTTGCCCGCCTCGTCGCCAAACTGGTTGCTATGCATGAGGCAGGCAAACCCATCGCAGGCCGCGCAATCAAAGATGTCGTCACCGTAAACGGTGCCCGTGTGATCCTCGACAACGGCGCATGGGGCCTCGTGCGCGCCTCATCCAATACACCAAACCTCGTGGTGGTCTGCGAAAGCCCAGAATCAGAGACCGAAATGCGCGCCATCTTTAAAGACATAGACACCGTCATCCGCACAGAACCCGGCGTCGGCGACTACGACCAAACCATCTAAACGGGGTCTCTGCTCTTTTTGGCCGTAAATACTGCGGGGAGTCATCTTTGATGACGGGGCAGAGCCCCTGCCACGCCTCAATGCAGGCTTGGCCTGCTCAATCTGCGAGGGCCGCGTCACAAAACGCCTGTATCAATCCGGCATCCTTGACGCCGGGTGACGATTCCACTGCCGAAGACAGGTCAACCTGCCGGGCTCCTGTCACCCGGATCGCCTCGACAACAGTGTCAGCGTTCAGCCCGCCAGCCAGCATCCATGGCACGCTCCAACGCCGTCCCGCAATCAATGTCCAGTCAAACGCCAATCCGTTCCCGCCAGGCAGCGTTGCATCTTTCGGTGGCTTGGTATCCACCAAGAGCTGGTCCGCCACCTGGGCAAAGCTGTCCAGAGCCAACAAATCATCTGCATCTGCAACGCCAACCGCCTTCATCACCGGCAAGCCGAATCGCTGCTTGATTTCGGCCACCCGCGCCGGCGTTTCAGATCCGTGCAACTGTATCATGTCGATCGGCACAGTCTCTGTCAGCTGATCCAGCTCATCATCTGTCGGGTTAACAACCAATCCGACCTTACAAATGCCGTCGGCTGTCCCCAGCGCCAATGTCCGCGCCTGTTCCAAGGTCACGCAGCGCGGCGATTTCGGGAAGAAATTCAAGCCGATATACCGCGCCCCCGCTTTAACCGAAGCTGCAATATCTTGGGGCCGGATGACGCCGCAAATCTTTACATTGATATGGGAAGGCATGGCAGGCTTTAGCCAGCCTCGTCCAGCAGCGCAAGAACTTCGTCCTTGCCCTGATGCTTCTCACCCTTCAGCCGGGCAATTTCACGTTCCAGCTTGCGGGTCTCGCGCGCGAGCCGTGCCTTTTCCGCCCGTTCGCCGTATTCACGAATCCATTCCCAGACAAAGCCGACCAGCAAACCGGCAACGATGCTGCCAAGGATCACCAGAAACAACGGCAATTGCATGGAGGGGTTCACGGCAAACCAACCGGCGACCTCTTGCGGCAGCACCTGCAAGGTCACAATCGTCCGATTGGCCAAAGCCACCGAAATGAGTGCCACAGCAAACACCGCGATGCACAAATAACGCACGTAACGCATCAGCTTTTCCCGTTCAGGCGGTCGCGAAGCAATTTACCGGTCTTGAAAAAGGGTACGTGCTTTTCTTCAACATGAACCGTTTCACCTGTGCGCGGGTTACGGCCCACCCGGGCATCGCGTTTCTTGACTGAAAAGGCTCCAAAGCCACGCAGCTCGACGCGGTTCCCGCCAGACATTGCTGTCGTGATCTCGTCAAAAATGGTGTTCACAATCCGCTCGACGTCACGTTGATAAAGGTGTGGATTATCGTCCGCAATCTTCTGAATCAGTTCTGACCGGATCATTTTTCGTATCCCCCCACGAGACAATTGGTTTTTGCAGATTGTGCCCGACTATAGGAAGAAACCTTTCCCACGGGAAGCCGGTGCATCACTACAGATCGCACTTTTCCGATGTGAACATCCTGTTTTTGGGCGTTTTTTTGGATGCGCGGCTCGGGATCGGCGGGCCGACAGGCACCACGCGGTACAAATTCGCGCGTTTTCTCAAAGCGATTCGCAACGAAAAAGGCCCCCCGCATCACGCGAGGGGCCTTTCAATTTCACACCCTAAGGTGGAAAATCCTATTCGTCGCCCTTCAGAGCTGCGCCAAGGATATCACCCAAGGATGCACCGGAGTCAGAGGAGCCATACTGCTCGACTGCTTCCTTCTCTTCTGCGATTTCACGCGCTTTGATCGAGACGCCAAGACGGTGTGCTTTTGCATCCACATTTGTGATGCGCACGTCGACTTTATCACCCACCGAGAAACGCTCAGGGCGCTGCTCTGCACGGTCACGTGACAGATCGGAGCGGCGGATGAAGGCTTTCATACCTTCGTATTCCACTTCGATGCCACCGTCTTCGATGGAGGTCACGGCCACAGTCACAACAGAACCGCGCTTCACGCCGCCCACTGCTTCTGCGAACTTGTCGCCGCCGACACCTTTGATCGAGAGGCTGATGCGCTCTTTCTCAACGTCAACTTCGGAAACAACGGCCTGAACTGTATCGCCCTTGCGGTAGTCCTGAATGGCTTCTTCGCCACGCTGGTCCCATGACAGGTCCGACAGGTGCACCATGCCGTCGATGTCGCCTTCGAGGCCAACAAACAGACCGAATTCGGTGATGTTCTTGACTTCGCCTTCGACTTCCGTGCCCTCTGGGTGTGTTTCTGCAAACACTTCCCATGGGTTGCGCATGGTCTGCTTGAGGCCAAGGGAAACGCGGCGCTTGGCGCCATCGATTTCCAGAACCATGACTTCGACTTCCTGAGACGTAGACACGATCTTGCCGGGGTGTACGTTCTTTTTGGTCCAAGACATTTCAGAAACGTGAACCAGACCTTCAACGCCTGGCTCCAGCTCAACAAAGGCACCGTAATCGGTGATGTTGGTGACGCGACCGGTGTGCGAGGATTCCAGTGGGTACTTGGCCGCGACCAGATCCCAAGGATCTTCTTGCAACTGCTTCATGCCCAAGGAGATACGGTGTGTATCTTTGTTGATCTTGATGACCTGCACCTTGATCGTTTCGCCGATGGCGAGGATCTCGGACGGGTGGTTCACACGGCGCCATGCCATGTCTGTGACGTGCAACAAGCCGTCAACGCCGCCCAGATCAACAAACGCACCGTATTCGGTGATGTTCTTGACCACACCGTCAACTTCCTGACCTTCGGTCAAGTTGCCGATCACTTCGGCACGCTGTTCGGCACGCGATTCTTCAAGGATCGCACGACGCGAAACAACGATGTTGCCACGGCGACGGTCCATTTTCAGAACCTGGAATGGCTGCTTGAGACCCATCAATGGACCTGCATCGCGCACGGGGCGCACATCAACCTGAGAGCCGGGCAGGAACGCAACAGCGCCGCCAAGATCCACAGTGAAACCACCTTTGACACGGCCAAAGATCGCGCCTTCGACGCGTTCTTCTGCGGCATAGGCTTTTTCCAGACGATCCCATGCTTCTTCCCGGCGGGCCATCTCGCGAGAGATAACCGCTTCACCGCGGGAGTTCTCGACCTGACGCAGGAAGACTTCTACCTCGTCGCCGACTTCAACTTTGGGAGCTTCGCCTGGCTCGGCAAATTCTTTCAGCTCAACGCGGCCTTCCATCTTGTAGCCTACGTCGATGATGGCCTGGCCCGCTTCGATCGCGATAACCTTGCCCTTAACAACGGAACCCTCTTCGGGGGTGTCCATTTCGAAGCTTTCGTTCAAGAGTGCTTCAAACTCGTCCATCATATTCGCCATGTAGCGTATTTTTCCTAATCTAGACTTGTTTACTGGCCGCGCGGTTGTCTCCGCCGGTCTTGGGTGTGAATTGGTCGTTCGTTACGGTACGTGGACGCAAAAGAAAGAGGGCCGGAAGACTCCGACCCTGCCTGAAATGTGCGTCCGGTGCTGTATCCGCCCCTTAGACAACCGCGCGTATAGGGGTTTTGCGTAAGCGTTGCAAGGAGGTTTGGACGTCGCGTCGTAGGCGACGAAGGCCCGCTGCGCGAGAGAAGCGGCCTTTCGCTGCGCGTGCACCAATGGCTGCTTTCAGGGTTAGGGCAATTGTCAGGATTTTCGCCTGTGAAAGAGGGGCATATGTTCTGCTACATATTGCAAAGGCCTCGTGCCAACTGCATATTTTGGGTCAAATGGAGAACATCATGATAAAAGTTGACCTCGCTGATCCGAATGATCCCGAAGTTGGCCAGATCATTTCGGCCCATGTTGCATACGGTGACGCGCATTATCCCACAGAAAGCAATCATCATGTTTATTTGGAAGAATATGATGAGTGCGGCGTTCAGCTTTTTGGTGCGTGGCTTGATGGATCATGCGTAGGGATGGCTGGCCTCAAGTCAGTCACAAATCGCCACGGCGAACTCAAGTCCATGCATGTTCTGAGGAAGGCGCGTGGCTACGGCGTCGGCGCACTTCTCATTAATACCGTGATAAAAGAGGCCAGCAAGCGTGGCCTTGAACGCTTGTCATTGGAGACCGGAAGCCGTGAGGCATCAGCAGCCGCCCGTCTTGTTTATGAAAAATTTGGCTTCGAATATTGCCCGCCATTTGGCGACTATCGCGAAGACCCCGAGAGTGTCTTCATGACACTAGGCATATCTGCTTAGCGATCATGCTGTGCTATTCATTGGCTACAATACCCTGGCAAAAAACAACGTAGGCTCTGCCAGTCTAGCGGCCGTCTACCCAACCTGTTGCCAACCTCGCTTCCCAGTTCGGATGGTGGTTCGCTTTCGCCATTTCTATCATTCTGGCTGGATCGTAAGGAATGTGTCGGAACGTCGTCGCCCACCGGTCGCTCATCTTCTCTACAACTGCATAGCAGGCGGCACTTGTACCCGACTGCACCACATGACGCACGGGCGTGTCGTCAATATAGCCCGGACAACCAACGCTGCCGGGGTTCAGAATCACACGCCCGTCAGGCAAATCCATACGACGGGGAAGATGCGTGTGACCGCATAACAGCAGACTGGCGTTGATCCCCGCAGCCTCCTTAGCAACTTCCTCAAGTGGACGGGTAACGACGTCGCCCATCGGCGAAACCTTTTCCATCCAATAGGAGGTGTCGCTATTCGGTGTGCCGTGGCAGGCGAAAACTTCATCAGACAACCAAATCGTTGGTGGCAGATCCCGAAGCCAACGCAGGTGGTGTTCTTCAAGCTGATCGAAGGCCACCCTATCAATTGAAATCATCTCCTCAGGCTTGTTTTCAAAAAGCCACCGGTCATGATTTCCGCAGACCGAGAGCATTCCAGCCGATAAGAGTAAGTCGGCGGTTTCACGAGCGGCCATCGGACCACTCAGATGATCCCCGAGGTTGACGATACTTTCGATGCCTTGATTGGCGATGTCCCGAAGGACGGCTGCAAGAGCATCCGAGTTACTGTGAACGTCGGCAATAACTGCGAAGCGGCTGTGATCAAAGTCTTTCATTTAATACCCATTAAAAACGCGGATGCGAGGTTCTAATAGTACTTTCAGGCGAAAAGCGGCGAAGTAAATAGGACGGCCCGCAGAAAGGCAGACATTCGTTCACGTCGCAGCATTCGCCTGCTTTGGGCGCATAGCAGTCCTCAATTCAATTTCACCAATCACAATACCAGCTGAACCATAGATAGGGCTTTTATTCGATTGACCGGTTTCTTAATCTCCTAGCATCCCAATTCGGCAACCCCAACAGGCACGATAGAAAACCATAATGACACAAACCGAAACCGGCCTTCGCGTTGATTTTATCCGCGGTGCTGTCGCCCATCGTCTTCGCTTTGGCGGCGGGCGAGGCCAAGCGCTGGCCAAAGCGATGGGATTGCGTGCAGGCAAGACGCCGATAATCGTTGATGCGACAGCCGGGTTGGGACGCGATGCTTTCTTGCTGGCCTCATTGGGGGCACAGGTCACGTTGATTGAACGCTCAGAGAAAATGCATGCTTTGCTGGCAGATGGCATGGAACGCGCCGCCCGAGAAGGCGGTGAATATGGCGAAATCATAGGCCGCATGACACTGTTGCACGGGGACGCCAAAGATCTGCTGCCCGACCTGTCAGGCGAGGCGATCCTGATTGATCCGATGCACCCGCCGCGGAAAAACTCGGCACTGGTGAAGCAGGAGTTGCGTCAGGTGCGCGAACTTGTCGGCACCGATGAAGACGCAGTTGAGTTGATGCAAGTGGCGTTGCAGCATGCGCGCAATCGTGTGGTATTGAAGTGGCCAGCCAAGGCGGACCCCATGGCAGGCATTCGGGCCTGTTCCCACCAGATCGCTGGAAAATCAACGCGGTATGATGTTTTCATGGTGGGATAAATAAGGTTTCAATAGGGCGAAAGAGAACGGATTGCTCAATCACCCGTTGGTGATCGCATTGTCCGAGGATCCGCTACTTGGCCATTGCGACATCAATCACGGCGATCGTCCGTGCGACGGCCGTTTCGATACTCAACGTGGATGTATCAATTTCAACCGCATCGCTTGCCGGCTTCAGCGGCGCATCCGCCCGCCCCATATCACGCGCATCACGGGCTTGCACATTTGCCAGCACTTCTTCGAAACTGGTTTCGATACCCTTGGCCAACAGTTCTTCAAACCGGCGACGGGCCCGCACAACCGCATCGGCAATTACAAACAACTTCACTTGTGCGCCCGGGCAGATCACCGTGCCGATATCGCGCCCGTCCAGCACCGCCCCGCCAGCCCGCGCCGCGAAACTGCGCTGGAAATCAACAAGCGCCGCGCGCACATCAGGCAAGGCCGCCACTTTACTCGCCTCTTGGGCGACTTCGGGCGTGCGCAAAGCATCACCTTTCAGATCGGACGGCACAAGTGCCTGCGCCGCCGCCAGTGCATCAACTCCCAGCAGAACCTTGGCCCCGACTGCGCGGTACAACAGCCCCGTGTCCAGATGGGCAAACCCGAAATGGGCAGCGACAGCTTTCGAAATCGTGCCCTTGCCCGAAGCCGCCGGCCCGTCAATCGCGACTGTGAAACCCTGTGTCGTACTCACTTGTCCGCCTTCTCTTTGGGCGCCAACCGCCAGGCCCAGACAGCCAGCAACATCGCCAGCGTCAGACATATCCATTTGGCCAGAGTATAGGCGCTAGCCTGCAAAATCGCACCTGCCGACACCTGCGGCCCAAAGTGCAACAGATGCGCAACCGCAGCATTCTCTGCCAGATCAAGCCCGAAATAAACACAGGGGGTCAACGCGATCACCCCGCGCACCACCCCAGGCATGCCCCGCGCCTGCGTCCAGATCACACCCGCCAGCGTAAACGTCAAAAGCAGCGGGAAAACAGTGTCGACTCCGCGAAACAACCCCAGGTAAAGGCCGGTACGCCCCGCCTCTTCCAGCGCGGCAAGGTATTCCCGCGCCGCCTCGACGGAATAGCCCCCGAAATGGGCATCAAAGACTGCAAAACCCTGCGGCTGCAGCCAGACCTTGCCAAGAATGGCCAGAAAAACAAACAATACCGCCGAAACCGCGCCGGTAATCTTCAAGATCCGGGTCATGAATGCGTTCTCGTAACTTGCGCTCCCAATTTCTGCATCAACGGCTCGAAAATCGGAAACGACGTGGCAATCGGCCCGCCGTCATCCACGCTGACCGGCTTTTGCGCCGCCATTCCGAGAATCAGAAACGACATCGCAATCCGGTGATCCAGATGGCTCGCACAGGTCGCCCCGCCTGGCACCTCGCCATGGCCGCGCCCGGTTACAATCCACCAATCGGGGCCCTCTTCGACGTCGATCCCGTTCGCCCTCAGCCCCGTTGCCATGGCGTCAATCCGGTCGCTTTCCTTGACCCGCAATTCCTTGACACCGCGCATTACCGTCAGGCCCTGGGCATAGGACGCTACCACCGACAGCACCGGGTATTCGTCGATCATCGATGCAGCACGCTCCGGCGGCACCTCGATGCCTTTCAGGTCAGGCGAAAATCTTGCCCGCAAATCCGCCACCGGCTCGCCACCCTCGATCCGCTCGTTCTCATAACTCAGATCCGCTCCCATCTCACGCAATGTGGTAAACAGCCCAGCCCGCGTCGGATTCAAGCCAATCCCCGGCACCAGAACATCCGATCCGGGCACAATCAGCGCCGCGCACACCGGAAAGGCCGCCGAAGACGGGTCGCGCGGGACTTCGATATGTTGGGCCTGCAATTCCGGCTGGCCCGTCAAGGTGATTACGCGTCCCTCTTCGGTCTGTTCGCTGGTAATATCTGCCCCGAAACCCGCCAACATCCGCTCTGTGTGATCGCGCGTCGCCTCTGCTTCGATCACCACAGTCTGCCCCGGTGCGTTCAATCCTGCCAGCAATACCGCCGATTTCACCTGCGCAGAGGGCACCGGCACCACATAACGCACCGGCACGGGGTCAACTGCCCCGACCAGCGTCATAGGCAAACGCCCGCCCTTGCGCCCGACCGCCTCACAGCCAAACAGCGCCAAAGGATCGGTCACACGTGCCATGGGCCGCCCGTTCAAGCTGGCATCACCGGTGAATGTCGCAACAATCGGCGAGGTCGCCATCGCGCCCATGATCAGCCGTACACCGGTGCCGGAATTGCCACAATCGATCACCCCGTCAGGCTCGGCAAAGCCGCCAACGCCAACACCCTGTACCGACCATGACCCTCCACCATGATCCTTCACGTCGGTGCCGAACGCCCGCATCGCCTTTGCGGTGTCCAGCACATCCTGCCCCTCCAGCAACCCGCTGATCGTGGTCTCACCGATACACATCGCCCCCAGGATCAAAGAGCGATGCGAAATCGACTTGTCCCCGGGCACCTCCGCCGTTCCCGACAGCGGCCCGCAAGCGCTCGACATCATTGGAATTGGATCACCATGGCCCGACATAATACCGTCCTTCACTATTTCAGAAAACTTCTAGCCCAGCCGACAGGTTGCGTCCATGCCAAGGCACGCCACATGTCTTCTCTTTTTGGCTTTAACTACTGCGGAGCGCGAGGCAGAGCCTCGCAGAAATTTTGCCGGAAAATCAATCAGATCGAATGCGGGCCTACCCGCCCACTCTGCTCATACCCTGCGAAACGTCAGATAATGTGGCACACGGCCCTCGCGCAGCGCCTTCTGCTCATAACGCGTGGAAATCCAGTCGTCCCAAGGCTCGCGCCAGTCAACGGGCCGTTCGGCCAACCATTCGAAACCAAACTTCGGGACTTCTTCCAAGGTCTGGCGCACGTAATCCTCGATATCCGTCGCCACGCGAAAAATACTGCCCGGTTTTAACGCCCGCGCCAAAGGCACCAGATGCTCTTCGGTCACGAACCGGCGGCGGTGGTGGCGCGATTTGGGCCATGGGTCTGGATATAACAAAAACGCCCGGTCGATCGAGGCCTCGGGCAAAACGTCAAACATATCGCGCACATCGTTGGGATAGACCGCAACATTCTCGACACCCGCCTTGCGGATCTTGCCCAGCAACATTGCAACGCCGTTGATATAGGGTTCGCAACCGATGATGCCTACCTGCAGGTTAGACGCGGCCTGATGCACCATATGCTCGCCGCCACCAAACCCAACCTCAAGCCATACAGGTTTGCCGTCAAACAATGCGTCCAGATCCAAAGGATCACGCTGCGGGTTATCTTCCCAAGATACCGGACCAGGCGACAGTCCGGCCAAATCTTCGGCCAGATATCCGCGCTGAGCGGGCTTCAAGGTTTTGCCTTTAAGGCGACCATAAAAATTGCGGTGGGGGCGTGTGGGTTTCGTCATGGCGCGGGCTTTAGCCTGCGACGCGTCCGTCTGCAATGGCCAGCTTTTGAACAACTTCGGCGCTGGACCGTTCAATCGCCGCTGTCTCGCGGTCAAAACCCTGACAATCATCACCATTATTCAAAGCGCCAATGCAAAGCCCTAATTCGCTGTTAAGCCGGCTGGCCTAGACAAACTTCAGCCCTGTTTCAAAGGACCTGTTGATGCCCGCCTTCCAGACCAGCCCCCCGTCGCCGTTCAACACCACATCAGGCCGCCGCCCTCTCGAGGTGCTTATCCTTGATGACGAAAGGTTTGACAGACATCGACTGGCCCGATTGTGTTCGGGGCTGGAATTTCCCTGTAACATCAGCAATGCACCTTCTTTGGCCGAATTTCAAACCCATCTGGATCAAACCACTTTCGGGTTGATCCTGCTTGATTATTCCTTGCCTGATGGCACCGGATTGGAGGCGCTGGGTATGAAGCACCTGTGTGCGCGAAACGTGAATACCCCCGCACTTATGGTTTCTGGTCTGGCAGAAAGCGGCATCATGGATCGGGCAGAGGCGGCCGGATGTAGCGGTTTTCTGGAAAAGGACGCGCTGTCCTCAGACGCATTTGCGCGCGCGGTCAAGGATGCGCTTATCCTGACCGCGCCACTGTCACCTGCTGACCCGTCCTGCTTTGACACCTGTGAAGTTGAACAATTGTTGGCCCGTTCCGTGGCAATCTGTGCACAGGACATCAAACCAATGGTCAGCCGGCTGATGCGGCAAATGCGTAACATGCGCGCCCAACAAATGCTGGGCGATGGGTCGGCCGCCCATGCCGCAGAACAGAACTGCCTAAGCCTTTGGTCGTTTCTGATCGAAATGGAGCGTCAGGACGGTGCCGCTGTTTTGGCCAATATCACCAAAGCCGCCGCCGCCCCCCAAGCGAAGCCCCCGGAACCGAAAGCCAGCAAACCGCCATCCCCCTTCAGTGCCCCGCGCCAATAACGCAAAACGGGGCGCAAACGCCCCGTTTCAACACCAAACCCGCCTGGTCCGCGAGCGCTATACTTCGGCTTTCAACTTGTCTGCCAGATCCAGCTTTTCCCACGAGAATCCGCCGTCCGCTTCCGGTGCGCGGCCAAAATGACCGTAAGCCGCCGTCCGTTGGTAGATCGGTCTGTTCAACTGAAGATGTTCACGAATGCCACGTGGTGTCAGGCTCATCACCTTACGAATGGCGCGTTCCACCTCGGCGTCATCGACTTCGCCCGTTCCGAAGGTATCACAATAGATCGACAGCGGTTCAGACACGCCAATGGCATAGCTCAGCTGGATCGTGCATTTGGTCGCCATCCCCGCCGCCACCACATTCTTTGCAAGATAACGGGCAGCATAGGCGGCAGAACGGTCCACTTTGGTCGGGTCTTTGCCTGAAAACGCGCCGCCGCCGTGTGGGGCTGCACCGCCATACGTGTCCACAATGATCTTGCGACCTGTCAGTCCTGCATCGCCGTCTGGGCCACCGATGACAAACACACCCGTGGGGTTCACGTGCCATTTGGTGTCATTGTCGATCCAGCCTTCGGGCAGTACTTCGCGAATATACGGTTCGACGATGTCGCGGATGTCTGCACTGGTCTGTTTTTCAGACGCATGCTGGGTCGATAACACAATTGATGACACGCCGACCGGCTTGCCACCCTCATAACGCACCGAAAGCTGGCTCTTGGCGTCAGGACGCAGTGTCGGCTCTGTGCCGTCCTTGCGCACTTCGGCCAAGCGGCGCAGGATCGCATGGGCATAATGGATCGGTGCCGGCATCAGATGCTCTGTTTCATCCGTGGCAAATCCGAACATGATGCCCTGATCGCCGGCACCTTCGTCCTTGTCGCTGCTGGCGTCGACACCTTGGGCGATATGCGCGGATTGTTCATGCAATAGATTGGTGATTTCAACCGTCTCGTGATGAAACTTTTCCTGCTCGTAGCCGATGTCCTTGATACAGGCACGGGCAATGTCCGGGATCTGGCCCATGCACTGCGCCAGTTTAGCAGGATCACTCAGCCCTACCTCACCGCCGATAACCACACGGTTGGTAGTCGCAAAGGTTTCCGCCGCAACCCGGGCTTCTGGCTCTTCGCTCAAAAACGCATCCAGTACCGCGTCTGAAATACGGTCGCAAACCTTGTCGGGGTGACCTTCCGAGACGGACTCGGAGGTGAAAATATAGTTCTGTCGGGACATATCTGCTCCAGTAAAAAGTGAAATACCACGTCAGGAAGCCGTTGTGGTATCGGTTGCGTTGGCTTAACGCCCTGCCCTTGTAGAGGTCAATTCTTAAGCCCGTCCTCACGCCATCGTGCGCTGATTGACGCTGCGACGAGTCCCAGAAGCAACACAATTGCAAAAGGTAGATCGCCCGTGCGGCTGTAAATTGTCGGCACCAGCGGCTTTGGAAGCTTGGCATCGACGAATCCCTTCTCGTTCAGCGGCAAGGCTGCCAGCACGCGGCCAAAGGGATCAATCATCGCCGAGATGCCTGTATTTGCCGCGCGGGCCAGCGGCAGACCTTGTTCGATCGCACGCATCCGCGCCTGGGCCAGATGCTGGCGCGGGCCCGCCGCCTTGCCAAACCATGCGTCATTGGTGATCTGGATCAGGAAATCGGGACGCTCGGGTGCGCCATTTACATCATGGGCGAATACCGCCTCATAACAGATCAGCGGCAGGGCGCGGCCCAAATCGCCAAAGTCCATCAACGTCGGACCCGAACCGGAAGCGTAGCCGCCAAGCGCCCGCTCGGCGAGGCCAAAGACACCTACCCGCGTAAAAAACGCAGCGAAAGGCATGTATTCGCCAAAGGGAACAAGGTGGTGTTTGTCATAGGACTGTACCACATCGCCTGTCCCATCCAGCACGATCATCGAATTGAAATAGTCCTGCGCATCCCGCCGCTGCACGCCCAATGCCACGCTCGCTTTGCCGCCTGCTTGCGAAATTTGATCCAGCGCCGGACCGGCGAGATCCAGAATCCACGGAATCGCCGTCTCAGACCACAAGACCAGATCCGGAGCGCCGCCGCCGTTTACAGGGGGCGCAGATGTATAAGCCAATTGACGGTCAAAAAACACGGGGATCTGCGCCGGGTCCCACTTGTGGCGCTGCGCTGCATTGGGTTGGATTAACCGGATACTTTTATCGGTCAGCATCGCATCGGGTGCCATCACCGGCAAGGCGACAGCACCCAGCCCCAGCAAAACAGCGCCATAGCGCAACGTGCGGGTGGCCCAGGTTTGCGCAGCCTGACTTATCAGAATGGCAACAGCGATCATCACGAGGTTCAGTGCATAAGGGCCGGTCCACGCCAGTGCCTGCCCCCCGCTGGTGTCGACCAGAGACTGTGAAAACATCGCCCAGGGGAACCCCGTAAACAGATAAGCGCGGACAAGTTCGACGGCAGGCAAGGTCAGCGCAAGCCCCCAAGCGGTTTGTCGGCCGAGGCGTCGCGCAAGCCAGAACGCCAGCCCCCAGAGCAACGCCAAACCCGCCGCCAAAAACAACAAGGCAAAAGGGGCCATCCAGCCGTGACGTGCGGCATCGACCATAAAGGGCGATATGATCCAATGCAGCGCATGGGCGAAATAACCGGTGCCGAACGCCCATCCAAAAAGCGCCGCCTCACGCGGGCTTTTCGACCGCCCAAAGAAATAGAGCGCCCCGATAAGGGCCGCCATCAAGATCAGCGGTTGATCATAAGGTGCCTGCCCGAAGACTGCGATGACCCCAAAGGCGGCCGCCAAGCCACATTGCCGCCACGCCACTAAGCGAGATGTCACCCGTGCGCCCCTTTGGTACGCACCCGCAAACGTTTGATACGGCGAGGGTCGGCGTCGATGACCTCGAATTCGGGGCCGTCGGGATGCAAAACCACTTCGCCACGTGTCGGCACCCGGCCCGACAGCATAAAGACCAAACCGCCCAGCGTGTCGATTTCCTCTTCGTCAACATCATCGTGATCGGTCAGGGAATGACCGATCTCGGCTTCGAAATCCTGAAGTGGTGTTTTTGCCAGCGCCAGATAGGTGCCCGGCTTTTCGATGCTCCAGAAAGTCGCCTCATCAACGTCGTGTTCATCTTCGATCTCGCCGATGACCTGCTCGATCAGGTCTTCGATGGTCACCAACCCGTCGACCCCGCCATATTCGTCGATCACCAGCGCCATATGACGTCGCTCAGCCTGCATTTTGGTCAGCAGCACACCGATCCCCATAGAGGGCGGCACAAACAACAAGGGGCGCAACAAGGCCGGCAGGTCAAAATCCTTGGGCTTGCCATTAAATCCGTATTGGAGTGCCAGATCCTTGAGATGGGCCATACCAACAGGAGTGTCCAATGTGCCGTCAAATACCGGCAGACGGGTAAGTCCGCTTTCCTTGAAAACCGCGACCAGTTCTTCCATTGTGATGGTTACGGGCACAGCTGTAATTTCAGCCTTGGGGATCGAAACATCGTCGACCCGCATCCGGCGCAGGTTCATCATGCCCCGCGCAGACACCCGATCAACGGGCAGTGGTGTCATTTCCGATGAGGGGTCTCCGTCAGACGGGCTGAGTGCGCCGATGACGCGGGAGAAAAAGCCGCCCGTTTTCGAGGCTGCATCATCTGGTGAAGCCGTGTTTTCATCCGGTTGCGCGCTTTGCGCTGCGGTAGATGGTCCGCCGGATAATCCGTCAGTGTCGCCCATTGGGTCCTGTCATGCAAAATAACGGCCTAAACCGTCTACGATTCTCTATATGGGTCATTCAAACCCAATTTACCAAGTATTTCGACTTCCAAACCTTCCATCAAGGCGGCATCTTGCTCAGTTTCATGGTCATATCCCAGTAAATGCAGGGTTCCATGGATGATCAGATGGGTCACATGATGGGTTATTTCCTTGCCTGCGCTATCGGCTTCTGCCGCGCAGGTGTCATAACTGATGGCAATGTCGCCCAGTTCGATCATGCCGCCCGGGTCTGGTTCCGGGGGGACGGGTTGCCCGCCGGGGTGCGCCGCTGCGCGTTCGTCGCTGGGCCAGCTGAGGACATTGGTTGCAGTGGCTTTGCCGCGAAAATCGGCATTCAGCGCGGCAATGCGGATATCGTCGCAAGCAAGGATGCTGATCTCTGCGTCAAGCGGAAGAGAAAGCCGCGTGAGGGTCGTGGCGATTGCAGTCTGGCAAAGTGCCGATATGTCGACCACGGCCCAGCGAGGGTCTTCTATGTCGATGTCCATGTTTTGCATTCTAGACCTGCCATTCGGAGGCTCTGCCTCCGGACCTCCGCAGTATTTCAGGCCAAAAAGAGGAAAGACAGGGCGGCATCAAGATTTACCGGTGTCTGCGTCATAAGCTTCGATGATGGCCGCAACCAGGGGATGGCGCACGACATCTTTGGATGTAAAGTAGTTGAAGCTGATTTTCGGGATTTTGTGGAGCAGCCGTTCCGCGTCGGCAAGGCCCGAGGGCACCCCACGTGGCAGGTCGATCTGGGTGCGGTCACCGGTGATCACCATTCGCGACCCTTTGCCAAGACGGGTGAGAAACATCTTCATCTGCATCGAGGTGGCATTTTGTGCCTCGTCCAGTACCACAAAGGCATTGGACAGGGTGCGGCCGCGCATGAAGGCGAGGGGCGCGATTTCGATACGTTTTTCCTCGATCAGCTTGGCGAGCTGCTTGCCCGGCAAAAAGTCGTTCAGCGCATCATAAAGCGGCTGCATATAGGGATCAACCTTGTCTTTCATGTCACCGGGCAGATAGCCGAGTTTCTCGCCGGCCTCGACGGCCGGGCGGCTGAGGATGATTTTGTCGACGTGACCGCCGATGAACATGTTGATGCCCACGGCGACAGCCAGATAGGTTTTACCCGTTCCCGCAGGCCCTATGCCAAAATTCATTTCGTTGGAGAACAGCGATTTGACATAGGCCTTCTGTGCCTCTGTGCGCGGTTCAACCCGTTTCTTTCGGGTCTGGATTTCTAGGGTGTCGCCCACCGGCATCTCAAGTTGCCCCCCCACCTGCGGCCGGGTGCCCGCCTTGAGGCTGCCCATGCGTAACAGGCTTTCGACTTCGGCTTGGCCGACTTTGCGCCCGCTTTCCAGACGTGCGTAAAGCGTGTTCAACACACCCTCTGCCTGTTGTTTGCTGTCTGCCCCTCCCAAAATGCTAAGGTGATTTCCCCGGCGGATGATCTGCACCGAGAGCGCCTTTTCGATGGCGGCGAGATGTGCGTCATAGGCACCGCAGAGATCAATCAGCAAACGGTTGTCGGCGAATTCAAGGACAATGGGGTCGGCGGCAGCCGCTGCTGTCATTTGGTCGCTTGGGGGCAAGGGAAGCTCCTTGGATTGAGATTGTTAAGAGGCAGGTAAGGCTGAATGCCCGAAATTACACCCATAAAACGCAAAATGGGCCGGAGCGTGAAACACCCCGGCCCGATCCTGCTGACATTTCAGCCAAAATCAGTTTGGATCCGAGATACTGGAGCCGCCTTTGAAGTCACCAACCGTGTGGGTGGGCGGTGCAACACCGGAACAGACGGGCTTGCCGTATTTGTCCAGACGGGCAGACAGATACCCTTCGACACCGTCATCGATGATCCAATGGTCACAACCGTTCGGGTCCACCCAGATCCCGGCCTGAAGCGTGCTCAGGTGATGGGAATTGATGCCACGGTCGACCGACTTGTCTGATGCCAAGCCACTGAATGGAACACCGGTCTCAATATCACTGCAGGCTGACAGACCGACAACACAGGCCAATACGGTTAGGATTTTTGTTTTGATCACGACACGTCCCCTTAGCGAATGCAGATGATTTCGACGCGACGGTTTTTGGCCATCCCATGCGATGAGTTATTGGCAGCAACCGGCTGGCGTTCACCATAACCACGAACGTCGGCGATGCGGGCCCCGTTTGCAGCGGCAATGGCTGCAACCGCATTGGCGCGGTTATAGCTCAGCTTCATGTTATAGGCGTCCGAAGCGCGACTGTCGGTATGGCCGGTGATGATGTAGGATACAGCACCGGTTTTCTTGAAGAACTCTGTCAGGCGCGCCTTGCCCGCCTTGTGGATACGGTAGCTGTTTGTAGCGAAAAACTGGTCCGAGTTCATGACCCCGCACACATTGCCACGTCGACACACAGGAATGCCCTGACGGGTTGTGTGTGGTGTCATATAGCCTTCGGCGCCATCATCCATGACCCAGTGTTCGCACCCGTCGGGATCTACCCAGATCGTCGGGGTATAAACACCCTTGTCACGACCTTGCTGAGAACGTGTTTGTGCATCGGCAGTTGCTGCCGCAAATGTCATTGGCATCGCAATCGCTGCTGCAAATGACAGACTCGCCACCGCGCGTATTGCTTTGGAGATTGTGTTCACCACAGCATTTTCCTTTTTCTCTTCCCCCAACAAAAGGCATGTCCGACACCAAGGTGGGCCACCCCTACTTAGTGTAGCACGTTAGGTAATATTTAGCGGTCTGTGAAGCACTGTTCTCTATATTTAGTGGCAAATTCGGGGGGAAACGCATGGAAATATCGCAGAATTGTGACAAACCCGCACCAGTTGACCGACAGCACCCTCTGGTTGTGCTGATGTTTACTGGGCGCGCGCTGTCAGGGAGTTGGTTTTGGCCTCAACGATTCTGACCTTCAGGATATCGCCGATCTGCGCCGTGCAGTCTTCGATGTGCACCGAATGCAGGTATTCCGATTTGCCCAGCATCTGACCGGTCTCGCGACCTGCCCGTTCAATCAACACCGACACATCACGCCCGACCATACTGTTCTGGATTTCTCGTTGATGTCCGGTGATCAAGGCTTGCAAGCGTTGCAACCTTTCGTCCGCCACATCGGCATCGACCAAAGTGCGTTCTGCCGCAGGTGTGCCTGGTCTGGTTGAGTATTTGAATGAATAGGCATAGCCGTATTTCACTTCGCGCACCAAATCCATCGTCGCCTCGAAATCGGCATCGGTCTCTTCGGGAAAACCGACAATAAAGTCGCCGGATAGAATAATATCGGGACGCGCTGCGCGGATGCGTTCGAGCAGGCGCAGGTAGCTGTCTGCCGTATGGCTGCGGTTCATCCGTTTCAGGATACGGTCCGACCCCGATTGCACAGGCAGATGCAGATAGGGCATCAGCTCGGGCACTTCGGCATGGGCCGCAATCAGGTCGTCGTCCATGTCGTTCGGGTGACTAGTCGTGTAGCGAATCCGCTCCAGTCCGTCGACTTTGGCCAGGGCGCGGATCAACTGCGACAGGGTCATGTCGCCCGTGTCTCCGGCGCCGTGGTAGGCATTTACGTTCTGCCCCAGCAGCGTCACTTCGCGCACGCCGCGCTCCACCAGATCGCGGGCTTCTTGCAGGACACGGCCTGCAGGGCGGCTGACTTCGGCACCGCGGGTATAAGGTACAACGCAGAAGGCGCAGAATTTGTCGCAGCCCTCCTGAACCGTCAAAAATGCCGCTGGCGCACGTTTCGCCTTGGGGCGGGATTTCAGATGTTCAAATTTGTCCTCTTCCGGAAAATCCGTGTCGAGGGCGGTTTCGCCTTTGCGAATTCTCGACTCCATCTCGGGCAGGCGATGATAGCTTTGCGGGCCGACCACCAGATCAACGGCGGGTTGGCGACGCATGATCTCGGCCCCTTCGGCCTGCGCTACACATCCGGCAACGCCGATTTTCAGATCGGGGTTCAGTTCTTTCAGCGGCTTCAACCGCCCCAACTCGGAATAGACCTTTTCGGCAGCTTTTTCGCGGATGTGGCAGGTGTTGAGCAGAATCATATCCGCATCTTCGGCCTGTAATGTCTCGACATAGCCTTGTCCGCCCAGCGCTTCGGCCATGCGTTCACTGTCATAGACGTTCATCTGACAGCCATAGGTCTTGATAAACAGCTTTTTGGGCGCAGTCATGGCATCGGTCCAACTGGTGCGGAAAATCAAACGCGGCATAGCAGGGCCACCCATCGCTTGCAATGCACGCCGATTTAACCGATTCTCTGGCAAAATTGCGCCAACAAGAGGCACCATGCAGTATACCAGCCTATCACAGATGATCACAGCAGAAGCAGCAACCCTTGCCAAAGGGCCGCTGGCCATTGTCATGATAGAGGATGACGTCGAGGTCGCTACGTCCCTGCGCCATCACCAGCAGATGGGGTTTGAAACTGTTATCGCATTGATGCCGGCCGTGTTTGACCTTCCCCGCGACCTGGCGGAAACCATCATCCGTGTGGATTACAACATGTCTGCCGAACACGCGATGGAACAGGCCATCAACGCGTTGATGGCACCTGCTGCGGGCCAATGGATCTTTTATTGCTACAATGCGGAGTTCCTCTTTTTTCCGTTCTGCGAGACCCGCAATATCTCAGAGATGCTGGCCTTTCATACGGAAGAACGCCGCGGCGCGATGCTGGCCTATGTGATCGACCTGTATTCGGATGATCTTGAAATGCATCCAAACGCCGTGTCACTGGACAACGCTCATATGGACCGCTCGGGGTATTATGCATTGGCCCGGCACGATGTCGAAAACCACGGCCACCCGAAAGAACGACAGCTCGACTTTTTCGGCGGGTTGCGCTGGCGCTTTGAAGAGCATGTACCGAAGCAGCGCCGCAAGATTGACCGCATTCCTCTGTTTCGCGCCCAAAAGGGGTTGAAAATTCGCTGGGATCACACGTTTTCGGACGAAGAATACAACACCTATGCCTGTCCATGGCACCACAACATCACAGCTGCGATCTGTTCGTTTCGCACGGCAAAGGCACTAAAGACCAATCCGGGAAGCATGTTCGAAATCGACAACTTCAAATGGCACAACTCGTCACCCTTCGAGTGGCATTCACGCCAATTGCTTGATCTAGGGCTGATGGAACCGGGTCAATGGTTCTAGGCGGACCGGACAATAGCTGCCCGATCCTTTAATCCCGGACGGACAGCACACGTTTTCACTGCGCTGTCTGTCGCTTGGCTGCTTACTTCGCTTTCTCTTTAGCTTTCAGCTCTTTTGTCAGCTCTGCAATCTGATTTTCGCCGAACTTATAGGTTTCGGTCATTTGATTGATCAGCGCATCAATCTCTTTGGCATCTTCATTCGCCTTGATCTCGGACTTCATTTTAGTTGCGGCTGTCTTGGCGTCCTTGGCCCATGGTTTGAGTTTCTTAACCAGCATTTCGGCTTTCTTGATAAAGCCCTTCGCCGACTTGATGTCGCCTTCCTCCAGTAAATTCCATGCAGATTCGCAAAGACCATCAAGAGATTTTGAATCCTTCTTCAGTCGCTTTTCTGTCGCCGCACGGTTCTTTGCAGACAAAGGTTCGGGAAATTCCTTTGGCGTCACTGCTTCGATCGCCTGTTTCACGACGGCATCATTGGTGCGCTTCGGCATCATGCCGTACATCACCACAAAACCCTCAAGCCCGCCGTAAACCTTTTCCGCTTTCCACACATCGTCCAAGGCCTTTTGGGCCTCGTCCATGTCTTTTTTGATTTTCTTGTCGGGCTTGCCACCAGCTTTCTTCAGGTCTTTCTCGGCCAGCGCAATTTGCTTTTGGAGATCAGTACGGATCACCGTTGCATCATCCTGGAACTTCTTGAACTCAGCCAGACCTGCGCGATGCTTCTTGAGCGCAGCTTCCCATGCTTTACGTGGGCCCGCCGCATCCTTGTGCTTGAGAAAATCATCCGTTTTCTTGCCAGTCATACCGCCCAGCTTGATCTCTTGAATCGCCTCTTGCAGTTTGTCTTCCTTTGCCCATGTGTCATCGAGATTGGACAACAATGATTTTTTTAGCTTCTCGCCAGCTGCGGGCGAGAATTTCTTGAGCTTATCTTTGATTTTTTTTGTGACGTAGATATTTAACTTCTCGACTTCCTTAGACATTTTAAAAATTCCTTGGGCTGTGGCCAAAATAGACCATGCTAAAAGCTCAACCCTAGGTGCAAACTTTGACGAAAAGCAAGTTAGAACTGCTGTTTTGCTAGGCCTGCGGCCACAACACGGGGAACCAGTCAGGCCGCAGATTCTCGCCTGCACGCATCTTGTGCCCGGGGAATGGCGGAGAGGTCGGCCCGGGCCGCTCGACATAACGCGCATCATCGCCCACCAGCCGCAAGGAAAACGCCCGCCGTCTAGAACTGGAAGTATTGCCGCGTGCTCCGTGCAATGTGCCATAGTTAAATGCGACAGCGTCTCCCGCCGCCATGTGCCATTCGCGGATGTCCATGGCTTCGCCGTCCGGGTCCGGCACTGGCATATAGGGCGCGGGGTCAAAAAATGCGTCGCCCTTGGCCCAGCGTGTGGGCAGAACCGGCTTTTCCCACAAATGGGAACCTGCGACACAGCGCAAAGTCGCCTCTGTCACCGGATCAAGCGGTGACCAGAAACTGACAGTCTGGCGCCCTTCGACAAAGTAATACGGCCCGTCCTGATGCCACGGCGTCGCCATTGAGGTTCCCGGCTCCTTGACCAGCACATGATCATGGAAAAGCTGCACGGTTTCGCTTTGCATCAGCTGGGCAGCAACTTCGGCAGCAGCGCTGGTGCGGATCACCTGTTCGAATTCGGGAATACGTTGCCAGTTGCAATAATCGTCAAAAAACCGCCCCGTTTCACCTGCTTTGTCATTGTTGGACGCATAGGGCCCGGGATCGGCAATGTTGCGCTCCACACCCGCCTGTAGGGTTTCAACGTGATCAGAAAACAGCCCTTTGATCAGCACAACACCGTCACGCTGATAGGTGTCGATTTGTTCTTGGGTGATCAAGGGATGCGGCACGATCGCAGGCCGGGGTTTACCCCGTCACCTTTTTGCGGCGCAGGCGGATAACCACATCAACGCTGGCAATCTCGGCCCCCGCAGGCGCGTCAGGCAAACCGGAAATCAACAGCTGATCCGCAGGAGCGTCTGTCAATGTGCCGTCGTCCTCCCAATAGAAATGCGGGTGGTCGTGGGTGTTTGTATCAAAATAGCTTTTGGATCCGTCCACGGTCACTTCCTGCAGCAACCCTGCCCCGCAAAAGGCGCGCAATGTGTTATATACGGTCGCCAGAGACACCGCATCGCCTTGCCC
This sequence comes from Sulfitobacter sp., assembly GCA_049794055.1. Lineage (GTDB taxonomy): Bacteria > Pseudomonadota > Alphaproteobacteria > Rhodobacterales > Rhodobacteraceae > Sulfitobacter. Next base: position 61,078 of record JBARCL010000029.1, read on the forward strand.
TTTGGCCGCGTCAAACAGGCTTTCGGCGGTGACATGACGGTGTTGGCCATCCCCCACCAGAAGGCGGGCCAAGGTCACCCGTTGACGGGTCGGCCGCACACCGGCCTGTTCCAGCCAGCGAATGCCGTTTTCCTGTAGGGTCTGCGTCATGGATCGCTCCGTTGCGTGTTGAAAGGCAATATAGTGTGTTTTGCCAGTTGTTTTCAATTCGAAAACCAAAAACTGGCACTAGAGTGCATCATTGCTGCACGCACTACTCCCTACACCACTGCTGCACTTGCGATAGAAACCCGTGCAGGGTAGACCGCCAGCGACCTATTTGCCCAGCAGGAGAACCCTACGCATGGCCGACTACCCCACCAGCTTTGACAAGGAAGCACTGTTGAAATGCGCCGCAGGCGAGTTGTTTGGCCCCGGCAACGCACAATTGCCCGCACCGCCCATGTTGATGATGGACCGGATCACGGACGTCTCTGGCGATGGCGGTGCCCATGGCAAAGGACATATTACAGCGGAATTCGACATCACACCGGACCTGTGGTTTTTCGACTGCCACTTTCCCGGCAACCCGATTATGCCGGGCTGTCTGGGTCTCGACGGCCTGTGGCAATTGACCGGTTTCAACCTCGGTTGGCGCGGCTGGCAAGGGCGTGGCTATGCATTGGGTGTGGGCGAAGTGAAGCTGACCGGAATGGTGCGTCCCGACCGCAAAATGCTGACCTACAAGATTGATTTTACCAAGGCGATCCAGACACGTCGCTTGACCATGGGCGTCGCCGACGGCATCGTCGAAGCGGACGGCGAAGTGATCTATCAGGTGACCGGCATGAAGGTCGCGCTGAGCGAAAGCTAAGCTTTCGAGCGGCAGGGCGACCTGCCGCATACATAAACGATTTAGTAAGAACTATTGCCACCCCCCCTCTGCAAACCTAAGGTTTGTAGAAATATACCTATTTTTTAAATGCGGCCCTTAACCGCGGAGCGACACCAAATGGCCACGGCCCACGTCTTGATTGCCGATATTACCGGCAGCACAAGCTTGTATGACAGACTATCCGATCAGGACGCGTTAGCGCAGATCAGCACGATTCTGGCGCAGATGCGAACGATCATCGAAGACAACGGCGGCCACTGTGTCAAATCTCAGGGCGACGACACCCTCAGTTTTTTCGGCGATGCCGAAAGCGCCTTCAAGGCGGCGCAGTCGATGATTCAGGCCGATTGGGGCGATGGGTTGGGCGTGCATGCGGGCGCCCATTGTGGCGATGTCCTGAGTCAGGATTCCGATATCTACGGCGATGCCGTGAACACGGCTGCACGTCTGGCCGCTTTGGCCAAGCCCGGTGAGGTGCTGATCGGTGATACGGTTTTTGAACAACTGGCCGCGCCGTTGCAGGCGCTGTTTGTTTCGATGGGCGGCGTCAAACTGAAAGGCAAACGCGAGGCGACAAGGGTTCATTCCTTCGCTGTCAGCGATCTGTCTACGCAAACCGTTTTGTTCGGGATGAAAGATACACCTGTCGGGCCGCGCACTGAATCTGTGGTTTTGACCTGTGACGTGGATGAATGGTCCTTGCTGGACGGAGAAAGCGTCATGGTGGGGCGGAGTTTAGATTGTCAGGCGGTGCTGGAACACCCTTGGGTATCGCGCAAACACGGGATTTTCGAACTGCGCACCGCGCAGTTGGAGTATACCGATCACAGCTCTTCTGGCAGCACCGTCATCACCGCGGGCGGACAAGAGTACACGTTGCAGCGCCGTTCCATGTTGCTAAGTGGTGAAGGCATGGTGCTGGTCGGCACCCGCGACAAAACCGCCAGCAGTTCCATCATCCGCTACAGCACCAATGATCTGGTGCCGGACTAAGCGCCCGCGCAGGCCGTCAAACCCGCTAAGCCCTTGCACCGCCAAGCCTTGCCGTCCTAGATAGACAGGAAAGTTATAAAGGAGTGCAGCCCATGCGTCGCGTCAAACCAGAGGTTTGCTCATGAAACGGGTCGTCGTCACAGGTCTTGGTATTGTTTCCTCAATCGGGAACAACGCCGAAGAAGTCACCGCCGCGCTGAAAGCGGGCACATCGGGCATTGAAGCATGTCCCGAGATGACGGAACACGGTTTTCGCAGCCAGATTGCGGGCACGTTGAAGATCAATGTCGCCGATCATATCGACAAGCGCACCTTACGGTTCATGGGTCAGGGCGCAGCCTATGCCTATCTCGCGATGGAACAGGCGATTTCTGATGCAGGTCTGGGCGAAGACATCATTTCCAACCCACGCACAGGGTTAATTGCCGGCTCGGGCGGACCGTCCACTTCGGCCATGAAAGCTGCGCATGATGTGGTCGACAAGACCGGCGCGACCAAGCGCATCGGCCCCTTCGCCGTGCCCAAATGCATGTCCTCGACCATCAGCGCGAATCTTTCAACCGCTTTCAAGATCAAAGGCATCAACTATTCCATTACCTCGGCTTGTTCGACTTCGCTGCATTGTATCGGGTCGGCGGCGGAACAGATCATGCTGGGCAAACAGGACGTGATGTTCGCCGGTGGCGGCGAGGAACTGGACTGGACACTGTCCTGCCTGTTTGACGCGATGGGCGCGATGAGCAGCAAATATAACGATACGCCAACAAAAGCCTCGCGTGCTTTTGACGCGAACCGCGACGGTTTTGTGATCACCGGCGGCGGCGGCATGGTGGTTCTAGAAGACCTCGATCACGCTTTGGCGCGCGGTGCGACGATCTATGCCGAAGTCACCGGATTCGCGGCAACATCTGATGGTCACGATATGGTGGCACCCTCTGGTGAGGGCGGCACCCGGGCCATGCAACTGGCGCTGGCCACCCTGCCCGAAGGACGCAAGATCAGCTATATCAATGCGCATGGCACCTCGACGCCGGTGGGCGATGTCGGCGAAATCGAAGCGGTGCGCCGGGTGTTCGGCCAAGGGTCGACACCGCCGGTCAGTTCAACCAAATCGATGACCGGCCACGGTCAGGGCGCGGCGGGCGCGATGGAAGCCATCTTCTGCTTGCTGATGCTCAAGGATGATTTCATCACCCCTTCGATCAATGTCGAAACACTGGACCCTGCTCTGGACCCTGCCGAGATTGCGACCACTCGTGTGGATAACGCGGGACTCGATTCAGTCATGACCAACTCCTTCGGATTTGGTGGCACCAACGGATCAATGATCCTGTCAAAATACAACGGATAGGATCGAAAGATGTCAGAGATGCTCAAAGGAAAACGCGGCCTTATCATGGGGGTCGCCAATGAACGTTCGATCGCTTGGGGCATCGCAAAAGCGATGGCCGAAGCGGGTGCCGAACTGGCCTTTACCTATCAGGGCGATGCCTTTGGTAGCCGTTTGAAACCTCTGGCGGAAAGCGTCGGCTCGGACTTTATGGTCGATGTCGATGTCACCGACGATGCCTCCCTCGACACCGCATTTGAGCAGCTGGCAAACCGCTGGCCCACAATTGATTTCGTTGTGCACGCCATTGCTTTTTCTGACAAATCCGAACTGACAGGCCGTTTCCTGAACACCAGCCGCGCCAATTTCAAGCACTCGCTGGATATCTCTGCCTATAGTTTTATTGAAATCGCCCGTCGCGCCCATCCAATGATGGTCGAGAAGGGCGGCACTTTGATGACCCTGACCTATCAGGGATCAAACCGTGTGGTGCCGAACTATAACGTCATGGGGGTTGCCAAGGCAGCGCTGGAAAGCGCGACACGCTATCTGGCGAATGACCTTGGCCCTGAAGGCATCCGCGTCAACGCAATCAGTCCCGGCCCAATGAAAACCCTTGCCGGAGCGGCCATTGGCGGTGCCCGTCAGACCTATAAACATACAGGTATGAACGCGCCACTGCGTGAAAACGCAACGCTGGAAGCGGTAGGCGGTACCGCGGTTTATCTGGCGTCGGACGCCGGAGCCTGTACCACGGGCGAAATCATCCGCGTCGATGGCGGCTTTCATGTGTTGGGAATGCCGCAGCAGGAGCACCTTTAAGACGATAAACGCGCGGACCTGCGCCTAATTGTGAGTGCGGACAGTATTTAAGGCCAAAAAGAGGAGGCACATGGCGGTTACACCTCTGCCGGTGCCGCGTGACCGAGGTTAGCGCAAGGGCGGAGTTTGCCACAGCCACACCTTTGTGCCGCCATGGGCAATGGGGGGGCCTTGGGGTTTCCACGGTAATCCGGTAGTTTTGGCCAATGTCGGCTCAGAGGTCACCATCCCGATGCGCCAACCTTTGAATTCAGCCAGCATCGTTGCACCGAAAGATCCATAAAGCGCATAGAGCAGTTTTTTGTTCCCTATCCGCCCGCCATAAGGCGGGTTCACAATGACCAGACCGACAGGCCCCTCGGGCGGGCGCACTTCAGCGGCGCCGTGGCAGACAAATGTTGTGCATGCCGCCACCCCAGCCCGTGCTGCATTTGCCGTGGCATTGCGCACGGCCCCTGCGTCGCGGTCAGAGCCAAGGAACATCGCGGTTGGCTGGGTCTTGGCCTCTGACCGCCGCAACCCCTCGAAGACCGCTGCATCGAAGGATGCCAGGTTCTGAAAGGCAAAGGAGCGGTTGCGCCCCGGTTGCAATCCCGCCGCAATCTCTGCCGCCTCGATGACAAAAGTGCCCGAGCCGCACATCGGATCGACCACAGGTTCCGTTCCTGAATAACCGCACTGGCGCAGCATCATTGCAGCCAGATTTTCGCGCATGGGCGCCTTGCCGACCGCCGCTTTGTGCCCGCGTATATGCAGCGCATCGCCCGTGGTATCGAGACTGATAATCACTTGATTATCGTTGATGCGCACCTTTACCACCATCTCGGCTTCTGCCGACAGGGTGATCCCGTGGCTTTCCAGCAGGGCCCGCTCAATCCGCTCGGCTGCCGCCTTCGCATGGTAAATCTTGGACGCCTTACAGCTGACCTGCACCCGCACCGGCACATCGGCGCGCAGAACGGCCCCCCAGTCAAACTTGCGGGCCCGTTTGTCCAGTTGCGCCAGATGAAAGGCCATGAATGACCCGACCCGCGCCAGGACACGCACTGCCCCGCGCAGGTTCAGGTTTGCACGCCAGACGTCAGGCCAATGTCCCATGACCGTGATACCGCCGGGGCCGATAACGGGGGCGATAAACCCCTGTTCGACCACTTCTTCAAACAAGACTGGTTCCAGACCTGGGGCGCAGACGAGAAATATCTCAAAGGGATCAAGGGTGCTCATTGGCCCTCCATAGAGGTAATCGCGGGCGGGCAGAAGCGCCGTTTTCCCGAAGAGTGCCACGATTTCGCCAGCATCGCCTGCTATGCCCCGATCATGAGCTTTCGGGATATATATTCAAACGAGGTGCTGGAGTCGCGCCGCACGCGATCCCAGCGGGCGCGTTTCTGGGGCAAGATCGTCAGCATATTGCTGATGCTGACGGTTGCCGTCACCCTGCGCACCGAACCGCAATTGCGCGGCGCATTGATCTCGGCCGCCATGGCTGGGGCAATGCATGTTACAGGCCGTTCTGTGCCCGCATCATCACCAGATGTCCCCGTCGCCTTTGCCGCCCCGCCGCACAGTAGCCCGGAACCTGTCGGCAACACGAAGATACGAGACCGGATAAAGGTCAACAGACCCGGGTCAAGTTCTGCCCCTGTCCATGCGCCCGCGCGGGTTGACGTTCAATCGCTTATGCCGGAAGTCCAGGAAAACCCTCGAGCTTATAGGGCAAACGGCGGTTAGACTCTGGCCCGAACATATGTCCAAGCCAGAGCATTAATCAGCTGGAGATCGACATCAATTCGATGTCAAACTGCAAATCCTTGCCCGCCAGCGGATGGTTTGCATCCAGCGTCACTGTTGCCTCGTCCAGCTCGACCACCATCACAGGCAGTGCCTGACCGTCGGCGGTCTGCATCTCAAGCGTTGTGCCCACTTCGATGGCCAGATCTTCGGGAATACCTTCGCGCGGGATTGCCTGACGCATTTCCGGGTTCAGCGGCCCATAGGCATCTGCACAGGCGATCTGAACGGTTTTCTTGTCTCCGACGCTCATCCCCGGCAGGGCCACGTCGAGACCCGGAATGATGTGGCCGGAACCCACTTTGAATTCCAACGGCTCGCGCCCTTCGGAGCTGTCAAAGGTGGTGCCGTCCAGCAAAGTGCCGGTATAATGGATTGCGACCGTATCGCCTGACTTTACTTCAGTCATTGGTGTCTCCGAAATGTTTGGGGAAATGGAGGGAGGCCGCGTATCTGCGCAGGTGCTCCGGTTTGAAACGCAAAATGTCAAAGCCCCCGCTTGATGTAAACCCCGCCCCCAATGATGGCGGTCCTTGGTACAATTTCAGGGGTTTTTCATACCGCTCTGCCGTGACAATCTCAGGTGAAATTAGGAGAGGCCACCCATGCCCATCACCACCTGTGTTTTCGATGCCTATGGCACTTTGTTCGACGTCGGCGCCGCCGCCCGTCATGCTGCGTCAGAGCCGGATTTCGCCGCGATCAAGGACGACTGGATGCAATTGGCCGAACATTGGCGGCAAAAGCAGCTGTCCTATTCATGGCTGCGCGCCGTCACCGGCGCACATACTGATTTCTGGGAAGTCACCCAGAACGGGCTGGACTGGGCCTTGGAGAAAACCGGCCATGCCGATGATCCGGCACTGCGCGAACGTCTGCTGGCGCTTTATTGGGAGTTGAAGGCATATGACGAAGTGCCCGCTATGCTGGCGGCATTAAAAACCGCGGGGCTCAATACCGCAATCCTGTCAAACGGGTCGCCCGAAATGTTGGCAGGCGCGGTAAAGTCTGCGGGGATTGAAGACCTGCTTGATGTTTCGCTTTCGGTGCAAAGCGTTGGCATCTTCAAGCCCGATGCCCGGGTTTACGACTTGGTGGAAAGCCACTTTGGCTGCGCCAAATCCAAGGTGCTGTTTGTCTCCTCCAACGGCTGGGATGTGGCAGCGGCGACCGGATACGGGTTTACAACCGCATGGGTCAACCGCAGCGGCGAACCGATGGACCGCTTGCCGTGGTCACCGTTACACGTCTTGACCGACCTAACCGGCATTCCCGCTTTGGCAGGTATTTAATGGGGCACTTTACCACCTCTGACGGTCTGTCGATCCACTATACCGATGAAGGGGCGGGCCTGCCCATTCTTTGCCTTGCGGGGCTGACACGCTCCACTGCCGACTTTGATTATGTGACGCCACACTTGGCGGGCAACCGTTTGATCAAGATGGATTATCGCGGGCGCGGGCGATCAGATTTCGATCCCAACTGGAAGAACTATGTCCTTCCAATCGAATGCCGTGATGTATTGGAGCTGCTCGCGCATCTGGAGTTGGAAAAGGTTGCAGTGCTGGGCACGTCACGCGGAGGGCTGAATGCCATGGGGCTGGCCGCTGCGGCCAAGGATCGATTGCTGGGCGTCGCCCTGAACGACGTGGGGCCGGCGATTGAAGCGGCGGGCCTTGATATGATCCGCCACTATATCGGACGCCCGCCCGCTGCGAAGACCCACGCTGATGCAGCCGCCGCGATGGCGCGGGCCTTTCCCGAATTTCACGGCGTGCCCGACAGCCGCTGGATGGAAGAGGCGGTGAAACACTACGTCCAGAAAGACGCCGGTCTGGCCATCACTTATGACCCGCGTCTGCGTGATGCGGTGCTGGCGGCGATGGATGGACCCGAAGTTGATCTCTGGCCGTTCTTTGATGCCATGTCCGATCTGCCACTGGCCTGCATTTGGGGCCAAGGTTCAAATCTGTTGAGTGAAATGACTGTGAATGACATGCAAAAACGTCGCCCCGACATGATCCTTGGGTCGGTACCCGGTCGCGGTCATGTACCGTTTCTGGATGAACCCGAAGCAGTCGCCGCGTTGCACAAATGGATTGGAACAATGCAATGAACATCGAAATGATCCGTGCCGCCGCCAAGCGCCTTGAGGGCAATGCCCTGCACACACCGCTGCTGACCTCGCCGTTTCTGGACGAGATCGCGGGCCGACGCGTCTGGGTTAAGGCGGAATGCCTGCAACACACCGGTAGCTTCAAGTTTCGCGGCGCATGGTCGGCACTGTCGGCGCTTGATCCGGCGATCCGTGCCAAAGGCGTCATCGCGTTTTCCAGCGGCAACCACGCGCAAGGCGTGGCGCTTGCGGCCAAGAAACATGGCGTTTCCGCGGTCATCGTGATGCCCGCAGACAGCCCCGCGCTGAAGCTTGCCAATACCCGCGCCTATGGTGCCGAGGTCATCACCTATGATCGGGCCACCGAAGACCGCGATGCCATCGGAGAGCGACTTAGCAAGGAACGGGGCCTGACCCTGATCAAACCCTTCGATGAGCCTCAGGTGATCGCGGGCCAAGGGACCTGCGGGCTGGAAATTGCCGCGCAAGCTGGTCAACAAGGTATTGAAAGTGCAGACGTTATCGTCTGTTGCGGTGGTGGCGGGTTGACCTCCGGTATCGCTTTGGCGCTTGAGGCTGACGCGCCCGGGCTGCGTGTGCGGCCGGCGGAACCCGAAGGGTTTGACGACGTTACCCGCTCGTTGGTCTCGGGCAAGATCGAACGCAACACGCAGGTTTCAGGCAATATCTGCGATGCGATCATCACGCCCCAACCGGGCAACGTTACCTTTCCGATCATGCAACGGCTTTGCGGCACCGGTCTGGTTATTACCGAAGAGGAGGCCCTGCAGGCCATGGCCCATGCCTGGAACCGCCTCAAGGTTGTGGCCGAGCCTGGCGGGGCCGCCGCCCTTGCCGCCGCCCTATTCCACGGTAATGAAATCGAAGGCGACGATGTGATTGTAACCATTTCTGGTGGCAATGTAGACGCGCCGCTCTTCGCCCGCGCCCTTGAGACGCTTGCATGACAGAGCTCACAGTCGCCAGTTTCAACGTCAAGAACCTGATCGGAGCAGACAGGGAATACTATAAGTTTCAGTCCTACACCCCAGAAGAATATGCATGGAAAGAGGACTGGCTGGCCGACCAGCTTGTAACCATGAACGCCGATATCGTTGGGTTTCAAGAGGTTTTCGAAGAAGATCCCTTGCGCCACACCATCGCGCGGGCCGATGTTATCGGCGCGGCCCGCAATGCCCAAGCGATCCCTGGCCCCGAAAAGCGCTACCACAGACGCGCAATCTTCCAGCATCTGGGCTATGGCCCCTATGGGCACGCCGCGCTCGCTTTTGCCCCGAATGTGCATGATGGCGAAGCAGGCCATCGCCGGCCCGGTGTCGCGACCCTCTCGCGCCTTGGTTTTGCCGAAGATCCCGAAATCATTCAGGATCTGGGTACACCCTTCAAGATTCCCTTCCAGACCTTTGGCGGAGATGAGGGCGGGTATTTCACCATCCGGAAACTCAGCCGCCCGATCCTGAAGGTACGTGTCCCCGTAGGCGGCCAAGTCGTCACCGTATTCAACTGCCACCTGAAATCGAAGCTGGGTGAATTTATCCGTCCAGAAGGTGAGGAATACGCCAGCGAAGCCGACCTGACCAACTATGATCCAGTTGGTCGCGCTTTGGGGGCTGCGCGTGCTGCGATGCGCCGCATGGCCGAGGCTTGGGTGCTGCGCGGTGCCATCATAGGCGAGCTGCGACAGGGCCGTCCCGTCATCGTTCTTGGCGATTTGAATGACAGTGAAAATGCTGTCAGCTCCGAGATTATCAGCGGCGAGGTGCCGTTCAAGAACTACGAATGGATGCTGCGCCATGACGCGCAACACCGTGGCGACAGGTATTCGGAAACGGAGAGCGCGAGGATCACCGAAGAAATCGCAAGTGTCCGGCTGCACTCAGCCGAACGCCTGTTCGTGAAAAAATCCTTGCGCGACATGGTCTATACATCTGCCTTCGGTGGCGTCTATGAAAGCATTGACCAAATTCTGATGTCGCGCCATTTCATCCCTGACTGGTCGGGGCATATCGGCGGAATGACCTATTTCTCCGTGCTTAATGACCACCTTACCGATGGCAGCCATCCAGAAGCACCGTATAATAAACTTGCCTCTGACCACGGTCAGATCATGGCGACGATTCAACTGCGAAAGGCCACTTCATGAAAATGTTCAATACCGGCGATGTCCGTCTTCACTACCGGATTGACGGACCTGATGACGGGCCAACCGTGGTCTTTGCCAATTCACTGGGAACCGATATGCGGCTTTGGGATCCCATTCTGCCGATGCTGCCTGCGGGCTTGCGCATCATCCGTTACGACAAACGCGGGCACGGGTTATCCTCCTGCCCTCCCGGTCCTTATTCGATGGGGGCGCTGATCACCGATGCTGAACGCCTGCTGGACCATCTGGCGGTCAGGGATTGCGTTTTTGTCGGTCTGTCGATTGGCGGGATGATCGCACAGGGGCTCGCCGTGAAACGGCTGGATCTGATGCGGGCGATGGTACTGTCCAACACCGCCGCCAAAATCGGCACGCCCGCGATGTGGGATGAACGGATTGCCGCCGTGCATGCCGACGGCATAGAAGCGCTGGCCGATGCGGTGATGGAACGCTGGTTCTCGGCTGACTTCCGCAAAACGCCAGAGCTTGAGTTGTGGCGCAACATGTTGGTGCGTGGTGAAGATGCAGGCTATGCAGGTTGCTCTGCTGCCATCTCCGGTACGGATTTCTATACCCCCACGGCCAGTTTGCGCCTGCCCACGCTGGGCATTGCAGGGACCGAAGATGGTTCAACACCGCCCGATCTGGTGCGTGAAACGGTCGACCTGATACCGGGTTCCAAGTTTCATCTGATCCGCAAAGCCGGTCATTTGCCCTGCGTCGAACAGCCGGTCGAATATGCCTCTGTCCTTGGTGATTTCCTCAAAGGGGTTGGGCATGTCTGATCTTTCCTTGCAGGTTCCCCATCACGCCGCCTTTGAAACGGCGGGGCACTGAAAATGGCAGCATCGCTTTTTGACAGCCCGCTTTACGCGCGGCTTTTTGATACGTCGGACGCGGGCCGCCTGTTTTCGGACAGTGCCGCCATCCGTGCCATGCTGCTGGTTGAAGGGGCCCTGGCCAAGGTACAGGGCAGCCTCGGGGTGGTCCCGGAGCTTTCTGCCGCCGCCATCCACCGCGCAAGCATGGAAATCCAGATTGATCCCGGCGCCATTGCAAACGCAACCGGCGAGAACGGTGTCTGCGTGCCTGGTCTTGTCGCGGCCTTTCGCGCAGAAATGAATGCGCCGGAACATGCGCAATTTGTCCATTGGGGGGCGACATCACAAGATATCATAGACACCGCCCTGATGCTGCGACTGCGGCAGGCTTTAGCCCTGGCCGAAGCAGATTTACGCGAGATTCTGGCCAACCTGGGCCGACAAGCACAGGAACACGCCCGTCTACCGATGGCCGCGCGCACCTATGGCCAGCAAGCAACACCAACCTCATGGGGTGCTGTGCTGGCACAGTTTGGCGCCCCTTTGCTTGACGCGCTGGCAGCACTCGAACATTTGCGTGCTTCATCGCTGTTTGTCTCCCTTTCCGGGGCAGCGGGCACGGGCTCTGCCTTGGGGCCAAAATGCGCTGAAACACGGGCCGGCCTGGCGGATGCCTTGGCCCTGCTTGATCCCGAACGGTCGTGGCACACCGATCGCGGTCCAATTTTACGCATTGCCGATTGGCAATCACAGGTGGTCGCCGCCCTTTCCCATATGGGAAAGACGCTGGTCGGCTTGACTGCGAGCGAAGTAGATGAGGTCAGTCTGGGCGGAAGCGGTGCTTCTTCGACAATGCCACAAAAACAAAATCCGGTACGCCCCTCGGCCTTGGTAGCCCTGAATTATCAGGTTAGCGGGCTGAAATCGGGCTTGCATGCCGCTGCCATGCACCAACACCAACGCGACGGAGCTGCGTGGTTTGCCGAATGGATGCTGGTGCCACAAATGACCCTGAGCCTTGCCGCTGCCTTGCAGCATGCCAAGGCGCTGAGTGCGGGGCTGGCCCCCCATCCGGTGCAAATGCGGGCAACCCTGGATGGCAATCTCGGATTGATCCATGCCGAAACGCTAAGTTTCGCCCTGGCCGACATCATGCCCCGACCCGACGCACAGGCCGCTTGCAAAGCGCTGTGCCTTGAAGCGCGCAAATCGCAGACCCCCTTGCCGAAACTGGCGCTGGCGGATTATCCCGATCTGGACGCGGCGGTCTTTGATCCCACCACCAGCATGGGTGACGCGCCGGCCCAAGCGCTCGACTTCGCTGCCCGCGTTTCGACCCTCTGATCTATGCGCCCTGCCGTTAGCTTTGTCATGATCACCGTAATGATCGATTCCATGGGAATCGGGTTGATGATTCCGGTGATGCCTGACCTCATTCGCGAAGTGAACGGTGGTGATTTAAGTCAGGCCGCACTTTGGGGCGGGCTTTTGGCCACGATATTCGCAGTGATGCAATTCCTGTTCGGGCCTGTACTTGGCGGTCTGTCAGATCGTTTTGGCCGCCGTCCCGTCTTATTGACATCTCTGGCCGTAATGGCGGCCGACTACGTCGTGATGGCATTGGCCGGCAGTATCTGGCTGTTGCTGCTGGGCCGGATTGTCGGTGGCATCACCGCCGCGACCCACTCGACCGCATCAGCGTTTATGGCAGATATCTCAGCCCCCGAAGAACGCAGCAAGAATTTCGGCCTCATCGGCGCGGGCTTTGGCGTGGGTTTTCTTTTGGGGCCGACAATGGGTGGGCTTCTGGCTGAATACGGCACCCGTGCCCCGTTCTGGGCCGCAGCGGTTCTGGCTTTTGGCAATTTTGTACTGGGCTGGCTTGTGTTGAAAGAAACCCTGCGCCCGGAACATTCCCGTCCCTTCAACTGGCGGCGGGCCAACCCCTTTGGCGCCATAAAACAAATGGGTAAACTACCCGGGGCACGCCCTCTATTGGTAGTCTATTTCCTTTATAGCGTTGCTTTCGCGGTCTATCCGTCAGTCTGGTCCTACTTTGGCCAAGAACGGTTTGGCTGGCAGCCGTCTGTTATTGGTCTATCGCTCGCCCTGTTCGGCGGGGCCATGGTTGTTGTGCAGGGCGGGCTCATCCGTCTGGCCCTGAACCGGCTTGGGGAACGGGGCACCGTGATTGCGGGGCATTTGTTTGCCATCGGCACCTATGCCGCGATTGCAGTGATCCCGTCAGGTATGTTTACGCTGGCCCTGACACCAGTTGCCGCCGTTGCGGGGGTTATTCCACCTGCTTTGACCGGCATCATGTCGCGACAGGTGGCGGACAACGCGCAAGGCGAATTGCAAGGGGTCCTGACGTCGGCCAATGCGCTGGCGATGATCCTGTCGCCACTCGCCATGACCGCGACCTTCGCGCAGTTCACTCGCAACGGTACCCCTTTCTATCTGCCCGGCGCACCGTTTCTGCTGGCCGGCGGCCTGATGGTCGTCGCGCTTGGCGTGTTTATGTTCCGGCTTCGAACCCTCGACGTAGCGTCACCAGCGTCTTGATGCGTCGCATCCGTGCTTGCACGGCGTGTCATTCAAGGTCAGCTTGATTGTAACATCGACACAAGGGGACGGGACATGCCAAAGATCAAAGCCGCAGTTGCACATGAGTTCGGAAAACCATTGGTGATCGAAGACGTTGAATTGCGCGGCCCCGAAGGCAGCGAAGTCGAAGTGACACTAGACGCAGTCGCGATTTGCCATTCCGACATTTCCTATGCCGAAGGCGCCTGGGGCGGATCGCTGCCCGCGGTCTACGGCCACGAGGCCGCCGGACGGGTCAGCGCGGTTGGCGCAGGGGTGCGTGGTTTGGAGACAGGCGACAGCGTGATTGTCACACTGATCCGTGCCTGCGGCACCTGCCCGTCCTGTGCCGGCGGAAAGCCGACGGTCTGCGAGACCCCGTATGACGGCGATCACGGGCCGCTGAAAACAGCAGACGGAGGCAAGCTGCATCAGGCAATGGCCGCTGGTGCTTTCGCCGAGAAAGTCGTGGTTGAACAGGCGCAGGTGGTCAAGATTTCCGATGACATTCCCAAAGATGCCGCTGCATTGATTGCCTGTGGTGTCATCACCGGTGTGGGCGCGGTGGTCAATGCCGCGGGCCTGCGCGCCGGTCAGGATGTGGTGGTAATCGGTGCCGGCGGTGTCGGATTAAACGCAATCCAGGGGGCGCGGATTGCAGGCGCACGCCGGATTGTTGCCGTGGACATGAGCGCGGAAAAACTGGCTGTCGCCAAGGAGTTCGGCGCAACCGACGGTGTACTGGCTTCGGATCCAAAACCATGGCGCGCCGCAATCAATGCGATGGGGCGTGGCGCGGATGCGGTGATTGTGACTGTCGGTGCCATTCCGGCCTATGATGCGGCCCCGCGTTATCTGGCGGGCGGCGGCAAGGTTATCATGGTCGGCATGCCACATTCGGGCGGCATGTCCAGTTATGAGCCGGTGACGATGGCGTTTATGGGGCAAGGCATGGTTGGTTCCAAAATGGGCGATGTGGTGATCCAGCGGGATATTCCATGGATGGTAGACCTTTATTTGCAAGGCCGGTTGAAGCTGGACGAGCTAATTTCTGGCCGCTGGTCGCTGGATCAGATCAACGAGGCGATTGCAGACACCAAGACAGGTGCAGCGCGGCGCAACGTGGTCATGTTCAACCGCTAACGCAGGAGCGACGTTCACCACCTCGCGTGAGGTAGGACCGCGCACCACACTCCCGTGAAAGGCAAGCAGATGAAGCTTCAGGATCTTGACGTTATCGTAACAGCTCCACCTGCGCCGGGATGGGGCGGCCGGTACTGGATCCTCGTAAAGCTGACCACAGATACCGGCATCATCGGCTGGGGCGAATGCTACGCCGCCTCTGTCGGACCAGAGGCCATGCGCCACGTGATCGAAGATGTCTTTGCCCGCCACATGCAGGGCGAGAACCCCGAAAATATCGAACGCATGTTCCGCCGCGCCTATTCCTCCGGCTTCACCCAGCGCCCGGACCTGACCGTCATGGGCGCGTTTTCTGGCCTCGAAATTGCCTGCTGGGACATCTTGGGAAAAGATCGTGATCGTCCGGTTTATGCCCTGTTGGGGGGGGTGATGAACGAACGCATACGTGCATATACTTACCTCTACCCCTTACCACACCACGATCTGACCGATTTCTGGACCTCACCGGAAATGGCGGCCGAAGCCGCAGCCGATTGCGTGGCGCGCGGGTATACCGCGGTCAAATTTGATCCCGCAGGCCCATACACGATGCGCGGCGGGCATATGCCCGCGATGTCTGACATCAGCCAATCCGTGGCCTTTTGCAAAGCGATCCGCGCAGCCGTAGGCGACAAGGCCGACTTGCTGTTTGGCACTCATGGGCAGTTTTCGACCGCAGGCGCGATCCGGTTAGGCCAAGCAATTGAACCCTACGCGCCGCTCTGGTTTGAAGAACCGATCCCGCCAGACAATATCAGCGAAATGGCCAAGGTTGCCTGCGCGGTGCGCATTCCTATTGCGACCGGCGAACGCCTGACAACCAAAGCCGAATTCGCACCTGTATTGCGCAGCGGAGCGGCGACGATCCTGCAACCGGCATTGGGTCGCGCAGGCGGCATCTGGGAAATGAAGAAGGTTGCCGCCATGGCCGAGGTCTATAATGCGCAACTTGCCCCCCACCTATATGCGGGACCGGTGGAATGGGCGGCAAATATCCAACTGGGGGTAAGCATCCCGAACCTGCTGATGGCCGAAACAATCGAGACGCCCTTCCATGACCTTCTGATCAAAAGCAGCCTGCGTGTGGAGGATGGCTTTATCCCCGCGCCCACCGCCTCCGGATTAGGAATCGACGTGAATGAAGCACTTGCCCGGGCGCATCCCTACACCGGCAACGGGCTGCACCTGCAAATGCAGGAAGCCCCCTGCGATTATGTGAACGGCAATGCATTCGAGGGCGGGGCACCGTCAATCAAAAACTGATGGCTCCAAAATTGGCACCGACAAAGCGTACCTCGGACATGACGACCGGCAAACGTGAACCCGGCACGTGAAACCACGGTCCGGCATGAGTTTAAGGGCAAGATGAAGCGCGCCCCCCTCTTCATCTTGCCCTTAAACTCAAAAGTAACCGATACCACAGCCACCACATCCATGTTGATCTCTTAAGGTAAAAAGAGGTTAGCAAAATTTCGGACCGGTTGTGTTTCATGGTCCCGAGTGACAGAATCTATTGTGGCAACAGCGTGAAGGTGTTGCCGTTCCAGTACCAGTAAAAGGCACAGGGATCCGTGCTTTGGCAGGTGGAAAGAGTGCCACTGGTAACGATCGCCTGGTTGCCATTGCTGAGTGGAACAAGGCTAGCCGACATGCCCATCAACTGTTCCGGTTGTCCGGTTTGCGTAAATGTCCGGCTCAGGAATACATCAACCGAACACAGGGAGGCGCCGCAAACACCAGGTCGACTGTGGTCATTGTCACAAGTGATGTTGTTATAGTCGAGCACGATATCGGCAATGCCATCACCGTCGATATTGGCCGCGCGCAACGCCTGGGGGCCAAGCGTGTAGAAATCGCTACAGTTGGACGCGGCGAAATTTTCAGCAACGCGGCGCAGATCAAAAGAAGGGAACAACGCAGCCACGTCCCGTGGCACGTTACCGTACCAGGCCGCAGCGCAATGGGTCTGCGCTTGCTTCAGTGCAGGAACAAGGCCGTTCAACGGCAGTTCCCATGCCTGTTCATTGCCCACCTGCAAAACCAGACGTGCGGCGCCTGGCAGGGCGGTAAACAACTTGTCGGAAACACTTACAAAGGTCTCCCATCCGCCGGCCATTTCATTCCAGCCGACACGCGGCAGCCGAAACCCCGTTTGGCCGACAAACAGCGTGAGGTCATCGCGGTACTCAGGACCAAGAGGCACAAACGGATCAGAGAATTCGATCAGGAATTGGGCGTGCGGTGCAATGGTGGATTCAAACCAGATTGAATCGATCACCGCCCCTTGTTCCGGCGCCCGCGCATGACAGGAAAACCCCATGCCCAGCTCCGGATAACGGACCACGGCCGCGACATATGCCGCATCCCGTGACAGATCCGTCTGCCAGCTTTGGCTCTGCACGGCTGTCGTCAGTGCTATCCAGATCACAAAAGCAGGCAGCAGGCGCATCCCCTCACTCCAGCTGGCGGCTGAGAAAACCCAGCCAGTTTTCATGTGCCAGCTTCGCAATCAACGCCTCACCATAGCCATGGGCGCGCATGGCGTCGATGAGCTTTGGCAAGTCACCTGCATTGTTCATACCTTGTGGCAATGACGCACCGTCAAAGTCCGATCCCAATCCCACGTGATCTTCGCCCGCAAGGGCAATCATGTGATCTAGATGGCGCAGGCAATGTTCAAGGGTGGCCATCCCCGTGCTCCACCCCGCATGGTTCAAGAACATCGGCGCAAAATTCAGCCCGACCATGCCGCCGGTCTCGCCCACGGACCTTAACTGAGCATCTGCCAGATTGCGCGAGTTGTTGGCGATGGCGCAGGCGTTCGAGTGTGTCGCGACCATGGGGGCCCCTGCTTCCGCAACGTCCCAAAAGCCCTTTACCGTCAAATGGCTGGTATCTATTGTCAGCCCCAGCTCCAGACAACGCGCGACCAACCGCTTACCCTCGGCCGTCAGCCCTAAACCGGTATCGCCGTCACTGTCATGGCGAAACGGCACGCCGTGCCCGAAGATCGTAGGGCGCGACCAGACCAAGCCGAGCGAACGCAGGCCAAGCGCATAAAGCGTGTCCAGCGCCAGTAGATCAGGCCCGATGCAGTCAGCCCCCTCCAGATGCAGAACACAGGCCAAGGGGGCATCGATAAAACTGCGGGCAAGTGTGGCGGCATCTGTGCAAATCCGGATATGGCCCGCATTTTGAAGGCCATGCGCAATTCCCGCCTGTCCGATGGCGGCAACAAGTGCTGGGCCTTCCTCCAGCATTGGTGGCAACGGAATATCAAAACCATCTTCGGCAAAAGCCTTAAATTCAAAGGCCTTGCGCTTCTGGGGTGAGAACAGAGCAAAAAAGCCGCCGCCCAGACCGCCGGCTTTCGCCTGCGGCACATTGATGTGACCGACCGGTCGGGAAAAATCTCCTACCGGATCGGAGCTGCCACACCATAGCCGGCCCAGCGCGTCGTTATGTCCGTCAAAAACCAGCGTCATCTTTGTTTTCCTTCGTTTTCAGCCCCCGGATCACCGGTTTTAGCCACATGATACCGCGAAGCGGCGCCCGTCAACGACGACACCGCCAGATGCAAAAGATATTCTGGCGCCAAAATCACGTCACCGTAAGCGAAGGCCCCAGTGTCGGCGCCTGATCGTTTCCGATACCCGCGCAGCGGCATCAAGGCGCCCCTGCAGGCAAGGTCCGCTCTTTCATGCTGTCACGAAGCGGCTGTCCCACAGGATCACGGCATGACCCTGAGCGGACGCAAACACCTCCGAAATCCGGATGGCGCCTGCCTCCAGCGTGACCTTACGGGCAACTCCATTGCGCACCGGGCAGACATCAGCGACCCTTGAGGAAAAAGCCTTCTTCGAACGTCCGACGACTGTCCCGTGTTCCTTTTGCATCTTTGCCGTTGCCAGATGGCAGTTAAGCGTCTTTTTGCGCCAACAGTGATCTGGCCGCAGACAAAACTGCCTCGCGCGAAGGTAAGGTCGCGCCATAAGCCGGGCCTGTTGCAATGAAACTATCCTCGGCCGTGAGCCGCGCGAAATTTGCAACCCCTGCCTCGGCCATCACCGACATCAAAGCCTCGGCCTGCCCGCCCGTCCGCCGGCATTCATCGACAATCAAAACCGGACGATCGCCAACCGCATCCAGCAAAGCAGCTTCCGGCAACGGTGCCAGCCACCGCAGGTCAATGACACGCGCCATGACACCTTCAGCCTCCAGATCGCTTTGCGCCTGACGGCTCAGAAAATGTCCGTTGCCATAGGTCACAATTGCCAGATCGCGGCCTTCGCCATGAACGCCGACGCTGCCAAGTTCGATCTTCTGATCAGGGGCCGGATAGTTCCGCATCCAACCGCCATCGCCCGCTTCCAGCAAATCGCGCATCGGATAAAGGGCGATGGGTTCGACAAACACAACCACCCGCTGCTCTTCGCGCGCCAAGCGGTGGCACTCGCGCAACATCATCGCCGCCTCGTCCCCCGTAGACGGGCAAGCGATAACCAGACCGGGAATATCACGCAACACTGCCAGGGAGTTGTCGTTATGAAAATGCCCGCCGAACCCCTTTTGATAGCCCAATGCAGAAATCCGCACGACCATCGGATTGCTCCACTGTCCCTGACTGAAGAACGGCAAGGTCGCCGCCTCGCCGCGCAGCTGGTCCTCGGCGTTATGCAGATAGGCCAGGAACTGGATTTCCGGCATCGGGATGAATCCGTTGTGCGCCAAACCGATCGCCAGCCCCAGAATACTCTGCTCATCCAGCAGCGTGTCAATCACCCGCGCGGGCCCAAACCGCCCATGCAGCTTTTGCGTGACGCCATAGTTACCACCCTTGCGTCCCACATCTTCGCCCATCAGCAGGGTTTCGGGATACTCCAGCATCAGATCATGCAGCGCCCAGTTGATCAGACGCGACATGGGCTGTGGCTGGTCGATTTGCGCCATGTCGCTGCCGAAAACCTCCGCCCGCCGCTCGGCGCTGGGTCCGTTGCTGGGCGCGACCTCGCGCTTGGGCGGGATCAGGCTCGCCATCACCTCTCCGGCATTTTTCAATCTCGGCGTATCCGCCATCTCTTTGGCAGCCTGTGCAACCGCATCCAGCGTCCTGGTATAGATGTCCAACGCCTGGGCGGCTGTGGCCGCGCCCGAAGCCACCAACCCGCGCGCCGAATACAGCAACGGATCATGGGCTTCGTCCGCCTCAACTTCTGCACGCGGCAGATAGGATGTCACGACATCCGGTCCCGCATGACCATAAAGCCGAACCGTGCGCAGATGCAAAAATGCCGGTTTGCGATGGGTACGCACCCAATCCGCGGCTTCTTTCGCAGCCTTAACAGCTGCGAATATATCCAGCCCGTCGGCTTCGAAATATTTCAGGCCGGGCCGGGCCGACATCGTCGCCCTCACCCATCCCGTCGGCGTCTTGGTGGAAATGCCGATCCCGTTGTCTTCGCAGACAAACAACAAGGGCAAGGGAATCCCCTGCACCGCTGTCCAACCTGCCGCATTGATCGCACCCTGTGCTGTTGAATGGTTCAGCGACGCATCCCCAAAAGAACACATCGCAATGCCATCCCGCGCCAGAACTGCATGTTCTGGCCGGTTTCGCCGCGCAAGGGTGATGGAATGGGCCGCCCCGACCGCCTTGGGCAGATGGCTCGCGATGGTCGAAGTCTGCGGCGGGATCATCAAACTGCGTGACCCCAGAACCTTGTGTCGCCCTCCGCTCGTCGGATCAAGCGTCGAACAGGCAAAGGACAGCAGCATATCGCGCATCATCCCTTCCTGCCCGGCCTTGGCCGCCCGCGCGATCTGAAAGGCCGCATCGCGGTAATGCAAGAACGCGATGTCATCGACCCGCAAGGCATGACCCAACGCGGCCATTCCCTCGTGCCCCGAGGAGCCGATAGTATAAAATCCCTGTCCGGCCTTCTGCATGACCCGACTTTGCAAATCCAATGCGCGCGACAAGACCTGCGACCGATACAGTCCCAAAGCCTCCTCTGCCTTCAGCCCTGCGGCATCGGAATCACCGGACGGGAAGTCTCCCGCTGCCACCCGCCGCAGGAAATTTTCGTGCACGATCGATACTCGGTCCATATCACCCTCACATAAGAACACAGAGGCCCGTGTTCTCCACATGCCTCTGCTTCATCTTGCTTTTAAACTCATCTCGCGCTTGCGCGTCTATGACATCAGAAAAATGCCTGAAGGCCGGTTTGCGCACGCCCAAGGATCAAGGCATGCACGTCATGCGTCCCTTCGTAGGTATTCACCGTTTCAAGGTTCATCATATGGCGGATTACCTGGAATTCACCTGAAATGCCGTTACCGCCGTGCATGTCACGGGCGTGGCGTGCGATCTCCAACGCCTTTCCGCAGTTGTTGCGCTTCACAATCGACACCATTTCAGGCGCCGCGTTGGCCTGATCCATCAGACGTCCGACTTGCAAAGACCCCTGCAAACCCAGCGAAATTTCGGTCATCATGTCAGCCAGCTTTTTCTGGAACAGCTGCATACCTGCCAAAGGTTTTCCAAACTGCTTGCGATCCAAACCGTATTGGCGCGCCGCATGCCAGCAGAACTCCGCAGCGCCCATGGCACCCCATGAAATGCCGTAGCGTGCACGGTTCAGACAGCCAAATGGCCCCTTCAAACCGGAGACATGCGGCAGCAAGGCGTCTTCGCCGACTTCCACGTCCTTCATAACGATTTCGCCGGTGATCGAGGCCCGCAGGGACAGCTTGTTGCCGACCTTCGGCGCGCTCAGACCCTTCATGCCCTTCTCCAGCACAAAGCCGCGGATCTTGCCGCCATGCTCTTCGCTCTTGGCCCACACCACAAAGACATCTGCAATCGGCGCGTTTGAGATCCACATCTTGGTGCCGGTAAGCTTGTAGCCGTTCGCCGTTTTTACCGCACGTGTTGTCATGCTGCCCGGATCAGATCCCGCGTCAGGCTCGGTCAGGCCGAAACAGCCAATCCATTCACCTGAACACAGTTTCGGAAGGTATTTATTGCGCTGCGCCTCTGATCCATATGCATAAATCGGATACATCACGAGGCTGGCCTGCACGGACATCATCGACCGATAGCCGCTGTCCACACGTTCCACTTCACGCGCAACCAACCCATAGGACACATAGCCCCCGCCAAGACCGCCATATTCTTCGGGAATCGTGATCCCCAGAAGGCCCATATCGCCCATTTCCTTAAAGATGCCCGCATCGGTTTCCTCGTTTGCATAGGCATCGATCACCCGCGGCTGCAGTTTTTCCTGCGCGTAAGCAGCAGCAGAATCACGGATCATCCGTTCATCTTCGGTCAGTTGCGAGTCGAGCCGGAAGGGATCGGCCCAATCAAAAGACCCGAGGTCAGGGGCATCTTTGGCGCGCAGCGCAGGGGTTTCAGCGGTCATGGCAGATCCTTTCAGAGCATGTGTATTTGGTCGACTTATTGCAAATCCAGCAACAAAAGACTATCGCAGCTTTGTCCTGAATGCATGAGAAAAAGTCATATGATAGCCCCGCGCCGTTTCTTGCCGTCAATCTCTGCCCTTCTCTCCTTTGAGGCGGTTGCCCGATTGGGCAGCGCCACCGCAGCCGCGCAGGAACTGTCCTTGACGCAAAGCGCGGTTAGCCGTCAGCTCAAGACCCTCGAAGAACAACTGGATATTGCGCTGATCACCCGCAAGGGCCGTCAACTGGCCCTGACCAAAGCAGGGCAGGCCTATGTCGTAGAGGTGCGTGGTATCCTGAACCGGTTGGCACAGGCGTCTATATCGGTGCGCACCAATCCGACGGGCGGGTCGCTGAACCTTGCGATCCTGCCTGCCTTTGGCATGCATTGGCTGGCACCACGCCTGCGCGATTTTGCCCGCGCCCATCCCGAAGTAACCGTCAACCTCAGCACCCGGTTGAAACCTTTTGCCATTGCCGACAGCCCCTTTGACGCCGCGATCCATTTTGGTCACGAAGACTGGCCCGGCGTGCAGTATTTGCCGTTGATGCCGGAAACCGTAGTCCCGGTCTGCGCCCCCGACCTGCTGGCTTCCCCCTTGGACCAGGCGCAGGACATGCTGGCCCACCCCCTGCTTCACTTGGAAACACGCCCTCGTGGTTGGGCGCGGTGGTTGGCGGCCTTGGGTGTGACCGCCGATCCGCCTGCAGGCATGGTGTTCGACCAGTTCTCTACCATGGCTCAGGCGGCAATTCATGGATTGGGGGTGGCGCTTCTTCCTACATTCTTTGCTGAACCCTACTTGCGCGACGGTCAATTGGTGCTCGCATCAGCGCAAACAACCCAAAGCATCGGCAATTATTACCTTGTCTGGCCCGAAGCACGCGATGAGAGCGCCGCCCTTGCTTCCTTTCGCAAATGGCTGGCGGGACAAGCGCAAACGACAAACTAGGGTCAGAACCCATTAATATTGCGTCATTGGTTTGATAGATTTTGTCTGTGACGAGGCATATCTGCGCTGGAACTCTTGTTGAATTTCAAGCAGATGCAACGACCCTCACAGGGAAAACCCGTCAAAGCCGCAGGACGCCAAAACCGCTTCAATTCAGTGACATAAGCCATTTGGAATTAGCCCATTAGTTGCTGCATGTCTCAAACCCCTGAAATTTTGCCGTTTTGGTGCCAATTACTCAAACTAATGGGTCCTGACGCCAACACCGGAATCGCCCAAAAAAACGGACCCAGCCGCCTTTTTGGCCGCACATGCCAAATTTTCGCCGTATTTTCCATTTAGTGAAATTTTCATGTGACCGGGTGGGGCCGTTACAAGGAGCATTCCAATGCTTAACTATTCTCGCAAAGGCGTTTTCGCTGTTGCTGCTGCTTTTAGCTTTTTAGCCGGTGCCGCACAGGCCGAGGATCACGTGGTCCTGATTGTGGACGGCAGTTACTTTCCATCAGTGGTTTACGCGTTCCCCGGAGAAAGCATCACTTTCCGCAACAACAGTGATGCCTCGCACACCGTCAATGGCGCACAGGATAGCTGGACTTCTGGCGTCATCAGCACCGAAGCTATTTTCACGCTGAACATTCAACAGGATACCCCCCCGACTTTTTACGGTTTGGGGTCTGATGGTACACAAGCGGAAGGCGAAATCATCTTTGCCGAAGCGCCCACCGAAACCGATTAAGCTTGAAAGCCGCCACGTTCAGGCCCCGTCGTCATTTGGCGGCACGGGTTTGATCAACGCGGCCCCGCTGGCACGATTGGAATTGACGGCACGGCTCACACGGTGCCACCCGAGCAGATCATCTGGCGCGGGTGACATCAGCGTTGCCGCGCCTTTTCCCTGTTCGCCCAGCCATAGCGGCCAATCCTCCTGTGCAAGGATGACGGGCATCCTGTGATGAATCGCCTGCATGGGCTTGTTGGCCGCGGTCGTGACAATTGCGCAGGTCATCAGCACCTCTCCGTCCGGCCCCCGCCAATCCTGCCAGACGGCGGCAAAAGCCAACGCAGTGTCATCCTGGCGTGTGATATACCAAGGGTCACGACCGCCTTCGGCATCTTTTGTCCATTCATAAAATCCTGTTGCGACCACCAGCCCCCGCCGGGTCCGCGCCGCGGTGCGAAACGCCGGTTTCTCGGCCAGCGTCTCGGCGCGCGCATTGATCAGCAGTGGCCCACCCGATGGTTCCTTGTACCAGCGCGGTATAAAGCCCCACCGCATCGCACGCAGCTTTCGCGCCCCTGCTTCATCGCTGGTAACAATTGGCACATTATCTGTCGGACAAACATTATAGTTGGGTACCTGCGGCAAATCATTTGCCGGCGCCGCCATAAATAGCTGCGCCATCGCGTCAGGTGGCAAGGTCATTGCCATTCGTCCGCACATGGCGCACCTCTTTTATCTTGCTCATCCTTTTTATACCCTATCGGAAGCGCCACCACTGTGTAAAAAAAACCGGTACGCCCTGAAAAACCGGTTGGTGTTTTAACTTAAACAAATATCGGGCAGGATACGCAAAATCTCGCACCGCAAAGGACCACACCATCCGACAGCTCTTGCCCATTGCCGCCCTTTTGATCGGCTCCGCGTTTCTTTTGTTTGCCGGAGGCATCAATGGTCTGATCCTGCCGGTACGCGGCACCATTGAAGGCTTTTCGAACGTCTCTCTGGGCTTGCTCGGCACCGGTTGGGCGCTGGGGTATGTCGCCGGTTGCATCATGACATCGGCACTTGTGGCGCGTGTCGGCCATATTCGGGCTTTTGGCGCCTTGGCTGCAATTGCTGCGGTTTCCATGTTGGGAAGCGCGATACTGATCACACCATGGGCCTGGATCGTCCTGCGCGGCCTTTGTGGTTTCTGTTTCGCTGGCACCGCAATGATCGTGGAAAGCTGGCTCAGCGAACAAACCCCGGCGCAATCTCGTGGACGGGTGTTTGGCGTCTATACAATGGTCAACCTCGGGGCGAATACCGCAGGGTACATGATGTTGACGATGGGCGACCCGTCGGGCTTTTTCTTTTTCGCGTTGGCTGCTATCTTTTATTGTCTGGCTCTGGTCCCTACGGCCCTTAGCAACACGTCAAATCCACCGCCAATGGTTAGTGTCAAACTTAACCTCAAGGCCCTCTGGAAGAACTCTCCCGTCGCGGTTTTTGCAGTATTCTGGGTTGGTGTGTCAAACGCGGCCTTCGGAACGCTGGCTGCGGTCTATGCACAAAAGGTCGGGCTGGTTTTGGCGGCCGTCGCCCTGTTCACTGCCATTCCAATTCTTGCCGGTGCAGTGATTCAAATGCCGGTCGGTCTCTTGTCTGACAAGATGGACCGGCGCAAAGTGCTGGTCGGTATCGCATCGCTTGCACTGCTGGCTGACCTTGCCTTCATCATTCTGGCCCCTGAAGGGCGCACGATGAACCTTGCGCTCGCCGCTCTCTTGGGAGGCTCGATTTTTGCCATGTACCCCGTCATCGTCGCCCATGCCAATGACCACGCCGAACCCGGTTCAGCGATCCAGATATCAGGCGGCTTGCTTCTGACCTATGGTATCGGTTCCATTGTCGGGCCAACCGTTGCCGGCTGGGCCATGGCCGAGATAGGCCTGCGGGCGTTGTTTGCCGTCACTTCATTCTCGCATGTGATGGTGATCCTTTACACCCTTTGGCGCATGACCAAACGTCAGGCCGTCGGTGTTGATGTGAAATCCAGCTTTCAACCGCTTAATGCCGGGCGCACTTCCAGCCTTCAGACGGTGGAAGGCTCACTGGCAGAACCCACCAATGGCGAAGAGAAAAGCAGCGCAAAACAAAGCCCCGCCGCTGATCCCTGATTTGCGGTATTT
Source organism: Sulfitobacter sp. (assembly GCA_049794055.1). Lineage (GTDB taxonomy): Bacteria > Pseudomonadota > Alphaproteobacteria > Rhodobacterales > Rhodobacteraceae > Sulfitobacter. The sequence continues at coordinate 87,072 of JBARCL010000029.1, forward strand.
GACCTACTGAAAGGCGGCCAAGACGGCCTCGACAACAATCGCATGATCCGATTTACGTTCGTCTACACCACCTTCACAGATAAAGGCGTCTTCCGGTTCTTCCAGTTTCAGGATCGCCAAACCACCCGGTTTGCAAACACCCAGAAAATCGAAGTGAGACAGGCTTTCGGGCTCCATATAGGTCACAAATTCCGCTGGCACGGCAGCTCGCAAGGCGCGGGATTCAACGTCCAGATTGACATCAGTTTCCCCTTTCGGCGCACCGATCACCAGCAAAGGCCGCGCGATTGTATTCAGGCTGGCCGTGGAAAACGTCTGTGTCGCTCCCAGATCAAAAACCGCGAACCGCTTGATCCTTGGATCGGACAAGTCAGCCTGCATCGCCTTTGCATCCTCTGGCGTTTTTGCAACCTGCCATAGATCCAGAAGGCCGCAAACCATTTCTGATGGCTTTTCCTCACAGAATGCATCCATCTTGGGCGCGTCAAACCGCCCTCCCGCCAAGGCCACTGCGGTCATCCCGCCCAGCGAATGGCCCGCCATATAAATCCGCTCGGGGTTGATGCTGGCGCTCATCTCTGGATCAGTCAGAACATGGTCGATGAGGCGGCTGATGTCGCCGGGGCGGTCCCACAGCTGGCGCGCCTGATCGGGGTCACGCATCCAACTTGACGTGCCGGGATGGTGGATCGCTGCAACCACAAACCCCTGTTGTACCAACGCTTCCGCCAGCCAGTTCTGGTTGCGGGCATTGCCATACATACCATGTGACAGGGCCACAAAGGGATGCTTGCCGGATAAGGGTTTGGCGTCTTCGATCGCTTGAATGCCTTGCCAGACGCCGTTTGACTGATGCGCCTGCATCCGCTCGATCTCATTTGTCGGATACCAGATGTACCCTTCGAGCGGCCGGTCGCTGCGCGCATCGTTGATCTGTAGATCGGCAATACCGGTGCGCAGGTCCTCGGCCATCGCACTGCTGGCAGTCAGGGCGAGGCTAAGGGCAGCGATGTGCAAAATGTTTTTCATGTGCCGTGTTCCTTGTTGAGGTGTCAATGCCCCCGAGATTGCCGTCCATATCCAACAAAACAACGGGTTGAGCGGGCAAACCCTGTCCTCTATCACGATCCAGGACAGGTCGCGCGCAAAGGAGGACAGGTTTGGACACGCAGATGCTTTCGATCCCGTTGCCGATCCTCGCCGCACTCCTTTGCGCTTTAATCGCCCCCTTGATGCTGCGGCTGGATCTGGGCCCGCGCGTTGCGGCTATCTTCTTTGCACTTATGTTCACCAGTTTTGCCCTGCAATCGTTGCTGGTTGGATTGCGCTTTGCCTATGGTGTTGAGCGATTCATCACCGTCCAAAGGGTGCTGCCGATGTCAGTCGGCCCTTTGCTTTATTTGGGGTTCGCGGCCCTTGCGATGGACGGTGCAAAATTGCGCAAACACGCCCTGCTGCATCTGGGCACCGCTTTCGGGCTGGCACTGGGCCTTGGCCTGTTTGCCAACATCTTTCGCGACTTTGATCTGGTGATTAGCGCCAGTTACCTCAGCTATATTGCCCTGCTCATCCGGCTGGCACTGCGCGGGCCAGACAACCTGATCTATGCCCGCCTCGACATTGCCCGCCCTGCAATCCGCTGGATGTATGGATCAGTGGGCATGCTACTGGGCGTGCTGGTTTTGGACACGGCCATTGCCCTTAGCTTTGTGATGGCCAGCGGCACCTCTGCACCGGCGCTGGTAACTTTCGGATCTGGCCTGCTTATCGTGCTGTTGCTGCTGATCCTAACAAGTATCCCAACGCGTCTTGCCTTGCAAAAATCGACAACGGCCAAGCCCAATTTCCCTGCAGAAAGTGACGAAACCAAATTGGAAGCCACCACCCGTGCCATGCTGATGCGCAGTCAGATATACCTAGATCCCGATTTGACGGTGCAACGGATCGCACGACGGCTCAGCGTGCCCGAACGCAGCCTGTCAAACGCGATTAACGTCAGTCAGGGGATGAATGTGTCCCAATACGTGAACGGTTTCCGGCTGGAGCACGCGGCACAGCTGTTGCGCGACACCGAAGATTCCGTCGCCAAGGTCATGTCGCAATCCGGCTTTCTGACGCGATCAAATTTTTACCGCACGTTCCAGCAGGTCTATGGGCAATCACCGGCGAGTTACCGGGCGGGAAATATTCCAAAGGGATAGCAGCGCGGCAGAACATCCAAGAACAGCGCTGACAAAATGCCGCCAGCAGCAACGCTAATCGATGTTCAACAAAAGAGCACCGTCGCTTTCCCTCAAGGTAACCGACAAGGTATCACCCGCCTTTTTCATCAAACAAAATTCCTGCCTGCCGAATGCATATACCGGCTTTTCCGCCTGCCGCTGTGTCGTTTCTTCTGACACGGATAAGGCGGGGTCACGAAAATGCTGAAAGCTACGCCACCCCCAAGCTGTTGGATGGGCAAGTAGCGCAGCCTCCATAGGTGTTTCACAAACATAGGCAGGGCACAGACAAAACTCCCTATCCTCCCAGACAGGGATAGTGACGTAATAGGAACCTTCCTGTTCATGCCAAACTCCGTCATAATCGCGAACGTTCAAGCCCAGCGCATTGACGAACAGCCCGCTCAGAAAGAAAGCTCCAGTCAACCCTCCCACAATACAGGTGCTTAAAAAAGAAGGCCCGAAACGTCATTCTCACCGCTCCGATCACAAATTCGCCGGTGTTACGGCGTGGATACCTGCAGTTCCTATTGCCGCCTGCCTCACCTAAAGAAATAGGCGCAGCCCTAAAGATGCGCCTTTTCAGTATTGGCCGTACCGGGTGATTATTTCAGCGTAATCCGCCCGTCCGTATAGGGTTTGTAGGGGGCATTCGCGGCGATGTACTCTGCCGTGACATCCGCCAGATCGGGACCGAAGTCATATGCATTCGCCGCCGTCTTGAACATGTCATAGCCGTCACCGCCGTTGCGTACATAATTGTTGGACACAACACCGTAGACTTTGGCCAGATCAATCGGCGCGCCACCGACCATTACGTCACTGACCCGCGAACCGGCTTCAAGTTTGCCGTCGAATGCAAATGTCATGCCAGCGACCTGCGGGAAGCGGCCCGCGCCTTCTTCAACCTGCGACACACCGTTTTCAAGCGCCGCGACCAAGACAGCACCCGTCACTTGGAATGTTGACAACGTGTTCTGGAAGGGCAGCACGGTCAGCATCTCGCCCATGGTCACTTCGCCCGCATCGATTGACGCACGGATGCCGCCACCGTTCTGGATAGCCACCTCGATACCTTGGTCCTTTACACGTGCCAGCATGGCATCGGCAATCAGGTTGCCCATGGTGCATTCCATCGCACGGCAGATTTCACGATCCCCGCCAATCGCTTCATCGGCTTGGGCCACAACCTTGCTGCGGATTTCTTCCAGCGGGGCCGCAGCTTCGGCAATGCGGGCCTTGGTGCCCGCGTCTTCGGCCACTTCTGCGTCCATGACCAATGGCTCGCCTTTGGCCTCGGTGATGTTGCCCGCGTCGTCAAAGGTAACATTCAATTCACCCAGAAACTTGCCATAAGCATAGGCCTGAACGATCGCCGTATTGCCAACCATTGTGGGATATGGACCTGCCGCACGATCATTGGTGTTGCTGAGCAAAGTATTGGAGTGACCGCCGACAATCACGTCAACGCCTGTGGTTTCCGCCGCAACCTTCTGGTCAACGCCATAACCTGAATGGCTGAGTACGATGATCTTGTTCACGCCTTGGGCTGTCAGTTTGTCGACCTCGCCTTGCACCGCCGCAACCGGATCGGAGAACGTGATGTTGTCACCAGGGGATGCCAGTTCATCCGTGTCCTGTGGCGTCAGACCAATCAACCCCAGCTTTTCACCACCGCGTTCAATAACCGCCGACTTCGCCAGCTTGTCCGACAGCAGGGGTTCGCCGGACACGTCGGCATTCGACATCAGGACGGGAAATTCAACCGCATCCATAAATCCCCGAAGAACCTCGGGACCATCGTCAAACTCGTGGTTGCCGACGGTCATCCCGTCATACCCCATCTGGTTCATCATTTCGGCGGCCAATGCGCCTTTGTAATAGGTATAGAACAAAGTGCCCTGAAACTGGTCGCCGCCATCGACAAGAATCGAATTATTTGTCCGTGACCGCGCTTCGGTGATCGCCGTCATCATCCGCGCCGAACCGCCAAAACACTTGCCTTCGCCGTTATCCTCGGATGAACAGGGGCCGTCATATTTGCTGATCGGTTCGAACCGTGCGTGAAAGTCGTTGGTGTGCAGGATAGTCAGTTGATAATCGGCTGCAGCAGCGCCAGCCATCAGGCCGAGCGCCGCAACGCTTGTCAGGAATCGTTTCATTGGTTTTCCCCCAAATGGAATCTATGCGGTATCGTGGCCTCTGGTCCGCAGGCTGTCAAAGAGCTTGTGCATCCGCTTCGCGCTTTCGCAGGTCGCCGCCTGTCGGACGGACCAGCACCGGAACACGGAAGGCATGGTTCGCGGCTTGACGCCTCGGCGCCGGACGGGCATCACCACCCCATGTTAATTTTCAAAATCTTCAGAACCAACGAATGGCAAACCCTGCACGGGACTGGCGAAACCGCTGGTGCGCCGATTGATCTGACCGATGGCTATATACATTTCTCGACCGCCGCCCAAGCCAGCGAAACCGCTGCCAAGCATTTTGCCGGTGCCGAAGGTTTGTTCCTGATCGCAGTGGATGCTGATGCCGCAGGTGATGCCTTAAGATGGGAAGTGTCACGCGGTGGTGCCCTCTTTCCGCACCTCTACCGCAATTTGGCGCTGGCGGATGTAGTCTGGGCACAGCCCCTGCCACTGGTAGACGGCGTGCATCAGTTTCCGCCCGGTTTTCAAGAGGCAAGCAAATGACCCGATACATCGATCCGGACCGCGCCCAGTTTGATACTTTTAAAGGTCTGGACCGCGAGACCGAACTGAACATGCTCAATCTTGTGCAGTTCAACGATCTGGCGAATTACCCTGGTGATCACGAGCTGGCCCGCGACGGGCTGACCGGGGCAGAAGCCTATGCCCGCTACGGGCAGGGGACCGCCACGATCCTGAAAAAGGTCGGCGGCAGCATCAAATGGCGCGGCACTTTCGAACAGACACTGATCGGCCCTTCTGACGAGGTATGGGATGCGATATTCATCGCACATTACCCAAATGCACATGCGTTTCTGGCGATGGTATCCGACCCCGACTATCAACGCGCCGTCGTACACCGGCAGGCAGCGGTTAAAACATCGCGCCTAATCCGCTGTCAGGACGCAGGTATCACGGATTTCTTTGCATGAAGGCGCTGATCGAACGGATAGGACTAACCGCGCTCCTCCGCCTTGACGCCGAACGCGCACACGGGCTGGCAATTCGCGCTCTGCGGCTGGGTCTGTCACCGGCACCGGGACCGGTGACATCAGACCGTCTGAGGACCCGTATCGCAGGGATCGACCTGCCCAACCCCATCGGACTTGCCGCGGGATTTGACAAAAACGCTACTGCCATCGCACCCCTGTCCCGCGCCGGTTTCGGCTTTATCGAAGTGGGCGCTGCGACCCCCCTACCGCAACCCGGCAATCCCAAACCCCGGCTGTTTCGCCTGACCCAGGATCGGGCCGCGATAAACCGGTTCGGGTTTAACAACGAAGGGTCGGTGGCCATTTGCACCCGTCTCGCGAAGCGCGGCGCAGGTATTCCAGTTGGCCTGAACCTCGGGGCCAACAAGACCAGCACCGACCGCGCTGCCGATTTTGCGCGTGTCATGGAAGCCGCCCGCAACCACGTCGATTTCGCAACCGTCAACGTGTCCTCGCCGAACACCGAACGCCTGCGCGATTTGCAGGGCAAGGCCGCGCTGGCCGCCCTATTGGAGGGGGTGATGGACGTACGCGGTGCAACGCCGGTGTTCTTGAAAATCGCGCCTGATCTGACACAATCCGAGATCGCTGATGTGGCTGACGTCGCCAATTCTGCGGGGATTGCAGCCATCATTGCCACCAACACTACCTTGGACCGTGCAGGACTACAAAGCCGCCACGCGGCGCAGGCCGGCGGCCTGTCGGGCGCACCGCTGTTTGACAAATCCACACGTGTTCTAGCGCGACTGTCCACCCTCACGGATATTCCGTTAGTGGGTGTCGGCGGTGTTGGATCAGCCCAGCAAGCCTATGCAAAAATTTGCGCGGGGGCGAGCGCCGTGCAACTTTATACTGCCTTGGTTTTTGGTGGCCTGTCGCTGGTTACCCAGATTGTGCGGGGGGTGGACGATTTGCTGGCCAGAGACGGTTTTGCCAATGTCGCCGAGGCAGTGGGTAGCAAGCGCGAGGACTGGCTGTGATTACACTCTGGCACAACCCGCGTTGCTCCAAATCGCGTCAGGCCCTGGCGTTGATCGAAGCGGCAGGCACGCAGGTGTCCGTCCGCCTGTACCTGCAAGATGCACCGAGCGTGGCCGAGATCACTGAGGTGCGCCGCGCACTGGGTGATGTGGCGGTGATCAAGATGATGCGCTGTGGCGAAAAGCGTTTCAAGGAATTGGGTTTGAGCAAAGACATGTCCGACACCACGCTCATCGCTGCAATGGCCAAAAACCCCGTTCTGATCGAGCGGCCCATCGCCATCAAAGACAACCAGGCTGTGATTGGTCGCCCACCAGAAGCGGTAAAGGTTATGCTTTAAGCGCCTCTGCCTGCACCGCGCGTTCCAGTGCCGGGTACCGCAGTGCCAAGGTGATCCCGCGGGCCACAAATGAAATCAGCATCGCCGCCCATAAGCCGTGGTTGCCAAAGGCAGGTACCAGCAGCAGCACAGCAGCGACAAAAACAACAAAAGACAGGGCCATCATATTGCGCATATCGCGCGATCGGGTCGCCCCGATGAAAATCCCGTCCAGCATAAAGGCCGCGCAGGCCAGCATTGGTACGGCCAACATATAGGGCAGGAACACCCGCGCCGCGCGCTGAACCTCCGGGGCCTTGGCCATTAGATCAATGATCTGCGGACCGAAAACCCAGAATGCCAAAGTCATCAGCAACGAGACAACGCCGGCCCAGAAAGACGCCAGCACCACGCCACGTCTGAGGGCTGCCAACTGCCGCGCCCCAACAGCCCGTCCGACCAGCGCCTCGGCGGCAAAAGCGAAACCATCCAGACCGTAGGCTGTGATCATCAGGAATTGCAGCAACACCTGATTGGCGGCCAAGGTCACATCCCCCATGTCAGAACCGAGAAAGACAAACGACAAAAATATCGCTTCGAGCAGGATTGATCGGATCAGGATATCGGAATTCAAACGAACCATCCGAATCCAGCGCGCGCGGCTAAAAACCTGCACCCAATTGCGCCAGTCGGGGGTCTGGAATACGGCGCGGCAGAACCACAACCCCACGGCCAACCCGCTCCACTCGGCCAGAAACGTTGCAACCGCCACGCCTTGCACGCCCCAACCAAGCCCCAGCACGAACCACATATCCAGCGCGATGTTCAGCCCGTTCATCCACAGCTGGATGACCAGTACCGCACGGGTACGTTCCTGCGCGATCAACCAGCCGGTTATCGCATAGATCGCAATCGCAGCAGGGGCGGACCAAATCCGGATCGTCATGTATTGGCGGGCCAGAGTTTCGACTTCGGGAGAGGCAGGCGAGAGGTTGAATGCCGCCCAGAACAGCGGGATTTGCAACAAGATTACAGCAAGACCTGCGCCCATCCCGATTAGCAGACCGCGCGTCAACAGCGCCGTGACTTCGGCGTCATCTCCATCGCCGGCAGCCTGAGCGGTAAGCCCGGTGGTTCCCATACGCAGAAAACCGAAAAACCAGTAAAACGCCGAGAGTACAATTGCGCCCAGTCCCACAGCACCAATGGGCGCGGCCAATCCCATCTGTCCCACCACGCCGGTATCCACCGCGCCCAAAATCGGTACGGTGGCGTTGGAGATCACAATAGGGATCGCGATGCGCAGTACCCGTTTGTGGCTGATCACATCCGCCGCAGCCGAAGCGCGCCGGCCCACCTTAACTTTCCCGTTGCGGCATCACGAAATGCCCTGATGCCTGTGCGAAAAGGCGGGCGCGGTTGTCTTGCCACCCCTCCACATGAACAGAAGCATAGCGCCGCCCTGCCCGCGTGATACGTGCCCGTGCATAGGCGTCACGCGGTAGACCGGAACGCAGATAATCCACTGTAAAATCAATTGTTTTGGGCAGGCGCGGCAGCTTGATACGGTCAAGGTCTTCGACGTCCAGCGCGCCGCTTTCCATGTCCTCCCAAATCATCCCCCAGCTTAGCGATATAATCGCCGTCACCTCAAGGAATGCCGCTGTCGCACCCCCGTGCAAGGCAGGTAAAATCGGGTTGCCGATCAGGTCATCCTTGAAGGGCATGATCGCTGTCAATTCATCGCCACGCCGCTCGAAGGTAACGCCAAGGAACTGGATGTAAGGCACACCATTCACCAGTGCCCGCAACACTCCGTCGCGACGTTGTTTAATGATTTGAACAGGTTCTGGACGTTTTATCATTTGCCGTTTCCTGCTGTAAATGTACCAGTGGCCATGGCGACGGGCACCTCTTCCTCTTCGTCCATCGCCGTCGCACGCACAAAGGCGACCGAACGCGTCACGTGATAACAGGTCGCACGGGCCTTGATACGCTGGCCCGGTGTCGCTGCTCGCAAATACTCGATACGCAGATCAATGGTTGCTGTGCCAGCAGGGTTACTTGGATGGCTCATCACAGCCGCGCCACAGCAGGTATCAAGCAGCGCAGAAACCGCCCCCCCATGCACCACACCGGTTTTGGGGTCCCCAATGATGTTTTCCGAATAGGGCATGGAAATCACCGCTGTACCGGCGTCGAGTTCTTCCAGTTGCATGCCCAGCGCCTTGGCATGCGGCAAGGCTTGGATAAACTGGCCCGCCTGTTTAATCTTGTCTGCCATGTCGGGGATCCTTTGGCCGAATTTGCCCCTTTATCACGAGGCCGACGGCAAAGGGCAAGGCCACCTGTTGCGCTCCGTTCTTCCTCGGCCTACCTTAATGGTTAAGGGAGTAACGACCTATGGCAGACGACCGCCTGACCTTTAAAGAAATGTGTGCAAAATTCGATGTCACCCCCCGCACGCTGCGGTACTATGAATATATCGAATTGCTGCACCCCGACCGCGAGGGCCGTTCCAGATTCTACGGTCCGCGCGAACGTGCCCGCATGACTCTGATCCTGCGGGGCCGCAAATTTGGCTTCCCGCTAGAAGTCACCCGGCAATGGCTGCTGATCTACGAAAAAGAAGGTACCGATAGCCAGATGAAGGCCTGGCTTACGCTCGCTGACGAGCAACTAGCGGAACTGTCAGAGCAACGTGCACAGCTGGACGAGGCCATAACCGAACTAAAGAGTTTGCGGGACGATACCGCCTTGGCCCTTACAAAAAGCGACAACTAACAGACCTAAATTCGGCGACAGGAACAACGCTGGCAGCTTTTGCCTGGCGCTGCCGGGCAGCCGTGTCTTTGCACCCGACCTTGCGTTCCTGCATTGCGATGCGATCGCACATCTGGTTAACCAGTAACCCCAAAAAATGGTGATCTTGAGATCAACTTGGAGAATACAGCCTTACCAAAGACGCCGCCACGTCACCTTCCAAAGTGACGTGACGTCCACGTTACGTCAACCTAACGAGGTATTGTAAGCTTGCGAAAGACATCACACATCGCAGCCAACAGTACCACGATGTACCCATGTGATGAGAGTAAAACGAAATGACCAGTGATTTGATGACAATCCGCCAAATGTGCGACACCTTCGAAGTAACGCCGCGCACTTTGCGGTTCTACGAGGCCAAGGAACTGTTGTTCCCGATCCGCGAAGGCCAGAAGCGCCTGTTCACAAGACGCGACCGCGCGCGGCTCAAGCTGATTCTGCGTGGCAAACGATTTGGTTTCAGCCTTGAAGAGATCCGCCAGCTGCTGGACCTGTATCACCGAGGGGATCGGCAAAAAACCCAGATCACCCGTGCCATTGATATCGCGCGTGAACGTCTCAGCGACATGCTGGCACAACGCGAAGACCTCGATGCCGCCATCAATGACCTGAAAGAACAACTCATGTGGGGGGAAAAGATGATGACCTCCCTCAATCAAAAACCAAGCATGGCGGAATAACACCGCCGCCAGCCTCTGCCAGTCACTTACACCTTCGGGAGATCCTCATGCCGACATATACAGCCCCTACCAAAGACATGCAGTTTGTACTGCATGATGTGTTGAAAATCAGCGAGGCCAGCACACCCGGATACGAAGATCTGGAGCGCGACTTCACTTCCGCCATTCTGGAAGAAGCCGGCAAGCTGACGTCCGAAGTGATCGCGCCGCTGAATACCGTCGGCGATACCGAAGGCTGTCGTTTGGAAAACGGCGTCGTCTATACGCCGACGGGTTTCAAAGAAGCATTTGAACAGGTCAAAGAAGGTGGCTGGACCGGTCTGGACATGCCAGAGCAATATGGCGGGCAGAACATGCCGCAGGTCATCGGCTCGGCTGTGGGCGAGATGTTTTCGGCTGCAAACCAAGCCTTTACCATGTATCAGGGCCTGACCCATGGTGCAGCATCCGCAATCCTTGCCCATGGTACAGACCAGCAGAAAGATACCTTCCTGCCTAATATGGTATCCTGCAACTGGACGGGCACGATGAACCTGACAGAACCCCACTGCGGGACTGATCTGGGCCTGATGCGCACCAAGGCATCGCCGCAATCAGACGGTTCCTACAAGATCACCGGCCAGAAGATTTTTATTTCTTCCGGTGAACATGACATGGCGGAAAACATCATCCATCTGGTGCTGGCCAAAATCGACGGCGGCCCTGAAGGCATCAAGGGCGTGTCCCTGTTCATCGTGCCCAAGTTCATTGTGAACGAAGACGGTTCTCTGGGGGATCGCAATGGCGCAACTGTCGGCTCTATCGAGGAAAAGATGGGCATCCACGGCAACTCCACCTGCGTGATGAACTATGACGGTGCCACCGGCTACCTGCTGGGCGACGAACACAAGGGCATGCGCGCCATGTTCACCATGATGAATGAGGCGCGTCTCGGTGTTGGCATGCAGGGACTGGCACAGGCCGACGCGGCCTATCAGAACGCCGTAATCTACGCCAACGACCGCCTTCAAGGGCGTGCAGTAACCGGCGCCGAAGCCCCTGACAAACCGGCCGACCCGCTGATCGTGCACCCCGATATCCGCCGTTCCCTGATGGAACAGAAGTCATTCGTCGAGGGCGCACGTGCTTTCATTCTCTGGGGGGCAACCATGATCGATGCCGCCCACCGCGCGGGTGACAAAGACGCGGACGGACTGGTTTCACTGCTGACACCAGTCATCAAAGGGTTCTTGACGGATGTTGGCTATGACATGACCGTCAAGGCACAACAGGTTTATGGCGGTCATGGATACATCGAGGAATGGGGCATGTCCCAGTTCACCCGCGATGCCCGCATTGCGATGATCTATGAAGGTGCGAACGGTGTGCAGGCACTGGACCTCGTGGGCCGCAAACTGGCGCAGGACGGCGGCAAACATGTGATGGCCTTTTTCGATCTGGTCAAAACCTTCTGCAAAGACAACGCCGGCACGGATGAGGCCTTTGATAAAGAGTTTATCGAGCCCCTGAAAGCGGCAAGCAAGGATCTGCAATCCGCGGGCATGTACTTCATGCAAAACGGCATGAAAAACCCGAACCACGCGTTGGCCGGCTCTAACGACTTCATGCATATGTTCGGTCATGTCTGTCTGGGTCTGATGTGGGCGAAAATGGGCCTCGCAGCCCGCGCCGCATTGGCAAGTGGCACCGGTGACGCCGCCTTCTACGAGACAAAACTCGCGACCGGTCGTTTCTATATGGCACGGCAACTGCCTGCTACCGCCTTCCACTTGACGCGCATCCAGTCAGGTGCCGATACGGTGATGGCGCTGGACGCGGCGAACTTCTAGGGTGGCGGCGGGGGTAAACCCCGCCCTACCAAATCTTGGAGATACTTGTGCCCAAACGCTTTCGCCTGACCCGCCGTTTTCCTGTCGCCATGACCGAAGACGGGTATCGCCGCCTGAAGAAATTCAGCGCCGACGCCGGGTTGGACGAGGGTGAGGCACTGTCATTCCTGTTCGAAAATTTCGCAAGCGTTACCAACGAGGAAAATCTGATTGCGCGGCTTCGGCTGTTCAACGCCGAACTGGATGATCGCAAACGTTAATGCACCTTTGGGAGGGGCCGCGATGAACGATGAGAACACGACAACATCCAGCTGGATGTCCGAAGAGCACCAGATGCTTGCCGAAATGACGGCGAATTTCATCAATACCGAATGGGCCCCCAAATTCGCCAAATGGCGCAAGCAGTCTGAAATGGACCGCGACACCTGGCAGGAGGCCGGCGCGCTTGGGCTGCTTTGTGCGTCGATCCCCGAGGAATACGGCGGCGCTGGTGGTGACTTCGGCCATGAGGCTGCGATCTATATTGAGTCCGCCCGCGCGAACTTGGCCAGCTGGGGCAATGGCATCCACTCCGGTATCGTTGCCCATTACATCCTGTCCTATGGCACCGAAGAGCAAAAGAAACGCTGGCTGCCGAAAATGGCCTCGGGCGAAATGGTAGGTGCACTGGCAATGACCGAACCCTCCACCGGATCAGACGTGCAACGGATCAAGACCAAAGCGATCCGCGAAGGCAACGCCTACCGGTTGTCCGGACAAAAAACTTTCATCACCAACGGCCAACACGCGAACCTGATCATTGTCGCCGCAAAAACCGACCCCTCGGAAGGCTCCAAAGGTGTCTCCCTCGTCGTCGTCGAGACCGATGGCTCGACCGGCTTCCAGCGCGGCAGGAACCTCGAAAAAATCGGCAAACATGCCTCGGACACATCGGAACTGTTCTTCGAAAATGTCGAAATTCCACCCGAAAACATTCTGGGTCAGGAAGAAGGCCAGGGCTTCTATCAGATGATGCAACAACTGCCGCAAGAGCGTTTGATCATCGCCTGTGAGGCAGTTGGTGCCATGGAAGGCGCTGTTGAACGGACCATACAATACTGCAAGGAACGCGAGGCCTTTGGCGGGCCGTTGACACAGTTCCAGAACACACGTTTCAAACTGGCCGAATGCAAAACCAAAACCACCGTCGCCCGTGCTTTCCTTGATCAATGCATGACCGAGCATCTGCGCGGTACTTTGACCGTCGACCGGGCCGCGATGGCAAAATACTGGCTGACCGATACCCAAGGGGAAGTGCTGGACGACTGCCTTCAGCTGCACGGCGGTTATGGCTTTATGCAAGAATGCGCCATCGGCGAAATGTGGGCCGACGCCCGTGTTCAGCGGATCTATGGCGGCACCAATGAAATCATGAAGGAACTGATCGCGCGCAATCTCTGACGCCTGCAGGCGTTGCACCAACTGGATTGAGTTTATGGGCAAGATGAAGCCAATCCCGAGCGAACCAACGCGCATGTGATGCAAAACGCCGGCAACCCTGCTTCATCTTGCTCTTAAACTCATCGTGAGGCTTGCCTCGCATCCACCGGAAACAACAAGGACACGACCTATGACAATCAAGCTCCACTGCTTCGGCGAATCCGGCAATGCCTACAAGGCGGCTTTGGCTCTGCAACTTTCCGGACTGGATTGGGAACCCGTTAAGGTCGACTTCTTCGGCGGAGAGACACGCACGCCAGACTTTCGTGCAAAGGTCAACGTCATGGGTGAGGCACCGGTGATGATTGACGGTGATGTCCGCTTGACCCAGTCTGGCGTTATCCAGGATTACGTGACCGAGAAATCCGGCCGCTTTGGCGGGCGCAACGCCGAAGAACGCCGTGAAATCCTGCGTTGGGTTCTTTGGGACAATCACAAGCTCAGCTCAATGGCAGGGATGACCCGGTTCTTGATGAACTTCCTGCCCGAGGACAAACGTCCACAGGAGGTCATCACCTTTAACCTGGCACGTTTGCAAGCAACCTATGCTGTGCTCGACAGCCATCTTGAAGGGCGCGACTGGATTGTGGGCGACAGCCTGACCAACGCCGATCTGTCATGCTGCGGTTATCTTTATTATCCCGAGCCTTTCGGTTTTGACCGACATGCCTTTCCCAACATCGATCGGTGGCTCACCCGCCTGTCCGAGCAAACGGGCTGGAAAGCCCCTTATGACCTGATGCCCGGCAGCCCCGCTGAGCGCGCTTAATCAAGGAGATCCTCATGACCGAAGCCTACATTTATGACGCCATTCGCACCCCGCGCGGCAAAGGCCGCAAAGACGGTGCCTTGCACGAGGTAACCTCTCTACGTCTTTCAGCGCAGACGCTTAACGCATTGAAAGACCGCAATAATCTGAGCGGCCACGCGGTTGAGGACGTGATTTGGGGTAATGTCACCCAAGTAATGGAACAGGGCGGTTGTCTGGCGCGCTCTGCCGTGCTGGCCTCAGACCTTGACGAACGAATCCCGGGCCTTGCGATCAACCGATTCTGCGCGTCAGGCATGGAGGCGGTGAATCTTGCCGCCAACCAGGTGAAAGGCGGTGCGGGCATGGCCTATATCGCCGGTGGCGTGGAGATGATGGGCCGTGTGGCAATGGGGAGTGACGGGGCGGCAATTGCTGTCGATCCGTCCCTCGCAATGGAGCAGTATTTCGTGCCGCAGGGTATCTCTGCGGACATTATCGCTACTGAATACGGCTTTACCCGAGACGACGCGGATGCGTTGGCCGTCGCCTCGCAACAGCGCGCAGAAAAGGCGTGGAAAGAAGGCCGATTCAAGAATTCGGTCATCACCATCACCGACCAGAACGGCCTGACAATTCTGGATCACGACGAATACATGCGTCCCCAGACCGACATGCAGAGCCTTGGCAGTCTTACACCGGCTTTCCAGGCCATGGGCGAGGTAATGCCCGGTTTCGACAAGGTCGCCATGTTGAAATACCCGCATCTGGAAAGGATTAAGCACATCCACCACGCGGGCAATTCATCGGGAATCGTCGATGGTGCCGCGGCTGTGCTGATCGGCAACAAGGAATTTGGCGAGAAATACGGCTTGAAGCCCCGCGCCCGCATCCGTGCCAACGCAAAAATCGGCACCGATCCGACGATCATGTTGACTGGACCGGTGCCAGTGACTGAAAAAATCCTTGCCGATAATGGGATGAACATCAAAGACATCGACCTGTTTGAGGTCAACGAGGCATTTGCCGCCGTTGTCATGCGCTTTATGCAAGCCTTTGATGTGGATCACGACAAGGTCAACGTCAACGGTGGGTCCATCGCCATGGGTCACCCGCTGGGCGCAACCGGCGCGATGATCATCGGGACGCTATTGGACGAACTGGAACGGGCGGACAAAGAAGTCGGCCTTGCCACGCTTTGCATCGCTTCCGGCATGGGTGCTGCAACCATCATCGAGCGCGTATAATGGGCGCACATCCCTTTCACGCAGTGGCCGACCTGGCGGCCAAGCAGGGCATGGACCAGCTGGTCCTTAAAGTCGCAAACGGTGGCGACTATGTCCGTCTGGTCCAGCAAGATCCTCCGTTGTTCTTCAAGTTTAAAGCCGATCCAAGCGACAGCCTGGATCGCGCGGACCTGAATGACTTCAAGCGCCTGACCCTCAGCGAAGAGGATTGCAGCAACGGACCAAAGGCGACTTTGGATCTCATAAAGATGTTGCTTGTAAAATTCGCTGATTATCAGCCCAAGCGCTAAATAAATTCCTGATTGGGGAGAAGATAAATGACCGATTTCACATCAAAAACTGGCGCCGATGGCGTTGCCATCATCACTTGGGACGTGGCGGGCAAATCCATGAACGTCATGTCCATCGAGGGGTTAACCCAGCTTGAAGCCCTTATTGATGCGGCTCTGGCGGATGACGCTGTCAAAGGCATCGTGATCACCTCTGGCAAGGAAGGATCCTTTGCCGGCGGGATGGACCTGAATCTGCTGGCGAAGATGCGCGAGGATGCAGGCGATGATCCTGCCAAAGGTCTGTTCGACGGCACGATGAAAATGCACGCCCTGCTGCGCAAGATCGAACGCGCAGGCATGGACCCAAAGACGAACAAGGGTGGCAAACCGATCGCCGCTGCCCTACCCGGCACAGCTGCCGGCATAGGGTTGGAGCTGCCACTGGCCACGCACCGCATTTTCTGTGCCGACAACCCCAAGGCGCGCATCGGCCTGCCTGAAATTCTAGTCGGTATTTTCCCCGGTGCCGGTGGCACCACGCGCCTGTCCTTCAAACTGGGTGCGATGGCCGCTTCGACCTTTCTGCTGGAAGGCAAGATGGTTGCCCCTGCCGCAGCTGCCAAGGCCGGTCTGATTGACGAGGTGGTTGCCGATCCGTTGGCCGCTGCAAAGGAATGGGTGCTGAACGCCACAGACGCTGATCTGATAAAACCATGGGACGCAAAGGGTTATAAAATGCCCGGCGGCGCGCCCTACCATCCTGCGGGTTTCATGACCTTCGTGGGCGCCAATGCCATGATCAATGCCAAGACCAAAGGCGCTTTTCCTGCCGCCAAAGCGTTGCTATCAGCCGTTTACGAAGGTGCGCTTGTGCCTTTCGACACGGCGCTGAAGATTGAGGCGCGCTGGTTCACCTCTGTCCTGATGAACCCGTCTTCTTCTGCCATGATCCGCTCACTCTTTCTTAACAAGGAAGCGCTTGAGAAAGGCGCCGTTCGCCCTGCAGGTGTCCCCGACCAGCGCGTGAAAAAGCTGGGTGTGCTGGGTGCAGGCATGATGGGCGCGGGCATCGCGCTGGTGTCGGTGCAGGCAGGCATCGAAGTGGTTCTGATCGACCGAGATCAATCAGCGGCCGACAAGGGTAAAGCCTATGCCGAGGCCTATTTCGACAAGGGCATCGCTCGTAAGAAGGGAACTGTGGAGAAGAAGGAAGCCGCCCTTGCCCTGATCACCGCGACCCCTGATCTGGACGCGCTCAAGGGCTGCGATCTGATCATCGAAGCGGTGTTTGAAGACCCCAAGGTCAAGGCCGAAATGACCCAAAAAGTCGAAGCGGTGATCCCTGAGGATTGCATCTTTGCCTCCAATACCTCGACCCTGCCAATCACCGAACTGGCCAAAGCTTCGTCGCGTCAGGAGCAGTTCATCGGCATCCACTTCTTTTCCCCCGTCGAACGGATGTTGCTGGTTGAGATCATCAAGGGCAAGGCGACCGGCGACCGTGCCGTCGCAAAGGCGCTGGATTACGTGCGCCAGATTCGCAAGACACCGATCGTTGTGAATGACGCTCGGTTCTTCTATGCCAACCGTTGCATCATTCCGTACGGCGGTGAAGCGAACCGCATGATCACCGAGGGCGTTGCCCCCGTGCTGATCGACAACGCCGCACAGATGCTCGGTTTCCCGGTGGGGCCAGTGCAGTTGGGCGATGAAACCTCAATTGATCTGGCGACCAAGATCATGCGGGCAACCAAAGCGGCGATGGGCAATGCCTATCCGGCCTCCGAAGCCGACAATCTGATCGTCTGGATGGAGGATGAGGGCCGTTTGGGACGCAAGGCCAAGGCAGGCTATTTCGATTATGATGAAAAGGGCAAGCGTCTGGGCTATTGGAAAGGCGTGCATGACCGTTATCCGCTTGCCGAAGTTCAGCCCGAGTTGCAGGAAGTGCAGGACCGTCTGATGTTCGTGCAGGTGCTGGAAGCGGTGCGTGCGCTGGAAGAGGGCGTGCTGATGGACATCCGCGAAGGCGACGTTGGCGCGATCCTTGGTTGGGGCTTTGCGCCCTGGTCGGGCGGCCCGTTCTCATGGCTCGACATGATCGGCACACCTTATGCCGCAGAGCGCTGTGACGAACTGGAAGCCAAGTTTGGTGAACGGTTCAAATGCCCTGATCTACTGCGGGAAATGGCGGCGAAGGGGCAGTCGTTTTATGTCCGTTTCGGCGGCGAAGCGGCGGCAGCCTAAACCATAAGTACAAATGATAAAAAGGGACGCTCGGGCGTCCCTTTTTTTGTTAGAACCATGTAGAATCCAGAGATAAGAAGCTGTCTATCATGGCCTGAAATCAAGGGTATCGATAGATTCAGCGCGCTATCGCGGTAAAGCGCTCTGGATAATATCCACCCCGGTTTCGGACAATCATGCAGCCTGAAACAAGCGGCGCGCACCAAAATAGCACTCCCTGCGAGAACAAGGGTCAAAGCCCTTGATCCGCCATTCAAAAAGCCGCCTCACTTCTTGTCGCGGGCGGCTTTTTCTTCTTTGGTCAGTTTGTTGTTCCACTGATTGTTGCTCAGCCCCAGTTCCGCCTTGGGCGGTTTGGTCTTACCAACGCTAACCTTGCCGCCCTTGTTCAGAAATTCCTGAATAAGCGCGTCATCGGTGGTTTCTTTTTTCACATGTTTCATGTTGAGAACTCTACCGCCTGCATAGGCGGCAAGCAATCGCTGGTTTGGCGTGATCGTACCGATTTTCAGTAACCTTGGCTCAGCGCCCTAGCTGAATTCATACCCGAACCGCGCAATGTCTTCGGCACAGCAGTCCGCAACTGTTTCGCGCATCGCCTGGGAATAATAGTCGCGATGGCCAGTCTCGCGCGTTGACCGGTTTTCCCACGGCAATGCCAGCTCGAACCCCAGGTGAGCCCTAAGCGGGGCAGAGTCCTGTTCGAAATGTTCAAGCCGGATGTAGCTGGTTGCACGTTCCACCCCGTTCACATCGGTCAGATAGCGCGATGCAGGCCATTGACGTTGCGCCGCTTGCGTCGCTGGATCGGCCAGAAATCCCTCGAATGTCTGGGCCTTGGCCAGTTCTACAGCGGGGTGATCAAAACCCTGTTCGCGCAACCAGTGATAATAGCTGACCAACCGGTCCCAAGGGTTGCGCACCAACGTAAAGATGAACATCTGCGCAATCTCTTCAGTGCTGAGCAAACCGTCGACATCCGACAGACCTGAATGCTTCCAAAGCCGCCCCGAGGTTACGACGCCTTTCACCTTCTTGCGTCGTTTCAACGCCTTGGGCGTGTCCCCCAGCATGATGTCATCCTTCATCGCGCGATCTTCCAGCGCCAGCGCCAGCGAAGTTCCCCCCGTCTTGGGAATATGGACAAAGACATAGGAACGCCCCCGACTGATGATCATGCCGCCCGATCCTGCGCAGTGCTACGCAGGGCGATCACCGTGCCTGCAATTGCGATCAACACCATGCCGGTCAGGCCCAGCGGCGACACCGCCTGGCCCCACAGGACCCATGCCCAAAAGCTGGCGAAAACCAGCAGCGAATATTCGAACACCGCCACATGGCTTGCCTCGCCCAACTGATAGCCGCGAAAGATTAACGCGATACCAATCAGGGATCCGACCGCCTGCACGGCAAACCAGAACATCATCGCCCCGTCCAACGGTCCCCACGCACGCAGCACAAACCCAGCATGCCCCAGCGGCGCATCTGCGTTTACCACAAATATCCCGATCAGCCCGAAGATGCCCAACATCCCAAAGAAACCTGCCGTAAGCGATAGCGTGCTTTCCCCCTCACACCAGGCGCGCGTCGCAACAGCACCGACGGCATAAAACAGCCCCGCGACGATCGGCAGAAAGGCCACCGGATCTAGTGCTGCAGGATCCGGCTGGATCACCATCACCGCCCCGATAAAGCCGATGATCACGGCGGCCCAACGGAACACGCCCACCGGTTTGCCTTGGAAAAGGATCGAGATCAGTACAACAAAAAGTGGCGCGGTAAATAGCCCCGCCACCACCACTCCAATCGGCAGCACCGACAGGCAGCCGAAATAGATCAACATAGCGCTTGCCGGGAAAAAGCTGCGCGCCAGCACGGCCAATGGCCGGTGCATCCGGAAACTGCCATACCCCAACGCCACGAAACCGGCCAGGATTACAAATGCCATCAGCGAGCGGACAAAGTGGAACTGCCAAAGCGATCCGCGTTCGGAAATGAAAGGGACAAAATTGTCGGTCAGCCCCAGCGTCGCCATGCCGGCCAGCACCGATGCTGCGGCCAATCCAGAATTTGTGCTTAGACTCGTCACGCGCCGTCCCTTTTTGGTTAGAGCGTGCCACCAGTGACCTTAATCGCCCTTCGTTGTGTCAAATCGGGGATTTGAACACAAAGAGCGATACCCGATGCTTCAACTAATGGCGAAACGCTTGAAAATCACCCTTCCAAAACCGCGGCCCGCCCGCAATACTCATTCTTTCACAAGAGCTTGCTTTCGAGGAGAATACGACATGGGTTGGATGAATGACGAGACAGGTCTGGACAAATGCGCCGCCAACTATGTACCGCTGACCCCTCTGTCGCATCTGCGCCGGGCCGCGCGTGTTTTTGCCGATCGTCCCGCCGTCATTTACGGCGCTCACCGTGTGACCTATACGCAATATCATGACCGTTGCACTCGGCTTGCATCTGCGCTGGCTGCTATGGGGATCAAACCGGGTGACGTGGTCGCGACACTTTTGCCCAACACCCCCGCCCAAGCCGAAGCGCATTTTGGTGTGCCGGCCTGTGGCGCGGTCCTGAACACGATCAACATGCGGCTGGATGTTGCGACAGTTGCCTATATTTTTGATCATGGAGAGGCCAAGGCGGTTCTGGTCGACACAGAGTTCATGCCCCTTGCCGAAGCAGCGCTTGCCGCAATGGAAGGCGCGCCGCCCCAAATCATCGAAGTTACGGATTCGAAATTTCCCGCCACAGGCCGCTATCCCACTTATGAAGAAACCCTGGCCAGCGCCGATCCCACGTTTGACTGGATCATGCCGCAAGACGAATGGGAAAGCCTTGCGTTGAACTATACCTCGGGCACGACGGGCAGGCCCAAGGGCGTGGTCTATCACCATCGCGGGTCTTACCTGATGACTATGGGCACCGTTATTTCATGGCGTATGGTACTACATCCGGTGTTCATGCAGATCGTGCCGCTGTTTCATTGCAACGGCTGGAACCACACATGGATGATGCCACTGATCGGTGGCACGCTGGTCTGCTGCCGGGACATCACTGCGCCCAATATCTACAATGCCATCGCTGATGAGGGGGTCACCCATTTCGGCGGCGCGCCCATTGTCCTCAACATGCTGGTCAACGCCCCTGCCGGTGAACGCCGCAGCTTTGAGCACACCGTCGAGGTTTTCACCGCAGGCGCCCCCCCTGCCCCCGCAACGCTGACAAAAATCGAGGAACTGGGGTTCAACATCACCCAGGTTTACGGGCTGACCGAAACATACGGTCATGTGACCGAATGCATCTGGAAAGCCGAAGACTGGGGCAAACTCGACACCGCCGCCCGCGCTGCGATCAAGGCGCGCCAAGGTGTTGCCATGCCGATGATGGACCATATCACGGTGACCGACGCTGCGGTGACCCAAACGCCGATGGACGGCATTACCCAAGGTGAAATCATGATCCGTGGCAATTCGGTGATGAAAGGCTATTTCAAAAGCCCCGAAGCCACGGCCGAAGCCTTCGAAGGCGGCTATTTCCACTCCGGCGATCTGGCCGTGCAGCACCCCGATGGCTATATCCAGATTGCAGACCGCGCCAAGGACATCATCATTTCCGGTGGTGAAAATATATCTTCTGTCGAAGTTGAGGGTGTTCTGATGGGCCATGCCGACGTCAACCTTGCCGCCGTGGTTGCCAAACCGGATGACAAATGGGGCGAGGTGCCCTGCGCCTTTGTGGAACTGAAACCCCAAGCAACCGTGGACGAGGCCGCGCTGATCGCCTTTACCCGCGAAACGCTTGCCGGCTTCAAAGCGCCCAAACGCGTTTTATTTCAAGAGCTTCCCAAAACATCTACGGGCAAAATCCAGAAACACGAGCTACGCAAAATCGCCGCTACGCTGTAACTCTCAGGTGGCGGAGGTCAGATCTTTTTCAAAACGCCAGCATGACACCGCCATCGGTCCGCCAGCGGTCTCTACCGTGTAAAGTTCGGTTTTCGCCCGCTCCCAACCGCTCTTTTCGTAAAACCGTGCGGCACGTTCATTGCCAACGGCGCAAGCCAGCCACGCCAGCCGCCCCTGCAATGCTTCTTCGACGTGACGCATCAGGGTGCTTGCGACGCCTGTACCGCGAAAGGCTTTTGCCACATAAAACTGATACAGCTCGTCATGATCCAGCATATGGAAACCGGCGATCTGGCCGTCGACCTCCAATACCGTGGTTTGTGTTATATGGGCGGCGGTTCGGGCCTCAAACTCATCAGCTGTACGCATCACCACCAGATCGGCGGGCACATGCGCGGCGTGCCCCTCATGCCAGCCCTTATGCCACATCGCAGCAATGAACGCCGTTTCCCCAACCTCTGCTTTGCGAAATCGCATTCTTGTCCCCTGTCTTGCCGCAAGCTTGAACCATTGCCCCGCCCCTGCCAGATGCTACACTAAGAGAAAATCAAAAGGCCAGCAGCCACCAGTGACCGCCCTGACAAAATACGCGAGGCTTGAGGCAACCGCCCTCTGGCGTCCAACGCCTCAAGAGCAGCGACGCGAGGTGATTGTATCCATTGGCGATGCGACGCTGGTGATCATCGACGGCAACGACAAACCCCTTGCCCACTGGTCACTGGCCGCTATCGAACGCGCCAATCCCGGCGTTCGGCCTGCTGTTTTTCACCCCGACGGCGCCCCCGGCGAAACGCTGGAACTGCCCGAAGCAGAAAGCGAAATGACCGAGGCCATCGAGACCCTACGCAAGGCCATCGAAAAATCCCGCCCCCGGCCCGGACGGCTCCGCTGGATTGGTATGGTGGTTTCCATGCTGGTTGTCGTGTGGATTGCCGCATTCTGGTTGCCCGGTGCCATGCAGGATCACACCCTCAAGGTCGTTCCCAAAGTCAAACGCAACGCGATTGGGCTGGCCCTGTTGAAACGCATTGAGCGGGTGTCGGGAACCGTCTGCGCCGACGCCGCCGGGCGCGCCGCCCTTGGCCTGTTGTCGACCCGCTTGCAAGCAGGTCGTATTATGGTTCTACCAAACATGACCCAAGACAGCCTGCACGTTCCCGGCGATTTGATCCTGCTGAATCGAAGCGTCATTGAGGATTTCGAGGAACCCGATGTCGCCGCCGGATATATCGTTACCGAACAGGCGCGGCGCGATGTCTCGGACCCGCTGCGGGATTTATTACATGTCGTCGGACTGCGCGAGAATTTTCGCTTGCTGACCACTGGCGATGTCGCCCCCCAAGCGCTGGACCTTTACGCCGAGCACCTGATGACCACCCCGGCGCCCCCCGCTGAAACTGGCCGCCAGATCGTCCGGTTCGAACAGGCCGCACTGCGCAGCACACCCTATGCTTATGCCCGCGACATCACCGGAGAAACCACGCTGGAACTAATCGAAGGCGACCCGATGAATGGCAAATTGACCGAGCCCTTAATGTCTGACGCCAACTGGTTGCGTCTGCAGACGATCTGCGGCGGTTGATCCATGCATGACACAGCCTTGCGGGCGCTGCTCTCACCGCTGTTGATCCTTGAAGCCATTTGGGTACTCGGAAAGGCCCAAGCCCTGCCCGAAGCAGCGGGACCGCGCAGTGGCATATCGGGGTCCGGCACCGACTTGCGGCTGGCAATCCTTGGTGACAGCTCTGCCGCAGGTGTCGGGGTTGCGGATCAACACGACGCACTAAGTGGTCAGCTGGTCCAGCAACTGGCAAAGGATTTCACTGTCACCTGGCATCTCGATGCCCTTACCGGTGCCACCACCCGCAGCACCCTTGCGCGGCTGGCCGATGCCCGCCCGAAACCCGTCGACGTTATTATAATTGCCCTTGGCGTCAACGACGTCACCCGCTTGACCCCCGCACGCAGCTGGGTGCACCAGCAACAATCCCTGCTCGACCGGTTAAACACCTTGTACCGGCCAAAGCAGATTTACATCAGCGGCATGCCCCCGATCGCCAATTTCCCACTGCTGCCCCAGCCCCTACGCTGGACCCTCGGTCGACACGCAAGCAAACTTGAACGCCATCGGGCGGCGTTCCTCGCCACCAGACCTGACTGCACCCATGTGCCTTTCAACCTGCCGCTTGATGCCAGGTTGGTCGCCTATGACGGATTTCACCCAGCCGCGCCCCTTTACACGCTCTGGGCCAACGAAATGGCCAGCCGGATTCTCTCCGACTGGCCCACTTTTTCGACATCAGGCACAGGCTAACGCGCGAAAGCATCCGCGTAACCGGCACTGCGCAACTGGCGCATCGCCGACTGAATGGAACGCGCATCTTTGAATGGCCCCGCCTGCACGGTCATATAGGTTTTTCCGCCCCTGCGAAGCTTGCCGATGCGGGCAGCCATGCCCATGCCTGCGATCTTCTGTGCAGTCCGCTGGGCGTTTGCCGAATTGCCAAATGTACCAACCTGAACATAACGCTTGCCTGCTATTGCAGGTGAAAGCGCTGCCGCTTGCCTGGCCGCTTTCGACGTTGTTGCCTTGGGCGTGGAACGAGACGAATAAACGGGCTTGGATTTCAACGCCTTACCCTTGGCATGGCGCACCACCCGTTTAACGGTCTGCCCGTCCCGCTGCACAATAGTAACCTCGCCCAGATCGCGACGCTGCTGCGCAACTGAGGTAAAGGGATAGATCAACGGCACCGACGCCGTCACGTCACGGCCCGAAGACTGGTTGATCAAGCGGCGTGGCAAGGTCTGGGTCCAGACCAGTAACATATCGGCACGACCTTGCAGGTTCTGTTCCGCACGTTTCGGGTTCAAACGGTCGTCATCCCAAACCGGCTTATACCCACGCGGCACGCTGACATTGCGGGTGTTCACACGGTTCATCGCCACATGTCTGGGCACAATACGCGTTGTGGCCGTGACCTCCGGAACCTGCACGGTGTTGCCCAGTGTCACCACCCCGGTCTGCACGGAAGCTTTACGCGTTTGGCCGGCGACAGCAACCGTTGCCGGACTTGGGGCAAAATGGTTACCAACAATCGGCTGTGTCTGGGGACCACAACGCACACCTTTTCCACGCAAATACTGCGCCGAAATGGCTGATGCACCGGGGCATCCCCCCGTGACAAGTCCGGCCTTGGTACGTTTTACTTGCGGCTTTGTGACTGCGACGGTTTGGGGGGGGGATGCCACCACAGGACGCTGGGCGGTTTGGCGCACAACAGCAGGCGCGGCACGGCGGGGTTTAGGCGGCTGCGCGACACGACGCTGCGCCACCTTGGGTTTCGGCTTGGCCGTCGCTGCGGGTACGGTTTTCAAAGTTATCTCGACCGGGGGAGTGGCCGGCGCCTCGGCTACCGCACGGGGCGCATTGGTAGGTTTGAACCCGCAAACCGTTTTGCGATCGCGCGACACACGTGGCACCCACGAGACATTTCCATCAATGCCCGCACGAATGAACACACAGCCCTTGCTATCGACATATTGCTTGCCTTTGTAGGAACTGGCGGGAAACTC
Organism: Sulfitobacter sp.; assembly: GCA_049794055.1. Classification (GTDB taxonomy): domain Bacteria; phylum Pseudomonadota; class Alphaproteobacteria; order Rhodobacterales; family Rhodobacteraceae; genus Sulfitobacter. The sequence continues at coordinate 112,587 of JBARCL010000029.1, forward strand.
CGCCGGTTGCTGTTCCGTAATCTTTGCCACAGCCAGATCCGGCTGCGCAGCAAAGCCCAAGCTGCCAGCGAAGGCCACAATCGATAGTAATTTCGTCAGTCTCATTTCGTGCCCCCACACAACATGTAGTTAAAGATGCCTCAGCCTTGCGCACAAGTCCAGCATCCAAAACCTCCAGCGGCGCCTTTTCAGGCGATTATTTTGTCCCGAACATCCGATCACCGGCATCGCCCAGACCCGGTATAATATACCCGAGGTCATTCAACGCATCATCAACCGCTGCGGTGACAATCGGCACATCGGGATGCGCTTCTTTCATTCGCGCAATACCTTCCGGAGCGGCGAGCAGACACAGGAAGCGAATGTTGGTGGCTCCCGCCTTTTTCAAAAGATCAATCGCCGCGACCGAAGAGTTTCCTGTGGCCAACATCGGATCCACCGCAATGACCAACCGATCATCCAATCCTTCGGGCACTTTAAAGTAATACTGCACCGGTTGCAGCGTTTCTTCATCCCGGTACAGCCCGACAAAACCGACCCGCGCCGAAGGGATCAACTCAAGCACCCCGTCCAGCAGCCCGTTGCCCGCCCGCAAAATCGAAATCAGCGCCAGCTTTTTGCCGTCCAGTGTCGGGGCATCCATCTCTTGCATCGGCGTTTCGATCCGCTTGGTCGTCATCGGCAGGCCGCGCGTGACCTCGTAGGCCAACAATTGCGAAATCTCACGCAAAAGTTGCCGAAAAACGGCCGTCGGCGTGTTCTTATCGCGCATAATGGTCAGCTTGTGCTGCACCAAGGGATGGTTCACGTGGGTCAGGTGTTCGTCAAGTTCGGGCATCAGCAGCAGCTCCTTTTTGCACATCCGTTGTCGCGCGAAACGCAGGGCATCGCAAGCACCCCTGCCTGCTCTTTTTGGCTGTATCCACTGCGGGGTTTGGGGCAGCGCCCCAATCGACCCGTTCAGCCCCGCGCAATCCCAAGGTGATCTGCCACCACTGCGGCAACCTCTTGAAATCCCATCAGTCCCAAGGCTCTCGGTGGCGCCCCCGCCACCAGCACTGGCACCCGTTCTCGGGTGTGGTCCGTCCCCACCCATGTGGGGTCATTGCCATGATCCGCCGTCAGTACCATGATGTCATCAGGCCCAAGCCGCATCATGATCTTGCCAATCGCTGCGTCAAACCACTCCAATTGCCGCGCATAGCCTGACACATCACGGCGATGACCGAACAGGCTGTCAAACTCGACGAAATTGGCGAAGGTCAACGATCCGTCAACCGCCCCGTCAACCAGATCCGCAAGATGGCTCATCAACCTAGCGTCATCGCCTTTGCGCAGCTCGTCAATTCCTTGCATCGAAAAAATATCACCAATCTTTCCAATTGCATAGACACGCCTTCCCGCATCCTGCACCCAATTCATCAACACCGGCCCCGGCGGCGTTATGGCAAAATCACGCCGGTTGCCAGTGCGCTTGAAACTCCCGTCAGTGCCGATAAAAGGGCGTGCAATCACCCGACCGACTTTCATCTCGTGCAGCATCGGGGCAACCGCTTCGCATAAGGCCAAGAGCCGCTCCAGACCAAAGCTCTCTTCATGTGCCGCAATCTGAAACACCGAATCCGCCGAGGTATAGCAAATCGGCCAACCGCTTTCGATGTGCTGCTGACCCAGCTCCGAGATGATAGCTGTGCCCGAAGCATGGCAATCGCCAAGGATCCCGTCCGTTCCCGCCGCATGCGCCACCAAGGCGCTGACCTCGGCAGGGAAGGCAGGTTCGGTCTCGGGAAAGTAATGCCACTCCCATGGCACCGGCAGACCCGCCAGCTCCCAATGTCCCGAAGGCGTGTCCTTGCCGCGTGAAATCTCTGTGGCGGCGCCCCATGCGCCTTGCGGCTCGGCCCCCGCAACGTCACCGCCAGTCGCCAGGCCAATGGCGTTGGATATCCCCAATTGCTCGAGATGTGGAATAGAAAGTGGCCCGCTGCGGCCCTCTTCCGCCTCTCCTGCGGCACAGGCGGCCATGATATGCCCCAGCGTATTGGCCCCCGTGTCCGGCACATCGCCGTTGAAAAACTGGTCCGCATCCGGCGCGCCACCGATGCCTACTGAATCCATAACCACCAAAAAGGCCCGTGCCATCAGCCGATCCTTTCGATGATCTGCTCCGGGACTTTAGGCCGTGATCCCGACAGGGTCATGGCCGCCAAGACCGCCTGCGCTGCGCGATCGGCCTGATCGGAACGTACCGCATGCACCACCGCCAAGACATGACCACGTTTTACCTGGGTGCCCAGACGCGCCACATCGGATAGGCCCACCGCAGGATTGACACGGTCGTCCTCCCTGATCCGTCCACCACCCAGATTGACCACTGCCCAGCCCAGCGCCTCGCCGTCGATCTTGGCAAGATAGCCGTCATGAGGGGCGGAAACCTGCCGGATTACCGTTGCTTCTGGCAGGAAGCGTTGCCAGTTCTCGACAAAATTCACTGGTCCGCCCAGGGCAGACAGCATCCGCGCAAACCGTTCTGCGGCATAGCCTTTGCGGATCGCGTGCACGACGGCATCAGCCCCTTCCTGGACGTCCTGTGCCAGCCCTGCATTGGCCAGCAAAACACCCCCCAGCGCCGCGGCGACATCGACAATCGGCCCCCGACCTGAGCCGGTAAGAATGCGCATCACTTCGGCCACTTCCAGCGCGTTGCCCAGACTGGGAACCAAAGGCTGGCTCATATCACTGATCACCGCGGTGGTCCGACATTTCGCAGCATTGGCCGTTTTGGTCAGTGCCTCGGCCAAGGCCTGCCCCTCTGCCAGTGTTTTCATGAACGCGCCGCTGCCAACCTTGACGTCCAGCACCAGTCCGTTCAATCCGGCCGCGAGTTTTTTACTGAGGATCGAGGCCGTGATTAAATCCAGTGAATCCACTGTCGATGACACATCGCGCACCGCATAAAGCCGCCGGTCCGCAGGCGCGATGTCGGCCGTTGCCCCGACAATCGCACAGCCTACCTGCCGCACAATGCCCTTAAGCTGTGTTTCGGAAAGTTGAGTGGCCACACCCGGAATCGCTTCCAGTTTATCAAGCGTCCCGCCGGTATGGCCCAGACCACGACCCGAAATCATAGGGACATAGGCCCCGCAGGCCGCTAGCGCAGGCGCCAAAAGCAGGCTGACGCAATCACCCACACCACCGGTGGAATGCTTGTCCAGCACCGGACCATCCAGGTTCCATGACAGCACACGTCCCGAATCGCGCATGGCAAGCGTCAGAGCCACCCGCCCCACATCCGACAGCCCGTTCAGGCAAACACCCATCGCGAACGCCCCGGCCTGCGCATCGCTTACAGCGCCGTCAGCCAACCCCTGCGCCATCCACGCAAGCTCGGCACGGGTCGGCGTCTGTTTGTGCCGCAGCTTTGCCAGAATGGCCCGCGCGTTCATCGATTATCCTTTCAAAAAACCGGCATCAAACGCACCGGGCAAAAGCTCTGCTAGCGTCATGCGTCGTTCTGTGCCATCCACCGTGGCCATGATCACCGGCACATCGCCCGCGCCAAACTCTGCCAGTTTCTGTCGGCATCCACCACAAGGCGGCACCGGTGCTGCGCTGCCTGCGACCACATAAACCTCTGCAATTTTCACATCACCCGCCGCCACCATCGCCGCAATCGCGCCCGCCTCGGCACAGGTACCTTGGGGATAGGCCGCATTTTCAACGTTGCACCCGGCGTATACAGCCCCCGAGGCCGCACGCAGGGCCGCGCCCACTTTGAACTTGGAGTAAGGGGCGTGGGCACGTTCTCGCACCTGAACCGCCGCGTGTCTTAGATCATTGGTCATAAACGCCCCCTTGGTCGCAGAACTATAGGGTTTGAATTTACAAGTTTCGAGGGGCAAAAAATACCTATCCTTCCTCTTCTTCCGTTTTACCAATACCCTGCACCGATATCAGCACCAATCGCCACCGTTACGTACGCCTGAACACCATGGGCTTGCAGGTGCCGCAAAGTGGTTTAATACTAAACTATATCTCAAAGGGAGGCCAAATCCATGTCCGACACGCCAAATCTGCGCCAAGCCGCACTTGATTATCACGCCCTTCCTAAACCCGGCAAGCTGGAGATACGTGCGACCAAGCCACTGGCCAATGGCCGCGACCTTGCCCGCGCCTATTCACCCGGCGTTGCCGAAGCATGCCTTGAAATCAAAAATGATCCTGCCACGGCCGCTCTTTATACGTCGCGCGCCAATCTGGTCGCCGTGGTCACCAATGGCACGGCGGTGCTGGGCCTTGGTAATATCGGCCCTTTGGCGTCAAAACCGGTAATGGAAGGCAAGGCCGTCCTGTTCAAGAAATTCGCCAACATCGATTGTTTTGATATCGAGGTCGATCAATCCGACCCTGAAAAACTGGCCGACATCGTTTGTGCGCTTGAACCCAGTTTTGGCGCGATCAACCTTGAAGACATCAAGGCACCTGATTGTTTTACCGTTGAACGGATCTGCCGCGAGCGGATGAACATTCCCGTTTTCCACGACGACCAGCACGGGACCGCCATTGTTGTCGGTGCTGCTGTCACCAATGCCCTGCACGTGGCAGGCAAAAAATTCGAAGACATCAAGATCGTGTCAACCGGGGGCGGCGCGGCGGGTATCGCCTGCCTGAATATGCTGCTGAAACTCGGCGTACGCCGAGAAAACGTCTGGCTCTGTGACATTCACGGGTTGGTCCATGAAGGCCGCGAAGTCGACATGAACCCGATCAAATCCGAGTTCGCGCAAAAGACCGACTTGCGCACCCTGGATGATGTGATTGGTGGGGCAGACCTGTTTCTGGGCCTTTCCGGTCCTGGCGTATTGAGCCCTGACATGGTCGCGAAAATGACCAAGCGGCCGATCATCTTTGCGCTTGCCAACCCGACACCGGAAATTCTGCCAGACCTCGCCCGCGCCGTTGCCCCCGATGCAATCATCGCCACAGGCAGGTCGGATTTCCCCAATCAGGTCAACAATGTACTCTGTTTCCCGTTCATATTTCGCGGGGCGCTGGATGTCGGGGCAACCACCATTAACGACGAAATGCAGCTGGCCTGTATTGACGGTATCGCTGAACTGGCGCGCGCGACAACCAGCGCCGAAGCCGCCGCCGCCTATCAGGGCGAAGAAATGACCTTTGGCCCTGACTATCTGATCCCCAAGCCTTTTGATCCGCGTTTGATCGGCGTTGTGTCTTCCGCCGTGGCGAAAGCAGCGATGGACACAGGTGTGGCCGCACGCCCGATTGAGGATCTCGACGCATATCGTCAGAAACTGGACGGCTCGGTCTTTAAATCAGCCATGTTGATGCGCCCGGTGTTCGAGGCCGCCCGGTCTTCTCCTCGCAAAATCGTCTTTGCCGAAGGCGAAGACGAACGCGTGTTGCGCGCCGCCCAAGCCATCATTGAAGAAACCGTCGAAACGCCAATCCTTATTGGCCGCCCGGAAGTCATTCAACGTCGCATCGAACAGGCAGGCCTTAATTTGCGTATCGGTGACAATATTGAATTGGTGAACCCTGAAAATGACCCGCGTTACCGCGATTATTGGGAAACATATCATGCGCTTATGTGCCGCCGCGGGGTCAGCCCCGACATCGCGAAAGCCATCATGCGCACCAACAGTACAGCGATTGGTGCCGTCATGGTCCACCGCAACGAAGCCGACAGTCTGATTTGTGGCACGTTTGGCGAGTTCCGTTGGCATCTCAACTATGTGGATCAGATTTTGGGCCGCGACGGGCTGCGCCCGCATGGGGCCTTGTCGATGATGATCCTTGAGGACGGGCCGCTGTTCATTGCCGATACGCAGGTCCACCTGCATCCCGATCCCGCACAGATTGCCGAAATCGCGCGCGGCGCCGCCCGCCATGTGCGCCGCTTTGGGATTGAACCACGCATCGCCTTCTGCTCGCAGTCTCAATTCGGCAATCAGGGCGAAGGAACAGGCGGACGGCTTCGGGCCGCGATCGGCCTGTTAGACGCTGCAAACGCGGACTTTTGCTATGAAGGCGAGATGAACATCGACACCGCACTTGACCCGGAATTGCGCGAACGGATGATGCCAAGCAACCGCATGCAAGGGGCTGCCAACGTGCTGGTCTTTGCCCATGCGGATGCCGCATCAGGTGTGCGCAATATCCTGAAAATGAAGGGGGGCGGCTTGGAAGTGGGGCCAATCCTGATGGGCATGGGCAACAAGGCCCATATTGTCTCTCCGTCGATCACGGCACGCGGATTGCTCAACGTGGGGGCCATTGCTGGCACCCCCGTCGCCCATTACGGATAGATCAAAAGTTAAGTGTGAATGCCCGGCTGAGCCCGATACGCAGGCTCAGCTGGTTATCTGACCCGATTTGAGTGATCGGGCTGTCAGCCGCGTCATTCAGCAGTTTTTCGTAGCTCAGCAGCCCTTCAAGCGACCAATAGTTATCGATCCGGTAGGTTGCACCAATCTCGACACCCGCGCCCAAAACGCCACCACCGGCATTAAATGCGCTGAAACTTGATCTCGCGGCTTCGGCGCCTGTTACACCGAAATACGTCCCTGCATATTCGCTGTCACCCATGTTCAACCGTGGTCCGGCAGTCACTGTCCAGCGGTCGGTCGGGCGGAATATCACGTCAGCACCCAATGTGCCGGCAACACCTTCATGCCCGCCGAAACCTTGACGCACTTCGCCAAAAGCGCGCCAATGGGTTTGCTGGAATGTCAGCGCAAGGCCAAGCTCTACGGCAGTATCAATATCGTCCAATCCGGCAAGCTCGGGGTTGTCAGCGACATCGCGTGATCCGATGACACGCAAAGCGCCCCCAAGGGACACACCATTATCAGGCACATTGCCAATACCCGCGCCGACATCAAGGTTACCCCATGTCAGATTGCCGAATGAGAATTTCAGATCGCCAGACGCCTCGTAGCTATCAGCGCCCGGATAGGCCCGCTGTCCGACGGCTCCAATCCCGATGCCGAAGTTCAACGAACGCTCCTGCGCGGCCAATGGTAACGCGGCAACAAGGCTTGATGAAGCCACCACAACAAAAGTAAGGGGCAAACGCATGGAACGCTTCTCCGGAATAGGGCAGGTCTGTTGTGACAGTTAGCAGCTTATTAAATAGTTACCAGCGCGCTGAACCGGCAAAATAGTGTAAATTACTGCACAAATTCACCGATGCGGATGAAAATTTACTTTCCTCAAGCTCCCTACATGCAGCATGCGGGCTTGCCCCGCTGCCTGCCGCTGCCTAACAAAAGGCATCTTGGGAGGATATGACTATGGGATACCGCGAAACCTACGACCGCTGGAAGAACGATCCGGAAACCTATTGGATGGATCAGGCATCTGCGATTGACTGGATCACCCCCCCGACCAAAGCGCTGACTGATCACGGTGACAACCTTTATGAATGGTACGCCGATGGCATGGTGAACGGGTGTTACAATGCCGTTGACCGCCACGTCGAACAGGGGCGCGGCGATCAGGTGGCGATCATCTACGACAGCCCGATCACCGACAAAGTCGAAAAGATCACCTATTCCCAATTGAAAAAGCGGGTCGAATACCTTGCTGGTGCATTGCTGGCACGGGGCGTGGGAAAAGGTGACACCGTCGTCATCTATATGCCGATGATCCCCCAAGCGCTCGAGGCGATGCTGGCCTGTGCAAGATTGGGCGCGATCCATTCAGTGGTCTTTGGCGGGTTTGCGGCAAACGAACTGGCCGTACGCATCAACGATTGCAAACCCAAGGCAATCCTCGCCGCATCATGCGGATTGGAACCCGGACGGATTGTCGAATACAAGCCGTTGCTGGACAGCGCCATCGACCAAGCCGACCACAAACCCGAACTTTGCCTGATCCTGCAACGCGAAGAGCATCCCTGTACATTGATCGAAGGCCGCGATCTGGACTGGTACGAGGCGCAAAAAGACTGCCTGCCCGCCGCCTGTTTTCCCGTTGAGGGGAATTTTCCCGCCTACATCCTTTATACTTCTGGCACCACAGGCGCGCCAAAAGGCGTTGTCCGTCCAACCGGTGGCCATCTTGTCGCGCTAAACTGGACAATGAAGAACATCTATAACGTCGATCCCGGCGATGTATTCTGGGCGGCGTCTGACGTGGGTTGGGTCGTCGGGCACAGCTATATCTGCTATGCACCGTTGATCCACGGCAACACCACTGTGGTATTCGAAGGCAAACCCATCGGCACACCGGACGCGGGCACGTTCTGGCGCATTATCGAAGAACATAACGTGCGCAGCTTCTTCACGGCACCCACCGCCATCCGTGCGGTGAAACGCGAAGACCCGACCGGCGAATTCCTCAAGAAATACGATCTGTCCTGTCTGCGGGCGCTCTATCTGGCGGGAGAACGCGCCGATCCTGACACCATCGAATGGGCGCAAGACAAGCTCAGCAAGCCAGTCTACGATCACTGGTGGCAGACCGAAACCGGCTATACAATCGCGGGTAATCCGGCCGGGCTTGAAGCGCTACCGGTCAAGGTTGGCTCTCCCACGGTTCCGATGCCCGGATATGATGTGCATATCCTCGATGAAGCGGGACATCCGCAAAAGGCTGGCGAACTTGGCGCGATTGCCATCAAACTGCCTCTGCCTCCCGGTACCCTGCCAACCCTTTGGGGCGCGACCGACCGCTTTGTCAAATCCTACCTCACGACCTTTCCCGGTTATTACGAGACCGGCGATGCAGGGATGATGGACGACGACGGCTATCTCTATATCATGGCCCGGACCGACGATGTGATCAACGTCGCCGGCCACCGCCTGTCCACAGGCGCCATGGAAGAGGTCTTGGCTGGACATCCCGACGTTGCCGAATGTGCTGTGGTGGGCGTGAGCGACCAGCTGAAAGGGCAATCACCTGTCGGTTTTGTCTGCCTTTCCAAAGGCGTAGACCGCCCCCATGCAGAAATCACAGCCGAATGCGTCAAACGCATCCGCGACCAGATCGGCCCTGTTGCGGCCTTCAAAACCGCGCTGGTGGTCGATCGGCTACCCAAGACACGATCGGGTAAAATCCTGCGGGCAACAATGGTCAAAATCGCGGACAGCCAACCGTTCAAGCTGCCTGCGACCATCGACGACCCCGCGATCCTCGACGAAATCAAAGCGGCACTGCAAAAAATAGGGTATGCTAAAGACTAAGCTTTGATGTGGAAGGACACTCCGATGGCTGCCCCGACACACGATGGATTTGCAATGACGGCGGCCTTGGCCGATTTGACCAGCTGGCTGATCCAGCATGGGTTGGCCAATACACCGGTCGAGGTATGGCTTGAGGAATGCTGCTACCGGCTTGTGAGTGTCGGCATTCCCCTGCAACGGGTAAATCTGACTGTCCGCGCCCATCACCCTGAAATCGGGTCGGTCGCCTTTCGCTGGCACCGCGACACCGACAGCGAACGGTTCGACTATCAACGCTCCAGCGAGGCACCTGACGAATACTTGCGAAGCCCTCTTTACTATCTGCTGACGAACCCGATCTCAGAACTGCGCCAACGCCTGACAGAACCCGATCCGGCGTTGGACTTTCCTGTGTTTGAGGACTTCCGTGCCCGCGGCAGCACCGATTACTACGCAGCCAAACGCTCTTTTCTGGCCAAGGACCCCAGCACACCCAACATGGCCTCGCAAACCGAAGAAGGCATGATCATCTCGATGACCAGTGATGCGCCGGACGGTTTTTCAGATGCCCATCTCGACGGATTGCGCAATTTGCTGCCGTCCTTGTGCCTTACCTTAAAGTGTGGCGCAAACCGGTTGATGGCCGAAAACATCACTGCGGCCTATCTAGGCCGGGATGCCAGCAAACGTGTTCTGTCCGGTGCTATCATGCGCGGCTCATCCGAAACGGTTTCGGCGGTTATTTGGTATTTCGACCTCAAAGGCTTCACCAAACTGTCCGAGACGTTGCAAGGCGAAGCGGTCATCGAATTGCTTAACGATTATTTCTCTGAGGCCGTTGAAGTGGTCGAGAAAAACGGTGGTAACGTGCTCAAATTCATGGGTGACGGCATGCTGGCGATCTTTGACCTGAACGAGATCCCAGACGCCCGTCATGTTGCGGTAAACGCCGCCGCAGAGCTGCGCGAGGTCTTTGCCGCAACAAACTCTCGTCGCGCTGCGGCGGGGCTATACACCACCGGCTTCACGCTCGCCCTGCATGCGGGGGACGTACTTTATGGCAACATCGGCGGCAAAACCCGTCTTGATTTCACCGTCATCGGCCCTGCAGTCAATGCCACGGCCCGTATTCTGGGCATGTCCGGTGCGGTCGATCAGAACATCGTCATCTCGTCTCAGGTCGCCGCCGCAGTCTGCGAAAGCTGTCCCGATCTGGTTTCGCTGGGCCAATACCGCCTGCGCGGCGTCGCTGACCGGCTGGAGCTTTTTACGTTGGATTAGGTGTTTGCCGTTCAAGTAAACTGTTCGGAGATCAGGCGTTCTTCCAAACCGTGCCCCGGGTCAAACAGAATTACATGTTCGATATCGGGGTCAGAAGCAATCTCGACTGTCACGACATCGCGGTAGCTGTTGCCATCCGCATCTGCCATCACGGGGCGCTTCTCCTGCTCCAATACATCAAACCGTACCCGCGCCGCTTTGGGTAGCAAGGCGCCCCGCCAACGCCGTGGCCGGAACGCGGCCATCGCCGTCAGGGCCAACACATCCGAGCCGATAGGAAGGATCGGGCCATGTGCGGAATAGTTATAAGCAGTGGACCCTGCCGGCGTCGCCACCAGCGCCCCGTCGCAAACCAGTTCCTGCATCCGCAAACGCCCGTCAACGGTGATCTGCAATTTCGCCGCCTGCGGCCCGGCCCGCAGCAAGGCCACTTCGTTTATCGCCAACGCCTCGGACGTGGACCCGTCCACATGGGTGGCTTTCATGCTCAACGGGTTCAACACCTCGCGCTCTGCCGCCTGCAAACGCTCGATCAAACCTGTTTCGGCGTATTCATTCATCAAAAAGCCGATGGTGCCCCGGTTCATCCCGTAAATCGGGGCCGCCATCCCCTGCGTCGCATGCAAAGTCTGCAACATGAACCCGTCACCGCCCAACGCCACGATCACATCCGCCTCGTCTTGGGGCGCATCGCCATAGCGCCCGATCAAAGCCGCCCTGGCGGTTTGGGCGACAATCGCTTCACTGGCGGCAAATGCAATTTTCATAAGTTCAGGACCGCCATGTTTCGTGTTTCCGATGCGCCGCAAATTCCCCCAAACCAAACACATTATTCATCATTGGACCAGCATGGTCGCACATTACTTCATTTCAGCCGTTTTCTCGGCTTTCCGAGTCAGTAAGTTTCCGATACGAAACACCAACTTTGGGCAAAGGGGAACCGCACCATGAAAGATTTCTTCACCGCGACGCTGGCTGACACCGATCCTGACATCAAGGCATCCATCACGGGCGAACTGGGGCGCCAGCGCAACGAGATCGAATTGATCGCCTCGGAAAACATCGTCTCGGCTGCCGTGCTTGAGGCGCAAGGGTCGGTAATGACCAACAAATATGCCGAAGGTTATCCCGGACGGCGCTATTACGGCGGCTGCGACTGGGTTGATGTGGCCGAAAACCTCGCCATCGAACGCGCCTGCAAGCTGTTCGGATGTGATTTCGTCAACGTTCAGCCCAACTCCGGCTCGCAGGCCAACCAAGGCGTGTTCCAAGCCCTGCTGCAACCCGGCGACACGATCCTTGGCATGTCTCTGGATGCCGGCGGCCATTTGACTCACGGCGCAAAACCCAACCAGTCGGGTAAATGGTTCAACGCGATCCAGTATGGCGTGCGCAAACAGGACAACCTGCTGGATTATGATCAGGTCCAGGAACTGGCAGCCGAGCATAAACCCAAACTGCTGATTGCCGGTGGCTCTGCCATCCCCCGCCAGATTGATTTCAAACGCATGCGCGAGATTGCCGATTCTGTTGGCGCGATACTGCACGTCGACATGGCGCATTTCGCCGGTCTGGTTGCGGCGGGTGAACACCCCTCGCCCTTCCCGCACGCCCATGTCGCTACGACTACAACCCACAAGACACTGCGCGGCCCGCGCGGTGGCATGATTCTGACCAATGACGAGGCGCTGGCGAAAAAGTTCAACTCGGCCATCTTCCCAGGTATTCAGGGCGGCCCTTTGATGCACGTCATCGCCGCCAAGGCTGTGGCCTTCGGCGAAGCGCTGCGCCCCGAGTTCAAGACGTACATCAAGCGGGTGATCGCAAATGCCCAAGCGCTGTCGGATCAACTAATCAAAGGCGGGCTGGACACAGTGACGCACGGCACCGACACCCATGTGGTGCTGGTTGATCTGCGCCCCAAGGGCGTAACCGGCAATATCGTGGACAAGGCGCTTGGCCGCGCCCATATCACCTGCAACAAGAATGGTGTGCCGTTTGACCCTGAAAAGCCGACCGTGACGTCCGGTATCCGTCTCGGCTCCCCTGCGGGCACCACACGTGGCTTTGATGAGGCAGAGTTCCGCCAGATCGCCGATTGGATCATCGAAGTGGTCGATGGTTTGGCCGCGAACGGCGAAGATGGCAATGCCGAGGTAGAGGCCAAGGTGAAAGCCGAAGTCGAAGCCATGTGCGCCCGCTTCCCGATGTACCCGAACCTGTAAATGGCAGGGTGGGAGACATGCCCACCCCCTTCAACACATCAAAAGGCCCCGGCAATCCTGCGCGGGGCCTTTTTTAGGTTAAGGTTTGGCACGTTCTTACCCGCCCAGTTGGGGCCGCATTGCCTGATAGATCACCGCCGTGGCCACATTCGCGAGGTTCAGCGAACGGACCCTCGAATCCAGCATCGGCAAATGAAACACCCGATCATCCGCCCCGTCGATCACCGACGCAGGCAAACCTGCGGATTCGCACCCGAACACCAGATAGGCGTCCTTGCGATACTCAGGAGCATAAACGCTTTGGGCGCCATGCTCCTCAAAGAAATACAAGGAGTCACGCGGCGGCTTGCGCGCGGCCAAAAAACTTTGCCAGTCGTCATATTCGCTTAGATTGACGTGTTTCCAATAATCCGTTCCGGCCCGCCGCACCGATTTCTCGTCCAGCGAAAACCCGTAGGGTTTGATCAGGATCAGCTCAAGGTTCAAGGCCACACAGGTCCGCCCGATGGCGCCGGTGTTGTACGGGATTTCAGGCGTCACCAATACCATTTTCATTCGCGGGTCGGACATCGGCAATACGGGCTTTCTGAATAACGGATCGCGCCTCCTCTATCCCAACAAGCCGGACCTTAACAGCAACAACTTTATCCTCGTGCTGCCTGCAGGGATCCAGCATAACCTGCACGTCAGGCAAAGTCTGCCATTACATGGCACGGTGCCCACAGCGTCACCGCCACGCTTTGTACCTCCCGCCAAATGCCGCACAAAGTGCCTGTCCAATGTGCGGTATCATCCATACCGATATCCCTTTTGGTTTCTTTCAAGTGATGTACTCTGGGCGCGAACTGCAAACGCAGCCCCAACACCGCAAAGGAGCCGCCATGATCATTCACCGCGCCGGATCTCGCCCTTCCACCACGCCCAACCCTGATTACTTCACCGGCACCGTACGCATGGATCCGCTGATTAACGCCCCGGCACCCGCGCGGCTGAACGCCCTGTCCGTCACCTTTGAACCGGGCGCGCGCACTGCCTGGCACACCCATCCGCTGGGTCAGACACTGATCGTTACGTCTGGGGCCGGCCTTGCCCAAAAAGCGGGCGAAGCTGTTCAGCGCATTCATCCAGGTGATGTGATCTGGTTCGCACCGGGTGAAAAGCACTGGCACGGCGCCAGCCCAGACTGCGCCATGACCCATATTGCCTTGCAAGAAGCACAAGACGGATCAGCCGCGGATTGGTTGGAGCATGTATCGGATGAGGAATACGACGGCTGACGCCTAGACATACCCCCGCCACCACAGCCAAACGATAAAGGTTGCGACAACCAGAAGGAGGTTAAAGACCACTACACCCGCCAAACCCAGAATCCTGCCCTTGCGCCGGTCCGACACATTAATGGCTTTGAGATGGGCCGCCACTTCCGCATGAGCCTGCGCAACCACGGCGCCGTCCATCTGGCGCGCCAGTTTGGGATGGCCCGCCAAACGCTGCGCTTCTATCAAGGTTCTGGTTTTCAACTGTATCTTCTTCGGAATACGCCGCCCTGCCCGTCCGAGCATCTTTTCAAGCGGCGCGCGTTTGATGCCGTATTTCTGCGTCAGCAGATCCTGCACGGCCTCGACCTTGCGTGCGATATCTTTGGCGTCCATCATTGCGCCACTTAAACGCACTGGCACTGCCGCTGCAATGGCGCTACCCCTAGGATCATGCTTAACTTTTCCGAATACGGCACAGCCAGCGCCAACACACCGCCCCTGATCATCGCCCATGGCCTTTATGGCTCGGGTCGCAACTGGGGCGTGATTGCCAAACGCCTGTCCGACACCCGCCACGTCATTACGCCGGACATGCGCAACCATGGCACCAGTCCGCGCGCACCCAGCCAAAGCTATCCCGACATGGCCAAAGACATCGCACAGCTGATCCAGCACATTGGCGGCCCCGTCGACCTTGTCGGCCATTCCATGGGCGGCAAGACGGCAATGACCCTTGCGTTGACACAGCCTGTACTGATCAACCGTCTGATTGTCGCAGACATCGCCCCGGTTGCCTATGGCCACACCCAGCAGGGTATGATCGACGCCATGCGCACCGTCGACCTGTCTACCCTCACCCGGCGATCGGATGCCGAATCACAACTCGCCGCTGCGGGGATCGAACCTGCACTGCAAAGCTTCTTCACCCAGTCACTGGATGTGCCGGGCAAGGCGTGGCGGCTTAACCTCGATGTTCTGGAGGCCGAAATGGACAAGATCATCGGCTGGCCCGAAAATCTGCCAGGTCCCTTTGATGGCCCCGCCTTCTTTCTTTCCGGTGGCGCCAGCGATTACGTCCGCCCCGAGCATCGCGGGAAAATCAAGGCCCTCTTCCCTCAGGCCCGCTTTGCAAAAATCCCCGATGCCGCCCATTGGCTGCACGCGGAAAAGCCCCGCGCTTTCGAAGCATCGGTGCGCGCCTTCCTCGACGCCTGATCCCCCTCTCTTTTTGGCCCGTAAATACTGCGGGGAGTCAGCTTGCTGACGGGGCAGAGCCCCCGACCAATCAATTTGTCGACCCACGATCGGCAGGGCAAGGCCCCGAACCCCCTTGCACCCGACCGCCCCATGCCTATAACGCGGATAATTTGCACATATATGGGGGCCTCCGATGCCAAAGCGTACCGACATCAAATCGATTATGATCATTGGTGCAGGCCCTATTGTCATCGGACAGGCCTGCGAGTTCGACTATTCCGGTGCTCAGGCCTGTAAGGCCCTAAAAGAAGAGGGCTACCGCGTCATCCTCGTCAACTCCAACCCGGCGACGATCATGACCGACCCAGGGTTGGCCGACGCCACCTATATCGAACCGATCACACCTGAAATCGTTGCCAAAATCATCGAAAAAGAACGCCCCGACGCGCTCTTGCCCACCATGGGTGGTCAGACGGGCCTGAACACGTCACTGGCCCTTGAAGAAATGGGCGTCCTTGCCAAATTCAACGTCGAGATGATCGGCGCCAAGCGTGAAGCCATTGAAATGGCCGAAGACCGCAAACTGTTCCGTGACGCCATGGACCGCCTCGGAATCGAAAACCCCAAGGCGACGATCTGCACCGCGCCCAAAGACGCCAACGGCAAGAAAGATCTTGCCGCAGGTGTTGCCATCGCGCTGGAATCACTCGAAGAAATCGGCCTGCCTGCGATCATCCGCCCCGCCTTTACCATGGGCGGCACCGGTGGCGGCGTCGCCTACAATCGCGAAGATTACGAATTCTTCTGCCGCTCCGGCATGGACGCCTCTCCCGTTGGCCAGATCCTGATCGACGAATCGCTCTTGGGCTGGAAAGAATTCGAGATGGAAGTGGTGCGTGACACTGCCGACAACGCCATCATCGTCTGCGCAATTGAAAACGTCGATCCGATGGGCGTACACACCGGCGATTCGATCACCGTAGCCCCCGCGCTGACCCTGACCGACAAAGAATACCAGATCATGCGCAACCACTCCATCGCGGTCTTGCGCGAAATTGGCGTGGAAACCGGTGGATCCAACGTACAATGGGCGGTAAACCCCGCTGATGGCCGCATGGTTGTGATCGAAATGAACCCGCGCGTGTCGCGCAGTTCCGCATTGGCGTCCAAAGCCACCGGTTTCCCGATTGCCAAGATCGCTGCAAAACTGGCTGTAGGCTTCACCCTTGACGAGCTTGACAATGACATCACCGGCGTCACTCCCGCGTCTTTCGAGCCGACCATCGACTATATCGTCACCAAAATTCCGAAATTCGCGTTTGAGAAATTCCCCGGTTCCGAACCATACCTGACCACCGCCATGAAATCCGTGGGCGAAGCCATGTCCATAGGCCGCACCATCCACGAATCCATGCAAAAGGCACTCGCAAGCATGGAATCCGGCCTGACCGGTTTTGATGAAATCGATATTCCGGGCGCACCCGACAGGGCTGCCATCACCAAAGCCATCGCAAAACAGACCCCTGACCGTCTGCGTACCATCGCGCAGGCCATGCGCCACGGGATGAGCAACGACGACATCCACGGCGTCACCATGTTCGACCCTTGGTTTCTGGATCGTATTCGCGAAATTATCGATGCCGAAGAAGATGTGCGTGCCAAAGGTCTGCCATCGGATGAGGACGGCATGCGCCACCTCAAAATGATGGGCTTTACCGATGCCCGCCTTGCGACGCTTTCAAACCAGACCGAAGCACAAGTGCGGGCAGCCCGCATTCAGCTGGGCGTCACAGCCGTCTTCAAACGCATCGACACCTGCGCGGCGGAATTCGAGGCCCAAACGCCCTACATGTATTCAACCTACGAAGCCCCGATGATGGGTGACGTAGAATGCGAGGCCCGCCCGTCGGACCGCAAAAAGGTCGTCATCCTCGGCGGCGGCCCCAACCGTATCGGGCAAGGCATCGAATTCGACTATTGCTGCTGTCACGCCTGCTATGCCCTGACGGATGCGGGTTATGAAACCATCATGGTCAACTGCAACCCCGAAACGGTTTCGACAGATTATGACACCTCCGACCGCCTCTACTTCGAGCCGCTGACCTTCGAACACGTGATGGAAATCATGCGGGTCGAGCAGGAAAACGGCACGCTGCACGGCGTTATTGTCCAGTTCGGCGGGCAGACCCCGCTGAAACTTGCCAACGCCCTGCAAGAAGCAGGCATTCCGATCCTCGGCACCACGCCAGACGCCATTGACCTTGCAGAAGACCGTGAACGTTTTCAGCAGCTTGTACAGCAGCTCGGCCTCAAACAGCCGCACAACGGCATCGCGTCAACAGATGCCGAAGCCCTTGAGATCGCAAAAGAAATCGGATTCCCCCTCGTAATTCGCCCGTCCTACGTTCTGGGCGGGCGTGCCATGGAAATCGTGCGCGACATGGCCCAGCTTGAACGCTACATCCGCGAAGCTGTCGTTGTTTCTGGAGACAGTCCCGTCCTGCTCGACAGCTACCTATCCGGTGCTGTCGAACTTGATGTTGACGCGCTTTGTGACGGCAAGGATGTCCATGTTGCAGGTATCATGCAACACATCGAAGAGGCTGGCGTGCATTCCGGTGACAGCGCCTGTTCGTTGCCGCCCTATTCGCTTGACCAATCCATCATCGATGAAGTCACCAAGCAAACCAAAGCCTTGGCTTTGGCTTTGAATGTCGTTGGCCTGATGAATATCCAGTTCGCGGTCAAAGATGGGGATGTCTACCTGATCGAAGTCAACCCGCGCGCCTCGCGCACCGTGCCTTTCGTCGCAAAGGCCACCGACTCTGCGATCGCCTCTATCGCCGCCCGAATTATGGCAGGCGAGCCGCTCAGCAACTTCCCGCTGCGCGCGCCCTACCCCGAACAATCCGCCTATTCCGACACCTTGCCGCTGGGAGATCCGATGACTTTGGCGAATCCCAACATGCCATGGTTCTCGGTCAAAGAGGCCGTGCTTCCCTTCGCCCGCTTCCCCGGTGTCGACACATTGCTGGGGCCGGAAATGCGTTCAACCGGCGAAGTCATGGGATGGGACCGCGACTTTCCGCGCGCCTTCCTCAAGGCGCAGATGGGCGCAGGCACCATGCTGCCACGCAGCGGCTGCGCCTTCCTGTCGATCAAGGAAATGGACAAAACAGACGAGATGCTGTCCGCTGCAAAAATTCTTCTTGAGCAGAACTTCACCATCGTCGCGACCCGTGGGACCGCGACATGGCTAGAGTCACATGACATTCCTTGCCAAACGGTAAACAAAGTCTACGAAGGACGTCCCGACATCACAGACATGATGAAAGACGAAGAAATTCATCTGGTATTGAACACAACCGAAGGGGCGCAGGCGGTTGAAGACAGCAAATCCATTCGCTCCATCGCCCTGTTTGACAAGATTCCCTATTACACCACAGCCGCTGGGGCTTATGCCGCCGCATTGGCGATCAAGGCACAGGCCGAAGACGAGATTGGTGTGAAGTCGTTGCAGTGACAAATTATGGTAAGATGCGCCCCGTCGCGAGCGGGGCTCCCTACAGAGTCTGATACATCTCAATCAGATCTGCCAGCCGCTTGGACAAGGTGCCACCAATCACCGATGCCAATTGGGCGTCGCGCAGTTCCATATCGGCACCGGCAAGAGCCGGAGCCAAAAGCGCCTCGAAAGCCACCCATTTGCTGGTGATCTGGCCCAGCGTTATCTTGACCTTGATGTTGGGCGGTTTGTCCAATGCCAAGGACGGGTCGCCCGTGATCAGCGCGGAATTCATGGCCATAAATCCCGCCATATTCTCCCTGATACGCGCCGCCGTATCTACAGAGCCGATCGACAATCGCAAGTGGCAGAAATCTCTGAGAATCCCTTCGAGCAGCTCATTTTGTTGATGCAGCAGCCGAATCGCATTTTGCGTAGCGGCTGATTGGCCCGCAGGGATTTGCTGCATCTCTTTTAATGCGGCATGCAATCTGTTGGCCGTAGGGCCGGTACGCGACAGGATCAAGCCGACAGGGACAGCATGAAGATCCCCCGCCGCGACTTGCTGCGCAGAAAGGGTTAGACCGCGCGCGTACTGCGCCGCCTCGGCCAGGGCTGTCCGCTGTGTCCCATCGGACATTGGCGCAAGTCCAATGGACGTATCCCCGTCAATGATCACCCCCATTACTGCGGAAAAAGCCACCGCATTATCGACAGTCGCATCCGAGTGAATCTGTGAATCCGCGCCGGAAAGCACCAAACAGGCAGATTTTCCGATCCTTTGTATGCGTAGAAGCTGCTCGAACAATAAAGTCTTGCGGATTGCGGCAGCGTCCTGGGCAAAAGAGGTTTCGAAGCTACCGAAAAGCAGGAAGATCGCCAGAACCATGCGCAGCATATACCATACCCAAGTCAACGTGATGCCGCACGATGTCACGGATGTCTTAATTCTTTCTAACCGGATTCCCTCCGGCACAGTCCTCTCTTGCGAAGGACAAGCGACCAAGTCTATCCTCGCGCAACTCAAGAGGTCCGTATGCATATCCCAGCCATTACCGGCACCGGCGTTTTTACGCCGTCCGAAATCATCACAAACGCTGAACTTGTCGTCGCATTCAACGCCTATGTTGATCTTTATAACGCCGAGAATGCTGTCGCGATCGCGGCGGGCGGCCTACCCGCAAAAGCCCATTCATCAGAAGAATTCATCTTGAAGGCCAGCGGCATAGAGCAGCGATATGTGATCGACAAGACCGGCATCCTCGACCCCACCATCATGCATCCGGTCTTGCGCCAGCGCAGTGACGATGAGCCCAGTTTGATGGCGGAAATGGCCTTGGATGCGGCGCAAAAGGCGCTGGCACAAGCAGGCAAGACAGCCGCCGATGTTGATGCAGTCATCTGTGCAGCGTCCAATCTGGAACGCGCCTACCCTGCTGTGGCGATCGAGATTCAGGATCTGTTACAAATCAACGGCTTCGCCTTTGACATGAATGTCGCCTGCTCTTCTGCCACTTTCGGCATTCAGGCCGCCGCCGACATGGTGCGCAGCGGCTCTATCCGCAGTGCCCTGGTCGTCAACCCCGAGATTTGCTCGGCTCACCTCGAATGGCGCGACCGCGACTGCCATTTTATTTTTGGCGATGTGGCCACAGCCACCTTGATCGAACGTCTCGAAGACGCAACTGACAGCTGTTTTGAAATCAAATCCACCCGTTGCGCCACCGAATTTTCAAACAACATACGCAACAACAACGGATTTCTGCGCCGTTCGCGGCCGGATGGTGTGGCCGACCGGCGCGACATGCAATTCATGCAGAACGGGCGCAAGGTATTCAAGGAAGTGCTGCCCTTGGTGGCCGAACATATCGCAGGACATATGGCAGACAATGGCGTGCAGGCCGATGAACTGAAGCGGCTATGGCTGCACCAGGCCAACAAGTCGATGAATGACTTTATCGGGAAAAAGGTGCTTGGCCGCCCCCCCGAAAAAGGAGAACAGCCCAACATCCTGCAGGATTATGCCAATACGTCTTCGGCGGGGTCGATCATTGCATTTTCCAAGTATTCCAAAGACTTGAAAGATGGCGATACAGGTCTGATCTGTTCGTTCGGCGCGGGATATTCGGTGGGATCGGTCATCGTTCAGAAACACGGCTAGAGGCGGATCACTCGGCTTTTTTCGACACCCTTTTGTGCACTTCGGCCACGCTTTCAACCCGTTCCGAATAGCGGTCGACCAGATAATCGGCACGGCCCCGCACCATCCACGTGAACTTTACCAGCTCTTCCATCACATCCACAATGCGTGCGTAGAACGGACCGTCTGGCAGATGCCCGTCGGTTTTGAACTCTAACCAGGCTTTCGGAATACTGGATTGATTGGGGATCGTTACCATCCGCATCCACCGTCCCAGAATACGCATCTGGTTGACTGCGTTAAAGGATTGAGACCCACCGCTAACCTGCATCACCGCCAGGGTCTTGCCTTGCGTCGGTCGAATGCCCCCCTGCAAGGACAAGGGCAGCCAGTCAATTTGGCACTTCATGATACCAGTCATCGCGCCGTGACGTTCCGGGCTGGACCACACCATACCTTCTGACCAAACCGCCAGATCGCGCAGTTCCGCGACCTTCGGATGATCAGGCTCCACACTTTCAGGCAAGGGTAGGCCAGCCGGATCAAATATCCGCGTTTCACACCCCAGATATTCAAGAATCCGCGCGGCTTCTTCAGCCGCCTTCCGTGAATAACTCACGTCGCGCAGCGATCCATACAGCAGTAAAATCCGCGGCTTGTGTCCCGGATCCCCTGCCGCTCTCAGTGCGTCAACATCAATCAGAGGCAGTTGGTCCGCGTGCAGCGATGGCAGCTGTTCAGTCACTTCCGTCCTCAAGATTCAATTTCATATCAACCAAAACCTGTTGCAGCATGGTTGTCTCTTTCAACAGGCGCTTGGCCTCGTT
This sequence comes from Sulfitobacter sp., assembly GCA_049794055.1. Classification (GTDB taxonomy): domain Bacteria; phylum Pseudomonadota; class Alphaproteobacteria; order Rhodobacterales; family Rhodobacteraceae; genus Sulfitobacter. The sequence goes on from JBARCL010000029.1 coordinate 134,209, forward strand.
TACGCTGATCTTGCCGTCTTCCATCGACTGCTGGTATTCCGCCATCAGCATCGCAAACCGCTGCGCCAGTGCAATCACATCAGAATTCACGCCGCCCTTGCGGGCGGCATTGTCGCGACGGTCCTCAAAGTTCAGACCAATGCCCTTCAACTCGGCCAAAGCCGCTGTGACATGCGGATAGGTTGAAACCTGCTCAAGTTGGGCAACGGCATCAATCGGCATGAAGCGGTCGGAATGCTCTTCGTTGTCAGAGTAATACCGCCCAAGCGTCGCTTTCGATTTGCCGGTCACCTCGCAAGCAGGTTCGATACCGACATCCTTCACCAACGCCTCGGTGTGTTTTTTCAAGTAGCTGCCAATATTGGCCATGTATCACGTTCCCCAAAACATCACTCACCTATCCCCCAACCGCACCGCGGGGGAAAGGCCCTTGGCTTTTCCCATTAATCGGTCGGGGCGTAAATGTCATTTACAAATCATTCCACCGTGTTGGTGGGACTTCATGAGTACCTCGGCCGCACAGCTGGGGCGTCTACGGGTTCGTGCGTCCTCCTGCGTGATCTGCCCCGCACGGCGAATCAGGCTGGGAAGGACGCACGGGCTGATGGCTGCAGTACCCCGCCCTGCCGTCTTGAACAGTTCCGGACTTTTGTCGTAACAGGCGGTTATGGCAAAACTCTATTTTCACTATTCCACGATGAATGCCGGCAAATCGACGGTGCTCTTGCAGGCGGCGCATAACTATGTCGAGCGCGGCATGGTCCCCTATCTGTTGACTGCCCAATTTGACGGTCGGGCCGGTGACGGGCGCATCGCATCGCGCATCGGGATTGGCGAAGAGGCCGATACCTACGGTCCCGGCGAGGATCTGTTTGCCAAATTGAAACATCGCCTTGACGATGGTCCCTGCGCCTGCGTCTTCGTTGACGAAGCCCAGTTTCTGGAGGCCGATCAAGTCTGGCAACTTGCGCGCGCCGTGGACGATTTGCATGTACCGATCATGTGTTTCGGACTGCGCGTTGATTTTCGCGGCGCGCTTTTTCCGGGGTCAGCCACCTTGCTCGCCCTTGCCGACGAAATGCGCGAAGTCCGCACGATCTGTCACTGCGGCAAGAAGGCCACGATGGTTGTGCGCATGGGTGCTGACGGTCTCGCCATGAAAGACGGCGCCCAGGTGCAAATCGGCGGAAATGAAACTTATGTGTCCCTGTGCCGACGCCATTGGCGCGAGGCTGTAGGCGATACCCCCGTGCCAGAATAATCCGGCATTTAGCCCTGTGTGGCCAAGTTATCCTTTGAGATAAGGCGATCCGGCAGTAACTTTCCCCGAGAATTGATAGTTCGTACAATTTCGCGAAGGATCGTCACCATGGATGTCAAACCCAAGAAAATCGACAAAAAGCTTTTTGGAAAGCTGAAGGATCTTGGTGCGGCCATCACCAGGTCCAAAGACACGCCCGCAGATACCAAAGCGCTGGAGACCGCAAGCAAAGAGGTAGACAGCGCTGCGAATGCCTTGGCCAAGGCGATGGACAATCAACATAAGGCGTTCGAGAAAGCCTACAACAGCTTCCCCGATGTCACCAAAACGCCCTCACCCTCTGGCCCTGTGCCAATCCCCTACCCGAATTTCGGGAAGGTCGACAAAGAGATCAAAGGCGCCTCAAAGGTAATTGCCGGTGCATTGAAGAAACATGAAAAGGCCCAGAAGAATCTGGTTAAAGTCATCGACAAGCAGATCAAGGTTCTCAAACCGGCGGCAAAATCCTCCGGCAGCGCCGAAGCTGCGACAATGAAAAGTCTGGTCAGTGCCAAGACCGCCGGCAAGGCCCAATGGGCTTCCTGTTCGGTGAATGTGAAAATCGAGGGACAGCGCGTTGCGCGTTTCCTCGATCTGGCGTCAAAACATACCGACAAGGGCAAGTAACATCATCGGTCAGTGCATCCGCCCGCCATCCGGCACATCCTGATCCGGCGACAGCAACACAATCGCGCCCGCCTCGTCCGGCACGCCCAACACCAACACTTCGGACATGAACGGCCCGATCTGGCGTGGCGGAAAATTCACCACCGCCATGACCTGCCTGCCGATCAGAGTTTCAGGATCATAATGGGTGGTGATCTGTGCGGATGTTTTACGCGTCCCGATATCCCCGCCAAAATCAATCCAAAGCTTGATCGCAGGTTTACGCGCTTCTGGAAAAGGTTCCGCACGGATCACAGTACCGGCACGAATATCAACCTTCATAAAATCGTCAAAATCAATCTCAGCCATTGGCCATTTCCCGCGAACGATCCGCCGCCGCCTTGACCGCGCGACGCAGCAAGGCCGGAAAACCGTTTTCTTCATCCATCAGAACCTCTAACGCCGCCTGCGTCGTGCCATTGGGCGAGGTCACGTTGACACGCAGTTGCGACGGGCTTTCGTCTGATTGCAAGGCCAGTGCCCCTGCCCCTGCGACGGTTGCCTTGGCCAGTTGAAGCGATAGTTCCGCCGACAGGCCTTCTGCCTCTCCCGCCGCTGCCATCGTTTCGATCATATGAAAAACATAAGCCGGACCAGAACCGCTGACCCCGGTCACGGCATCTATCTGTGCTTCCTCGCTCAAGCGCACCACATCCCCGATCGCACTCAGCAAGACTTCGGCCTCATCCAGCGCCGCGGCACCCGCCGCCTGGTTTGCAACAATCGCCGTGATGCCCTGTGAAATTGCCGCAGGCGTGTTCGGCATCGCCCGCACCACAGGGGTGCCCGCCCCCAGTATCTCTTCAAAATAGCGGATCGTCGTGCCCGCCGCGACACTCACAAACAGGGTATCGCCGCCGCCCATCCTTCGCAAAGTGGGCAAGGCATCTGCCATCATCTGCGGCTTGACCGCGACCAGAACGATGGCCGGTTTTTCCGGCGGCGTCGCATTCAGATGCACACCGGTCCCGCGCAACCAGTCAGATGGGTGCGGGTCAACAACCCAGACCGATGCCGCCGGCAAACCCCGCGCCAGCCAACCGGCAAGCATTGCCGATCCCATCTTGCCACAGCCCAAAAGCATAAGGCCCCCGGTGGCGATACGACTGTCTTTCATGTGATTTCCCCCGCTTGTTTCAGGGGAACGTGTTACGCCCGCCCGTAAGCCTCTGCAATGGCGACCTGAAGCGCCTCTTTCGGTGTTTTGTCACCCCAGACCTGCAATTGCAGCGCGGGATAATAACGTTCGGCCGACATCACCGCGGCACCAATCATGGTGTCGATCTGCTCGGCACTTGCATCGACACCGCCGGCACAAACCAGACCATAACGATACACCATCAGTTTTTCCTCTGCCCAATAAGTGAAGGCACCGGCCCAGCATTGATCGTTCACATGGTTCAGCAATTCAAACAAACCCGCCATCTTTTCTTCGGGCGGATCCATTTCAAAAGTACAGATCAGGCGCAGCGTCTCATCAAAGGCTGACCACGCCAGCGTGATCGAATAACTACGCCACTGCCCTTCAACGGACATCGCAATCTGTTCGTCCGAAATCCGGTCAAAGTCCCAGTCATGATAGGCCGCCAAATTCTCGACGATATCAATCGGATGGATTTCTTCTTCAAGGTACTGCTCGGTCAGGGCCATTTTGACACCTCTGTTGTTTTCCCAAGCTCGCGGATGCCTTATCACACCAAACTTGGATGCCTCCACAATAAGCCGCTAGTCACCTAACCGCCCATACTAGATATGGTGGTCACAACAGGGCTCTCTGGCAACCCCCATTTCTGGGGATAACTGCAATATATTGTGGAAAAGCTATAACCGCACCCTAGAACTGCCCCTATTTAGGCGGCGGGGGACGGTCTTCATCTTGCAATTAAACTCAAACGCAAGGGTTCACCCGAAAGCCACGGGGCGCGTTCGGGTGCCACGCGCCGCCGTCAGCTCAACTATTTGGACGCGTCCATTGCATCCAGCCGCGCCTTCAGCGCCTCATTTTCCTCACGCGCTTTCTGCGCCATCGCGCGCACCGCGTCGAACTCTTCACGGGTCACGAAATCGCGATCGGCCAGCCAACGGTCCATCATGCCTTTCAGGGCATTTTCAGCCTCGTCTTTGGCCCCTTGCGCCACACCCATCGCGTTTGTCATCATCTGGGACATGTCGTCGAAAAATTTGTTACGGGTCTGCATATTCGCCTCCGAGCGTTGCTTGACTCCTATATGGGGGCTCGGGCACGTGTCGGCAAGGTTGACATCCCGCACCAACCGGTCTCAATCACCGCCATGAATGCAATGCTCTCTTTTCCCAATATCTCGCCCGAGATTTTTTCCGTAACGATTTTCGGCATGGTGTTTGCCCTGCGCTGGTATGCGCTGGCCTATATCGTCGGTATTCTGCTGGGCTGGCGGCTGGTTATTGCCGCCGCGCGCACCCCGCGCTTGTGGCGAAACGACCAGCCCGTGATGACTCCCGGCAAAATCGAGGATTTGCTCTTCTGGGTCATTCTTGGCGTGATCCTTGGCGGGCGTCTGGGCTATGTGATTTTCTACCAGTTCAACTATTACCTCGCCAACCCGCTGCGCATCCTGCAACTCTGGGAAGGTGGCATGTCCTTTCACGGCGGGGCCATCGGGGTCATCCTCGCTGCATTCTTTTTTACCAAACGCTACAAACTGGACACCCTTTTGGTCGGTGATCTGGTCGCGCTTGGCCTCGCCCCCGGCCTGTTTCTCGGACGCATCGCGAATTTCATCAACGCCGAACTCTGGGGCCGACCGACTGACCTGCCATGGGGCGTCGCCTTTCCCACACAAGCCGCGCAATATTGCCCGGATGTCGTCGGCATCTGTGCCCGCCACCCCTCGCAACTTTACGAAGCTTTGCTCGAAGGGGCGGTCTTGGGCTCAATCCTGATCTGGCTGGTCTGGCGGCGTGACGCGTTCAAATGCCCGGGGTTGCTGATGGGTGTGTTTCTGGCCGGTTACGGCGCAGCACGTTTCGCTGTCGAATTCCTACGCCAGCCTGATGGGCAATTCGTCTCGCAAGGCAATCCGCTGGGGCTGGCACTCCAGTTTAACGGCTACGGGCTAACCATGGGACAGCTCTTGTGCATTCCGATGGTGCTCGTCGGGCTCTTCTTTATCTTGCGGGCCCGCCGCGGGGCATGACCCTCGAAAATCATATCACGGCACGGATCGCCGCGCAGGGACCAATGCGCATCGATGAATATATGACCACCTGCCTGCTGCACCCGACGCTGGGTTACTATACCACCCGCGATCCCTTTGGCGCGGGCGGCGATTTTATCACTGCTCCCGAGATCAGCCAGATGTTTGGAGAGTTACTGGGCTTGTGCATCGCACAAACCTGGCTGAGCCAGGGCGCGCCCGCGCCTTTCACACTGGCAGAACTTGGACCGGGGCGCGGCACTTTAATGGCCGATGTCCTGCGCGCCTGCCGCGGCGTACCCGGTTTTGTCGAGGCGGCGCAAATCACCTTGCTCGAGGCTTCGCCAACCCTGCGCCGGATACAGACCGAGACCCTGACAGGTCATTCCGTAACCTTCATCGACAAGCTGGACGCCTTGCCCGAGCAACCGCTTTTCCTGATCGCGAACGAATTTTTCGATGCCTTGCCGATCCGCCAGTTTTTACGCGATGGCGCAGGATGGCGCGAGCGACAGGTGGGGTTGAGCGGCGATACCCTGACATTTGGGCTGGCGCCCGCCCAACCCCAACCTGCCCTGACCGCCCGACTAAAAGACACCCAAGACGGCGATCTGGTGGAAAGCTGCGCAGCCATCGCACCGATCATCGACACCATCTGCGTACGTATTGCGGCCTATGGTGGTACCGCGCTGGTCGTCGACTATGGCGATTGGCAGCAAACCGGTGATACTTTGCAAGCCCTGCGCAAGCATCAAAAGGTATCACCGCTGGACACACCGGGCGATGCAGACTTAACCGCCCATGTAGATTTTGCCGCATTGGCACAGGCTGCCGCACCCTGCGCCCATTCCGCCCTCACCCCGCAAGGTGTCTTTCTCGAGCGGCTCGGCATAACACAGCGCGCCCAGACCCTTGCTGCTCAACTCAGCAATGCCGCGCTTGAAACTCATATCGCTGCACATCACCGGTTGACGCACCCGTCAGAAATGGGAAATCTGTTCAAGGTAATGGCGCTTTATCCGCAAGGAAGTGCCCCCCCGCCCGGATTAGCCCCATGACACTCGAGATTTTGACCTCTGATCACCTCGGCAGCACCCGCCACGGCTTTTTTACGCGGCGCGGCGGCGCCTCTTCAGGCGTATTCGAAGGTCTCAACTGCGGCCAAGGCAGCACCGACCAGACCGAGATAGTACATATCAACCGCGCCCGCGTCGCAGATGCGATGGGCGTGGCAGCGGATCATCTGGTTGGCGTACATCAGGTGCATTCCGCGACCGTCTTCGAAGTCACCGGCCCCTTCTCCGAAAAACCCAAGGCTGATGCCATGGTCACCAGGACACCCGGAATCGCCCTCTCTGTTCTGACCGCCGACTGCCAGCCGGTGCTTTTTGCCGATGCGGATGCCGGTGTCATCGGGGCAGCCCACGCCGGATGGCGCGGCGCGCTGGACGGTGTGCTGGATGCAACCGTCGAAGCCATGGAACGTCTGGGCGCAGACCGCAAAAACATCACGGCGGTGATTGGCCCCTGCATCAGCCAGCGCGCATACGAAGTCGGACCGGAGTTTTTTGAAGATTTTCTGGCGCAGGACACAAGCTTTGATCGTTTCTTTGCCCAAGGTGACGGGGACCGGATGTTATTCGACCTGCCCGGTTTCGGCCTGAACCGCCTGCGCAGTGCCGGTGTCGGCGTGGCCGACTGGACCCGCCATTGTACCTACGCGGATGCCCTGCGATTCTACTCCTATCGCCGCACAACCCACGCCAAAGAAGCCGACTATGGTCGGTTGATCGCGGCAATCACGCTTTAGATCTGGGCATAATTGGGGCAGGTAATGCCCCGCCGTTGCCCGATTGAGCAGACCAAATTTGGAAACAATCCGGGTTTTTCGATACCATTGATCACACCGGCCATGGCCTTCTCCATAAAAACAAGGGCTTTGGCGAATTGAGGCAGCTTCGCCACAAACGACCCGAACGTTTACCAATGTTTTTTTGAATAATTGCTTCGCTGCCAAAAACCGGCCTGATTACAGCGTCATATTCATCCTCAAGCAAAGGGCAAACAAGCCCGCAACCAGACAAATCGAGGAATGAACCCATGAAAACCAACACACGCTTCATCAAAGGCATCGTCGCAGCAGCCGCCAAAGAAGATACCGTGATGCCATGGGCACGTGGCAAACGGCGCGCCGCATTCATCGCCAAACGCAACGCAGAAAATGATGAGCGCCGCTCGGCCTAAGCCAAGGCGCCTCTGCCACGCGGTATTGCTTACTTCTCCTTCCCGAAAAGCCTCCTCCAAGGTGTACCTGGGTTAATCAGTACCTTCAGTCACTTTAGACAACCTTATGTCCGGCCCCGCCCGCGTTGATTCGCTGGCGGGGCCATTTCTTTGTTCCGTAATGTGGCAGCGCTGCGTCAAATTAGGGAAACAGAAAGGTGAAACACCCCTGAATTGGAGCGAAATGCGGGGCCAATGTTGTTCAATTTTTGACAATGCAGGTCAGATCGGGCGATTTTGGTGTCATCGAAGAACGAAATGACATTGGTTATTTCCGTGCATGTTGGTGGGGGCCAACACGGATGTGACAACCTGACAAAAGGTGATCGCATGACACTGAATGCTGCTTTGGGCGCCCGCCCGACGTCGAACGCCACCAATCTGCGTGGCTTTGCACCCTCCGCGCCATCGGCACGGGGGCTGTTGCCCACCCCTAAAATGCCGATGCGCAGCTTCGAGGTCGCAGCCCTGCGCACTGATGGCTCACTTTACATCGGTCAAGACAAGGCACCTGCCATCCCATTGTTTGAAAACGCGTTTTCCGCTTTCGCAAGGGGTACGCTGATTGCCACACCGCAGGGTGATATTGCCGTCGAAGACCTGCAGCCAGGTGACATGGTTAACACCTCAACCGGTGACCCTTGCAAACTGCACTGGATCGGATCCAGCAACTTTGTGCCCGCCGATGCCGGCCGTCGGATGCCACTGATCCGCATCATGGTCGATACATTTGGTCAGGGCCGTCCGAGTTCTTTCCTTACCGTCGGCCCTGCGGCACGTATTTTGCATACGCCCCATCATTTGCGTGCCGAGGCAGGCGAAAAACGGCTGCTAACGCCGGTACGCGCATTTCTTGACGGTGTGAATGTGATCGAGGTGGTCCCTCCAACACCGGTACGTCTGTTTCACATTTGCCTTGAACGCCATGCCGCGATCCATGTGGGCGGTGTCGAGATGGAAACCTTCCACCCCGGCGCCAAGGCCATCCAGAGTGTTTCGCACTCGCTGCGGGACCGGTTTCTGGGAATGTTCCCGCAGATCAGCCACGTGACCGATTTCGGGCCACTTGCCCATCCCCGCGCCCCCGAGGAAGACATCGACACCAACGCGACCTAATCGAACAATCGCTTGCTGGCCCTCTGTTCCCTCCGTCAGGGGGCCACTTCAAGCCGCTTTTCCAACACATCAAAAGGCACGCCCGGATCATCCTTGGCGCAGCGGATAACCAGTGACGTCTTGACGCTTTCCACATTTGGCGTGGTCAATAGATCACCGGTCAGGAAAGTCTGGAATGACGACAGGTCCGGTGCGACGCATTTCAGCACAAAATCAACCTCGCCGTTCAACATGTGACACTCGCGCACCAAGGGCCACCCGCGGCACTTTTGCTCAAACGCGCTCAGGTCCACTTCGGCTTGGGAATGCAGCCCGACCATCGCAAAAACCTGCACTTCAAAACCCAACTCGCGCGCATCCACATCCGCATGATAGCCGCGAATATATCCTTGCTCTTCCAGGGTGCGCACACGGCGCAGGCAGGGCGGTGCAGATATGCCAACCCGTTTGGCGAGCTCTACATTGGTCATCCGCCCGTCTGCCTGCAACTCGGCCAGAATTTTCCGGTCAATCGGATCGAGCCGTGAACCTGCCATTGGATTTCCTTTTCAATTTGCGATTCTTATAGCAGGGGCGCAGGCAGTCGCAATAATATTACGTCACTGCGCAATAATCGTTCCGAATCTCCGCTTTTGCACTGGTTCTGATCGCCGCCCACCGTGCGACAAAGGCAGCGGGTTGGGGGTTTAAGATGCCGCCGTGCGCGTCTATATCAGGCGGGCTGCAAAACAAACTTCATCGGGGGTGCCAGATGGCCGACACACGCAAAACCAAGGTTCTGATCATCGGCTCCGGCCCCGCGGGATACACCGCTGGCGTCTATGCCAGCCGCGCCATGGTGGAACCCATTCTGGTGCAAGGCATCGAACCCGGTGGCCAGCTGACCACCACCACCGAAGTCGAAAACTGGCCCGGTGACAGCGAAGTTCAAGGTCCCGACCTGATGATTCGCATGGAAGCGCACGCCAAGGCAATGGGGACAGAGATCATCGGCGATATCATCACCGATCTGGACCTGTCCAGCCGCCCGTTCCATGCCAAGGGCGACAGCGGCACAACCTATGTGGCCGATGCTGTAATCCTCGCGACGGGCGCACGCGCCAAATGGCTCGGACTTGAGACCGAAGAGAAATTCAAAGGTTTCGGCGTTTCCGCTTGTGCCACCTGCGACGGTTTTTTCTATCGGGGACAAGAAATTGTCGTGATCGGTGGCGGCAACACCGCCGTTGAAGAGGCGTTGTTCCTGACGAACTTTGCCTCCAAGGTCACCTTGATCCATCGCCGTGATGAATTGCGGGCAGAGAAAATCCTGATCGACCGTTTGGAAAAGAACCCCAAGATCGAACCATTGTGGTTTCACGAGTTGACCGAAGTCTATGGCACCGAAAACCCGCTCGGCGTCGAAGGCGTCAAGGTTAAACACACCAAAACCGGCGAAATCACCGACATCCCCTGCAAGGGCGTCTTTGTCGCCATCGGCCACGCGCCTGCAAACGAGCTGGTCAAAGACACGCTTGAAACCCACATGGGGGGCTATGTCGTGACCAAGCCGGACAGCACCGAAACCTCGATCCCGGGTGTATTCGCCGCGGGCGATCTGACCGATCATAAATACCGTCAGGCGGTCACATCTGCCGGTATGGGCTGTATGGCCGCGCTGGAAGCCGAACGCTTTCTTGCGGAAGTGGGCGACGACAACGCCTAAGGTTAGGGGCGCAATCCGCACCGCAGGCTTGACGCCCCTGCCCTCCTTGCGCAGAGCTATAGATAGGGGGGGCACGATATGAACGATCTTTGGCGCGGCGACTGGTCCACGCGCCTGCGCATTACAAGCGGGTTGGTGCTGTTCACCTATGCCTTACTCCATTTCCTGAACATCGGGCTTGGCATGTTATCGCCTGCCTGGATGGACGCCATGCAGGACGCGCGCCAATTTGTGACCCGCAGCTTCTTGGGCTCGGTGCTGCTCTATGGGGCGTTTATCGTCCACATCTCCTTTGCCCTCGTAAAGCTGGCCCAACGCGGCACCTTGCGGATGCCACTATGGGAAGCAATACAAACCGGGCTTGGCATCCTTATCCCCCTGCTGCTGGTTGCCCATCTGATTCATACCCGCACCGCCCATGAATTCCATGACGTCAACGACGAGATGGGATACATCATGCTGCTGCTCTACAACACCGCAGATGGCTGGAAACAAAGCCTGCTATTGCTGGTTGTCTGGGTACACGGCTGTACGGGGTTGCATTTCTGGCTTCGGAGCAAGGCATGGTGGCGGCGCAATATTCCCACGCTCGCGGGTCTGGCTGCCCTTGTCCCCGCTTTTGCACTGGCGGGGTTTCTGGTTGAGGGGCGGCGCGTCAGAGCACAGTTTGCCGACCCTGTTGAACGCGATGGCATGATTGAACGGTTCAACTTTCCCGACAACACAACCTTTGCAGAGCTGATCAGTTTGACCGAGCAATTGCGCTGGCTCTTTGGCGCCATCATGGTCGTTGTCGCGCTGGCCTACCTCGTAAGATACATACGTGCGCGGCAGCAATCCGTCACCATACGCTATGGCAACGGGGCGCAAATCAACGCCCCGCGGGGGCTCACCCTACTGGAAATGTCGCGCCTTCGCGGCATTCCGCACGCATCCCTGTGCGGCGGGCGCGGGCGTTGCACCACGTGCCGCGTGGTGATTGAGGAGGGGTTGGATCTACTGCATCCGCCCAGCGAAGCCGAGGCCCGCAGCCTTGCGGCTGTCGGTGCCGAACCGAACACGCGGCTGGCCTGTCAGATCAAACCGATAGAACCGATGACCGTCATGCGTGTTTTTCAACCGGACGGGCGCAGCAAGCTGCGCGGCCATGCCAGCCAAGGCGAGGAAAAGGAACTGGCGCTGCTGTTTCTGGACATGCGCGGGTTTACGGCACGGACCACAGGGCAACTGCCATATGATGTCGTGTTTTTGCTGAACCGGTTCTTTGACGCAATTGTCCCGCCGATCAACGCACAAGGCGGCACCGTCGACAAATACCTTGGTGACGGGTTTCTCGCCGTTTTCGAAACATCTGACACGACAAGTTCCGCCCATGCAGCACTATGCGCTATCGAAGGCATTGCGCAGGCCTTGGCCAGCTTCAACGAGACACTGGCCAGCGAAGGGCAAAGCCCCGTCGCCATCGGCATCGGGGCGCATCTAGGAGATGTGGTTTTGGGCGAAATCGGTGCGGCTGGTCAGGCCCCGCGCACCCTGATCGGCGACACCGTCAACACCGCATCCAGGATCGAGGGGGTCACGAAAGAATATAAGGTCCAGGTATTCATATCCGACCCGCTGCTGCTTGCCGCGGGACATTCTGTACCAAAGGAAGAAATGAATGCGCTTGAACTGCGTGGCCTTAGTAGCCCGCTGTTGGCATGGCCGGTATCAGAAGCCAGTGATCTGACCGTGCAATTGGCACGGTTTCGTGCGTTTGAAGAGACATAGGTTCTAAAAACCCGAAAAACCCGCGACATTCTCCTGTTTTTGTAGATTTTGCCGCCGGGTTGCTAGACTTTTGCCGTAATCAAGCGGCATAGGGCAGGCAAATGGCCGGTCCGGCCTGAGGCAAAAACGAGAAAATTATGAGCATGTTGGCAAATCTCGCTCCGATCCCGGAGCTTTACGTATCATACGAATCCGCGCAGAAAATGAAGATGGAAGCGGCCGACCTCGTCAGCCACGATCTGACACCACGCCAAATTTGTGATCTGGAATTACTGATGAACGGCGGGTTCAACCCGCTTAAGGGGTTCCTGTCCGAGGAAGATTACAACGGCGTTGTCGATAATATGCGGCTGGCAGATGGCACACTATGGCCGATGCCGATCACGCTGGACGTTTCCGAAGATTTTGCCGCCTCGCTCGAGGTTGGCCAGGATATTGCCCTGCGCGACCAGGAAGGCGTGATCCTTGCCACCATGACCGTCAGCGACCGTTGGGAGCCGAACAAGGCGCGTGAAGCGGCGCAAGTCTTTGGTGCCGATGACAGCGCCCATCCTGCGGTGAACTATCTGCACAATCAGGCCGGCAAGATTTATCTGGGCGGCCCTGTCACCGGCATCCAGCAACCTGTCCATTACGATTTCCGCGCCCGCCGTGACACGCCAAACGAGTTACGCGCCTATTTTCGCAAAGTCGGCTGGCGCAAGGTTGTCGCCTTCCAGACCCGCAATCCCCTACACCGTGCGCATCAGGAACTGACCTTCCGCGCTGCCCGCGAGGCACAGGCGAACCTGCTTATCCACCCCGTGGTCGGCATGACCAAACCCGGCGACGTCGATCACTTCACCCGCGTGCGTTGTTACGAGGCGGTGCTGGATCAGTACCCGCAAGCGACCACATCCATGTCCCTGCTGAACCTTGCCATGCGGATGGCCGGCCCGCGCGAGGCCGTCTGGCACGGCTTGATCCGCAAGAACCACGGCTGCACACATTTTATCGTGGGACGTGATCATGCCGGTCCGGGTAAAAACTCGGCGGGAGAGGATTTCTATGGCCCCTACGATGCACAGGACCTGTTCCGTGAGCATCAAGAGGAAATGGGCATCGAAATGGTCGACTTCAAACACATGGTATATGTGCAGGAACGTGCCCAATACGAGCCAGCGGACGAGATTCACGACAAGGAAAACGTCACGATCCTCAACATTTCCGGCACTGAATTGCGCCGCCGTTTGCAAGAGGGTCTGGAAATCCCTGAATGGTTTTCTTTCCCAGAGGTGGTCACAGAACTGCGTCGGACCCGTCCACCACGCAATAAACAGGGCTTTACCGTATTTTTCACCGGCTTCTCCGGCTCCGGCAAATCCACAATTGCGAATGCTCTGATGGTCAAGCTGATGGAAATGGGTGGCCGTCCGGTGACACTGCTGGATGGCGATATCGTGCGCAAAAACCTGTCTTCCGAGTTGGGTTTTAGCAAGGAACACCGCGATTTGAACATCCGCCGCATCGGATATGTTGCGTCTGAAATCACCAAGAACGGCGGCATCGCCATCTGTGCGCCGATTGCGCCCTATGCGACCACCCGTCGCGCCGTGCGCGAAGACGTCGAAGACTTTGGTGCCTTTGTCGAGGTCCATGTCGCGACCAGCATCGAAGAATGCGAACGCCGCGACCGCAAGGGGCTGTACAAGCTGGCCCGCGAAGGCAAGATCAAAGAGTTTACAGGGATTTCAGACCCTTACGATGTGCCAGAAACCCCAGAACTCAGCGTCGAAACCGAAAATGTCGACGTAGATAACTGTGCCCATCAGGTGCTGTTGAAGCTGGAAAGCATGGGTTTGATTTCAGGGTAACACCCGCCCCCAACGTCATATGACCCAAAGCGCGGCCCCTTCAAAGGGCCGCGCTTTCTTCATTCCGGCAGATACGCCGTACCTGACATGATCACCACACCACGTCCCGCCACCTTGACGCCGGTGATCGCATCACGTGGTCCCAAGACCTCCACCTGTGCTTGACCGGGGCGGCCCATGCCGTGCCCTTGTTCTGCGACATATGTTGGAGACTCGATCAACCCTTTGGCCCAAAGATAAGATGCCGCTGCCCCCGTGGCCGATCCGGTGAACGGGTCCTCCGACGGGCTGGGCGGCGCCATCAAAAGCCGCGCATAAGCATCGCCTGCGGCTGTGGCCCCTTCCAGTGTGATCCAATAGGGCTCCATAATATCCGACGCCCCTTGCCCTAAGTACGCACGATAGGCATCAAACCCCGCGATGTTAAAGCGCAAGGCATCCACCATTTCGCGGTTCTTCAGCACCGTAATGCAAAACGGCAGCCCTGTTGAAACAACCTGCGGCGTGCCGATGATCTCTGATGCGGCAATACCACCGACCTGCGCCACGAGTTCCGCCGGTACTTCCACGCCAAAGCTGGGGGCAATCTGCGTTATGGTGATCAACCCATCCACCACATCAACCGCAACGATCCCCGCACCGGTCTCCAGCGTCAAAGCGCCCTCGCCGATGATCTTGCGATGCAAAAGTGCGGCGACCGTAGCGATTGTCGGATGACCTGCAAAAGGAATCTCGCGACTGGCCAGATAGTATTTCACCCTGAAATCAGCCACTTCTGAAGGGCCGGTAAAGGTGCATTCCACCAGTGCTGTCTCGCGGACATAGGCCGTGCAAATCGCATCGGACAGGACGGCGCCGCCGTGCACCACCGCACACCCATTGCCACCAAACGGGGCATCGGCAAAAGCATCCACCCAATCAAAATCAAAGGCCATATGCCCTCCCGAACAAAAAAGGCCGCACTTATGTGCGGCCCCTCAAAGTCTAGACAATTCTCACCGGAGTGCCAGATCAATGCACCATAACGGGTGCATAGTCATGTTCACGCGCCAGCATGAACGCCAGCTTGCGGTCGCCGACAAGGGCCAGTTGTTGGCCCTGCGCGTCGTGCACCGCGTAAAGCAGCTCAAGCCCTTCTGCCTGATCGCGCACTTCGCGTGGCAGATCGGTTACCAGAATTGATTTCACATAGACGGTACGGTCCGTCGTTTCCGGATTCATTGTTTGGGGGTTCGTGTCTTGCATCGTCCTACCCTTTCTTGATCTTGATCGTTTGAACAACGGTCTCGGGCTTGGCACGGGTCAAATCCACATGCAGCAGACCGTTTTCCATCTGCGCTTCGCCAACTTCGACACCATCGGCCAATACAAACGATCGCTGGAACTGCCGCGCAGCGATACCGCGATGCAGGAAAATCCGCCCGTCACTGTCGTCTGCCTGACGGCCGCGGATAACCAACTGTCGGTCTTCGACCGTGATCGCCAGATCATTTTCCGCAAAACCGGCGACGGCCAGCGTGATGCGGTAACTGAAATCAGAGGTCTGTTCGATATTGAAAGGCGGATACCCTTCGTTACCAGTCTTGGCAGTGCGTTCAAGCACCCGCTCAAGTTGTTCAAATCCCAGCATGTGGGGATAAGAGGCTAACGTCATTTTCGTCATCCGACACGTCCTTATAGTCTCAAGCGACAGTCATGTTCGGCCCCGTTGTGGCAACCGTTGTCTTGAATATGGGGGCAGTGTGTCTTCCGTGCAAGGGCTATGCGCAAGCAAGGTGAACGACTATGTTACATGCACAGACATTAATGGAATCATCCGGTTATGAATGCGTCTAACGATCTTTCGATGAAGAATGATGACGTTTTACGCGTTGAACTCGAAGTGTTCCGGCGCGAACACCGTGATCTGGACGAGGCTATTTTTGCCATGGCAGAGCGCGGCACAGCCGATCAACTGACGGTCCAGCGCTTGAAAAAGCGCAAACTGCGGCTGAAGGATCTAATTGCCCAGATCGAAGACCGGCTGACACCGGACATCATCGCCTGAACATAGATCTTGGTTTTCCGGCCCGATTCACCGCATTGCCCCCGCGCGCAGTCTGGCTATAGTGCGCGTTCCTAATTCCCGACCAAAGGCGCATTTACATGACCACCCCTCCTGTTGGCATCATCATGGGCTCACAATCCGACTGGGCAACGATGCGTGAAGCGGCGCAGCTGCTGGATGAGCTTGGCATCGCTTACGAAACACGCATTGTGTCGGCACACCGCACGCCTGACCGCCTGTGGGATTACGGTAAAACCGCAGTGAATCGTGGTTTGCAGGTTATTATTGCGGGCGCCGGGGGTGCGGCGCATTTGCCCGGCATGATGGCGTCAAAGACCCGCGTGCCGGTGATCGGCGTGCCGGTATTGACCAAAGCCTTGTCCGGCGTGGACAGTCTCTATTCGATCTTGCAGATGCCCAAGGGGTTTCCCGTGGCGACCATGGCCATCGGTGCGCCGGGGGCCGCAAACGCGGCATTGATGGCAGCGGGCATTCTGGCCTTACAAGACCCAGAACTCGCCGCACGCCTTGATACATGGCGTGATGCCCTCAGCGCTTCAATTCCCGAGGCACCTACCGATGAATAATCCCCTCCCCCTTGGCAGCACCATCGGCATTCTGGGCGGCGGGCAACTGGGGCGTATGCTCTCGGTCGCCGCTGCACGTCTGGGTTTCAAAACCCATATTTTTGAACCGGGTGCAAACCCTCCGGCGGGTCACGTGGCCGATGCCGTCACTACCGCGTCTTACGAAGATGCCGATGCCTTGCGCCGGTTTGCCGCTGCCTGCGATGTGGTGACTTTCGAGTTCGAGAACGTCCCGACCGAAGCACTTGATCTGATCGAAGCACAAGTACCGATCCGGCCGGGCCGCGAGGCATTGCGGATTTCCCAAGATCGCTTGACGGAAAAGGAATTCTTGCAGAATTTGGGCCTAACTGTCGCGCCTTTTGCCGATATCCCTGATGCGGCGGCAATGGCAAAGGCAGTGACTGCTATCGGCGCACCTGCCATCCTGAAAACCCGGCGCTTTGGATATGACGGCAAGGGGCAAGCGCGGCTTCGCACCCCCGAAGATGCGGATCAAGCCTTTGCCGACATGAACGGCGCGCCCGCAATTCTCGAAGGCTTTGTGGATTTCACACACGAGGTTTCCGTCATTGCCGCGCGCAGCGCCTCGGGCGATGTTGCCTGTTATGACCCCGGTGAAAACGTCCATCGTGACGGTATCCTGCACACCACCACTGTGCCTGCAAAACTGACCAGCTCCCAGCGGATGGATGCCGTCCTCATGGCTGCCAAGATATTGAACGCACTGAATTATGTCGGCGTACTTGGCGTCGAGCTATTTGTCACACGGCAAGGATTGATTGTGAACGAAATCGCGCCTCGCGTGCATAATTCAGGCCACTGGACGCAGAACGGCTGTACCGTTGACCAGTTCGAACAGCACATTCGCGCTGTCACCGGTTGGCCCTTGGGTGACGGTTCACGCCATGCGGATATTGTCATGGAAAACCTGATCGGCGATGACATGGACCGCGTTCCCGCCTTGGCGTCTGAAAAGGACACCGCCCTTCATCTTTACGGTAAAGCCGAGGTCAAGGCGGGCCGCAAAATGGGCCACGTTAACCGCATCACCCAATAAATCGCTCTGCGATCGCGCCATTCATATAGGACACGCGACCCTTGACAAAGGTCGCGGCCACACGCCGTGTCTCTGCCTCAAGCACTACAAAATCCGCGCGCTTGCCGACCTCAAGACTGCCTCTGTCGGAAAGCCCCAGTACCGCCGCAGGTCCTGAGGAAATCAGTGCCCAAGCACCGGGTAAATCAAGCACCCCTGCATCCGCCAACATCAAGGCAGCGCGGCGCGGCGACGGATAGTGATAATCCGAGGCCAGCGCATCGCAATACCCCATTGCCAGCAAATCAATGGCAGACAGGTTGCCGTTGTGCGACCCGCCGCGCACCACATTGGGCGCCCCCATCAGTACCGGATCTCCTGCGGCATGGGCCGCCTCTGCCGCTTCCAGCGTTTCAGGAAATTCAGCGACTTGCACCCCTCGTGCCCGCCAGACCGCGCGGGTCTCGGCCGTCGCGTCATCATGGCTCCCCATGCGAATCCCCGCCGCCGCTAATCGCGGGCAAAGCGAATCCAAAGCCGCAGGCACAAGTGGGCCCAGCTCATGCAACTCTTTCAAATAAGTATGGTGTTTTTCCGGACTACGCCGTGCCTTGAGTGCCTGTCCGTTCAAGCGACGCGGAATCTTCCCTGCTTCCAGACGGTCATGTGGCAGATGATCGTTGAACACCATATAGCGGATGTCCCAATCGGCCAGCCGCTGCGGCAGATCATCATATAATTCCAACAGATGCGTTTCGAACCGTAACTGTGCCTGCAGGTCGGTGACCAAGGCGGATTTGGTATCGCGGATCGCGGCAAAAACGCGTTCGGCAAAGTCCAGCCCGCGCATCCCGCCCTCCCAGCTGACGAATTGCGCCAGCACAGCAGTGGTAATTCCGTTCGCCGCCAGCTCTGCCTCACAGGCAATCAGCCCCGCATCCAACTGCTTCATCGCGCCGCGCCGTTGGGCCAGATGCCGTTCAAACCCGTCCCCGTGCAGATCAACAATGCCCGGCATGACAAGATAGCCCGATAGGTCGATCACCCGCCCGACAGGCGCTTCGACAATCATGCCCTCCGCAAAAGAAAGCGGCATGGCGCGAAGCCCGTCCGCTTGCAGCACTTTCGCTCCTGTCAGATCAAGGTTTGTCATCGTCATCCTCCGACCCAAGAATACAGTCCCCTTCAGGGCATCCGATTGAATCAAGAACGCCGTCGAACCAGGTCATGCTGCGGTCGAACTTGCCGGTCCGCAGGAACGCCATTGTCTGGGCAATAACACGCGGATTATTCATCATAAATGTATGGGTCACGGGCAAGACGATGTGGTCTTGCATCCCCGCCAGTTTCGTCGATGCGACAGACACTTTGCCATCATCTTGCCCCGGCAACAACGTAGAGAAATACGGGTTAAGGGATTGCGACCCGGCAATAATCCCCAACTGAAATGTCGCTGCGGGTAATTTTCGCGGCAAACTGTCCGGCCCGGTGCCCATCTGCTGGCCCGCGGGGCCATTGATCCAGTCAAAGGCCGCAATGTCATCCAATTGGTCCACCACCTCACTGCCCTGATTTGGCGGCCCCAGCATCACGACACGCCCCACACGTTCTGCCCCGGCTTCATGCACCCATTGACGTACGAGGATTCCGCCCATGGAGTGGGTCACAAAATCAACTTTTACTGTACCACAAGCCGCTATTGCTGCTGGCACGGTCTCACGCGTCAATTTTTCTATCGGGGCTTCGGTCGAGGGGTAGCCCGGCCGGATAATCCGATACCCTTCGATCTCAAGCGCCGCCTCCATCAGGGCGAATGACGTCTCGGTCCGCGCCAGCCCGTGCAGCAGCACCACACAGCGGGCCTGTGCCGGGCTTTGCTGGCACGCGATCAGCCCGGTAAGGGCGGCAAAAAGATACATCCGATAGGTCATCTGCAAGCAGATAGACCGAAAGCCGGTGGTGGGAAATGCCGCTTGTTTGTCACTTGGGTAAAAAGTGCCACCGATGCCCCAGAACACGGGCTGGTCAACTGCCTGTGCCAAGACCCGGCACATAGGACAGTTGATAAAGCCAGATGCCATGACAAGTTGGAAGGCCTTGCCACGATGGCGCGTGGACATTTCAGATCAGTTGCGATCCACCGGTGCAGCCCGACCAGTCACCGACAATGCAATGCCGCCCACGACCAACAGAGTGGCAAAAATAACTATCGGTCCGATATCTTCGTTTAACAGAACCGCCCCCGCGAGAATGGCAATTACCGGCACGCTCAGCTGAACGATGGCTGCAGTCGCACTCTCTATTTTTGGCAAGACCGAATACCACAACGCATATCCAAGCCCCGAGGTCAGCCCGCCACACAATATGCCTAATGCGATGCCGGTCGCGCTAAAGGTCAGACCGGTGCCCGTCAGTAAGATCAACAAAATGGGGATGCACAGTAGAAAATTGGCAGAGGTAGCGGCCAGCGGATCCTGCGCGCTGCGCCCGATGATGCTGTAGGCGGCCCACCCGAGGCCGGCAAAAACCATCAGCGCCGCGCCGATCGGGTCTGCCACTCCTCCCGGACCTGGCCAAAGTGCGCTTAGCAGCCCAATAAAAGCCACTGCTCCGCCTGTCAGTTGACGTGGGGTTGGGGCCGCGCCGCGCATGGCGCCATGGGCAAACATGGTGACCTGCACCACACCAAACAGGATCAACGCCCCCAACCCTGCATCAAGAGTAAGATAGGCAAGCGAAAACCCGACCAGATACACGGCAAGGCTCAGGGCACCCGCAATCCGATTGCGGCGCAAGAGCGGAAGACCTCCGCCACGTAGGGAAATGATCATACCCAGCACAAGCGCGCCCGAGATAACTCGCACCAGTGCAAACCCCGAAGGGTCGATGAACCCGCCCTCGATCGCCATGCGCGTCAGAATGGAATTCGCGGCAAAAGCGATCATAGTCAAGGTGATGGCAAGGAATAGGCGCATGTCTTGGCTTAACCCGTCTGATCTCATGCGCCAAGAGGTCAGCGTTCGGAACCGCGTTTTAGGGGCGGGCGGACAGACCGGTCAATGAAATACAAAGTCATCCTCGTCATCCAAACCGGCAAGCAACGCATCAACGTCGGCGGCATCAAAGCGATTGATCATTTCGTTGAAGCGGTCTCCAGCGCCTGCCATATTGCGACGCACCAAAGATACAACGCTGCTTTGCACGTCACTGTCTTGCAACGCGGCGACCAGCCCCTGACGCAGGAACTCGCGATGCTGCGTCGCTTGCAGCATCAATTGCTGCTGTTGACGTGCCATTGTGACGGCGTTGAGCATGGCATCCCGCAAACCTGCGGCATCCATCTCTTCTTTGGTAAGGAAGTCATGGTATCCGCCTCGCATCGCTTGCATCGCGGTCTGACGGGCACCGTCACCGGTGATCATGATCTTGCCTGCATCTTTGTTTCGATCATTCAGCAGCACATGGTTCAGCGCCTCCATCCCGTCCCCAATCGGCAGACGGTAATCAATAAGGATCAGATCATAGCTCTGCTTGGCCACCGCAGCATCCATCGCTTCGATGCTTTCGACCTCATCCAGATGGATCGACAATTCCGTTTTCTGGCTCAACCGCCGAATGCGAGCGCGGTCAAAATTGCTGTCATCCAGCAGCAATGCGCGAATGTCATGGGGAACGGGAGGAACACCAGGAAAAGAAAACCGGTTCGTTTCTGCGCTGAGCATTGGCTTGGTCCTTGGTTGAACTGTTCCCCGGTAAGATTGCGGATAAACCCTGCGGAGTCCTTAACGTGGCGGTCTCGACGTCTTGGATTTGATGAAAACCTTACCGGCTCAATCGGTAGCGCTCAACAGGACCCGCGCTTCGACCAGGCTACCGCGACCATAAGGAGAATCGGTTACATGAGCCGTCCCGCCATATAGCACTGCAATCTTGCGAACATTGGCAAGGCCCATGCCGCTGCCCTCAACCTCGTCTCGCGGGCGCAAAGTGCGCATCGCGCCAAAAACGTTCTCGCGGTATTCATCCGGGATTCCCGGCCCGTCATCCGCAGCAGACAGGACAAGCTCGCCCTCTTTTATCGAACTGCTGATGATAATCTGGCCCGAAGGTTTATCGTGATGTTTCAATGCATTGCGGATTAACGCATCGAACAACGTAAGAACATCGCGGTCTCCCATCACGACATCATCACAATCGAGATTTCGGATTACCGTAAACCCGGCCGGTATTGGAATTTCCTCAAGCACTTGATCAAGAACGTCAGAAAGGTTGTTAACCCGTACTTCCTGCATCCGCCCAATTCGCGAAAAGGTCAGTAAATCAACCAGCATCCGGTCCAGACGTCCGGTGTGCCGGTTCATAAGCTCGATCGACGCCGCGACAGAACCGTCAATTTTCACACCTGCCTCTTCAAGATCCTCAGCAATCCATTGTGGCAACTCCAACAGGGCCCGCACCGAAGCCCGAACATCATGACTTATCAAATAGATGAAATCCTCTATGTCCTGAGACGATCCAGACTGTTTATCAACGATAACGGAGGATTGGACGCTTTCAGGATTCATAGACACTCACCACTCTCTGGAACCGATAGGTTAGCATTCCGCCCTTGATGGAACCTTAACGCACCCGACAGATACCCTTAGGTCAGGCAATTCTCCTTGTGTCCCAAAACGACAAAAGGCCCCGAAGGGCCTTTTGCGTATCTTACCGAATGGCAGGATAGATATAAGGCAAATGCCTTACATCATGCCGCCCATGCCGCCCATGCCGCCCATATCGGGCATGCCGCCGCCAGCACCTTCTTTAGAAGGTTTGTCAGCAACCATGGCTTCGGTGGTGATCAACAGACCAGCGATAGATGCCGCGTCCTGCAATGCAGTGCGCACAACTTTGGCAGGGTCGATCACGCCGAACTTGAACATGTCACCATATTCTTCGGTCTGCGCGTTGAAGCCGAATGTCAGGTCGTCGCTCTCACGGATTTTGCCCGCAACAACCGAACCGTCCACACCGGAGTTCTCGGCGATCTGACGCAGCGGTGCTTCCAGTGCTTTACGCACGATGGAGATACCAACGTTCTGGTCGTTGTTGTCGCCTGTCAGACCAGCAAGCTTTTTGCCCGCCTGAACCAGCGCAACACCACCACCGACAACGATACCTTCTTGAACCGCTGCACGTGTCGCGTTCAGGGCGTCATCAACGCGGTCTTTGCGCTCTTTGACTTCAACTTCGGTCATGCCACCAACGCGGATCACAGCAACACCACCGGCCAGTTTGGCCACGCGCTCTTGCAGCTTTTCCTTGTCGTAATCGGACGTGGTTTCTTCGATCTGTGTACGGATCTGGGAAACGCGTGCTTCGATCTCGGCCTTGTCACCGGCACCATCGATCACTGTGGTCTCGTCTTTAGTGATCGTGATTTTCTTGGCAGAACCCAGCATGTCCATGGTGACGGACTCAAGCTTCATACCCAGATCTTCGGAAATCACCTGACCGCCAGTAAGGATCGCTAGGTCTTGCAGCATCGCCTTGCGACGATCGCCGAAACCAGGGGCCTTAACAGCAGCGATTTTCAGACCGCCGCGCAGTTTGTTTACAACCAATGTTGCAAGCGCTTCGCCCTCAACATCTTCTGCGATGATCAGCAAAGGCTTCTGTGACTGGATAACCTGCTCGAGAAGCGGAACCATTGGCTGCAGCGAAGAAAGCTTCTTCTCGTGCAACAGAATGATCGCGTCTTCCAGCTCAACCGTCATTTTGTCAGAGTTTGTGACAAAGTAAGGTGACAGGTAACCACGGTCGAACTGCATGCCTTCGACAACAACGGTTTCTGTTTCCAGACCTTTGTTTTCTTCGACGGTGATCACACCTTCGTTGCCAACACGCTGCATTGCGTCTGCAATTTGACGGCCAATTTCTTTTTCGCCGTTTGCAGAAATTGTACCAACCTGAGCGACTTCGTCGCTGTCGGAAACATCACGTGCCGCGGCGCGGATGGCTTCAACAACAGTCAGCGTCGCCATGTCGATGCCGCGCTTGAGGTCCATCGGGTTCATGCCGGCGGCAACAGATTTCATGCCTTCCTGAACAATCGCCTGGGCCAGAACAGTTGCGGTTGTTGTACCGTCGCCTGCTTCGTCGTTGGTGCGGGAAGCAACTTCCTTGACCATCTGCGCGCCCATGTTCTCGAACTTGTCTTCCAGCTCGATCTCTTTGGCCACGGAAACACCGTCTTTGGTGATGCGCGGTGCGCCGAACGATTTGTCCAGAACCACGTTACGGCCTTTAGGGCCGAGGGTAACTTTTACCGCATTCGCAAGGATGTTCACACCCTTGAGGATTTTGTTGCGGGCATCGGTGTCAAATTTGACGTCCT